>JBEKPF010000116.1:0-14821 GCA_049521035.1 Occallatibacter sp. | reverse complement strand
CCGTGTTACGGTGCATGCTCCGTACAGTCACAAATGCACGGCGTATCGATTATCGTCACTACCGCGTGCTGGGCAAATAAGGGTGAGGGTGGGACAGGGGACATTCAGATCAAATGAAAGCGATTCCGATACGAGGTCTGGCGCTGACGTGGGGGCAGTGGTGGAACCAGATTGTACCCAGATTGTGCCTGAAGATGTCGGTTGTGGCGATTTGAGCGATTCTGTCGATTGTCGAATCAATAACTTACGTGTTTCGAACACCGGCTAAGGTTCGACATTGTTCTTCCATGATCTGCGTCGGACAGCAGCGCGGAATTTTCGACGCGCCGGAATTGCAGAGGGCATCATTATGAAGATCGGCGGATGGAAGACTCGCAGCGTCTTCGAACGCTATGCCATCGTCTCTCATAACGACGTTGAGGATGCCCTCGAGAAACTGGAGCAGCGCAGGGAGCCTTCAAAGCAAAGAGCTCTCAAGCGGGTAAATGAAGCGGCCGCTCCAAAGCCTCGCCTTGCTGTTTCTTTCTTCTTTTCATCCACCGCCCCATTTTGAAGCACGCTGCTCAATGTTGAATCGTAAGAACGGGACATTCCGCATCGACAATAATCTGGAAGGCCCGCGACGTTCTGGTTTCAATGCTGAGATGGGAGCTCTTCCGAATTCCAAGCACGAGCAGATCGATGGAATGTTCTTTTATATGTTCCAATATCCGCTCTTGCGCCTTCCCCACTTCGACGAAACTTCTCGGATCGCAAAACTCCTTCGCAAGCTCCGGCACAAGCCTGTCAAGAGTCTCGTAAAAGTCCCTCTGGAGGTTTGATAATCGATCGGGATGCGCGACCGAACCTTCTTGAATGACGTTGAGTATGTCGAGTTTTGTCCTGAATGCCTCGGCGATGCTGACAGCATAGAGCGCCGCATGAGCGGCAGCTGCTGAGAAGTCGGTTGCAAAGAGAACTCTTTCGAATGGAAGTGTTTTCGAAGAAGCGGGCCTGACCCTAGGACCAACGGTCAGGGATGGCCAGCGTGTGGAACGTAGGATCTTCTCCGCAGTAGAGCCAATGATTCCCCGCTCGAAACGACCGCCCCCATGCGTTCCTAATACGATCATCGCGGGCTGATACTTTTCCGCCAACGCAGGAATAACATCTTTCGGATCACCTTCGAGCAAAACCGAATTCGCCTCGCTTGATTTCCCCGCCAGCTGAGTGGCTTTGTTCTCCAGAAGTGTATTCAGGTCCTTTCTCTGCTGGCTGACCAATATCCTGTCGATCTCCACCTCCAGAGCCGCTTGTGAGAGCGTGAAGGCATGCGCCACAATCAGCGTGGCCGAGAAATATCCCGCTAGGTGCGAGGCGTACAAGCCCGCATTCTGTGCGCCGAGAGAAAAATCGGTCGCGTAAATGATTGCATTCAAATTCAAATCGGCTTTGTCGCCAATGATCGGCATGTCATCTATCTCCTCACGAAGAAACTTACTAACAGCACGGTCAGTACAAGCGTGCTCACGGCAGTGTAGAACCAGTCCTTCAGAAGGAAAAACCCGACTACGCCGAACAATACACGGCAGATTGGAGTAGCAATTAAGAGCAGAATCCCAAACTCGATGAGACTCTTGCTTTCAAAATGGAAGGCTCCAGAAAAGACAGGGCCAAAGTGGTCGCCCGCGGCAGATGCTCCATGGAAGTGGCTATAGTCGGGAAGAGGCCCACCCGCCTGGCAAAGGTAAATAACTCCTCCGACGAACACCACGATTGCCGCGACCGTTACTCCGATTCGCAGCATTTTCCCCATCGCGACCTCAAGGCGTTGATCGGTTGCGTGCGTCACTTACAGTCTCCCTGTTAAGCCGTTGAAGATCATTTCAGCGCCGAGCGCAACGATGACAATCGCGAATACCCATCTCAGTGTTCTTACCTTGGCGACAATTAGCGCTCGGGAACCGACAAGCGACCCGGCGAGCACGCCAAGCATCACGGGCATGGCCAGATCTGGAAGGATATAGCCGCGGCTCAGGTAGACTCCCGCGCTCGCTGCAGCTGTTACGCCGATCATGAAATTGCTCGTTGTGGTTGAGACTTTGAAGGGCAATTTCATTACTTGATCCATCGCCAGCACCTTTACCGCTCCAGAACCGATTCCCAAGAGACCTGACAACGTACCTGCGACGAACATGATGCCGAAGCCGGCCGGTACATGGTCGGCAGTGTACTGTACTTTAACGCCCCGCACCGGGTATGCTCCTCTGAGATTTAGGCGTGCCGCTAGTGTGTCCTCCTCCTTGCTGGGGAGAGCGGTTTCTACATGGCGCAGGGATGCCCACGCGGAATAGAGGAGTACGGCCCCGAAAACAATGCCTATCCAGTCTGCAGAAACCTTCGCGACCAGGTAAGCACCGAGTAACGCGCCCAACGTCGTAGCAACTTCCAGGAACATCCCAATTCGAATGTTCGAGTAGCCATCACGAACATATGCTGCAGCGGCCCCTGACGAAGTAGCAATCACAGAAACAAGCGACGCTCCGATTGCGTAGTGCAAATTAACCTTGAAAAGAAGGCACAGCACAGGGACAATGACGACTCCACCACCCAGCCCGGTCAGTGCGCCGAGAAATCCGGCCAGGATCGAAGTGATACAGATTGCCATGGAAAAGTAAAGAGTATTCATTCAGGAAGCGTTCCTTCATGCCCGGCCCCATTCGCCGTTGCCATTACGACCACGTTGTTCAGACCTTCACCTCTGACAATCCTCGGAGCAGCATGCAACGAGGGCGCATCGAAGGCTCTCAGAAGATCCACCAGTTGTCCCACCAGCCCCCGTGGGTCCGGACCGTTCAGGAGCACGATGCTCAATTGCCGGCGGATCGGACCATTGTCAAGTTGAATTGCTTTCACACTTCCCAAAGCCAAGGACTTTTCAATTGACATGTAGGGGACGAACCCTATGCCAAGGCCGACCTCAACCGCTGCAACGATACCTTCGGTCGAATTCAGATCGACAACTGTGCGCAGTTGCTGTCTCAGGACACCGTTTCGTTCCAGATACTCTTCGACAAATTGGCGCATGCCTGAGCCAACTTCCCGAAGCAGAATCGGTTCCTGAACCAGCTCTGCTGCCTTGACATTTCCCTTCAACGCCCAGCGGTGATCTGGCCTGACGATGAGCGTCAACTCGTCCTCTCCGAACACCTCGACCTTGAGATCCGGCCGATGTGCCGGTGCCTCAATCAATCCGATGGCAATCTGGTGAGCCGTCAGAGCTTGCAGAACTTCATTCGTGCTTCCGCCAATGACATGGATCTTCAGCCGTGGCCATTCCCGCAAAAGCTGGGTAAGAAGCTTCGGCAAGAGGTAGACGGCTATCGTATGGGAGGCCCCGATGCTCAGTTCAGCTCCTTCCTGTCCTCCGAACGGCGCAAGTGCGGCAATTGCGTCGTTGGCAATCGCTTCAATTTGTCGAACGTATTGCAATAGCGTTACCCCGGCCGGAGTCAGATTCGTGTCGCGGCCGATACGGTCGAATAAGGCGATTCCAAGGCCTTCCTCAAGTGATCGTATCTGGGAGGTGACAGCAGGTTGGGTCAGATGAAGCTCCTCAGCGGCCCTTCGGTAATTGAGCAACTCCGCGACGACTCGGAAGACCTTCAGCTTGAAATTTTCGATCATGGAGTCGCTCCAGTCTGATAGGCGATGTTTGCAAGCGCGAGGCGGTATTGATATTGAGCATTTGTGTAGCCGATGGCAGCGTCTGTCTGCTGGTACTGGGCCTGACTGAGTTCGACGATTGAGCTCAATCCGAGCTGGTAGCGCGTTTGCGCTAGAGAGAGGGCCAGGTTGGCCTGGTTCAATAGCTCTTGATTGACAGCAACACTTTGATAAGCTGTGTTCGCTGCCAGCCACGCGGTGCGAACATCCCTGACTATACGATCTTTCAGCTCGCGGGCCTGCTCGGAGTCGGCTTGTGCACGGATCGACGCCTCCTTTGCTTGTGCGGAGTAGAGAAAGCCATTGAAGATGGGAATGTTCATGTTGACCCCAATCCCGCCCCACCAATTCTGAACATAGTATTGCGGGGGCCGTATCGGAACGCTCCCGACAGTTCCAGCAGCTGTGATGCTTGGGAGCTTCTGATCGCGCTCCGCATGGCTAAACTTAACGGCTGCCTGTTGATTCAGATTCAGTGCCTGAAGGTCAGGTCGTTGCCGAAGCGCGAGTTGAATGAGTTGATCGGCATCCGCGGGGGGAGCTGACAATGGGCTGGTGTCCTCTACCAAGTCGTATGTTACTTGCCTGTCAAGGCCTAGAACCGCATCCAGCGCGGCCATAGAAGAGTCCGCATTGCTTCTTGCACTAAGCTCCAGCAGCTTTGCCTGAGACAAGTTGACGTCCGCAAAGCTCAGATCAAGAGTGGACTTCAATTTATTCTGTGTGTAAGAGCTAATCTGAGTCTGCGTGGTCTGTCTCGTGGAAGTATTCTGGGTTGCAACCTTCAGTAGGGCCTGGGCCTGAAGCGCGTCAAAGAAGGCTTGATCGGTGGCAATGACGATGTCTTCTGTCGTCGCGAGCGCATTTGCATTCTGCGCTTTCTCCTGGAGTTTCGAAGACGCGACCAGATTGCTGGTTTTGCCAAAGTCCGTGAGAAGCTGCGTAAAACCACCACCAGCCCCGGCATGCGTAAACAGGCGAGAGGCCGTCAGAGAGCCTGCAGAGATGCGTGATGCGTCCTCCGCCTGCACTGCGGTGATCGCAGCATTCGCGGTCGGCAATTCGGCCGAACGTGTCTCGCGCATCACCTGATGCTGCGCCATCGCAAGAAGACGCGCCACGCTCACTCGTGGGTTGTTCTTGATGGCTATCTTTTCGGCATCCGACAGTGTAAGGCGCGGGTGTTCAGCTGGAGTTGAGTTATCGGATGGCTTCGAGGACGCCTGATCGAATGGTGATGCGATAGGCCCCGAAGCTTGCTGCGCAAGAAATATCGGCGGAGCCTGCGGCGCGTCTGGAAGTGGAGCATTCGTGCCAGGAGCCTGGCCGGCAAGGCTGCCAGCACCTACAACCACTGCAGCGAAAACGAACCCGCAACAGGCTCGCAGATTCTTACGTTTTTTCATGAACGTCATGCCTCCCCCGCAATTGCGGAGCTCTTCTCTTGTCGTCCATGGACGATGAGGTATACGGCCGGAACCAGAAATACGGTCACGACCACGGAGACGGCGAGCCCGCCGATGACTGCTCGTGCGAGAGGAGCATACTGCTCGCTGCCCGCCTCCATCCCAAGGGCCATCGGAATCATTCCCAACAATGTCGCCAAAGATGTCATTAGGATTGGGCGCAACCGGATCTTGCACGATTGCACCACGGCTTCCAAGAGCGACAAGCCCTGACTGTGTAGAGTGCCGGCGAATTCAACAATCAGAATGCTGTTCGAAACCACGATGCCGGTCATCATGATCACGCCCATCAAGGACATGATGTTCAACGTGCTGCCGGTGACCAGCAGGATCAGCACGACCCCAACCAGTCCCGGTGGAATTGCCATCAGAATGATGAACGGATCAATGAATGACGTGAACTGAGTCATGAGAATCAGATAGACCATCAGGATTGCAATGATTAGCCCAACCCCAAACTCCTCGAAAGAGTGGTTCATGCTGACCACGGCTCCCCGCAGATTCAAGACTGTGTTTTTGTCTGTCTTCGTGTTCGCAAGGAGTTTGCTAACATCGCTTCCAACGCGCTGCAATGCCTCCGTCTTGGTGGAAACATAGATATCGATCACGCGCCGAATCTGATAGTGATCGACCTCGGTAGGAGTATTGATGAGCTTGATATCGGTAACCGAGCTCAAGGGCGTATAGCCCGCCGTGTGATCCCCGCGCGTCAATTCGCGGGACTGGTTTCCGGCCCGGTGAGCGTCCTGCATCGGGTCGTACCCAGCCGGCTTGACGCCCCGTAAAGGGATATTCTCGAAGTCTTCCATCGACATGTTGTTGAGAAACCGGTTGGCATATTGAACTGTCACCATGTAGTTGTTGCCACTCTTCGGGTCAATCCAGTAACTTGGCGCAATCATGCCGTCAGACGTCATTGCGGTAATCACGTTGTCCACCACTTCTTTCGCAGAAAGCCCGATGAGGCTGGCTTTTTCGCGGTCTATATTCAGCGCGATGCCCGGGTAGTCCAAATCCTGCGGGATGTAGACACCGCTCACGTTCGACATCGTTTGGATTTTTTGTGCCAGGGTCTTGGCCAATGCGTATGCGCCTTCCATGTCCATTGAGCTCACCTGCACATCGATCGGGGCTGGCAGTCCTTGATTCACAACCCCATCTACTAGCCCGCCGGCTTGAAAATACGTCGTGAGTTCAGGCATGTCGCGCGAGAGCGTCTCTCGCACACGCTGCATATATTCGTAACTCCCAATACTGTGGTGCTCCTTCAGGCTGACCTGCACGAAAGCCGTGTCCATGGACGCGTTAGCGGTGTAGATCGCGGACAGATCTGGGTATACGCCGATATTGGAAACAATCATGTCCAGGTCCGCTGGCTTGACCACGCCACGGATGACACCTTCGACTTTGGCAATATAGTCGTTACTGACCTCCAGACGAGTGCCGCTTGGCATGCGCACGTTGATGACAAATTGGCCTGGATCGGTACGCGGAAAATAGGCGCGGCCAAGAAACGGGAAGGTCAACGCGAGAACAAGAACCACTCCGCCGCAAATGGCAGCCGCCGTCAAGCCAGGGCGCTGCATTGCACGCTTGGCCAGCCGTTCGTACCAACTCAGCATGCGCTCGTATTGTTCGTTAAATGCCTTCTCGAACCTGACGAATAAGCCTCCTTGCGTCTCTTTGCGCCCGTCCGGCTCATGGCGAAGTCGGATGAATTTCGCGCAATAGAGCGGCACTACCGTCATCGCAAAAAAGTAGGAAGCAAAGATGGAAAGAACCACACCGAGCGCCAGAGGCGTGAAAATGTATTTGCTGATTCCACTGAAGAAAGTAACTGGGAAGAACACAATGGATGTCGTGAAGGTAGCGGCGAGCACGGCCATTGAGACCTCAGTGCCGCCGCGCTCCGCGGCAAGGTCAGGAGATTCTCCCAGCTCCATGTGGCGAAAGATGTTCTCAAGCACGATGACACCGTTATCGATGAGACGGGAGAATACCAGCGCCAGGCCGCCAAGAATCATGGTGTTGATTGAGCCGCCCATGAAGTTGGTAACCAGCAGACAGAACACCATACTGAGCGGAACAGAAAGAAGCACAGCAATCGTGGCGCGAGGACTGCCGAGGAAGATCAGAATCATGAAGCCGGTGAGCACCAGGCCTATCGCCGCTTCCCTGGTGACGTTGCTGATAGCCAGCTTTACGAAGATCGACTGGTCAAAGACAACTGCGGTCTTCAATGACTCGGGAATGTCGACCAGGTGCTTGATTGCGGCCTTCATCCCGTTCACGATCGTGATGGTGTTGCTGTTGCCGCCCTGCTTGAAGATCGGCACATAGACAGACCGCTGCCCGTCAATGCGCACAATGTTATATTGAAGCGCGCCGGAATCCTCAGCCTCTCCAATGTCCGCCACCAGCACCGACGAATTTCCCACCGATTTGAGTGGTATCGAGTTCATCGACTTCGCATCAGGAAACTGACTATTCGCGTAGATGTTAAAGTCCTTGGAGCCAATGCGCACATCGCCTGCCGGCAATATAAGATTTGACTTGTTCACAGCCTGAACCACATCGTTCAGGCTGAGATTGCGTGCCTCCATCTTGACCGGATCGACGTAGATTTGAATCTGCCGGTAGGTCCCACCGTACGGCTGCGGGACGGATGCACCTTGGACATTGGATATCTGATTGCGGACCTGAAACTGTGCAATATCCTTGAGATTGGTTTCGTTCAGTCCCTGGCCCTTCAGCGTCACCAGGCAGACTGGCTGCGTCGAAGCATCCATGCCCAGCACCACTGGAGGCAGTGTGCCCGGAGGCAGGCGGCGCAAGTCAGCCATGGCAAGATTTGCAATGTTACTAAGCGCCGTATTTGGATCGGTTCCCGGCTTGAAGTAGATCTTGATCAGGCTTACGCCAGTCAGTGACCGCGACTCGCTGTGGTCAATATTGGCGCCCAATGTGAAGAAGCGTTCGAAAGTATTGGTGATGTCAGCTTCGATCTGCTGCGGCGGCATTCCGTTATAGAAGGTAGCGACCACAACCACGGGCATGTCGATCTTGGGGAACAGATCAACCGGCATCCGCGCGGTGTTCACGATCCCCACAAGCGAGACCATCAGACAGAGCATTATGATGAAGAACGGATTTTTTAGGGCGAACTTCGGCATTACTCCGCACCCCCGAGGTTCGTCGCTTGCGAGCGATCCGTTTGAGGACCGAAGCTGCTATCGAAATGACCAACAATCATGCGGGTTGCCATTCTCTAGGCCTCCGATGCAGCTGCTGATTTCTCAATCCGCCGACCGTGGACAACCAGATAAACAGCAGGCACCAGGAAAACGGTAACCACAACCGAGACTGCCAATCCGCCGATAACCGCACGTGCCAGAGGGGCATACTGTTCGCTGCCCGCCTCCATTCCAAGCGCCATCGGAATCATGCCCAACAGCGTTGCCAGCGATGTCATCAGGATCGGACGAAGGCGGATCTTGCACGACTGCACGACTGCATCCAGCAGGCTCTTTCCTTCCTTGTGCAGAGTCCCGGCGAATTCAACAATCAGAATGCTGTTTGAGACGACGATGCCGGTCATCATGATCACGCCCATGAGAGACATGATGTTCAGCGTGCTGCCTGTCAGAAGGAGGATCATCACGACCCCGGCAAGCCCTGGAGGAATTGCCATGAGAATGATGAATGGATCGATGAAGGAGGTGAACTGGGCCATGAGGATCAGGTACACCATGAGCACAGAGATGATCAGTCCGAGTCCGAACTCCTCGAATGATTTGTTCATGCTTATGACGGCCCCGCGCAAATTCAGAACCGTATTCTTGTCCGTCTTCGTGTTTGCCAGCAGTTTGTTGACATCTCTCCCGACGCCCTGCAGGGCTTCAGTTTTGGTTGAAACATAGACATCGATCACGCGCCGTATCTGGTAGTGATCCACTTCGGTTGGTGTATTGATCAGCTTGAGGTCCGCGACCGAACTCAAGGGAGTGTATCCAGCCGTGTGATCACCCCTCCAGAACTCGCGCTGATCGCTGGAAGTCTCACGCGCCTCCTGCATCGGGCTATAGCCGGCTGGGTGAACGCCCCGCAGCGGGATGTTTTCAAAGTCCTCCATCGACATGTTGTTGATCAGGCTGTTTGCGTACTGGACTGTGACCATGTAGTTGTTACCGCTCTTTGGGTCGATCCAGTAGCTGGGCGCGATCATGCCATCGGAGGTCATGGCCGTGATTACGTTCTGAACAACGTCCTTCGCAGACAGTCCGATCAGGCTGGCCTTTTCCCGATCGATGTTCAGAGCAATTCCCGGATAATCGATGTCTTGCGGAATATAGACGCCGCTGACGTTCGGTATCGCCTTTACTTTCTGAGCCAGTTCCCTGGCAAGCGCATAAGCGCCATCCATATCCATGGAACTGACCTGGATGTCGATTGGCGCAGGGAGTCCCTGATTAACGACTCCATCCACCAGCCCACCAGCCTGAAAGTAGGCTGTGAGTTCAGGCATCTGCTGAGAGAGTTCCTCGCGAACGCGCTGCATATACTCGTAACTGGGAATGCTATGTTCCTCTTTCAGGCTTACCTGAACAAAGGCCGTGTTCATTGATGCGTTGCTTGTGTAAATCGCAGAAAGGTCGGGGTAAACACCGATGTTGGATACGATCATGTCCATGTCGGAAGGTTTGACAACGCCGCGGATGATGTCTTCAACCTTCGCGATGTACTCATTGCTCACTTCCAATCGAGTGCCGCTTGGCATCCGCACGTTGATCACGAACTGGCCGGGATCGGTTCGGGGAAAGTAGGCACGACCGAGAAACGGAAAGAGCACTAGCATAGTGAGCGCCACGCCGCCCAGAATCACGGCCGCCGTGAAGCCCGGACGCCGCATGGCGCGCATCGCAAGCCCCTCATACCAATTGAGCAGGTGCTGGAATTTCTCGTTGAACTTATGTTCGAAACGGTGGAAGAAGCCCGGTTTCGTCCCTTCATTTTCGGACTCGTCTTTAAGTCGAATAAAGTTTGCGCAGTAAAGCGGTACCACTGTCATCGCGAAGAAGTAGGACGCGAAAATAGACAGCACGACACCGAGCGCCAAAGGAGTGAAGATGTACTTGCTGATCCCGGAGAGAAAGCTCACGGGAAAGAAGACGATGGAAGTGGTCGAGGTCGCTGCGAGGACCGCGAGCGACACTTCCATGCCTCCCTTTTCAGCCGCGTCCCTTGGTGCAAATCCCATCTCCATATAGCGAAAGATGTTTTCAAGCACCACAACGGAATCGTCGATCAATCGGGAAAATGCCAAGGCGAGCCCTCCGAGAATCATGGTGTTGATCGAGCCACCCATCGCGCTTGTCAGCAATAGGCACACCAGAGCCGAAAGCGGAATCGACAGCAACACCGCGAAGGTCGCACGGGGGCTACCCAGAAAGACAAGAATCATGATGCCGGTCAGCACCAGGCCAATACTGGCTTCCTTGACCAGATTTTTGATGGCCAGTTTTACGAAGATTGATTGATCGAAAACCACTGCGGTTTTCAGAGCAGCCGGAATATCGACCAGATGCTGGATGGCATTCTTCATGCCGTTAACGATGGTGATAGTGTTGCTGTTTCCGCCCTGCTTGAAGACCGGCACGTAGACAGACCGCTGACCGTCGATGCGCACGATGTTGTATTGCAGCGCTCCCGAGTCCTGTGCCTTTCCGATGTCTGCTACGAGCACCGACGCGTTGCCCACGGACTTCAGCGGCATTTCGTTCATGGAGCTTGCGTCGGGAAACTGGCTGTTGGCATAGATATTGAAGTCCTTCGAACCGATGCGCACGTCGCCGGCCGGAAGGATGAGATTCGAACTGTCAACCGATTCCACCACGTCGTTCAGGCTCAGGTTGCGCGCCTCCATTTTTATCGGATCGACATACACCTGAATTTGGCGGTATGTTCCGCCATAGGGTTGGGGCACCGAAGCGCCCTGCACATTGGATATCTGATTGCGCACTTGAAACTGCGCCATATCCTTGAGAGCCGTTTCATTCAGACCTTGTCCCTTGAGTGTTACCAGGCACACAGGTTGCGTCGAGGCGTCCATGCCAAGCACCACCGGGGGCAGCGTTCCCGGCGGCAGGCGGCGAAGGTCAGCCATGGCAAGGTTGGCAATGTTACTCAGCGCTGCGTTCGGATCAGTGCCCGGCTTGAAGTAGATCTTGATCAGGCTTACGCCAGTTAGAGAGCGCGACTCGCTGTGGTCGATGTTGGCGCCCAATGTAAAGAAGCGCTCAAAAGTGTTGGTAATATCGGCTTCGATCTGCTGCGGTGGCATGCCGTTATAAAACGTCGCAACCACCACTACCGGCATATCGATCTTGGGAAAGAGATCCACCGGCATGCGAACCGTGTTGACTCCACCGACGAGCGAAACCATCAAGCAGAGCATGATGATGAAGAACGGATACTTGAGGGCGAACTTCGGCATTACTTCGCACCTCCGTTGTTCTCCTCTGCTGCTGCCTTCAGGTCGATCACTCCGCCTGACTCATGGACAGTCTCGGAAGCAGGCTCCGTTGTGAGGATCGGCTCAACCCGCTCGCCTTCGGCGTAATTCTCTTGTCCTCCAATAACCACCCGGTCGCCGGGTTCAAGCCCGCTCTTGATCTCCGCCAGCTTCGATCCGCGAAGTCCTACCTGCACAGTGCGGATGCGGATGCGGTTATCGGCGTCCACGCAATAGACCGACTGTTGATCTCCTTTAAGAACAAGGGCCTCGACCGGAATCGTCGTAACGTTGTCAGCGTGCGCCAACTGCATTTGTGTATTCGCATACATGCCTGGATCGATCGAAAGGTCTCGATTGTCAACGTCGACCTCGGTCTCCATCGTCCGTGTTTCGAAGTTCACGTCACGCGTAAAACGTACAATCTTGCCGGTAAACGAGCGCCCGATTGCATCGACGCGCACCTGCATCCGATCGCCGAGATGCACGAACTGCACGTCGTTTTCGGGGATTGGCATGCGCAGGCGCAGCAGACCGCTCTCCGAAAGCCGCACGATCGGAATGTCCTGTTCATTCGAGTTGGTACCGCTCTGAATAAGCGCGCCAGTGTCTGCATAGCGCCACACCACGACACCGTCGAGAGGAGCCGTGACATTGGTGTAATTCTTCAGTGCCTGGACACGCTCATTGTCCGCGCCGGCCACCTGAGTGTGTTCCTGCGCTCCCGCCGCCGCAGCTTTGGCTGCGTCCACCTGGGACTCCGAAGATAGATCCTTGCTCTGTGCGTCATCCAATTCCTGCTGTGCAACCAGACCAGGCTGCGCTTTTGAAGCTTCCAGGAGACGCTGGTAGTCGGCGTGTAGAGCCGCATGCGTGGCTTCCGCGCGCTTGATTTCGTGCTGAGCGCGAAGCAGCTCGTCCTTGGAGCGCTCGACCTCGAAGCCGGTCCCCTTCAGTTGAGCATTCAGCTCGGGCACTTCCAGCACCGCGAGAACTTGTCCCTTGTGCACCTTGTCTCCTATGTCGACATTGATCTTCTCCATGAAGCCGGTGACTTTGGGGTGGACGTCAACTACCTGGTAGGGCTGGAACTGACCGGCAAGGCTCAATGTATGGGCGAGGTTTCCGCGTTGTGCCGTAGCCACTTGAGCTGACGGAACCTCGTCGGCTTTGGCGGAGGAGTCTTTGCCGTTCCCGCGACAGGCAACGATGCAGCTGCCAATCGAAAGTGACAATCCAGCAACGAGAAACAAGGAGGTCTGCTTTCGCATAAGTTGAATGCACCTCAAATAGAGCTAGGATGTTGAGTCTGAAAAGGTAGCTAGGATCGCCATGTTATCCGCAGGAGAAACCCCTGAAGGGAACAAGGACGCGTGGGTTCGTGCCCCAATGCAGGAGCAACTGCCCAACTCAAATTTCCGAAAGATTACGCGGTGAGGATGGGAGGGGGTCGAACGAAGAATGCCTCTCGAAGAGCTTGCCGCAATTCAAAGGCTGGATCATTCACAGATATCAGAACACACGACGCCTGCATGCGGGTTGCGCACACGACAAGCAGAATGAAAAGGAGCAGACCGTACGGTGTCAGTAGTGCTTTAATTGCTTGCTTCGATTGGGTATATTTTGAAATCTCTTGGGTGTTTGACTGCTCGTTCTTTGAAAGGAGCTTTGCCATTGGAACTTGATGGGAAGGGGCTTTGGGAGGGTAGTAGAGAGAAAGCTTGTATTGGAGTCCCCAAAGAAAGACGCAGCAAGCCAGTGCAGTGAACATGAGCCCCCAAAATCGACTTGGTCGTCGGTTTGGTCCCCACTGTTCCACAATTCACCGCTTTTCTATGACTCTCGGGAAATTACCCAGCATTTGGACAGATTGAATTAATCTGCCGTCCTGATATGTTTGTAGCACAATTTTACGAAACGGTTGCCCAAAAACATTCTTATCTTAGATAAGATAAGTCGCACCTGGATCGATCTATTCTCGGAATGCCAGCGCTTGGCCAACTGCTTGAACAAATCTTAAGGATTTGAGCGCTAACAACCGCAGGGAGCGCCCGCTCGGACTGTCAGTGCGCAACTATTAGGTAAATGCACATCCAATTTCGGCGCGGGCAGGAATGAATCCGAGCATTACAGCGTCTCAAATTGAGAATTCGCCCCAGAAGCAATATCCCAATACGTCTCGCCGAACGAAACGATGTGTCTCCAACTTGCCACTGAGGTCCAGTCTCTTCAACCCGGACCAACCTCAAATACCAATTCTGTAAATTCATTTGCGGCTCGCTAGCCCGCTTTGAAGTTGCCAACCATGCTCTCCAATCTATCTAAAATACATGCGTTGCATCACTCGTAACTCAGCGGTCGCCGGTTCAAATCCAACCTTTGCAACCATAGACCATTTCAATTCAATTCATCCTCGCAACCATCGTGCTATCGTCCTTTTTTCCAGCTTACAGAACCGTGACCGCTGCGGGGTTCGGAAGCGGTCATTGCGTGGCCACGCACGTAAGGCTCACAACTCCAGGTACTTGCGGAGATAGATGAAATGAGGAGGGTGCTGTCTGGGTGCCGGATCGCAGCAATCGCCCTCACGAATTCTGCATGGAAGTCGCGGGGGCTTTCATCTATGAGCGCATTGGATCGCTACAGCAGCACAGTGTGTGTCGCCACGCAGCATGAGCGATGGACATGCTCTCGCGCTGCTGAGGAAGGACTATGCTCCCTCAGCCGGTCCGGTGGTGAAAATAGCCACGATCCCCAAGCTGCCCTGCCCGGTGACGCTGGGGGCCGACGACCGGGCGGTAATGCTGGAGGTGGTTCGGTTTTACAGCGACACGTTGCGGGACACGCCGGACGCGAAGCGGTATCTCGAAAAGCGCGGTCTGAGATCGGCGGAGTTGGTCGAGCGGTTCAAGCTGGGCTTCAGCGACCGCATGTTAGGTCCGGCGCTGCCAGACAAGAACCGTCTCGCCGGCGCGCAGGTGCGCGGGCAACTGGAGCGGCTGGGTATCTTCCGCGCGAGCGGCCACGAGCATCTGCGCGGCTCGCTGGTTATCCCGGTGATGAATCTCGACGGTGACGTAGTGCAAATGTATGGGCGCAAGATCACGCCGAATCTACGCGCGGGCACACCGGATCATCT
>JBEKPF010000115.1:0-15929 GCA_049521035.1 Occallatibacter sp. | reverse complement strand
GCCGCTTGGCATTAGGCTCAAGACTGGAGATGTAGAAACGAGTTGCGTGTTCGGTCTTGCCTGTCGCCTTGTGGTAGCGCTCTACCTGGATGCTAACCAGATTGCTCAACTGAGTCCACTCCCGCAGCGTTTCGGTAGCAGGCGACCGGAGGCCAAATGCTGCGCGTCCCAAGCGGGATTGCCGTAAGAAAGCCGGTGCGAGCGTTTCAAACGACCGTTGTCAGAAGTGGCGTATCGAATCCACGGGGATGGTGGGGGGGGAGTTGGGCGGGACGGCGCCATGTTCTCCGGTGCGCTCGACGTGGCTCTCGAGCGAGCGGCTGACGAGGTCGCGGGAGCCCAGTCCAACGGCAAGCGAAAGAGTGAGAACTATGCCACCAAAGAGGATCCCAAATGCCAACTCAACCACGACGCCGCCGACCTGGAGGTGGTCGAGGATCATGGCGGCAGTGAGAACAAGTACGAGCCACTTGACGCCGAGCGAGAGGAAACGGGCGTATTGGAGTTGCGCATTGACGGCTCCAATGAGGACCGACCGCGCCAGGAAGCGCGCGACCAGTGTGCCCGCGATGAGCAGGAAAATGGCGCCGACCGCGTGGGTGAGATAGGGCAGAAGTGAGATGGGCAGAGTAACGGCCGTCGCATACGAGGCATCGAAGGCAGAGACGCCGATGATAAGCCCCAGCAGGACGAAAGCCCAGAACGAGCCACGGGCGATGATTGCCGTGGGTGAAGTGGCGGGTGTCCACTCAACGCTGCCACGGGCATGGGTGAGGTAGTTGTCAAACTTTGCGATGGTGAGCGCGCGTCGCAACAGCGCGGAGACTGCCATGCCGATGAACGCAAATACAGTGAGGGCGACAAAGAATGCAAGGATTCCCGGCAGGATGGCAATGAGCAGCGTGAGAACGCGATAGAAGGACTGATGGAGCGCATCGGACATATGGTGCCAAATCGACGCGTTGTCGACAAACACCGTCTGCGTGGCTTGGTCTGGAATGGTCTGGAGCATGATGGCAAGGACGTTTTGCATGGGACTCACTCCTTGAATGCTTTCTTTTGCTGCGTGCCGAACAAGGGGCCAATGGGTGCGGAGAGGCTCTGCTCCGGCATAACTCGACTCGGATGGCTGAAGCCGGGGCATTGGCAACCGGGCCGCGAGCGGATTCGATGGCTCATGGGTTGAACCTGTCAGGCCATCGCCAACGCGAGACGAGATAGGGCTTATCGGCCTCGAAAGTGGCGGCGACAGCTTCGATATGGCGTTCAGGGGCTGTTCCCGAGGCCGTGATGTTGAAGTGGCTGGCGACCCAGGCTAGATAAAGCGGAATGAGTGCGCCGAGCAGATGTCCGCGGTTGATGGTGCGAAGCCGGTAGGCGAGGAGAAAGTCGAAGACGATGCGGACCCACAGGCCGTCTGGCATTCGAAACGTTGCAGCGTTGGTGGCGGAAAGCCGCTTGAGTCCGAGAAGGGAGTTGGGCGGCAGGACGAGCGACCAGATTTCCTGGAGATTGGCGTAAGCGAGATGGAAAGCGTCGAGCATCGAGCCTATATCCGGGGCAGCATCCGCGGTGGGCGCCTGGTGCACCGGATAGCGCGCAGGTGGCACTTGGCGGGGACGCTGCCAGAACGCAGCCTTGGCGTCGATATCAGAGAAGAGGGAGCCAGTGACTGAGGCCAGAATGGCATTGATGTCGGATTCGGCGGGCTGGGGGATTTCGCGCGGGCCAACGGAAAACTCGTTGACCACGAATCCGGCGACGGCTGCCTCGTTGGCAGGCCAAAGCAGCGCAGTGCCCTGGTTGGCTGTGGTGAAGCGCTGGCCAGCGACGGCGAGGCGCTCGGCCATGCGGAGCGAGAGGCCGAGATCGATGGCGAGCGGGAATCGGGCACGCGAGGCGAAGAGGGCGCGGGTAAGCGGATAGAGAATGGCTGAATTGGCCAGGCCGGCGTGGGGAGGCAAGTCGTAGCAGGGAATTGCAAGGTCGGTACTGGCAGCGATTACGGCGTTGGCGAGCTCACGCAGGACGGAGGGTCGGAGTGATGCGGCGCCCGCTCCAAGCACTAGAATGGCGCGGGCGTCATTCTCGCCCGCGAGCTGGTAAGCGTTCACAAAGTCAGTGGCTGTGAGCGTCCAGGAAGCTACTGCGGCCGGGATGGGAACGACGCGGAGACTGGGCCAGGAATCAGTTGGGACCGCATCCGCAGTAGCAACAATCAGGCTCTCGGCAGGATAAGAAGAGGTCAAGTTCGCCAGTACACCTTCGAGTTGTTCGAGGGGCATGGTGGCGAGCAAGACCAGAAGGCCGGGAGCGCGGGGAGTAGAAGGAGCCGGGATGTCGAAAATTGAATCAGCGGTTGCCATCGTTACTTTCTCGGGAGAGCGTTGATTCAACGGCTGAGTTATGCGTCAGCCGACTTATTCAGGGCCAAGTTCCTATAAAGCTAAGATGCCGGCAAGCGGAATTCGGAGCCACGATGGGCGATTGTTGAGCTCATAAAGCAATTCGTACAGCGCTTTTTCAAGCAGGTAGGCGTCAAGTAACGCCTGTGCCTGCGGGGCTGAAGGCAGCAGGACTGGGTTGACTGCGATGGTTTCGCGATAGGCACGGAGAAACTCGCAAGAGGCTGAATTCTGCCAGAAGATAGCCCATGCGGTCAGCCTTTCGGCGTCCTGTGCGGCCACGCCTTCGCGGCTGGGGGTGAGGAATTGATCGAGCCCAGAGTGTGCAGCGTAGGAGAGCGAGCGGATCATTCCAGCAACATCTTTCAGTGGCGATTGTTTCTGTCGTCGCTCGGCGAGGAGGCGAGCGGGTTCGCCTTCGAAGTCGAGCAGGACAAAGTCTCCATCTGACTGGCCCGATTCTATTCCGTGTTTTCTTGATGCTGCGCCCGTCCTCAGGGTCTGCCCTAAATGGTAGTCGCCGTGGATGCGGATCCGCTGACCGGCGGCCGCGATGCTGGTGATGGAATGCGTGCGGGTAAATAGGGCCAGCCGCCGCGAAAGCAACAAGCCGGCATTGTCTGCGGCCTCGTCATCCAAGGTTGATATCTTCGCTTTGATGGCCTCAAATGCGGTGGTGATCTGAGCCTCGATTCGACGCGCATCGCGAACGAGATCCTGCACGGTGAAAGGCTCGGCGGCAAACGCAGGGTCGTCCGTGGAGGTGGCGAGGGCGAGATGCATTTCCGCAGTGCGTCGACCTAGGAGTGCGACGGCTTTGGTCGATTGTCCAGCATACTCAAAGGCCCCATGGAGCGGTTCTTGATCATTCATGAAGCTTGGAGTGGGAGCTGCAGGTGGAGCAGGAAGAGCAGCGACGGATGAAAAGAATTCAGAGAGTTGTTCGAGGAACCACTGCCAGCCATCTCCCTGATTCGCGATAAGTCCCTGCAGCATCGCGACCGTCGTCTTCTCCCCGCTGGCCGCAGTTATCGTGATTTCGCCCATGAAGGGTGGAATATGTGCGAAGTGGACCACTTCGGTGAGGAAGCGGCCGATTTCCACGTCGGGGTTTTTGCCAGGCTGGAGGCGCCGGAAGAGTTTCAGGATCAATTGTTTGCCATAGATAATTGAAGTGTTGGATTGCTCCGCAGAACCGACGCGCGAGGAGAGATGTTCGAAGGAGTGAGCGCCCGAGAAGGCACTGGAAGCACGTGCCTCAAGGTTGCCGGTGTGTGAAACGCGGTTGCCCGCCTTGGGAGACTCGCGGGGACCCTGCGGTTGTGCACTCGAAGGTTGTGCGGTTGCCGCATCGGAACACGGGGGCGCGGCTGCTTCTCCGGGCTGCGCAGTGATGGGGACGGGGGCGACGGGAAGACCGGCGGTGTGCTGCATGGACGCCGAACTCGCTTCGTCCGGCTTGTGCTCGACGGATGACGGGTTAGCTGAGGGAGCCGGGAAAGGCGATGCAACTTCAGGAGTGGCAGGGGCGGCCGTGGAGAGGGCGAATGTCGCGTTCTGCACGATCAGCGCCAAGAGATCCTGGCGGAAGTCGTCGCGGGTTGTGGCGTCGTGCAAGGCGCCAGAGCCCGTTGGAGTTGGGATGGTGGCGATAATGCTCTGAGGGTTACTGACCGTGAGTTCTTCCGCGACCGAGGCGATGCTGAAGGTCAGCGGGAGCTGATATATGTCGGACGGGCCGTCGGAATAACCAACCTCAACGTACAACACGGCGGGAGGGATCGTGCTTTCGTCGAGCAGGTTGGCCGCAGCCGGATTCGTGGTGCCGGCATAGTTTGAGGTGGTGCGAATCTCTACCCAGTCAAGCACGTGCACGGAGTGGATCTTGCGGGCCTTGGCTCCAAACCAGCGCTGATGCGGCAACCAGTCTTGCAGAGCGTTTTCCAGCAGTGCCAGCCTGGGGCCGGCAAGCAATCCCGGCCAGCCTAAGGTTTGAAGATCGAGTGCAGCGGCCTGGTTCGCAGTGATGTCTTCTGTAGTTTCCAAATGCGGCGGCGGTAAGGGATCTGCTTTGGTGCTGGCGGGCTGGAGTTCAAGCCATAAGAAAGAATATGGAGCGAGGCTGAGAGCGTAAGGGGTCTCGTCAATGGCGGGGAATGGAACGTATCCGAGCATCTCGACGGGCTCGAAGCCCGCGTAGTCTGCTAAGTCGAGCGACACCGGTTGGGCGAAACGGCTGAGATTGGCGACGCAGAGGACAGTTTCGCGTGAGCCGTCGCGGCGATCAAGATCGCGAAGATAGGCGAGTATCTTCCGGTTCTCGGGATTCAGGAAACGAAGGGTTCCGCGACCGAAGACCTGGAACAGCTTGCGTAAGGCGATCATGTTGCGGGTCCAATGGAGCAGACTCGATTGATCGCTAAGCTGCGCTTCCACATTGATCACCTGGTAGCCGTAAATCGGATCCATGACCACAGGAAAGTAGAGGCGGGCAGGGTCGCATCGGGAGAATCCAGCATTGCGGTCAGAGTTCCACTGCATGGGCGTGCGAACGCCGTTGCGGTCGCCGAGATAGATGTTGTCGCCCATACCGATTTCGTCGCCGTAGTACAGAATCGGCGTGCCAGGAAAGCTCAAGAGCAGCGAGTTCAGCAACTCGATGCGGCGGCGGTTATTGTCGACCAACGGCGCCAGACGGCGACGGATGCCAACGTTGACGCGCATGCGCGGGTCAACCGAATAGGCAAAGTACATGTAGTCACGTTCATCGTTAGTGACCATCTCGAGGGTGAGTTCGTCGTGATTGCGGAGGAAGAGCCCCCATTGGCAGTTATCGGGGATCGCCGGCGTCTGAGCCATGATGTCGGTAATCGGCAAACGATCTTCCTGACGAAGGGCCATATAGATGCGCGGCATCAGTGGGAAATGGAAGGCCATGTGGCATTCGTCGCCGTCGCCGAAATAGGGACGGACATCGGAGGGCCACTGATTGGCTTCAGCGAGGACAAGACGGTTGGCATATTCGGCGTCAATGGTTGCGCGGATGGACTTGATGACTTTGTGGGTCTCGGCAAGGTTTTCACAGGATGTACCGTCGCGCTCGACCAGATACGGAATGGCATCCATGCGCAACGCGTCAACTCCCATATCGAGCCAGAAACGCATGGCCTTGAGAACCTCTTCGATGACTCTTGGGTTATCGAAATTCAGGTCGGGTTGATGCGAAAAAAAGCGATGCCAGTAGTAGGCCTTGGCTGTCTCGTCCCAGGTCCAGTTGGATTTTTCAGTGTCGGTGAAGATGATGCGCGCGTCCTTGAAGAGCTGATCGTTGGACGACCACACGTACATATTGCGCGCGTCGGAGCCAGGTGGAGCTACGCGCGCCCCTTTGAACCAGGGGTGTTGATCGCTGGTGTGATTAATGACGAGCTCAATCATCACCTGCATATTGCGCTTGTGAGCGGCATCCAGAAATGATTTGAAATCGTTCAAAGTTCCGTAGGACGGGTTGACATCGACGTAGTTGGAGATGTCATAACCATCGTCGCGCAATGGCGAAGGAAAGAAGGGCAGCAGCCAGATACAGGTGACGCCAAGATCCTGAAGATAATCGAGCTTCGTCAGCAGCCCAGGGAAATCGCCGATGCCGTCGCCATTCAAGTCAGAGAAGGCTCTGACATGGAGCTCGTAGATGATTGCGTCCTTGTACCAGAACGGATCGGTTGCACTTGCCAGCTTCTTCACTCTGTCGTTCTCCGAAGGCTTTCAACGCGTCTTCATATTACTAGTTGACGACCCCGGTCGCGATGGCCACATAGGACAAAGATGACCAGGGATTCGGTTGAGTCAATTTGAGGACGTCATAGAAACTTGAGATGCAGAAGCGTGATCTCCGGGTTACTTGCGGGAAGAAAAGGACCGATTCGGAAGCAGAAATCGTCACAGTGATCTTGCCATCGACCGGAGGTCTTCAGTGTATTCGCTCCGTCAACACCTATCCCACGAAATCTTGATTTATATGCGGGTTAGGGCCATCCGGACGTGGCCCCGACAACCTTTCAACGAGCATTGGACTCCTACTACAAAGCGCGCGTTGCAGCGGTTGAGTTGCGCAAGAACCTCATGCGGCGAATCCCCTCGTCCACATACCGCCTGCAATTGCATCAAGGCTTCGCGTTCGACGATGCAACCAAAGTGGCCGACTATCTACAGGCCCTCGGTATCTCTCACGTCTATTGTTCCCCATATCTTCAAGCGGCCCCGGGAAGTATGCATGGCTATGACGTTGTCGACTACCAGAAGGTCAACGAAGAGCTGGGCGGCGAAGAGGGGCAAAAAAGATTCTGCCAGCGTCTGGGGGAACTGGGGCTCGGGCAGGTGCTGGATATTGTACCCAACCATATGGCGCTGGGGATGCAGAACCGTTACTGGTGGGATGTTCTGGAAAATGGCCCATCGAGCCGGTACTCGACCTGGTTCGATATTGATTGGCATCCAGGAGACATGAAGCTTCAAAACAAGGTATTGATTCCGGTGCTGGGGGATCAGTATGGGCGGGTATTGAGCGCGGGGCAGATCAAGCTGGAGCACAGTAACCAGGGGTTCCAAGTGCGCTACATGGACAACTTGTTTCCGGTGGCGCCACGGTCACTGTCGGCTACGCTGTCGAAAGCGGCAGAGTACCTGCAGAACGATACCTTGAATTTTATCGCCGATAGCTTTTCACGTTTACCATCGCCGGACTCCATCGATCGTGAAGTTGCGATGGCGAGACACCGTGACAAAACCGTGATCTACCGTCTGCTCAATCGCCTGTGTGAAGAGGAGCTGGATGTAGTGGCAGCGATCGCTCGGGCTGTAGACGAATTGAACACCGACTACGATGCACTGGATCGGATGCTTGACGAACAGCAATATCGCCTGGCGTACTGGAGGACGGCCGACCACGAACTGGGTTACCGGAGGTTCTTCGATGTGAATACTCTCATAGGCCTGCGGATGGAACGCATGCACGTGTTCGAGGCTACGCACCGTAAGATTTTGGAGTGGCTGGCAAACGGAGTGCTTGATGGCATACGCGTGGATCATCCCGACGGATTGCGCGACCCCGAGCAGTATTTCAAGCGACTTCGGAGCCGCGCTCCGGATGCGTGGATCATCGGCGAGAAAATTTTAGCGCCGAGAGAGTTCTTGCGCGAAAGCTGGCCCATTGAAGGCACCACCGGATACGACTTTCTAAACGTGTGCAATCGTCTGTTGGCATACGACAACGGCTTGGATGTGCTAACCAAGATATACCGCGACTTCTCGAACGAGACCATTGACTTTGAGACACTGGTGCACGAAAAGAAGCTGAATGTGGAGTTGACCGCACTCGGGAGCGACGTGAACCGGCTTACAAGCCTGTTTGTGGAGATATGTAAAAATAACCGAGATCGACGCGATTACACCCGAGAGGAGATTCGACGAGCACTTAGAGAGGTTGCCGCTTGCTTCGCGGTTTACCGGACCTACGTGGTCCCTGAGCGGGATCAGAGTCTGGACGAGGATCATGCGCAGATTGAACAGGCCGTGTTGCAAGCGAAGAAACGGACCAATGATCCAGACCCAGGCATTCTGGATTTTATTGGAGATGTTCTGGCGCTGCGTTCGCGGGGCGACCTTGAGACAGAGTTCTTGTTGCGCTTCCAGCAGTTCTCGTCACCGGTAATGGCCAAGGGTGTAGAGGATACAGCTTTCTACTGCTTTAACCGGATGATCGGGTTGAACGAGGTAGGCGGAGCACCTGACCGCAATGGCATGACGATCGCGGAATTTCATGATTATTGTGCGAGGATGCAGGCGAGCCACCCGCAGACCATGACAACGCTTTCGACACACGATACAAAGCGTGCCGACGATGTGCGGGCTCGGCTGGCGGCAATCACTGAGATTCCCGGTCGATGGAGAGCTGCAGTGAATCGCTGGTCGCACGCGAATACAACGTTTCGAGCAGGCAAGTATCCTGACCGTAATACGGAGTACTTCCTCTACCAAACGTTGGTTGGAGCGTGGCCCATTTCCAAAGACAGGCTGATCGCTTATATGAAAAAGGCGATGCGCGAAGCCAAACAGCAAACCAGTTGGACTCAACCGAATAAAGAGTTTGAAGAGGCGCTAGGGATTTTCATCGAAAGAATTCTGGAGTCACCAGCGTTCATCTCAGAATTGGAGCGCTTTGTTGGACGTGTACTGGAGGCAGGACGTATTAACAGCATGGCACAGACGCTTTTGAAATACACGGCGCCCGGTGTTCCGGATACGTACCAAGGGGGCGAGTTGTGGGACCTGAGCCTTGTTGATCCGGACAATCGCAGACCGGTGGACTATGATCTGCGGCGAGAGATGCTGAGTGAACTGCAGGGTGGAATGGATGTAGATGAGATCATGCGGAGAATGGACAGTGGAATGCCGAAGCTGCATGTTGTCTGCAAAGCGCTGCACCTGCGGCGCGAGCATCCGGAGTGGTTTGGTGCGGAGGCAGCGTATACGCCAATGGCGGCACAAGGATCGAAGGGCGACCACCTGATTGCATTTCTACGGGGTGACTGTGTCGCTGTGATTGTGCCCCGCTGGCCGCTGAGGCTTGGCGGTAATTGGGCGACGACGTCGTTAGAGCTCTCTCCTGGCAAGTGGAGAAACATCTTCACAGGTGAAGCGGTGATGGGAGTACGGTTACGTGTGCAGTCGCTGTTGCGGAAGTTTCCCGTTGCACTGTTGACGCGGGAACCGGAGTGACCATGCATCGATTCGAAGTATGGGCACCGCTTCCGAAAAGGATTTCACTGCGGGTGAACGGCTCTACGCTGCCCATGAATGGGCCAGATGATCACGGCTGGTGGCGTTTGGATGTGACTAATGCCGGACCGGGCACTGAATATTGTTACCTGGTCGACCGCGACCAGACTTGCTATCCAGACCCCCGATCGCAGTGGCAGCCCTATGGAGTTCACGGGGTTTCTGGCGTTTATGATCAGGATTCATTCCGCTGGACCGATGACAAATATCAGCCGCCCCCGCTTGCGAGCGCTGTGATCTATGAATTGCACATTGGAACGTTCACGGAGGAGGGCACGCTGGACTCGGCGATCGGAAATCTGGAATACCTGGCTGAGCTCGGCATAACGCATGTGGAACTAATGCCCGTAGCGTCGTTTGCCGGCAATCATGGCTGGGGGTACGATAGCGTTGCGCTCTTCGCCGTGCATCAACCGTACGGTGGTCCTGATGCGCTGAAACGATTTGTGGACGCAGCGCATAATAAGGGACTTGCCGTTCTGCTTGATGTGGTCTACAACCATTTCGGCCCGGTAGGGAACTACACGGGAAAGTTTGGGCCGTACTTGGTGGAATCGCATCGGACGCCGTGGGGAGGGGCAGTCAATCTTGAAGATAGCGGAGCGAACGAGGTCCGCAGGTTCTTCTGCGATAACGCACTGATGTGGATACGCGACTTTCATCTTGATGGATTGCGATTAGACGCGGTGCATGCGTTTGTCGATCGGTCTGCAATTCACTTCCTTGAACAACTCGCAGCCGAAGTCGAGATGCTGAGTGCAACATTGACCCGGCGATTGACGCTTATCGCGGAAAGCGATCTTAACGACTCGCGGGTTGTTACTCCACGCGAGGCTGGTGGTCTTGGTATGGATGCACAGTGGAGCGATGATTTTCATCACGCATTGTTTGCTGTGTTGAGCCCTGAACCGCGCAAAGGGTACTATGCAGACTTCGGTGAGTTTGGCCAATTGGCCAAAGCATTGGAGCAGAACTTCGTCTACGATGGGATCTATTCTAAATATCGCGGACGCGTGCATGGACGGCTCGCGGGGTACTTATCGCAGCACAGATTTCTGGGATATATCCAAAATCATGACCAGGTAGGTAATCGAGCATTAGGGGATCGGGTGCGAGAGATTGTCGGCTTCGATCGGGCGAAGATTGCGGCCGCATTTGTATTGATGGGGCCATTTATCCCGATGCTGTTTCAAGGTGAGGAGTGGGCAGCTTCGTCGCCGTTCCAGTATTTTGCCGATCATGACGAAGAGATGGCCCGGCTTGTTTCAGAGGGACGGAAGAAGGAGTTTGCAGCATTTGGATGGACGCCGGAGTCAATACCGGACCCGGAAGATCCTGAGACGTTTGAGCGGTCGAAGTTGAAGTGGGACGAAGCGAATGAGGGTGAGCATGCGGAGATGCTGGATTGGTATCGCCAATTGATCCGTTTGCGGCGGGAGATACCATCGTTGACCGATGGAGAGCCGGGACATACAAGCGTGACTTATAGCGAACAGGACAAGTGGCTCTCGATGGAGCGCGGCGATGTGACAGTCAGCTGCAATCTCGGCGAAACGGAGGGGGCATTCCCAGTTCCTGAGGGCGGCCTTGTAGTCCTGGGTTCTCGCGGACTGCCGCTGATATTGGATAACGTCGTGATGCTTCCGCCAAACACAGTGGTGATCATCAGCCTGTGAATCAAGCTAGAACGCCAAGTGACTGAAGTCCTTACAAGAAGTATTCGAAGTCTGACTCGACCTTCAACTGGCGGTGAATTCTGAGGAAATGACCGGGCAAATTCGCCGGGTTCAATTCAACATAATTGCGCTGTCCATGCCACAGGTATCGATTTCCGGTAAGCAGATCCTCAGCCTCATAGGCCCGATCCTGCGGAATTTGTAACTCGTCCAACGGCAAAGTCACAAACCCTGCCTGTGTATGATGCGGATCGAGGTTTACGACGACCACGATAAGATTGGTGCGATCCTCTGACTCCTTGCTATAACAAATGAGTTGATCGTTGTCGGTAAGATGAAACTTCAACGACCAGTCGCTTTGCAGTGCTTCGTTGTTCTTGCGGATGCCATTGACCACTGTGATCAGCTCGCGTAGGCTGTCTTTCCGGTTCAGGTCCCAGGTACGGATTTCGTATTTCTCCGAGTCGAGATACTCTTCGCTGCCGCGGCGAAGGGGGCGACATTCTAGCAATTCGAAAGCTGGTCCGTAGATGCCGTAATTGGACCCAAGAGTTGCTGCGAGAAGCAAGCGAATGACAAATGCGGGCCGGCCGCCAATCTGGAGAAACTCAGTGAGGATATCGGGGGTATTCGGCCATTGGTTAGGGCGGAAGAATTCGCGAACTGGAGTCTGGGTAAGTTCAGTTAGATAAGTAATGATTTCGGTCTTAGCGTTACGCCAAGGGAAATACGTATAGGACTGGCTGAAGCCCAGTTTCGCGAGTCGGTACATGATTTTTGGACGCGTGAATGCCTCTGCCAGAAAGAGAACCTGTGGATGGTCCCGCTTGATCTCTGCGATGGCCCACTCCCAGAAAGGGAAGGCTTTGGTATGTGGATTGTCGACGCGGAAGATGGTGACGCCTTGGTCAATCCAGTATAGGAATACGTCCTTCAGTTCCTCCCACATGGCGGTCCAATCGTCGCTCTCAAAGTCAAATGGGTAGATATCCTGATATTTCTTTGGTGGGTTTTCGGCGTATTGAATCGTCCCATCTGGGCGTTTGCGGAACCAGTTCGCGTGCTCACGCACATATGGATGATCGGGCGCCACCTGAAAGGCAATATCAAGGGCCACCATGAGGTCGAGCTCGTTGGCTTTCTGGACGAATCGGTGAAGTTCCTCAATGGTGCCCAATTCTGAATGGATTTCCTTGTGGCCGCCGTCTTTGGAACCAATCGCCCACGGACTGCCTGGATCGCCGGGTTGCGCTTCGGTGGTATTGTTGCGGCCTTTGCGGAAGGTGAAGCCGATGGGATGAATTGGAGGAAGGTATACAACGCTGAATCCCATCTCGGCTATATAAGGCAGGCGCTTCTCGCAATCGGCAAAGGTGCCGTGTTTGCCAGGCTCCGCAGCAGTAGAGCGGGGAAAAAACTCGTACCACGCACTGAATCGCGCGTGTGCGGGATCAACAACAATGCTGGCCTCACGGTCCGATTCGGTCGCAAATCGCTTGTCAGGGTAACGGAGAGCCATCTCGTACAGCAGCACATCCGTCGCGTGTGTGCGCAGCTGCTTTGCATCCATGCCGGATCGCAATACCTCGGCGCGTTTATGTAGCCATTCGGTATCGGAAGCAAATGCGCGGCCCGCAGCCGCGTCTATCAAGTCTGCGCCAATCAGATAGTCGACCGGCGTATCGGTTTCAGCCTTAATGCGTTTCAGCAGATCGCGGCGCCACGTTTCAAAGTGGTCGACCCAACCTTGCACTTTGAAGCCATAGTGGCCTAGTTCCTTCACGCGGAATGCAGCTGTCCAGCGGTCATTCACCAGGGGCTGCATGGGTATCTCGGTCCACTCATCCGAACCTTCGCGGTGAACCAGCAGTGAGGCTGCGATCGAGTCATGCCCGTCCGTGAAGATATCTGCTTCGACGCGGACCTGATCTCCCAAAGTGCGTTTTGCAGGGAATCTGCCCCCATCTATCAGCGGTGAGACATCTTCAATCACTACGCGTTTGCGTCCATCGGGTTGAGGTGCTGCCATCTTCGTTCCCTGTTCCTTCCGGGTGAGTTATCGGCCAAAAAGAGTAAGTTACGCTCCGCATTGCTCAACTAAGCTCTCGTAGAGCTGAATGGTTTGGCGGGCAATTGCTGTCCAACTGAAGATGCTTTCCACGCGTCGCCTTCCGGCAGCGCCAAATCTTTGGCACTTCTCCGAATCGTCCAGAAGTTGCTGGATACCGGACGCCAGATCGCGCGCGAACTTCTCCGGATTGGTGGGGAAGCTCGTATGCGGGTCCTGATCGAAGGGCACCAGGTATCCCGTCTCCCCATGCACTACCACCTCTTTGATGCCTCCTGTTGCACTGGCAACAACCGGGGCGCGGCAGGCCATCGCTTCCAGATTGATGATGCCAAATGGCTCGTAGACCGAGGGGCAACAGAATACGCGGGCGTTGCTGTAGAGCTGAATCGCCTCCGGCTTGGTGACCATTTTCTCGATCCAGACAATGCGCGGATGACGCTGTCTCGCATCTTCAACCTTCTGGCGCAGTTCTGCCGCAATCTCGGGAGTGTCCGGGGCCCCGGCGCAGAGAACCACCTGTGTCTCTGGCGGCAGGTAGCGAATCGCATCGACGAGATGAGTGACACCTTTCTGGCGCGTGATCCGGCCTACAAAAAGAACGTACGGAACCGCCGGGTCCACGCCATAGTCGATCAACGCCTCTGTATCTCGAGTCTGCTGATACTCGGCCAGATCGATGCCGTTGTAGATGACATGGATGCGGTGCGGGTTCACCTTCGGGTAGGCGCGGAGGATGTCTTCTTTTGTACCTTGAGAGACTGCGATGATGGCGTCGGCATCCATAATGGCGGTAAGTTCCATCCAGGAACTCATGGCGTAACCGGTTCCCAACTGCTCGGCCTTCCAGGCACGCAGAGGCTCCAGCGAGTGCGTGGTTAGTACGAATGGCACTCCGTAAAGCTTCTTGGCGAGATAGCCAGCCATCGATACATACCACGTATGCGTATGGACAATGTCAATGCCCTGAAGCGCCTTGATTTGGGTCAGGTTGAGGCTGAGCGCTTCCAGAGCTCCCTTGAATTTGCCTTCAGTTCCATGGGTGATGTCGCTCCACGGCTCCGCGCCGCGGACATGGAGGTTTGCTTGATCGGAGTGCTGTCGTCCCCAGCAATGTACTTCGACCTCAATCTGTTTTGCGAGCTCTCGGCTCAGATAATCGACGTGGACTCCGGCCCCGCCGTAAACTTCCGGTGGATATTCGCGTGTAAACAAGCCGACGCGCATTGATCTTTTCTCCAAACGATTCCGACCCTCGACTCAGGGCCAATTGCTCGAGTATTGCAAAACTCATTCAGTGGTCAGGGATTTATAGTCTCGATCCAACGAACGTAATCTTATAACGAAGGATCTCCGTGGGTAAAAGAAACGGTAGAAGCGCCGGAAACGCCACCTTCAGGGAGGCCAACTGTTTGCTTGCGCCGCCGATGCTTGCCTTCTCCAGCTCTTTTTGATGAGGGCATCGAAGCCAAATCCACTGTCTGGATCGCTAGTGGCGTTGAATGCAGTCCGAAGCGGCACGTGGCACTTTCCTTCGATACTCTGGCTCTGCGGCGACTGAGGGGTCAGTATCCACGATGCCCAAGGTCTGGACCCCTCGGACAGAGCGGGCGCGGATGAATGGTATTCCGCCAATTAGAAGGTAGCCTCGTCTGTTGAGGCTCAAGAAACATAGGGCTCCAGGCAACGTCAACAAGATTCCAGGCATCGCATCTGAAGTCGTTACCTCGCATCGACCCTAAGTAGAGATTGCAATGAGCCCGGTGCCGGAATCGGATAGGCTCTCGGTGTGTATCCAAGGCGGACTTCGCAGTAGGACGCGGCGGTCATTTTTCTGGGGGACATGTTCGATGCAGCAAGAGATCGGCCCAACCGATGGCTTCAGTGCTACCGGGCTTGAACTGACCACCACGCAGGAGCAGGAAATGCCCCGGCTCGTCGACGCGTTCGACTGGGCCTCTACTCCCGTGGGTCCGGCCGCAGAATGGCCCGACAGCCTCAAGGCGGTGGTTCGGATTCTCCTCACTTCGCGCTTTCCCATGTGGATGGCCTGGGGGCCAGATCTCACTATCCTCTACAACGACGCCTACCGCCGTACGACCTTGGGCAAAAAGCACCCGTGGGCGCTAGGCAGGCCCGCGGCGCAAGTGTGGCACGAGATCTGGAAGGAGATCGGTCCGCGCATTCGCCGGGTTATGGAGACAGGTGAGGCTTCCTGGGAAGAGACACTCCTGCTGATCCTTGAGCGTAACGGGTATCCCGAGGAGACCTACCACACTTTTTCCTATAGCCCGCTTTCCGGTCCGGATGGCCGGATCGCCGGGATGTTGTGCGTGGTGAGCTTGCGCGGGCACAAAGGTATCCGAGATTCTGAAGTTATCCGTCTAGAAAATGCGTTGCCCTTCCCGCCGTCCAACGCAACTGTGGTCGGCCAATTCACGAAATTAAGGCCTGCCGAGAATCGAATCGACATCTCCTCATTCTCCCCAATCTCGCCCTCAAATTGAGCTACATCGAGTGATTGCTCCCGTCTCTTGCATTCGCCTGATAACAAGCAGCTTGCGAGCATTCGCAGCACCCGCAGCGAGCAACCTCAGCGCCTCACAATATCCCGAAATGAGAAAACCTGTGAATGCCTCGGCCGGCTTGTTCTAGGTCTCGGTTGTAGTAGCGATCGCGCTCCTGACACCGCCCGTCCCCGGCAAAGACGCAACTTCCAGATCAACTTTCGGGCGGTCGCTTCCACTTCTCCTCCCAATTCGACGCTCCGGCAAACTCGCCGAGCAACGAAGCGGCAGTTTAATGCCAAGTCACCTGCATGGTTCTGGCGCGACGAGCAGACGGTCCCCGCGAACCAGCACGCAATGGAGTTTTGACATGAATCATGAACTTCTTCCGTTTCCCGCGCAATCTTCGGACCTTCAGCCTCTCATCGAAAAGGCC
>JBEKPF010000114.1:0-17631 GCA_049521035.1 Occallatibacter sp. | reverse complement strand
CATTGTGGGGCTTCTTTTGCCTGGAGTCGGAGAAGACCGGAAACAGATGTTGGTCCTGGGGACACCGCCAGATGTCCCGTTCTGGGTGATAGACAAATCCAGACGTGCTGAAGTTCACGGAGCGCCGATGCGCAAAGGAAGCCATCATCTCCAACACCATGGCGATCAGCGCCAGACATATCGCATATCCGATCACGAGAAGAAACTCGATGGAGACGGTCATGGGTCACGGCTCGACGTTCCCGGCCATGATGTCGGTGAACAGGATTTCTTTCACCTGCACGTCCGAGCCGCGATCACGCATGAATCTGATGCCGCGATACGTAATCCATAAGACGGGCAACGCCCCACCTAAAATGAATACAATGTCCCCAGGCATCCGCAGCCACTCCAGAATGGAGTTGGCGCGTGTCCCGATGAAATTCAAGGAGCGAGCATCATAGTAACTCGCGTTGATCGAGTGGTAAAGCTGCAGGATTCCGAGCGGGAACAGGGTTGCGAAGACCATCCATGCGAGACCCAGATTTAATGACCAGAAGCTTATCTGGGCGGCCTTGTTCGACCAGTACTTTTCAGGAATGATGTAGCGGAGACAGAAAAGCGCCAGGCCGATTGAAAGCATTCCATAAACTCCCATCATGGAAGCATGCGCATGATTTGCGGTCAGAGCTGTTCCTATTTCGTAATAGGAGACGATGGGCAGATTGATCAAGAACCCGAAGACGCCCGCCCCGAGGAAGTTCCAGAAGCCGACAGCCGCCAAAAACATGACCGCCCAATAATGTGGGAACGAGTTCGTCGAGTTCGCTCCCTGAATACTTCCGAGCTGGAGGAAGCTCCATGCTTCGAGTGTGAGGAACGTAAGAGGTATTACCTCCGCTGCGGAGAAGAATGCACCAAGAGCCATGTGAATGGCAGGTTCGCCCGAGAAGTATACGTGGTGCATAGTTCCCACGATCCCGCCGGCTGAATACAAAATGACGTCCATGTAAATGACTCGCAATGCCGCACGCTCGTTGATCACACCCAGGAGCACGAAGATGTAAGCCACAAGGATTGTCGTGAACAACTCTAGAAAGTCCTCAACCCAGAGATGGACGACCCAGAACCGCCAAAAATCTGTCGTGGTGAAATGTTCGGCGGGGTTGGCGAGAAGGCCGACGCCGTAGAATGCCGGGATTGAGAGTGCGGAAAAGAAGAACAGCCAGGGCATGTTTCCGACCCTGTCTGCGGAGAGAGTGCCACGGAGCCCGCGAAAGAGGATTACAACCCAGAATGCCAACCCTACGGTGAGAAGGATCTGCCAGAGACGTCCGAGGTCTAGGTATTCGAATCCCTGGTTGCCGAACCAGGCGTTGTGGATCAGCCCCTGCATACCGGCGAACTCACCTAGCAGGCTTCCGACGACCACGATCACAAGTGCCGCCAATAGAGAGTAAGCCAGCACGCTCTGGCGTCGCGGTTCCCTTCCGGCAATGATTGGTACGAGAAAGATGCCCGCTGCTCGGTTGCGCCACCGAGAAATGTCTGCGCAAGGAAGAGTCCCGCCATGATGAAGAAAAACCAGGCACACGCCCTCTGTGCAGGAGTCAACGTAACGCTGTCCGGGGAGCGAAAGGACATGGTTTGCTGTTCGCGCCCATGCCATCCAAGGAAGTTCCATCTGCCAAATACGGCCAACAGCAGGCCGGTACCGCCGAGAAGAGTGACAAGAGACAAAACGCTCCAGACGATCGAATCTGCCGTTGCGTGATTGTCGACGAGGGGCTCAGGGGGCCAATTATTGGTGTATGAGTAGATGTGTCCCGGGCGATTTGTGGATGCCGCCCACGCACTCCAACTGAAGAAGGCTGTCAGTTGCCGGATTTGAAGTGGGTCGCCAATAGCGTTTGGTCGAAGTCCGAATCTTGTTGTTGGTTCGCCAAAGTACGAAGCGTAGTAGGCCCGGTTTTCCTCGAATGCGTTGACCTGCGCGTTCGTGTAGATCAGCACGCCAGTGGATGTGTCATACCGGTTGATTCTGAAGTCCTCAATGGTGCGAGCCCTGGCGGAGTCCGAACCTTGGCTTGAGTAGAATTGGATCGAAGATAGCGCGGCGCGGTGCAAATATTCCGCGGTGTAGTCAGGGCCGAGGTAGGCACCATGGCCAAAGATTGACCCGTATTCCATCAGCCCGCGACTAAGAAAAACCGCCTGCCCGCTCATGACATCGGCTCGCGTAAAGAGCGTCTCGCCGCTGGAGTTTTTCACAACCTCGGGAATTGGGGGCTCATCGCTGTATGTGTAATAAGTCAGAATCCCCATGATCAGGAAGCCGACGATCAAAACAGCGCAAGCTGCCTGAATCCAACCATTCGAGATCATAAGTGGCCGCACTTGTTTGACTTCCATGTGGCTCCTCGAGATTCGTGATGAGTTGACGTTGAGTCTGACTTGGCTTGCGCTTCTCCGACCCTGCGACGGCAGCGCCAGATTCCGATGGAATCCGAACTACTTGGTTATCAAAACAGAAGAGAGCGGAAGGAACAATTGGACGATGGTATTGGCTATACCTTTGTATCGGTGTCCTAGTTGTGCCTTGATGCCGAGACGAGTTCAGCAGCAGGAATTGCCGCGAGCAAAACGTCTACCTCACTTTCCGGACTAGGAAGACAGGTGGCCCGTTTTGCCCGCCAATCGGCGCTGTCGACGCTCTCAGGTTGAGATCATCAATGTCTATTCCCGGCTGGAAGCACGTCTCTGACGAGGGAGCCTCAGACCCCGGGGGGCCATACCCTCGTGCCAGATTCCGCGAGGATGTAGCGGACAAGGAAATGACCCAGTTTTGGGGTAGTGTCGGTGTGGCCGGTAACGTGCCTGGAACGCCGAATGTAAGCGCAAATCCCGTTTGCCCAATGACTCCCTGTCTGTTCTCGCAGCCGGCATTCAATCCCGGTTTTTCTGGCCGTCACAGATTCTTAGACCTGATCTACGTTGGCGATTGAAGAAAGCATGAGAACGGCTGGCGCCCTGAGTAGCCAAAAATTCTTACGGGATAGCCTACATCCCTTATGCAGCGACCTGCATCCCATGCCAGTGTTACGACTTACTTTTTCTCGTTTCGCTTCCCACACCATAAACCAGAGCCGGAGTCGATGTAATCCCAAGGCCATAAGCGCCAAGTCAGCGCGACTAACAGGGGAGGGGGACCCTGAAGATCGCCTAACAAGAAACAGTAACTCTGGCTTTGCCGTAAGGCGGCAGAACCAGCACTCCTATTGAATTCCCTACCTGGCAACTGAAAGCACCTTGTCGCTCGCGAACGCCTTGCAACAAGGCCAAGGAAACGTGTGTTCAAAGTACATTCCGATCTGCTGCGGAGGTCAATGCCATGCAATGCATTAAACATCTCAGGGTTGTGAGCGGGCGTCTGAATGTGCTAGTCACCAAGAAGAGAATCGGCAGATCGACTGCCCTGCGGCTGGCGGCATCGGCAGCAGTGTGCGTGGGTGCGGCTCTTCCCGCGGTCTATGCTCAGACCGCGCAGTTCAGCTATGCCATTCAGACCCTGGGCGGGGCCCTGACGTACCCTACTGCCGTTGCTGTGGACAGCAGCGGCAACGTCTATGTCGCCGATACCCAAGTCACCCAGGTGGCGAAGATACCGCCCGGCTGTACGTCAGCGAGCTGCGAGACCAGGATAGGCGTGGACGAGTTTGGCTTTGATCTTGAAGGCGTTGCGGTGGACGGCAGCGGCAACTTGTATGTCGCCGATACTGACAACAACGTGGTGGACGAGTTGCCTCCCAGCTGTACTTCGTTAAGCTGCGCTACTGTGCTCGGCGGGGGTTTCAGCAATCCTCGCGGTATTGCGGTGGACGGCAGCGGCAATGTCTATGTCGCCGATTCCGGCAACCACGCGGTGAAGAAGATGCCTGCCGGCTGCACGTCGTCGAGCTGCGTGACCACGCTGGGCGGGGGCTTCGATGTTCCTTTTGGTGTTGCGCTGGACAGCAGCGGCAATGTCTATGTCGGTGATGAAGGGAACAACGCGGTGACTGAGATGCCTCCCAGTTGCGTGTCGTCCAGTTGCGTGACCACGCTGGGTGGGGGGTTCAATGGGCCTACCGGCATTGCAGTGGACCTCAGCGGCAACATCTACGTTGCCGATTTGAATAACAGCGCGGTGAAGGAGATGCCCGCTGGCTGTACGTCGTCGAGTTGCGTGACGCCACTAGGCGAGGGTTTCCTACTTCCCGAAGGAGTCGCGGTGGATGGCAGCGGCAATGTCTATGTCGCCGATACTCACAACAACGCACTGAAGGAGGTCATGAGGCGAGGCGTTGACCTTGCCAGCTCGCCGGTGGGCCAGAGCAGCGAAAGTCCGGCGCTGACCTTCACCTTCAGTGCAAGCGGCACCATTGCCGCGCCTGTCGTGCTGACCGCTGGAGCAACCGGACTCGACTTCACCGATGCCGGTACAGGCACCTGTACCACCAACGCCACGGCCCACACCTACGCCCCGGGTGATACATGCACGATAGTGGTCAAGTTTTCGCCCACAGTGCCGGGGTTACGGAGCGGGGCAGTGGAACTGACTACGACCGCGGGCACGGTCATCGCGACGGCCTATTTGTATGGCACGGGTACGGGACCGCAGGTGATCTTTAACCCGGGCACTGCCAGCACCCTCGGCGGAGCTTATACCTTTATCAGTCCTGAGGGTGTTGCGGTAGACGGCAGCGGCAACGTCTATATAGCCGACACCAGCTTCAACGTGGTGAGGGAGATACCTCCCGGTTGTGCCTCATCGAGCTGCGTAGCCTCGCTAGGCGGGGGGTTTGACCTTATCACCAGCGTTGCAGTGGACGGCGCCGGAAACGTCTACGTTGCCGACAATAGTGGCAACGCGGTGAAGGAAATGCCGCCCGGCTGTGCGTCATCGAATTGTGTGACCACGCTGGGAGGGGGCTTCAAGTTTCCTGACGGAGTTGCAGTGGATGGCGCCGGCAACGTCTATGTCGCCGATGCCGGCGACGAAGCGGTGAAGGAGATGCCACCCGGCTGTATGTCATCGAACTGCGTGATCACGCTGGGCGGGACCCTCTTCCCTCAAAGTATTGCGGTGGACTCCAGCGGCAATGTTTATGTTGCCGGTGGCAATGTGGTGGAGATGCCTCCCGGCTGTACGTCGTCGAGCTGCGAGACCACATTGGGGGTGGGCGGAGGCGCCCTCAATGCTTCCGGTATCGCGGTGGACGCCAGCGGCAACGTCTATTTCTCGGATACCAGCAATAACGGCGTGAAGGAGATGCCTCCCGGCTGTATGTCATTGAGTTGCATTGCCACGCTGCCCGGCGGGTTCACATCTCCCTTCGGTCTCGCATTGGATGGCGGCGGCAACGTCTATGTCACGAACTACCTCCTGAGCCAAATCAACGCGGTGATGAAGCTGGATCGCGCGGACCCGCCTTCGCTAACCTTTGCGGCGACTGCGGTAGGTTCCACCAGCAGCGACAGCCCGCAGACGGTCACGCTGGCCAACATCGGCAATGAGGCTTTGACCTTCCCGGCGCCGACGTCCGGCCAGAATCCCAGCCTTTCAGCTGGCTTTTCGTTGGATAGCACAAGTACCTGCCCGGTGCTGAGCAGCAGCTCTGCGCCGGCGACGCTGGCCTCTAGCTCCACTTGCACGCTGCTGGTGAGTTTTAGGCCAAAATCCCCGGGCATCATCAGCGAATCTCTGGCGGTGACGGACAACAACCTGAACGTCGCCGCAGCCACGCAGACGATCGCATTGAGCGGCACGGGCACGGGAGTTAATACCCCCGAGGTTACTGTGAATTCGCTGAGTATCGCTTATTTGGCTAGCGCAACGCAGCTCACGGCGAGCATCGCCTATACCGGTAGCACAGCTCCAACCGGAGCAGTGACCTTTACACTCGCCGGCGCTACCTTTACGGGAATCTGCACGGGGGCTTCGTCCGTACGCAATTGCTCAGTCATAGTTCCAACCTTGGGCCTGGCAGTCGGCACCTATCCCATCACGGTCAGCGAGGCGGCTGACAGCAACTTCCCGCCGGCTGCAGGCACTGGCACATTGACAGTCAATTCACAAACCCCCACGGTTACCGTGAGCTCACTGAGCGTCGTTCAAGGGACGACTACAACGCAGCTCGCGGCAAGCATCGCCTATACCGGCAGCACGGCTCCAAGCGGAGCGGTGACCTTCACCCTCACCGGCGTCAACGGCGCCAACTATACGGGAACCTGCGCGGTGGTTGCGTCCATACGCAGTTGTTCGGCTACCGCTAACACGTCGACCCTGGAGGTCGGCAGCTATACCATCGCGGTCAACGAAGCGGCTGACGCTGACTATCCGACAGCTGGGGCGCTAGGCACGTTGACAATCACTCTGGTACCTATGCAGACCCCGAAGGTTATTTTGCCCTCGCAGATCGTCTTTCAAAGCTCAGAGACGGTCACCGCGACCATCACCTTTACCGGCAGCACAGCTCCGGTCGGAGCGGTGGCCTTCTTTGTCGACAGCACTCAATACGGGGCAAACTGTACGGTGACCGCGCCGGTACGCAGTTGTTCTACTAGTCTTGGTTCCATCCTGGGACCCGGTGTCTATACCGTCTTTGTTCAAGAGGCGGCTGATCTTAATTTCGTGGCGGTTTCGGCGCAAGGTACATTGACAGTCACTAACGGCGCACAGACCCCGGTAATAACCGTAGGCTCACCGAGCATCGTTCAAGGCACCAGCACGGCCAAACTCACAGCAAGCTTCGCCTATGTCGGCAGCACTGCGCCAACTGGAGCGGTGAGCTTCGCCTTCAACGGGGTCAACTACGTAGGTGCCTGCACGGTGGCTTCCTCCGTGCGCAGTTGCTCGGTTATAGTTCCGACCTCGAGCCTGGCACCGGGTGGCTATCTCATTGCGGTCAGCGAGGCAGCTGACGCCAACTTCCTGGCAACTTCGGGGGAGACCTTTTTGACGGTCACCCCGAGTGCAGCCAACGTCCCCACGGTTGCTGTGACCTCAATGAGCGTTGTTCAAGGAATCAGCTCCGCGAATCTCACGGCAAGCATCACCTATACCGGCAGCACAGCTCCAACCGGAGCGGTGACCTTTTCCCTCAACGGCACCGGCTATACGGGTATATGCACGGTGGCTGCGTCCGTGCGGAGTTGCTCGGCTACTGCTACGACCTCAACTCTGGCACAAGGTAACTACGCAATCATGGTCAACGAGGCAGCTGACACCAACTATGCGTCTGCTTCGGGTACCGGCACATTGACAGTCACTTCTGCCGCGCAGACTCCGAAGCTTACTGTGGGATCATTGAGGATCGTTCAGGGGACCGGCACAGCGAATCTCACAGCAAGCATTGCCTATAACGGCAGCACCGCCCCAACCGGAGCGGTGACCTTCAAGCTCAACGGTGCCAACTACGCGGCAACCTGCACTGCGACTTCGTCCGTACGCAGTTGCTCGGCTACTGCTAACACCTCACCCCTGCCACAAGGTAACTACGCCATCACGGTCACCGAGGCAGCTGACGCCAACTACGCGTCTGCTTCGGGTACCGGCACTTTGACAGTTGCTCGCGCCCCACTGATCCCGACGATTTTGGTGAACACAGTGAACATCGTTCAAAGGACCAGCACCGCGAATCTCACAGCAAGCATCGACTATACAGGCAGTACAGCTCCGACCGGGGCGGTGATCTTCACCTTCAATGGCGCTAACTATGTGGGTACTTGCAGCACGCCTCCCGACGTGCGAAGTTGCTCAGCTACAGTTTCGACATTGAGCCTGGCAGCCGGTACCTATCCCATCATGGTCACCGAGACGCCTGACTTAATCTTCGCGTCAGCCACGGCAACTGGAACGTTGACAGTCACTTCGAAAACAGCCCTGACCCCGAAGGTTACTGTGCCTTCGCGGACCCTCGCCGAATGGCAGGGAACCGAGAAGTTCATCGCAAGCATCGCCTATACCGGAAGCACAGCTCCAACCGGAGCTGTGACCTTCACCGTCCAGGGCGCCACCCTTCTCCCTGTCCCCTATCCGGCAACCTGCATCACGGTTTCGTCCGTACGCAGTTGCTCGGCTTTGATCGGGGCCCTCGTACCCGGCGGCTATACCATCACGGTCCGTGAGGCAGCTGACACCAACTACACGGCAGCTTCGGCTGCCGGTACGTTGATAGTCACTCCTGCCCCAACATTCAAGCTGATTGCAACACCGAGTTTCGAGACGATCCGCCGCGGAGAACTGGCCGTGTTCCGGCTCGAGGTGCAATCGTTGCATGGCTTCTCCGACGTTGTGAAGCTCAGTTGCTCCGGCGGTCCCTCTGACTCCGTCTGCCAGAACTTCTCACGAACGGTGAAGCTCGAGCCGAACAAACCGGTGCAGGCGATCTCCGGGATTCGATTCCCCAAGGACACACCACGCGGCACTTATACCCTCACCTTCACCGGAAACTCCTGTGGAATGGTATTCACCACCACGGCCCGGTTCAAAGTGGAGGACTAACCAATCGCAACAAGCCCATTCCGGCGGTTCAAGCACTTCAAGTTCTAAGCGAAATGAGGCCCCTCAAAAGCAATCTGCCGCGTTGGGATTGGCAACACAGTATGGCGAGTTAGTAGGGATGCCTTTAGTCGTCATGGGTGTAACTTCGGTGGCCGTGGACACGTCCCAACTGTTCGGATAAGTAGCTGCGATATTGGAGGCGGTACCGAAGTTGCCATTCGCAGCCATCGGATAGACGCCGTTGCCGAGAACACCTGTCTTGTTACGTCCCCAGGAAAAGAGCTTCCCGTCCGTCGTCAATGCGTAGATGTAGAAATCGTATGTTGAATTGGCGAATATAGCCTTGAAATTGCTGACCGACGGCACAATCCGAACTGGCTTCATCACCATCATGTCGTACGCGCCCCAGTCCCACGCATAAGGAGGATTGGCCGTAGCCCAGTCCGGTTCTTGACCGTCGCCAATGCCTCCGTTACCCGCGCTGCCCCATCCCCATAACGAGCCATCGGTAAGAATCACGTGAGTCGTCAAACTGCTCGATACAACGAAGGCCACCGGTGCGGGCAATTCAAGAATCGTCGTGAGGGAAATCGCGGTCGGCGTGGGCTGCCAGGTGTTCACTCCGTCGCCGATTCCGAGATAAGCACCGCGATAACCCCAGCCATAAAGCTCTCCATCGGTGGTCAGAGCGTAGTGCCCTGCACCCCAGGCGATCTGCTTGATATTGCTCGGCAGCCCCGCGACCTGATGCGGGTTTTCGTAGTCTGGATTTCCTGTGCCGAGGTCGTCAACGTTTTCACTCTGGCCCCACGCCCACACTGTGCCATCCGAAGCCAAGGCGAAGATTCCATCTCCAACACCCAGTTGCGTAATTTTGACTCCGCCGGGCAATGACAGCGGTACCCGTGTTGGGCTCGTCACAATCGCACCAGTGGTTCCATCACCGGTATCCGCCGCTGTGCAGTCGCCCCAAACCCATACCGTGCCATCGCTCTTAATCGCCGCGTCAAACACATAAGACGCATAGACTGCGATGACATCGCCAAAATCGTTACCTTGATTGTCCTGGGTAATCATGTAGGGCGTTGTGTTCACCAGGCTAGCGTGATTCTGACCGTCGCCTGCACGGCCATCTGCAGCGTCGCCCCAGGTCCAGACATGACCATTCTGGTCAAGGGCTAGACTCTGGTGCATCCCTCCTTGAACATCAATGAACTTCAGCCCGGAGGGCGTGGCGATAGGAGCCGGGGGAATGGCGATCTCTGTTGGGTTGTTGCCGAGGCCTAGAAGTCCGGGACTGCCGTACCCGTAGATGGTGCCGTCAATCAGATAGTAGATTTCGTACTCGCCCGTTCCAACCTTGGTGAGCCCGGGTGAAGCGGAAGTAACAGTCACCGTCGCGCTAGCGGGCGACGTCGTGCCACCCTCTCCTGTGCAAGTCAGGCTATAAGTCGTGGTGGCAATAGGACTGACGCTCTGCGTACCGTTAGTGGCCTCCGTGCCGGTCCAACCGCCGCTTGCCGCGCAAGAAGTTGCATTCTTGCTCGACCAAGTCAGAGTCGAGTTACTGCCTGAGGTGATCGACGTCGGAATCGCCGTTAGAGTGACTGTTGGAGCGGGCGCCACCGTCACAGTTACATTGGCAGGTGCGGACGTTCCGCCGGCTCCTGTGCAGGTCAGCGTGTAGGTGGTTGTATTGGTGGGACTCACAGTGAATGTGCCGCTAGTAGCTTCAGTGCCCGTCCAGCCGCCACTTGCCGCGCAAGATGTCGCGTTCGTGCTCGACCAGCTTAGGTTCGAGCTGGCGCCAGAGGCAACCGTCGTTGGGCTAGCTGACAAAGTGGCGGTTGGCGCAGGAGAGGTTGCTGATGCACTTGTCGTCCAACCCATATTGTTAAAGTACATCTGCGTTGGCTCTACGCTTGGGAAAACTGCGAACTTGTACAAAGAAGTCCGCTGATAGGCCATCGTAGTAGTGGGAACGCTTGTGCTGCTGGAAATGCCTGGACCCGCAACGGTGAACGCTCCCACCGCACTGTTTTGCGCGGACGAAATGATGTACGTGCCAGCAGGCACTCCAGGACCGGTGACGAAACCGGCGTTATCTACGAGCGGGGGGCCCGATGTAATGCGAGTGACAGTGAGCGTGGTACCCGAAATCGAACCGGTGAACTGACATGTTCCCATTCCAAGATCCGTCAACGGAATCTTGTAACTCGCCCAAGTGTTCGCCACCGGAGCGGGGCCATAGTCAAATACATTTACGGCTGGGTGCCATCCATAGACATCTCCGGGAGGCACTCGCGAGACCGCGCCGAGATTGAGCACATAGGCCGTCGTTGGCCCAGGATTGACATCGATGGTGAAGTAATTGAACGCGCCAATTTCAAGGTCCCATTGTGGGGACTGCGGCGTATTCGCGGTAGGCTGAAAGCCGCCAGAAATGAAGTCGACGGAGACATCGGTTGGGCCGCCCTGCGGGTTGCCTGCTGTGGAAGCGTAGTTCTCGTTGAGGGTACCCCACGAAAGGTCGCTGTTGCCCCAGTTTGATTCTCCGTTCTGATACGAATACACGCTCATTTGCGCGGCCTGCGGGCCAATGTTTCCTTGAGTATCTACGGCGGCGACTTGGTAGGCGTAAGTTTTCGCCGGCGTCGTCCAGGTTGGATCGTTGCTTCCCGGTGCGTTCGAGTCAGTGTAACTTGTGTTCGTAGTGGTGTCGTACGCTACGCCATTGCGGTAAATCTGGTAATGGGAGATCGGATAGGCGCCCTGCGCTGCGGCAACCCACCGGATCTGTTGATAGTTTGTCAAAGGAGCTGAACTATTATTTGGACCACCTTGATTGATCAACTGCAAGTTAGTAGGAGTACCTGGTCCACCGCTGCTGCCGCTCGATACCATTATCGTCGCGTTGGCAGGGGTGGATGTGCCGCCCGCACCGGTGCAAGTCAGGGTATAGGTCGTCGTAGTGGCGGGGCTCACAGTGAGTGTTCCGCTGGCGGCTTCGGTACCGGTCCAACCGCCGCTCGCAGTGCAAGAGTTTGCGTTGGTACTCGACCAAGTCAGAGTCGAGTTACCACCTGCGGTGATCGTCGTCGGACTAGCTGTTAGAGTGACCGTAGGCGCAGCGGCGGTGACGATTACCGTCGCGCTAGCAGGCGAGGATTTGCCGCCTGCTCCATCACAGGTCAGAGTGTAGGTTGTTGTGCTGGTGGGTCTCACAGTGAATGTGCCGCTAGTGGCTTCAGATCCGCTCCAGCCGCCACTTGCCGTGCAGGAGGTCGCATTGGTGCTCGACCAGGTGAGGGTGGAACTACTGCCAGATGCGATTGTCACCGGACTGGCCGACAAACTGACCGTCGGCGCGGGAGTTGCAGAGACAGTGACCGTCGCGCTCGCCGAACCCGATCCGCCAGATCCTGTGCAAGTCAGCGTGTAGGTGGTTGTAGTGGTGGGACTCACAGTGAATGCGCCGCTAGTAGCTTCAGTGCCCGTCCAGCCGCCACTTGCCGCGCAGGATGTCGCGTTCGTGCTCGACCATGCGAGGGTGGAACCACTGCCCGCCGCGATTGTTGTCGGATTTGCTGTCAGAGCCACATTGGGCGCCGCCACAGGGGAAACCACTGTGACGGTCGCAGTCGCACTTTTAGTGGGATAGGCAACCGAAATCGCACTGACGGTGACGCTCCCGGAAGATGGCATTGACGCCGGTGCAGTGTACAGGCCAGTGGACGAGATCATTCCATAGGTAGCGTTGCCGCCAGTCACGCTGTTCACCTGCCACGTCACTGCCGTGTCCATTGTGTTCGCGACAGTCGCTTTAAATGCCTGACTCGCACCAAGCTGCGTAGTTGCGCTGACAGGATTCACGCTGACGCTCACTTGCGAACCGCCGAGGAACTTCAACGATGCGCAACCGTTAACTGTACCCACGATTGCCAGCAGAGCAGCAGACAACTTTAAAAGGCGTTTCAAGCTTGGTTCGGCGAAAGGCATTGAAGTGGTCTCTCCTAATTTTGGCGATCCATCGTGGGCTGTGCCATCAGCCCAGACTGCGGATGAATATTGTGTGATAATCGGACACGGCGTACGGCTGTCCGACTACATTCGCGAGACCAAGGATAAGTGGGAGTGCATGACAGATGAAGAGGAAACTCTGCTCCGAGAGCGGGTTTCTCATCGATTCTTGTCTCAGGGTGTGACTTGCCGACTGAGCTGTATCCCAATTATCGCAGAAACGCGAAGCAGAAGCGTAGCCCATTTGTGATATACCGAGGCGCCGAAGGTGAACAACATGAACTCAGTCAGCTAACAATTTATTGCATAACAGGGAGATGTTGCATCCTGCCAGTATCCCAGGAGTCAGGGCCGACCTCGTGCTAAGCAACCAACTCGTGTATCTTCGTCACCGAGATGGTCTGGCGCGGTCCGATGCGCGGAATAAGTGAGGCGGCGAAACAAGCTCCACTTGAGAGTGTCGCGTGGCGAACATTGCGCGTCGAAAGTTGTCGAAAACGCGCACGTAGTTCGGGCATTGCGAGATTCTTCGGCAGTTCTAGCCGGAGTTGCGGTCGGGTTGGCTCGTGTGGCGGGAGATGGTTCGCATTTCTTGCCAATTGATCCGACGAATCGATTCATGTTGGGTTCTCAGAGCGGGTCAAACTGAGTCTCGCAGAGCGATGAAGATACCCCTAACCTACACCGATGGACCGGCAGACTTTTGGGGTTGAGGGCGATTGACCGTCAACCGTGAAGTGTAGTTAGCGCAAAACATGTCCAGTGTTTTTAGCAGGTGAAGAGTCCGCACAACGGCCGGCGAGGGCGGAGCCATGCAGGAGAGCCTGGAGAATTGTCCGAGGACCGCGGCCGAGCGGGCGATGAAGTTACACGAAGTGCTGTAGCCTCGGCGGGGAAGTTGAGGTGGTGACAAGCAGCGGGCCTGTTGGGCATCAGCGCGCGCCAGTTGCTTCTCGGCGAAAGCGGCTTGAGGAGCATGGCAATGGGGGATTGCTGGGCCGCAGGCCAGGGACGCCTAATCACCGTCACGTTCCGCAGGCGAGAGCCGAAGAGGTTCTGAGCCTTTACCTGACAAGCACTTCGATCTGAACGCGCGGCTCTTTCATGAGAAGCTGGGCGAGGGACATCAGATCGGGTTGAGCGCATCCATAGGGTCGAAGGCGCGACAAGGTGTCCCAAACATAAGAATTTCGCAAACTGATGACAAAAGAATGACAACTTTCGTTTGCGTGACGGCCTAGGATCACGAACTGGAAGGCCAGAGAGGGTTTCCGTGTCCAGTAAGTTTCGACCGCTGGCTTCGACCTCCCTCTGCTCCCTAACTTCCCCTAGGAGAGATAAACATGCAGGTTCGTAGATTCGCAGTTGCCCCGTGCCTCAGCCTCGTTCTTCTCATGGCCCCAGCCTTGGCCCAAGCACAGTATCAACTCACCAACCTGGTTTCGAATCAACTTGACAAGCACGCCACCACCACCGATCCACTCCTGGTCAACGCCTGGGGATTAGCCCGAAGTGCCGGTTCGCCCTGGTGGATCAGCGATAACCAATCCGGCTGGTCGACGCTCTATAACGCAGCCGGAACACAAATTGCGCTCAGGGTCGTGATTCCAACCGCCGGAAACGGACCGGTTGAGGCGACAGGCAATAACGGCTTTGGCACACCGACGGGAATTGTCGCCAACGCATCAAAGACGGAGTTTCAGGTTTCGGGTGTGGCCTCGTCCTTCATCTTTGCCACGACGGACGGCACGATTAGCGCCTGGCCGGGCCTGAACAAGAACCTGGCGACTCTCAAAGTGGATAAATCGGCCAGTAAGGCGAGTTACACGGGCTTGGCCATCACCAGCAACGCTTCAGAGAATATGCTCTACGCGGCAGATAACGCGAACAATCATGTGGACGTATTCGACGACAACTTCAATTGGGTGAAATCGTTTGGAGATCCGGCGATTCCATCTGACTTCTCAGTATTTGGTGTGCAGGACATCAATGCAATGGTTTATGTCACGTATGCCATGACGAACGGGGATGCCGGCGGTTTCGTCGACATCTTCAAGGAAGATGGAACCTTTGTGAAGACCCTGATCCAGGGAGAACACCTCAATCAGCCCTGGGGCATCACTCTCGCTCCCAGTAATTTTGGGCCGCTGAGCAATACGTTGCTGGTTTCAAACAACGCGACCCCCGACGGCACGATCAACGGATTCAATCCTACGACTGGTAAGTTTGTGGGTACGATCAGGGACGATTTCGGGAGGCCGATTACTCTCAGTAACTTGTGGGGAATCGCCTTCGGCGGCGGGGCCACAAACAATGGGGCAACAAATCAACTATTCGTCACCGCAGGCCCGGGCAACGGAGCTCAAGCGCAATTTGCCGGTACGTTTGCATCCATCGTCTTCAATCCAACCCCTGTTCATGCATGGTAAGGGCCACACAAGGCAGGCGTTTCATCCTACGGCAGCCGTGATTCCATCTTAGGACACGACGAGGTTGAGAAGCAGAGCCTGGTACCCGCTCTAAAGCGCGCCGTAACAAGGCCGGCTTTAGAGTGGGTACCAGGCTGCACAGTCGTTGAGCCGTTGTTCGCTGACTCACTCTCTGACTCGCGCCCTAAAATCGTTTGAGTGACTTCTACCTAGACCTAAGCATTTTCCGAATCCTCTTTGAGGAGAGCGACAACGAGGGAGATTTACGTTATTTACTTTTCGACTATTCAATTCTGGATCATTCTGGCCTAGACTCGGTCATGAGATCTCGGAACTCTGGCCGTTAAAAGTGATTGCCGATTGGGATTGGGCCAGCCAACTGGGTTCAGCGCCGCACGCGCAGTCCGCGAATTGACGGCTCGATCTTTGGTGCGAGTTGGTTTGCCAGTTTTGCGACGTATTCGGCGGAACTTGTTAGGTCTCCAGGAAAAAACTTCCAGTTACTTGACCTCATAGTCGGGAGCAGATTGGAGGCAGCCTAGATGAAGTCAACAAACGTCCTCGCCACCGTGATGATATGCGTCGGCATTGCTTTGGTCACCGTAACATCAGCCGATGCGGCAATCAACAGCATGAACCTTGGCGCAACGTACAACGCCCATAGGACCGGGATTACATTTCGAGTCTACTCGTCGCAGGCCACCTACATGATGCTGTACCTCTATTCGAGCGGTTACGGGGTACAGGAGTCGGCCACGTATGTTCTCAGCTCGGCTGGTAATGGAGTTTGGGCGGTGACGGTTCCTGTTTCCGCTATTCAAGGCGCGGGAATTGCGGGGACGGTCTACTACGGCTACCGAGCCTGGGGCCCGAATTGGCCTTATAGCGCGAGTTGGACAAAAGGGTCTTCGGTGGGCTTTATCTCAGATGTGGATGCCAACGGGAACCGCTTCAATCCGAATAAGCTCCTGCTCGACCCATATGCGCTGGAGATCAGCCAGGATCCCCTCAATCCATCCAATCAAAATGGAAACGTTTTTGCATCCGGTTCGTTATATCGGGCGATCGACAGCGGCATATACGCCCCAAAGGGGATTGTACTGATGTCCAGCGGTCAAAGTACGGGCACCAAACCAACGCGGGCGCAAAAGGACGATGTGGTGTATGAAGTGAACGTTCGCGGTCTGACCAAGCAGGACTCGCAGATTCCGAAGGCCTATCAGGGCACTTATTACGGTGCCGGACTCAAGGCCGGTTATCTGGCAAGTCTCGGCGTCACCGCAGTTGAGTTTCAACCCGTCCAGGAGACGCAGAACGACGAGAATGATGTTATTCCGAATTCGGACGCGGAACAGAACTACTGGGGTTACATGACTGAGGACTTCTTCGCACCAGATCGCCGCTACGCCTACAACAAGGCGCCAGGCGGACCGACGGCGGAGTTCCAAGCCATGGTGGTGGCATTTCACAAGGCCGGCATCAAGGTGTATATGGACGTCGTATATAACCACACTGCCGAAGGCGGAACGTGGACCGGCTCCGACCCAACTACCGCAACCATATACTCCTGGCGAGGCCTGGACAACGTAACCTATTACGAACTCAGCGCGGGTAATCAGTATTACTACGACAACACGGGAACCGGCGCCAATTATAACACCTATAACTCGGTTGCTCAGAACCTGATTGTTGATTCGATGGCTTATTGGACCAATACCATGGGCGTCGACGGTTTCCGTTTCGACCTCGCCCCGGTGCTGGGCAATAGCTGTTTGAATGGAAGTTATCAAGCCGCCTCGCCTAACTGTCCGAACGGTGGATTCAACTTCGACGCTGCGGATCCGAACGTGGCTATCAATCGCATCCTGATGGAATTTGCAGTGCGTCCGGCAACGGGAGGCAATGGAATTGATCTTTTTGCCGAGCCCTGGGCGATTGGCGGAAACTCCTACCAACTAGGCGGATTCCCCCAGGGTTGGTCCGAATGGAACGGTGTCTTTCGAGACACCATGCGCCAGGCGCAGAACGAACTTGGTAACATGCCCATCTCCATCGGCCAGGAGGCAACCAATCTCTCCGGTTCGTCCAGCCTGTTCCAAGCCAGTGGCCGTTCGCCTTGGAATTCGACCAACTTCATCGATGTGCATGATGGCTTGACGCTGAAAGACGTTTACTCCTGCGACGGTTCTAACAACTCACAGGCTTGGCCCTACGGCCCGTCCAACGGAGGGACGAGCACAAACTATAGCTGGGATCAAGGAGGAGCGGCAGCGGATCAACGCCGCGCCGCACGGACTGGGATGGCTTTCGAGATGTTATCGGCCGGCACACCCTTGATGCAGGGAGGTGACGAATATTTGCGGACGCTTCAATGCAACAACAACGCCTACAATCTTGACTCGACCGCGAACTGGCTGAGTTACAGTTGGAGCGCGGACCAGTCTAACTTCTTCAATTTTGCTCAGCGGATCATTGCCTTCCGCTTGGCGCATCCTTCACTTCGGCCGGTGACCTGGTACACCTCCAGTCGGGTGGTATGGTACGAGCCCAGCGGGGCTGTTGCCGATGCGAGCTATTGGAACAATGCGAATAACCACGCACTCGCCTATACAATCAACGGACCTACCTTCGGCGACACCAACTCAATATATATCGCTT
>JBEKPF010000113.1:0-16434 GCA_049521035.1 Occallatibacter sp. | reverse complement strand
CCATATACTTAAAGACTCACTTTGCAAAGGATTTGTTCAACCGCTCAACTCGTCCCGCGGCCCACCTGGCAACGGAGCCTACCAGCCGTTAGACGCCCCCACCGACCCCGGGGATTCATTCGCGTCTCGCTCTCTTTTGCCCTTCCGAGGAAAAATAACTCGGCTTTTCCAGTGCCAATCCACTTGGTACAGAGTGATTCCCGTGTACTTACTATTGTAACTTACTTTATCTAGAAGTAAATAGCCGAAAGCGGCTCATGTTGAGCCGCGAGCAACAGCCGGTTGGCCAGAAGACTGGCTCGTCCGCTGAGAGCACGCTCCGCCGACACCCGCGCCAGTTCGGGAAGGTTGTTGCTTTCAGATAGATGCGCCAGAATCACATAAGCCGCCTGGCCATCGTACTGATTTTCAAGGAAATCCGCTGCGGCCTCGTTTGAAAGGTGACCAACGCGCGAAAGTACCCTCTGTTTCACTGACCAGGGGTACGGACCGTCGCGCAGCATCTCCAGGTCGTGGTTGGACTCAAGCAGCAGCAAATCGACCCCTTTGAGTTGAGCCTTGACGTTGGGAGGAATGTACCCCAGGTCCGTAGCCACGGCCATCCGCACCCCCTCCGTGCGAAAGACAAATCCCACCGGGTCCGCGGCATCGTGAGGGATGGTGAAGGGGCTGATGGCAATGTCGCCGATCTCAAACGACAGCCCTGCCTGGAAATACTCAACCGCGGGAAGCCACGTAGGGTCTTTTGCAGGAGCTGCCGTCTGCGGAACCGAATTGGCCGTCTGCGAAACAGGATCAGCCTCGGACTGCGCCGTCGCGACTGCGACCTCGCCTTCGTCCAATTCAACTTCAGGTTCGCATTGAGCTGATTCGGCTTCCGCCTGGCGCTCCGCAGCCTGCTTCCTGCATTGTTCAATCCATTGGGCATAGGTCATCTGCCTGCGCGGAGTGAGCCAGCGCATCCACGCCCGGTGCGTGCCTTCTGTGAAGTACACCGGAATCCCCAGTTTGCGCGCGGTAACAGACAGCCCATTGACGTGGTCTGAATGCTCGTGAGTAACAATAATGGCGTCCAGGGTCTCCGGTTCTTCGCCGGCCAGTCGCATCCGCCGGAATAGCTCCTTGCAGCTCAACCCTGCGTCCACCAGGATGCGCGTGCGGCCTCCTGTGACAACGGTAGAGTTGCCTTTGGACCCGGAAGCCAGTACCGTGAAACGCACCATCCTCTGAGCATAACGCGGGAGACTGTTTATTGCGCAGTGCCACGGTTAGCTGCCAAGAGCACGACGTCGAAACACATCCTCGTCACGCTGGCACCGACGCTGCATACAAAGCCCGTCGCAGCGCCGCTCGCGCCAGTAAGCGTGTTGAATCCAGCACCGGCAAGCGCGAATTCGTATCGTTCATGATCAGCGGAATCTCCGTGCAGCCGAGCACCACGGCGTCGCAACCCCGATCCTTCATCCGACCGATCAGGCGCTGGAAAGCCTCGACTGATTCAGGCTTGAACACACCGTAAACCAGCTCTTCCATGATGATCCGATTGGTCTCTTCCCGCTCAGACGCAGACGGCCTCACAAAATCCAGCCCCCGCGCAGCGAGTTTCTCCGGATACACTTCGCTCTCCACAAGCCATCGTGTTCCGGTAAGCCCTAGCCGACGAAACCCGCGCTGAACAGCCTCTTCAGCGACCACCTCCGCAATATGCAGCCACGGCCTCGGCGATTGCGGTTGAACCATCGGCATTCCCTGATGGATCGTATTGTCCGGACAGATGAGAAAATCCGCGCCGATTGTCGCCAGCTTGTTTGCAGAGGCGAGCATCAACTCGGCCACGCCCTCCCAGTCGTTGCGGTAAATGCACTGCATGTAGTCGGCAAGCGAATGGCTGTGCATGGAAACTTCAGGATGCGCATGCGGCCCCAGCAACGGCGAGCCTTCCGTACAGATGGTCCGGTAACAGAGCGACGCCCCTTCAGCGGAGCAGGCAACAATACCGATGTGTGCAGGCATGCCACCATTCTACAAACGCGCCAGCAACTCCAGCACGACGAAAGACTACCCAGTCCGGCGATTCGTGTTTCGCTCAACTTGCTTCTCAAGTATCCTGAGAAGCAAGTCACAATTCCCCGCTCGGCTGTTCCTCGTTATGCATTCATTTACGCGCTCATCATTCAGGAGAGGTCCCGAATCATGAAGGCCACAAACCGTTGGACCATTCTCGCAATAAGCTGCGCTTTGGCTACAGTCATCGCGTTCATCTTCTCCGGCCGTCCCGTCAGCCCCGTTCTAGCCGCGGATGGGGCCGGCACCGCCACCGCATGGAATCGCCAGGCAGCCGAGCGCTATCTCGACAGCCGCGAGGTCTGGTGGCAGAGCTGGGACCGCACACAAAAGGACCATGGAACTTACTGCATCTCCTGCCATACCCAGATGCCCTATGGTCTGGCGCGGCCCATCTTGCGACAGGAACTGGGCGAGCCCGCTCCCTCCGGCGCTGAGAAAGCCATGATCGACAGCATTCAAAAGCGCGTGCGCTTGTGGAAAGACGTCGAGCCCTTTTATCTCGACGCGCAATATGGGAGAGGCAAGGAGATTGAATCCCGCAATGCAGAGTCAGTTTTGAACGCGCTCATCTTGACCAGCTACGACCAGCGCCAGGGACACCTGAGTGACACGACGCGAATAGCCTTCGACAATGCATGGGCGCTGCAATCCAAGACCGGCCCCGTCGCCGGCGCATGGGTCTGGCAGAACTTCCACTACACCCCGTGGGAGTCACCCGAAAGTGAATACCACGGTGCAGCGTTGATGGCCGTTGCCGTCGGAAAAGCACCAGACCATTACCGCGATGATCCCAAAATTGCAGCTAATCTGATAGCGTTGCGCCGCTACCTGCAGAGCCACTATTACCAACAGCCGCTCTTGAACCAGACCATAGCCTTGTGGGCCACGTCACAAATTCCGGGAATTCTTTCCAACGACGTGCGCGACAAACTGATAGACCAACTGAAGCTGCGGCAACATCCAGATGGCGGCTGGAGCCTGAGCGACCTCGGTACCTGGGAAAGGGTAGACAACACGCCGCTTGAGACGCGCTCTGATGGTTATGCCACTGGGCTCATCGTGCTAGTCCTTGAAGAGAACTCGGTTCACGATCCGCAAGTCACGCGCGGTTTGGCATGGCTGACGGCTAATCAAGACAAGACAACCGGTGCATGGCCTGCGTGGTCGTTGAACAAGAATCGCGACCCCAAGTCAAACATAGGTCAATTCATGAGCGACGCGGCCACCAGCTATGCAGTGCTGGCGCTCGACAAGAGTCGGCCGCTGCACTAACTCGCCTTTCACGCGTCCCCAGCTTCAAATTCACGCTCGCACCGTGGTTATTCACTTTGGTGCAGGTGCAGTTCGCCACCACATTCTTCTCCCTTTAGTCACTTGACGCGCAAGGCATTCAGTGGGACCATCCTCTGAACTTCATAAGTACATATGAATTGGCTTTGAAACTGAAGCCGGGGAGAAAGTTATGTGGGCATGGCTGGGTTTGGAAGGTCCGGATATCTTCGCGTACGTGGTCTCTGAGCTTGTTGGAGTGTTTGTCTTTTTTTGGCTTAGATCAAATATCGCCCTGGCCATCACTGTCTCCATTTTTCTCTCATTCCATCTTTTCCTTGCGTGGCTTATAGTCACTGCCGATCATGAGACGGGCTTCTCTCTGCCGGTCGTTTCAACAATCTTCACCCACCTTGCTTGCCTCTTAGTCGTCTACCTCTGCTCCGCGCTCATCATGGCCCTCTCTGGGGCAGGGCTTTTCTTGCCGTTTTATCTTGTGTACGCTCTTCGCCCGATTCGCTACATTCTAGGCCTCTGTATCCCAGGCCTGGCCATCTTTGAGCGCTATTGGCTTTTCAGCGGCACCGGGAAGAAGAAAGAAATCGAACTCACCCCTGCAGCAGCAGCCGTCGCTGCGGAAACCGCCGCAGTCGCCGATGCAGCTACTGCCAACGACTATGAGGAATGGTTGGCCTATGTCGCACGGCAAAAACGCCCATTCCCTAAACCCGGAAGCTCTCTCAAGGTCGAGTACGAACGATGGCTCGTTGCCCGCTCCAAAAGCCGGGCCACAGCTACTCCAGCCGCCCCTCCGCTCTAGTACTCAAGTCGAAAATCGAAGATCACGGAGAGAGCAGGGGGGGTTAACCCCCTGAAAAGCTCTGGCCCGGCTTGCAACCCCGTCGATCCCGCTCGGAACGACAGCAATCAGGCCAGCGGAACCTCGCACATCATGGCCAGTTGGTATCCATCCGGGTCATTGAAGAAGGCCATCCACAATTCGTGATCAGGCATTCTTGCAACTAGGTGCGGAGGTTGCGTAAAGGCCACATGCTGCCCACTCAATGCCGCATACGCTTCGTGAATATCCTGCACCTTGAAGTAGAAAATCGTTCCACCAGTGGAAACTTGCTCCCTGGCGGCGCCGATCATGAATCGAACCTCGCCGCATTGAAAAAAAGCCATGCTGCTTGCGTCAAACAGAAGGTTCATGCCCAGCGTGTTCTTGTAGAAATCCCTTGAGCGAGCCAAGTCGTTCACTGTGATCGCTACTTGTCCAATTTTGTCGAAGCGCACTTGGGATTGGCTGGCGTCACTTTCGTCCGTCATCATGTCCTTCCTTCCGTCAATTCAGCAAAAGCCGCAGTCAACGCCGCTGGCTGCCCACAGTCAACTATTCATCCTATCCGCCCGTCACGGCAAAACCGACAGGTTAGCCGGAATTTCAATGGAAACCATGGTTCCCCGCCCCGGGTTGCTCACCACGGTAAAGCTCGCTTCGTCGCCGTACAGAACCTCCAGCCGCTCCTGCACGTTTTTCATCCCAATACCCGCCCCGGTCCGCCGCAGCGCTGAGGCCGGGCGATGCCCCATGCCCACACCGTCATCCGCCACCTCAATGAGAACGCGGTCCCCGTCCAGGCGGCTGCGCAGCGTCACGGTGCCACCTTTGAGGCGCGGCTCCAGCCCATGCTTGATGCTGTTCTCAATCAGCGGCTGCAGCAGAATGCTCGGCACCATCACTCCCAGCGTACGCGGATCAATCTCTTTTTCAACCCTTAATTTATCGGCACCAAAGCGCACAACTTCAATGTCCAGATAGTCATCCGTAAAGCTCAATTCCTCGCTCAGCGGCACATAACTGTCGTGGTCCTTGAGTAAAGCACGCAGAATATTGGCCAGCTTGACGGTCATCTGTCGTGCCAGTTCCGGTTTCAAGCGCACCAACGAGGCAATGGAGTTTAGCGTGTTGAACAGGAAATGAGGGTTGATCTGGCGCTGCAGCGCGTCCAGGCGCGCCTCCAGCAACAACCGCTTCTGCTCTTCAAGTTTGAGTTCAATGCGCAGCGTATTCCACACCTTCAGCGCGATCCCCACCACAATCGGCGCCGTCAGCCACACCAGCACCTGCAGCCACCAGTTTCCGGCGAGCAAGGCAAACAGCCAGTGCGGAAACGCAAGAGCCAGCCAATCTCTGCACGCTTCTGCCGCCACAATCAGGAACAACATCAGAAACTGGCGGTCGATTCGCGGCTGCCGCAGGTTGCGGCGCACCCAGCGATAGAGGCTCAGGTCGATAAACGGCGTAAACGACCAAATCTCCTCCTTGCCGACGAACCGTCCCAGCAAGCCCGCGCCCAATCCCAGCGCCATGTTGAAAGGCAGCGCCAGGTACTCGTGGTGGATTAGAGCAGGCGCAGCCAGCGCCATTCCCCCCAACATGGCCCAGCCAGGCCCCAGCAGAAGGCCAAGCAGGATAACCGTCTCGAAAGAAATGTCGGCGGCCAGGAAATTCGGAACCCTGATCCGCACCCACACTCCCAGCGCAAGCGGCACAACAATGAACGCCAGCAACGCCAGGGTCTGCCGGGGACTTCGTCTTTCTGCAAAGATCAGCCGCCGAAAAGTGGTGACCCTCGCTAACACACTGGCCACCGAGGCGGCGACACCCAGCTTCACCAGCAGCGTAATCCAAAATAGATTGACGGTCACCCCATCAATGTATCGCACCACTCTAGCTCTCTGTTCCCTCGTCCCGATCCCTTCCCTTGTAGAATGGAAGCATGGGCTTTGAGAGCGTAAAGAAGGTCGCCGAAGCGGACTTCCCCACTCGTTGGGGAAACTTCCGCATTCTTGGCTTTGAGGGCCTTCTCCCGGCACCGCACCCATGCTGTGAGCAGAACGCGCGCGAAGGCCGCAGCGTCGAAGGCCTCGTCGTCCTCATCATGGGCGACATTCACGCCGCTCCTCCGCTCGTCCGAATCCACTCGCAATGCCTCACCGGCGACGTTTTTGGCTCACTGCGCTGCGATTGCCGTCTTCAATTGGAACTGGCCATGGGCAGCATTGCCGCGGCGGGTGCCGGCATTCTGCTTTACGAGCAGCAGGAGGGCCGCGGCATCGGCCTCATGGCCAAGCTCAAGGCCTATGAATTACAAGACCAGGGCCTGGACACAGTCGAAGCCAACGTCGAGCTTGGTTACGCCGCCGACTGTCGCGCGTACGAGCTGCCCGCGGAAGTCCTCAAACTGCTTGGCGTCTCCCAGGTCCGGCTGATCACCAACAATCCTGAAAAGGTTGCGGCTCTCGAAGCAGGCGGCATCTCAGTGATGGAGCGCGTCTCCGCTGAAGTCGAGCCACTCGATAGCTTCGCCGGCTACCTGAAAACCAAGCACGAAAAAATGGGACACATTCAGGACTCGCTTGTAGTCGAGTAAAAAGCCACCCAAAGCGTCGAACCCAACAAGCTATTGCGCAGTTTCGGGAAGTCGAAAGTCAACCCCTGCGTCCCGATTCACCTTCGCGGTCGCAACCAGGTCGAGTTGGTCTGTTGGAATCACGACTTGACGCCGATCCCAGACGTACAGAGTGTTGCGGGTCAAAACGTAATCATGCACCTGCACCGGTGGGCGCCCATCCTTGAAGACCAGCGTCACTTCCTCCTCGCTCGACGGCTCTGAAGCCGGATGAGGCTGAACAGTGGCCGATGGATTTGATGGAGCCGATGGGTAAGGCGGGTACATACTCGGACCGTCTGGCTGTTGCTCAGGATACGGCGGTCCCGCATCGTAGCCCTCTGCCTGCTGGCTTGGCGTGGGAGAAGAATCGTCATAGCCCGAGTCATCCGGATACCACGGGAAATAGGGACCTACCCATCCGTAGCCGGGCGCAATATAACCCGATCCACCACGATACCCCGGCACGTACGGTCTTCGATGTCGGTCGCCTCCGGTATAAGGCGATCTATAAGGCGAACGGCTAGCCGGATAGCCTGCCATCCCTCTCTGGTAGCCCGTCCGGAACCCTGGAGCTACAACCGGAGGCCTGCTGGCTGCAAAGCCCCTGTACCCCGATGAAAACCCTGAACCTCGGCTGGGAGCGGAAGCAGCGAACCCTCCGCGGGAGATCGATCCGGAGTGCCCCGAGAAGCCTCCGCGCGACCCTCCCCGCTGGGCGCAGACTGGCAGCGCAACCATTGCAACAGCCAGCGCAACCGCAGGGAAGCACTTCACAAAATCATTCTACGCCCGATTGGAAAACGCGGCTCGGCGGTTCCTCGGTACTCGCAAAATCAGCTCCGCAGCGCCTTCAGCACCTTGGCCGTAGTCACCACCTGCCCTACGTGCCGCTGCGTATGATCAGCCACATGCACCAGCGCTCCGCCAATGGAAGTCGGCAGCTGTTTGCGCCCCACTCCGCGAAACGTATCAAAGTCGGCCGTCGCCAGCACCCGCACTCGTTCCGCTGCGTTGCTAAACGACGCCTCAACCTCAGCCAGCAGCGCCGCCAGCGACTCCTCGCCCGTCTGCTCAGCCTTCAGCGCTGCCAACTGCTCGGCAGAAAGCTGATTCCCTTCCGCATAACTCAATATCCGGTCGGACGAGCGCGCAATATGTCGCAGATGAAACGCCACCGAAGGCAATCCCAGCGGCTTTGAATGAACCTCAGCGTCGGTCAGCCCCTCGGTCCACTTCGTAATGTCGTCGAGAGCCAGGTCGAGCGCATGCAAAACAGCGCGACCAACAGCAGGAAGCTCAGTGTGGGTTCCGCGCAACCACGGCTCAACATAGGGTATAGAAACAGGGGAAGTACTCATTACCATTTGTCTCCTGAAATCTTTGCAACTCGATCGATCTTTCCGGTTTTCAGATTGAAGCGCCAGATTCCTTTATCGCCACATTCGGAGGTGTCGGAGTACTCACTGGGCGGAATGGCGAAAACTGCCTCCCCAGCGTTTGTTACTCCGATAAAATCCTCGATTTGATCGCATCCATGAAGTCGCTTTTGTATTCGGTCTTCCAGCGCTAGATAGTTCGCGCGGTTGGTTGATCGATCATAGACAACCGGCCCATACGACTGGCTATCCCCCTCCGCGGTCCAAAAGTTAGCAGCGAGCTTGGTCTTATCTGGCGATAAGCCGATCAACTCAATTCCGGCAATCTGACCATCGTCGATTTCCGAGTCGATTTCCTTGACCTGTCGGAAGGTCTGTCCACCTATTGCGATAAAGAGCTTGTAAAAGACATGACAGCGGCCCTCTGGTCCTTTGCCTGCGGAGCGCTGAAGGAGGACAGCTCCATACGCTTTTATTCCACTCGCAGCGTCACTAAAGATGGCCGATCGGGTCGCGGTTGCTCTTATCGGTGTATAGCTGCCACATTCGCCTGTGTCGACGTCGATGTGCTTTTCCGCTGAGTAGAGCGAGACCGTTATTAACAGCGGCAGTGAAATCAAAACTGCGCGCCGATAGGGCGTGCTCACGTAGTCACCCCGCGCTCTTAACCCTAACCACCGTAATCTTCGCAAACCCCTCTTCAAACATCGGCGGCTTCAGCTTCTCGCCCATCTTCCGCATCACGTCCTCGCTCACGCTGCGGTCGCGTTTACTGTTGCGTTCCAGGCAAACCTCAAGCGGCACATCGAAAAACACCGCCTGCGCCTCGTACCCAAAGCTCTTCGCCATCTTGATCCACTGGCGCCGCTCGTGAATCGACAAATTCGTCGCATCCACATAATTCCAAGGCATGCGTGCAATCAGCCTCGCCCGCAGTAGCGACCGCAGCGTAGAAAAAACCAGCCCCTGGTAGCGCTGCTCTTCCACATCGTCGAAAAGAATGTTCCGCAGCAAATCGCTTGAGAGCGGAGTCACCCCACGTCGCCGAAACCAGGTAGTCTTACCCGACCCAGGCAAGCCGATTGCCAGCACCACGTACCCCTTGGGAGCCTGCGGCGACCGTTCCGCGGCCTCGGGCTCCGGCGGAGGCACGGAGGGCGTCTCCGGCTGCGTCTCCAGTTCGAAACGTCCCGAGCCTGCTGCCTCATTCCAATCCTGCTGTACGGGCCGGTCCGTCCTGGGCGCCCGCGGTGCAGCCGGTTGCCTGTGCACAGGCTGAGAGACAGGTTGGCTCTGGCTGGGATTGCCTTGCTGGGCCGTGCTGTGCGCCGGCGCCGCCTGCGATGGATCGTCCGGATAGAACGGCACCAACGGAGCTAGTTGATTCGATGGAAGTTCCTGGCCAATCTTGCCTGTGGATTCCGAAATATTTGGTGTACGTCTGGAGCGTCTTCTCATGCCGCCTTCAACACCTGCGTGATGTAACCCGAATACCATACTTGGTAAGCGTGCTGCAAATGGTGTGCACTCCGTCACATACAGTCCCGTACCAACAAAGGCATCCTAGCGGTGAGCGGTTTTTGGTGTGGGAGCGCGAACCGGTCAGTTTTGACCTAGCCACCCCGCACCGGAATGTTACGATCAAGGGTTTGGTGGAATAGCCTTCTGGGCCTTATCCAGACGCCGAATGCCACATGCTCACACCACAGCCTCACCAGATTACGAAGGAGAAGAAACACATGGCAGTAAAGGTTGGTATCAACGGCTTCGGCCGCATTGGCCGCAACGTTCTGCGCGCCGCGCTTGGGAACCCCGAAATTGATTTCGTTGCCGTCAACGACTTGACCAGCCCAGCCACGCTGGCGCACCTGCTCAAGTACGACTCGATCCTGGGCAACTTGAAGAACGACATCACCTCCGGCGACGACTTCATCTCCGTCGACGGCAAGAAGGTCAAGGTGTGGGCCGAGCGCGATCCCGCCAAGCTGGACTGGGCTTCAGTCGGCGCGCAGATCGTCATCGAATCCACCGGCCACTTTACCGACGGTGCCAAGGCTAAGGCGCACTTGGGCACCACCGTAAAGAAGGTCATCATCTCCGCTCCGGCCACCAATGAAGACATCACTCTCGTGCTCGGTGTGAACCAGGACAAGTACGACGCTGCCAAGCACAACATCATCTCCAACGCCAGCTGCACCACCAACTGCCTCGCCCCCGTCGTCAAGGTAATCCTTGAGACCACCGGTCTGGTCAGCGGCATCATGACCACCATTCACAGCTATACCAACGACCAGGTCATCCTAGACTTCCCGCACAAAGACCTGCGCCGTGCACGCGCCGCCGCACTGAACATGATCCCAAGTTCGACGGGCGCCGCCAAGGCCCTCAAGCTGGTCATTCCTGAGACCGCCGGCAAGCTCGACGGCTTCGCCATTCGCGTCCCAACCCCCAACGTCTCCATCGTCGACCTGACCTACATCGCTGAGAAGCCCACCACCGTGGAAGCTCTGAACGCGGCCTTCGTGGCTGCCTCCAAAGGCGAATTGAAGGGCATTCTGGGCGTTGACTCGAACCTGCTCGTCAGCTCCGACTTCAAGGGTGATGCGCGTTCCTCCATCGTGGACGCACCCCTGACCAAGGTGGTCGGCAATAGCGTGAAGGTGCTCAGCTGGTACGACAACGAGTGGGGCTACTCCAACCGCGTAGTCGACCTAATCGGCTTCCTGACCAAGAAGGGCCTATAGTCCGTAACCGAACAAATTTGGGTACCCCACCCTTGACGCTGTCATCCTGAGCGAGCAAAGCGAGTCGAAGGATCTGCTTCTCGTTCTCAGTCAGCGGCAAAGGTGGGATCCCATACACCTCACCCACACACCATGCGCCAAAACATCAGCGGCGATTCTCCCTTCGAGCCCATCATCGGCTTCTCTCGCGCCGTCCGCGTGGGCAACTCCGTTTATGTAGCTGGCACAGGCCCGGTGGGCGCTGAGAAAGAAGATGCAGCCGGCCAAACCCGCCGCATCTTCGAGATCGTCACCGAAGCCCTGGCGAAGGCCGGTGCATCCTTCGAACAAGTAGTCCGCACTCGCATGTATCTCACCCACGCTGAAGACTGGGAAGCCGTCGGCCGCGTCCACGGCGAGTTCTTTGGCAACATCCGTCCCGCTGCCACAATGGTCGTTGTTGCAGCTCTCCTTAATCCTGCGTGGCGCATCGAAATAGAGTTCGACGCCGTAATTCCCGGAAAAGGTGAGGGCCCTGGAAAAGAGCAAGATCCATTGCTTGATCCGCATTTCTTTGACGATTACGAACCAGGTCCTTAGCCCTGGTCCCTCAGTCCCTAGTCCCTGCTTTTAGAAAGGTTTTCACCCCATGCCCAAACTCACCATTCGCGACATCGATCTAACCAACAAGCGCGTCTTCATCCGCGTCGATTTCAACGTGCCGCTCACTGAAGACGGCAAGGAAATCACCGACGACACCCGCATCGTAGCCACGCTGCCCACCATCGAGTACGCCCTCCGCCGCAAGGCCAAGGTAATTCTCGCCTCGCACCTCGGCCGTCCCAAAGGAAAACCAAATCCAAAGTATTCGCTCCGCCCCGTCGTCGACCGCCTGCGTCAATTAATCGACAAGGACGTCTGCGCTGCGGAAAACGTGGGCTTCTCCCCGGACTGCGTCGGCGAAGTCGCCAGCGAAATGGCGCGCCAGCTTGAATCCAGCCAGGTGCTCCTGCTTGAAAACCTGCGCTATCACGCCGAAGAGGAAGCTAACGATCCGGCATTCTCCAAAGCTCTCGCCTCGCTCGCTGAGGTCTACGTCAACGACGCCTTCGGCTCTGCCCATCGCGCTCACGCCTCCACCGAAGGCATCACCCATTTCCTCAAGCCTGCCGTTGCCGGCCTGCTCATGGAAAAGGAAATCATCTACCTGGGCAAAGCTCTGGGATCGCCCGAGAAGCCCTTCGTGGCCATCATCGGCGGCTCCAAAATCTCCGGCAAAATCGACGTCATCGATAACCTTCTCGACAAGGTCAACACGCTGGTCATCGTCGGCGGCATGGCTTACACCTTCCAGCGCGCGCTCGGCGTCACCACCGGCAAGTCGCTTGTCGAAGAAGACAAGATCGATATGGCCAAGGCAGCTCTCGACAAAGCCAAAGCCAAGGGCGTCGAGCTTCTCTTGCCCGTCGACAACATCCTCGCCGACAGCTTCTCCCAGGACGCCAAAACCCAGCCCTGGGATACCTCCGTCAACTTCCCCGCCGACTGGCAGGGTCTCGACATCGGTCCCAAGTCCATCGCAGCCATTGAGAAGGTGGTAGCCAAGGCCAAGACCATCGTTTGGAACGGCCCCGCCGGCGTCTTCGAGTTTCCCAAATTCGCCGTAGGCACCAACGCCATCGCCAAAGCCGTTGCGGCCAACAAGGCAGCCATCAGCATCATCGGCGGCGGCGACTCAGTATCCGCCATCAACAAAACCGGCCTCGCCGACCAGATCACCCACATCAGCACCGGCGGCGGCGCCAGCCTGGAGTTCTTAGAAGGCAAGAAACTCCCCGGCGTAGAAGCCCTGACCAATAAGTAGCACCTGCGGTGCGGCCAACTGCGCCTTCGGCGCTGGCATTGATCTAGGCGCTTCATGCCACTTGCCGCATAAATATTCGGTGCCCCATCCATCGCGCAGTCTTTCTGCGCGATGGGTGGGAAGCATGAAGCCCGCCTCCAAACTGCCATGTCCAGTATCCAGGGCATGACTTCAAAGCTTGCGGAAAAACTCGCTGAAACACCCATCTCCGAGCGTGTTTTGAAAGGGCACGATTTTAATCGTGCCGCAAGCGCTTTGGAACGTATGTTGGCTTCAGCCACTGAGGGATGGTTTTGGACATCTCTGTTCACCTGCCCCTCAGGAAAGTTCTGTTAGACTCGCCCCATGCGCGTTCTAGCGACGATTCTCGCAGCGTTCACAGTTGCCGTTGCAGCTCTCCCCGCCCAGCAGTCAGCCGGTTCCATTGATCCTCCAACCGCCGCCAGCGTCCTGCTCCAGGCGCAAGGCGATGGCGTCCAGATCTATATCTGCACGGCGCAACAGACGCAGCAAAAGTGGGTACTCAAAGCTCCCGACGCCAAGCTCCTCGACGCCTCCGGTTCCGCCATCGGAACCCACTTTGCGGGCCCCACATGGAAACTCACAGACGGCAGTCAAGTGCAAGGCGAGCTGATGGCCAGCAAGCCTGCCCCCGAGTCGGGTTCAATCCCCTGGCTTCTATTGCGCGCCAAGCCTGCTTCGGCTTCAGGTAAACTCGCCAGCGTCGCTTTCATCAGGCGCACCGATACCCACGGCGGCGTTGCTCCTTCAACCGGATGCCAGGACCCAGCCGATGTGGGGCAAACCTCACGCATTCCCTACACGGCCGCCTACACCTTCTACACGCTGAGGTAACGCCGAACCGCATCGCACCATTGATAGAATGGGGATCGATTCAAGTCAGGCGGAAACCCCGAATGCATTTATTGCGGACAGTAGTATTGAGCATCGTCGCGTGTCTTTTCGCGGCATTTGGAATCAGCAGCACCAACGGCCAAGCGGCGCAATCCATCCCCACGCCACCGGGCAACAAAGTCCCCAAACCCGCAGGCCCCGCGGGCAATCTGAAGGTCCTCAACTGGGCAGGCTTCCACGCCGCAGTCACCTACACCTTCGACGACTCAATCCCTTCGCAGATCGCCAACTATCCCAAGCTCCAGGCCACCGGCGTGCGCATGACGTTTTTCCTCGTCGGCGCAAGTGACGGCAACTCGCCCGTCTGGGCGCAGGCCGCGAAAGACGGCCACGAACTCGGCAATCACACCGAACATCATTGTCATGCAGACGCGACCGGCTGCGCATGGGGAACCTACGCCGGCAGCCTTGAAGCTGAGTACGATCTCTGCACCAGTCACATCGAGCAGACATACTGGGTCAGCAACGTGTGGACTACCGCCTCTCCCTACGGCGACAAGGGATTCGACAAGATCGCAAAGACGCGCTTCTTTCTAAATCGTGGCGTTCAGGGCGGTCAGGTGGCTCCCAACGACAACAGCGATCCATATGATTTGCCGATTCATGGCGCAAAAGCAGGCGAAGCGGCCGACTCGTACAACTCCTTCATTGACTCTGCACACGCGGCCGGCAACTGGCAGATCTTTCTGTTTCACTCACTCGGTGGCGATGGCGGTTATGCCCCCGTTAACATTGCCGATGTAATCGCCAGCATCGATCACGCCAAGTCAGCAGGTGACATCTGGATCGACAGCATGGTCAACGTCGGCGCTTACTGGGCCGGCCAGAGAGCAGTGACAAACGCCACCATCACCAAGTCCGGAGAGAACACACTCATCACCTGGAAACTTCCAGACCATTTCCCGCCCGGCAAATACGTCCGCGTCACCGTAACCGGAGGCACACTTAAACAATCAGGCCGCGTCCTCACATGGAACCCCGCAGGCTATTACGAAGTTGCCCTCGATCCCGGCTCCCTCACCATCGCCCAATAGAGCGCAGATGCTAACCCACGCGAATTAAAATCGGATAGGCGAGAACCCAACTCCCTCGCAGGAGAAAGCAGTGGCCTACTACACGCGCGTCCTCTCGAAAGATGCAGAGTTTCCTCCCTTCGAGGAACTAGCTGCGTTCGTTCGCGACACACATTCTGATTACAAGCTGACCGTTGAAAGCGGAGAAGAAGAGGATTGGGAGTCTCTTCTGCTCTCAGGCAATGACGAGGTCGAGGTCGCGGTCATCGAGCGTAACCCTGTCGCCGTTGGCTCCCTCGGCCAGGACGAGATCGCTGAATTCATAGACGAGACTGCCGAGTGTAAACCAGAAAGCGGCGTTCAATGGCTCCATGAATTCCTTCGCGAGGTCAAGACCATCTACGCCTTCCAGCACCTTCAAGGTTCGGAAACTGAAGATGGCGGCAATGCCCTCCACGCGCTTAGATCGCATCTCTGGGAGCGAGGTGACGCCATCATTCAAGCCGACCTCGAAGGCTTCACCAACGAAGAAGGCTTCCACATCGTCTGGCAATTTTCCGACTCCGTTTCCGGCCCTTGGAACATGGGCATTCTTCAGGACGGCACCTGGCACCACTTCAAAATGGATCTAGGCGACCCCGATCATCGCGCCGCATTCCTCGCCGGTGAAGTGCCGGAAGATATCTCCACCATTCGCGGCTCCGACCCGCGTGGATAACGGTTCGCGCCCCATCCCAAGCGGCCCATCCATCCCTCCGCACTGTGCCCGCCGTCACCCCGGCGGCGGATTTCCATCCACTAGAATCAAGTCGAGGAACCCCAAAAAATGTCACGTAAAGCTCTAATCGCCGCCAATTGGAAGATGTTCAAGACGCCCGCTGAAGCCAAGGCGTTTGTCGATGCCTTTTTGCCGCTCGTAGCCGGCCACACACGCGACGAGATCGCCCTCTTTCCCTCCCCCGTTCTGCTGCCCACCGTCATTGCCGCCGCCAAAGGCTCCAACGTCGCCGTCGGCGCGCAGAACATCCACTTCGCTGAGGAAGGCGCCTACACCGGCGAGACCTCAGTAGGCCAGCTTCTCGCCGTCGGCGGAACGCACACGCTGATCGGCCACTCCGAGCGCCGCCAGTACTTTGCCGAGACCGACGAAATCGTGAATAAAAAGCTGCACACCGCCCTCAAGCACAAAGTAATTCCCATTGTCTGCGTAGGCGAAGTCCTCGCCGAGCGCGAGGCTGACAAGACGGCGCACGTGCTCAAAACCCAGATCACCGGTGCCCTCACCGGCATCACCGCCGCAGCCGCAGCGCCCATCGTCATCGCCTATGAACCGGTGTGGGCCATCGGCACCGGCAAAACCGCAACGCCTGAAATCGCCGTTGACGCGCACAAAATCATCCGCGCTGAAGTGGCCAAGCTCCTCGGCGCAGAAGTAGCAGCCGCCATCCGCATCCTTTACGGTGGCAGCGTCAAGCCCGACAACGCAACCTCCCTCATCGGCCAGGAAGAAATCGACGGCGCCCTAGTCGGCGGCGCCAGTCTCAAACCCGACTCCTTCGCCGCCATCGTCAAGTACTAATCTCTTTCAACCGGGAGGCCCAGGTCTCGAATTTGAGACCTGGGAAATCCTGGGGTGAACCCCTTGAGTGAGACAGTCTTTTGAAGACACAGTCGCCGTTTAGTGTGATTGTCTTCTCAAGGCGTTGCTTTTCCTTGAGCATATTCGATAACCGGTGAAGCGGAGTCGGG
>JBEKPF010000112.1:0-23371 GCA_049521035.1 Occallatibacter sp. | reverse complement strand
GGGACTGGAATTCTTCACAGCAAAGATTGTTAGCCGATTTCTTCATTTCCGTCCCTCCTGTCGCGGATAGTTCTGCAGGGACTCCCGAAGCTTCATCCGCGCTTTGTGCAACTGGGACTTGCTATTGCCGATCGAGAAATCAAGCAGAGAAGCGATTTCATTGTGCTCAAACCCTTCTATGTCATGAAGCACAAAGACGAGCCGGTAACCAGCCGGCAAGTCGTTAATGGCGCGCTGCAATGCTAACCGGTCTATGACTCCGGACAGTGCCAGGTCTGGAGTGCCAATGCTACTGCCGGGTCGTTGGTTGGAATCTGGCTCCATCATTTCATCCAGTGAATTCAACTGCAGACCTTTTTTGCGCATGTGCATCAGCACTACGTTGACAGTCAATCTGTGCAACCAAGTGGAGAGCGCGGATTCGCCCCTAAAAGTATTGATCTTGCGATGGAGCTGAAGAAAAGCTTCCTGGGTCAAATCCTCCGCCTCCGCTGCATTGCCGATCATATGCAGACAGAGAGAGTACACTTTCTTCTTGTGTGTCGAGTAGAGTTGCGCGAACGCCTGGTGGTCGCCAGCGTGGACTCGGGCCAATATATCGCCTTGCTCGTATTTGGTCGCGGGATTGGAAGCAATATGCTCAGCGGGTGAACAACCCGCTTCCCCAGAATATGACCTGCGGGCCTCTCGGCGCGACCGTATTGATGAGATAGAGTAGGACATGGGTTTCCTTGCAAAATCTGAGAATTGGCTATGACTTCAACGGGCGCGGCCCTTTGGGCCGAGCTTCCTCGTCGATTGGAATTAGAAGAACATTTACCTATGTGAAGCCTTGACTTAAGAAACTCGCCGCAAGATCGCGCATAAAGGTGTGATGCGTTTTTCTGCACGATAAAACCTGATTTGCGAGTTTTTTGTGAGAGAGGCCAACTGAGAGATGCTTGAAGCGCGGGCCATGGCCCGTCCGAGTCTTAGACAATCAGGTCCACATCGCTATCTCGCTGCGGGAGCAACATTTGATTCGACAGGTGTTCTCATTCAAGGCGCACCAGTAATTCTCGGGAATAAGGAAACAAGTGATACCAGGCTGTCAGCAAGGGATAGCGGTGGTCTTCAATGTTTTAACGATGGCTGCCGAATCCGTTCGCCACAAACAACAGCTCCGGCCGAGAACCATTCCTGCGAGTACTAGCACTCTCACCCAGACGAAACAGCCGCGAGCGTCGAAAGCATGAGTCTGATCAAGCTTGTCGAGTGTGGTTTTATCAAAGTCCACTTCAGGGGCGCCTTCTTCGGTTATCGGCGGGGGCGGATTCAAATCGGCAAATACTGAAGCTTTGTCGATCTTTTTGTCTTCCGTCTCGACGGCCTTGGACAATTCGAGGCCGGCGATGCGGTTCAGAAGGGCGCGCTTTAGCTCGGTGATCGGAGCGGCCTCCTCGCCGGGAGCCTGCTCCAATTTCTGGAGAGTCAGGCTAAGCGATTTGAGGCTTTTGTGGGTAGGCCTACGGAGAATGGGGGATGTCCTCCTGTTCCAAGTTTCGATGACGAACCGAAGCAAATGGAGGCCTCGATGATCAAGAGAATCCATGCCGATCTCGGAGGAGAAGGTGCTCGCGCCTTTTATGAATGGGGCACTTCGGTCTGGTCCTGTGGGAGATCGGAGTCGCGAAATTCAACTGCTCCACTGCACTTCCAGGCGACTTGGAAAGGTTCTTCAACGGGAATCACGTCGGCCCTGATAGTTCTCGGTCGAAAGCAGGCCTTCAGTATCGACGAGGGACCGATTCCGGTCGCGGTTCATTTGAAGTCCGCACCGTCGTAAGCCTTCGCAAATGTGCTGTCGCACGAACGGGGTGTTTCCCGCGATGCCTCCGGCGAAGATGACGGCATCAGCGCAGCCGAGTACGGCAAGAAATGCAACAAAGGCGAGCCGGACGTATTCGCTGCTTTAGTAATCGCGCATGCGCACGCGAGTATCGAGGGAATTGCTTGAAGCACCGAGGAGTCCCGAGTGTTTCTCGAGCGGCTTCGTTACTTCCGCTACTTCAAGCCACGCCGCCTCTGCGAGAAATGCGACAAGGAATAGGTCCACGTCCCCGGAACGGGTTCTCGTCATGAGTCTCTCAAGAGGCGTGGGCCCCATGCTGTTGTCGACCGAGTGATCGCGTTCAGTCGCAATGACCGAGCAACCGCTCTCAAAGAGGCACACAGGTGAAAGGGCAACGAGTCGCAGAGAGGATTACGAGAGTGGAGTTCGATGGAACGCATGTTCTCCAGCGGGCCCACGTAACGAGGGCGAAGCTCTCCCTCTAGATACCGAAATCGATCTCAACCGGTTCCATGAATGACGTTACGCCATGCAAAACCCAAACCCCCGTATAGTCCGCGCAGCTCATCTGCCAGTCTGAACTGCGGCTGTTGCTGCAACTCTCGAGCCAATCAACGATTCCGGCTCATGCTTCCGCATAATTGTCTGCCCGGATTGGCTAAGCGTGCACGACTTTTTGCCTTCGTGTACGGAGAGCTTCGGCTTCTTCACAAAGATGATCTGCGCACAGTAGGATTACCACTCTCTGTACAGATGCATCCAATAGCAAGAAATGGAAGCTTTTGCGCGAGCGCATGGGGCAAAATATTCGCCTATGCTCCTCGCCGCCAAACGCACGTTGCACGGGATGTATAGTCATTGAGCATGTCATTGAAATTGACCTACTTCATTTCACAGGTGGCTCTCTACGGGGGCGAGCGAGTCCCCATTAGGGTGCGGACGGCCGCCCGTAGAGGAAGTGCATGTCAAAGAAACCGAAGTTCAAAATGCGTTCAGCAAATCTTGGTGGAAGAACTATGACATTAGGAATGCACATACGATACTTGGCTCTCGTGTTGTCGATAACTTGTCTCTATCGATATTCCTGTGCCCAATCGGTTACATCCGGGACTGACGTCGAAGGAGCCGGTGTCAAAGCCGATGGTACCACCATCGTTTCGTCTACCTTGCAAGAGATGATCAACTCAAACCGTTCAGGAACGTTCTATTTCGCCCCCGGAGTCTACCGTCTCCATAATCAAGGCGTGAATCAGCCGGGGCTGACACTGCGGAACTTTTCGGGGACGATCATCATGGCGAAAGGGGCCCAGTTTGCCTGCGATACGGAGAATACTCAAGCCGGTCAGTGTATCTGGGTTGTTCAATCTCGCGGCGCAACCTTCAGAGGCCTTACGATCACTTACAAGGACCCCCAGCTCCTGCCCATGCCTCGCATTTCTGCGACAAGTAATGCGCTTTTAGTGGAGGATTCCCACAACATCAGTTTCCTTGACACTAGAATCATCGGTTCGACTGGTAGCGGAATCTGGAACACGAAAAGCACCGGTATCACCTTCGAAGGGACCACCACGATCAGCAATACAACAGCGGACGGCATCCATTTCGAAAACGTCGGCTCCGGATCTCTGGCGAATCTAATTACTAACTCCACTGGCGATGATGCGATTGGCGTAACCAACATAGCTGTCTCCAATCCTAATTGCGGACTCACAGTCTCTCAAGCCAAGATTACGGACAGTCGTTCCCGAGGAATTGCAGTCGTCGGTGCCTGTGATGTGCAAATCTCAAACATCGTGATCGACGGAACCGCGAATTCCGCGATTGCTTCTGTCAATGATCTTTCGATCAACAGCCGAAACTCTACAAATGTTAAGTTCGTCAATGTGGTGGCGAATGGTGTAGGGACGGTCAAGAGCACGATTCACGGGAATGGCTACTGCATTGACATTAACCATTCCATCAATGTTTCGGTACTTAATGTCACTTGTTCGACGTCGCGTGACGATGGTGTGTTTGTCTATGACGGTGCTGACGGCGTCACGATTCAGAAAGTCGTACTGAAACAACCTGGAAATAATGGATTTCAGACGTCAGGGGCCAGGAATGTAACTCTAGCGGACGATCAAGTGCTTGGGGCCCGGCAGAATGGCTTCGATATCGAAGCAAGCACCAATGTCACACTTCAGAATTGCCAAACAACTGACGCGGGCGGATACGGGTTCTTCCACTCCCGGAGTTCCCATGTGCTTGAGTCCGATTTGTTCGCAAAGAACTCTGCAACGACAAGTGGCAATCACAGGGTATGGTGGGCGGAGGGCATTTCTGGCCCTGTTTCAGCTAACCGGGTTTCAATTATCGATGACCGCAACCCTGCGCTGGGCTATGTCATTGGCGACTACAATCTGACCGGCCATGCACTCGAGGTGAACGGACTTGTCTTCCAAATTGCGCATGGCGCCAGTGCCATTCAAAAGAGCGACAGCAACGCTTCCTACTCCACGAATGACAAGCAAGGTGCGCATTAATCAACGAACTAGGCACGACTGTTTGCAGCGCATTAGCGCAATATCTCACAAAATGTGAAGTAAGCTCATCTATTGAGCAGCTAAGTTTTGATCTTGCGCTTGCTTCCGTTTCGCGCGCAATTTACGAAGCCGACTGAACGCTGAAAGAAAGACCCTCCCTTTCCACGTGATTGGAATTCGATACGATTGCAATGGTTCTGCATACCCCTTCGACCAAGCCAGCTTATACGGCTCCTGCCCGGTACCAAAATCGACGTCGAATCCGAGATCGAAAGCCATCCGCATCCAATCCTCGTCGAGAATCAATCCCGGGGAGAATTTGGCAATTTGAGGATCGGAACTGTAGGCACCGATGACATACTCGAGGTGACCAGAACAGATAGCGATCAACTTGACTGCAACAGGTTCGTTGTTCAGCATAATGGCGAATATTCTGTATTTCAGGACCTCACTCGTGTCTGTGATGCTTCGTACGAGGAAATTCCTATATTGTAGGGAATCAACCCACGTATGACTCTTGTGGGCGCGTGCCGTCCAGCGATGTTTCTCAATGAGCATCCAGTCGATCAGTCGAGTTGCCTGATCCGGACTCTCGGTGGGGTCAATCGAGAAAAACTCGGCATTGCCCATCTCCATGATCCGCTTCCGGTACCGCGTCATATATTTCAAGGACCGGGCGCCAATAGCTTTCCTGTAAGAATCCCAGTCGCTTTCAAGGCCGAGACGGGCCCTGGGCGCCGCGTCGCGATCGGATCGATTCACTGCAATCTTGGGTACGACCTGGTCAAGGGGCGAGCCGACACGAATCAGCGGAAGATTGAGGATATCGCCATGAATTGTGCTTGATATTGCAGTCCAGGCGCGATGAACAACTTCAGAAACGTCGGCTCCGGGATCGACAAGGACTGAGTTGGCTTCGCCGCCGCATGGTGTCAAAGGCTTGATGATTCGGAGTGGCCCTTGCGCATGACGTACGAGAGGCCAAGCCAAAACCAGCCTTCCATCCTTCCAAACCGTAACGCAGAGTAATTCTCTCCCTTCAACCCGCGCAATGCTCTCCCAGCAGTGGCGACACACGGTATAGCTCTCGTGATAATGGCCGTCCGCACGGGCCCAGAGACTGTTCCATTCCACTGAGAGGTTAGAATCCGCATCAAGGGAGTGGATGATCCCACACTCCATTCCGGCGCACAGTATCGTCGATGAACTCATAATCTGGACCAAGTATAGGGAAACAAAAGTGACAACTCGCGCATTGCTCCGGTTGGAAGCAAAGTCGGCTTATAAGATTTTGATGCGCCGTATCTCGGATTGATTAGCTGCCCGACTATCATTTGTATCTAGTTTTATCTCGACTGTCTTTCAACCGAATTAGATTTTTCCTTGCCAACCGAATATGGGCTTGTGCGCATCATAGATTTTGGCTGCTTTACAGCCGCGCCAAGTCTTTCCCTCAGTAACTGGCATGAACGTGCGCATTGTCCATCTTGGCTACCTATCAGCCGAGTCAGGTCTTCCCTTTGCCAAACAGATATGAACTTGCGCACTGCGCGAAAGTAGAGGCCGGAGGTTTCCACCATGTTCGACTTTGTACATTCTTTTGTGAGCCAGAGATCTTGGTCTTCGACCCCATTCAACCAGATGCGGTTCTGTCGGCAGGGGATTTGGGCCTCTGCCGCGGCCTCGCTCGTGCTGTGTGTGGGCACAGCCGCGGCGCCTGCGCAATCGGCGCCCAGCTTCGTGGTGAACTCCAATCAGGATAACGGCGCGGGTGCCACGGACTGCCCACCTAACTCCGCAGCCACCGGCGCTGGAAATTGCACGCTGCGGGATGCGCTGGCAGCCGCCGAGAACGCCGGTGCGGGGAACATCACCTTTGATGCGTCGGTCTTTGCCGCGACGAACACTACGGCGCAGAACACCATTACGCTTACCAGCGGAATGCTTATGATTCCGACTGGTGCCAGCATCACCGGCCTGGTAACGGTCAACGGGGCCAACCAGACCAACCAGGTCACAGTGAGCGGGGACAATCAGTCCACTGTCTTCGCCCTCTTGGCGGCGAGCACTGCATCCATAACGAACCTGAATATCGAGTTCGGAGATGACAACGGCGGTTTCACTTGTTGCAACAACGTAACGGTTAATGGCGGCGGCATCTACAATGCTGGCACGCTGACGGTGACCAACAGCACCTTCTACGGCAATGCCGCGGGTCCGGGCAGCGTTGGCGGCGGCGGCATCTACAGTGTCGGCACGCTAACGGTACTCAACGGCACCTTCCATAGCAATTCCGCCGGCTTGGGCTATTACACTGGTCAAACCCCTGCAGGCGGGGGCATCTACAACAATTACGGCACACTGACGGTCACCAACAGCACCTTCACTGGCAATTCCGTTGGTCAATACGGCGGGGGCGGCGGCATCATGAACTGGTGCGGAACATCGACCGTGACCAATAGCACCTTCACCGCCAATTCCGTCGGTCTGAATGGTGGGGGTGGCGGCATCTACAACAATGTCGGCGCCGGCGGCCCCTGCAATAACAACAGCGGAACACTGACTCTCGCCAACAGCGTCGTGAGCGGCAACTGGTTCTGGATTGGCACGGCAACCACGCCGGACAGCTACGATGACCTGGATGATACCACTGGCAGCGCCGCATTCAACGGCGCCGTTGGCAATGACGGCGGCAACCTGGTCGGCAATTACAATGTGCAAACCGCAACTGCACCCAGCCCAAGCATAAACTTTGCTCCGCTGAGCAACTACGGCGGATCGACGCAGACCATGATCCCGCTGCCGGGCTCACCGGCCATCTGTGCCGGAACGGCATTGCCGGGTGGAGGCGTGTCGCTTGCCGCCACCGATCAGCGCGGCGATCCCCGAAAGAATACAAGCTATCCCGGCTACAGCGCGGGGACTCCCTGTGTTGACTCCGGCGCGGTACAGACCGGCTATGCCCTCAGCTTCACTGGCCCTACACCCATTGAGCCCGACACGGAGATTTATGTAAACACGGCCTTTCAAGCGGCAGCGACGTTAGATGAAAGCGGCGTACCGTTCGGTTCCACCCTGACTCCTCCGGCCACTATTCCGAGCATAACCATTCCGCTTGCCTTCACCGGCAACGGGCAGCTAACTAGCTCCACGTCCTCGCCAGGGCCGGGCGTAACGAATTATCTTGTCACAGTCAACGCGCCGGGCACGGATGACGTGTTGACGGCAAGTCTGGCGTTGAACCCCGGGCTGTCGACGCCGCTGACCATCATCCAGGCGAGCTCGCCGTTTACCGTATACGCGGCCACGCCCACAGTCATCTGGCCGCAGGCGAGTTCCATTACATACGGCCAGCAACTGAGCGCGTCTTCTCTGACCGGTGGATCTGCCAGCTTCGGCGGCGCCAACGTGAGCGGCACGTTCGCCTGGGTTACGCCCACCGCAGCACCCGGTGCGGGGACACAGCTTGAGTCCCTGACCTTCACCCCCACTGGCGGTTCCGACTACGCGCCGGTGACCGGCTCCGTCTCCGTGATCGTCAAGCAGGCGCCGACAACCACCGCACTGACAGTGAGCAGCGGCACTATAACCGCGGGGCAGAGTGTCACGCTGACCGCGACGGTGAGTTCGCCAGATGGATCGCCCACCGGGACGGTGAGCTTCTACGACAATGGCTCACTGCTCAATACGGCCACTCTAAACGCAGGGGTAGCGACTTACTCGGTTACCACCTTAGCGCCAGGCATCAACCACACGATCACGGCGACTTACAGCGGTGATCAGAACTTCCTTGCCAGTAGCTCCACAGCAACAACCACTGTGAACGTGGGATCGTCAGACTTCACGGTCAACATCATCGGAGCGACCAGCCAAACGGTTCAGCCGGGCGGCACAGTCACCTTCCAGGTGAAGGTTTCGCCGACTAGTGTATCCTACCCGGGCCCCGTGGCCATTTCGCTCACTGGGCTACCGGCGGGCACCACACCCACGGTGTCGCCGCAGACGATTACAGCCAATTCCGGGCCGCAAACCGTAACTGTCACCGTCCAGTTCACGGCGGCTACGGCGGCGGAGCACACGACACAGCGTCCCTCCGGCAAACAAAGGTATGAGCCGCTCGCGCTGGCCCTGCTCATGCTCTTTGGTATGGGAGGGGTACGCAAGCAGCGCCGCATCCTGGAACGAATCCTGTGCGTGCTTGTGCTCATTATTGGGGGTGTTGCGGCGACTTTGATGAGCGGCTGCGAGAGCGTCCGCTTTGCACCAACGCCGCCGGCCTCCTATGCGGTCAACGTGACGGGGACCAGCGGCGCTCTACAGCACACAGCCACCTTCACCATCAACATGCAGCCATAGGCGAAAAGGATATATGTCATGCAAGGATGTCTCAACGCCATTGCATAAGGAAAGGACCCATCCGAGTTACGAGCAGGTCCCATCTGAGACAGGACCTGCCCGTCTGGGTCATTGAGTCAGAATCGAGAACGTTGCCCCAAGGGTTGAATCAAGTGAGACGCCGTTAATGTTGATGGTCCCATTTCCTCCAACTGAACCGACCACGATAGGTTGAGTTGTCTGGTCATCAAATAGTTTGATGCCATTCAGAGAGATGTTCGAGGATCCATTTTCTGCCCACCATGCTCGATTGGACGAATTGCCCTCAGAAGAGTCGTAGGAAACCAGGTTGGACTCAGCTACGTTCGAAACACCAGCATGATAGAAGCCATATAAGCCGGAGTTACAGGCGTATGCGCCAACGACGGAGCCCCACGAGTAGCCTGTATTGAAGACATATCCGCCACCTGCCGAATTTCGACTGATGGTGTTTGTCAGCCAGACATTGGTTGCATCGTCTATTTGAAAGCCGAGGTTGGGGGCCGCATCCACCGTCACCCCATTTAGGGTGACAGCGTTGGCGCCGCCATCCGTCCGAATGCCACTGATCAAAGGATAAACACATGCGACGTTGGTGATAGAGGTTCCCTGACTGGCGGAGATATCGATGCAATCTTTTCCGGCGACAACAGGTGAACTGTACCGGCCCGCACTGAGCACAGTGCCGTTTGTGAATGTCGCACTCGTTGGCGCTAACATATTGAAATTCGCATCGGCGCCGATCATCAGGCCGGAGTTAGCCGTTGTGTCAATGTAGAAGTTCGAAAAAGAAGCGTCGCAGGCGCCACGATCGGCGATCCCGCTGGAAAGACTGCGATAAATCTGAATGTTAGTCGCACTCAAACCACAGTTAATAACGCCGGTAGACTGGTTAGTCGCCGACAACGCATCGTCCCCTGTGTTTTGTGAGAAGTAGCCAACCACAGAAGAGCTTCCGTCGTTCTCAAAGTGCAACCCGTCGGCCGTGGTGTTGTTGACGCTCGTTCCATTCAGGAAGTTGATTCCCGTGCTTCCCGTTACCCAGATCCCGGGCCCAGGAGAATGCTCGACAAGTGTGTTGCTGATGGTTATGTTCTGAGAATCTTCCACCAGCAGTGCGTTATTGCCTGCTTCCGAGCGCGGATACGGGAGCGCTGCGTCCCCAATGTACCCGATATCGAAGTTCGCGAATGTTGCATTGGAGGAATTCAGGATGTAAATGCACTGTCCCGCCACGCCGACGGTAATCGTATCGCAAAGGAATCGTGCGCCGCTTTGCATGATCGCCGTTCCATGAAAATTCTGGAAAAGTAGCCCTGGCTGGTCGAATGAAGAGTTGTGCAGCCTGTAGAGACCGAGAGGGAAATAGATGGTGCCGTTCGGATTGGAGTTGATGATTGACTGAATCACGTCGCTGTCAATCGTGGTTCCGTTACCAGCCGCTCCCGACAAGCGCACATTGATGGTCGTAGCGGACGGAAGAGTCATGTTGACCGGAGTTTGCACGAAAGCCGCTGGTGGCGTTACTGTGGGTCGAATGCACGATGCAGGCTCGATCGATTGGCTGAATGCGCCCGGCGTAGTTGCTAAGAAGAGGTTTAAACACACGAACAAATGGCTAGCGGTTTTGAAAAAGTTCAGTTGGGTGCGCAAGTTCTTTCTCCGGAAAGTGGATTTAGGGGGTGATCCGGTCCGACTGATCTTGCTCGTGCGGAGGAGGGAGTCTAGGTTGATCCGGCAAAAATCGACCGCAACTGAGCTAGGCGTCAGCGATATTCAGACGCGAGGCAAAGCATCGTTCCGTGGTGCGACATGCAGGGTTTGTTATTCGGTAATATAAATATGACTGACACACTGAAATGTGACTTTTGTCACCCAACACGACGCCAAAAGCTATAGAAAGCCGGCTCGGATCGGATCTCCAAAATGCAAATCCAGAGGCTTCTGCACAGCCCTATCTTATTGACGGCTTTGATACTTTTTGCGGTCGCACTGATCATAGTGATCGTCGACGTTATCAGATATTTTGGCTATTACTTCCGTAATCACTGGACTGAAGCGACATGGATCGACGATCTGACCGGCGCGGACCAGCCCGACAAAACACCCCGGGATGTAGAGAAGAAATGAGGCACGCGCTGGCAGAATGCAGGTCAAGCACTTGTGTGCCTTAAGTCTATACAAAATGGATTTCTAAAAGTCTATAACTCATTGATTCAATTGTGGAAGAGATACTTACGGTTGAACCCGCGTGGCAATGACGGTGCGGTGGGCTGATTGCAAGCGGTCTGCAGTTCGCTCCCGAACAGCTAAGAGAAAGTTACGGCGCCTGTCCCGCAAAGCCTGAGTCGCATACTTGCGGGCAGTTTGATAATTGCGAAGAGACATTCGCTCGATGCGCGACCGATCTCTAACAAGTTCCGTGAATTTCCCGGCTAGCGCGGCAACGTCGTTAGGCGGCACACGATCTTCTTCATGGAGAAGTTCAGGGATTCCGCCCACATGCGAACCGAGACAAGGGAGGCTGCGAGCCATCGCCTCAAGCATCGCTCTCGGCACGCCCTCAGCGCGCGAAGGCAAAACAAACACATCTGCTCTATCAATTTCTTCTTGAATGGGAGCGCCGATCTGCACATCACCGAGAAACGTAATCTGATCACTGACTCCAAGTTCACTGCACAGCGCTCTTAGATGGTCCATCTGCTTTCCCGATCCGGCAAATCGGACGAGCGCGCGAATTCCAGCCGACCGGGAAATGGCTACCGCACGAATCAATGTGTCTGGACCTTTGTAGAGAGAGCCGAGTGTCCCGATGAAGAGGACGCGTATCACCGTTGGGTCCTGCAGAGCCTTACGCGGTTCGTCTCGAAACCAGTCTTCCGGCAGGCTCGCATCTGAGACTCCCACGACATATTGCCGCTCTCCGTCAATTCTTTGGTCAAAAGGAGGATTTTCCCCAACCGGCGGCGCGACGTATGCATCCTTACTTGGACGATAACGTATTTGAAGATAGCTTTGAGTCACATAACTAACTGCCACTGCACGCTTTGCCTGTTCCTTGAGGTTGAGCGTGAAATACATGCGCGCAAATGGAGCTAGAGGGTGAGAATTAGCGGCAGGGCTCAGTACGTCATATGGATCAGCCACCACATCGAGCGCATATGGATGGCGACGATTCCTTATCGAACGCTCAACCGCGTTGGCAACTTGACTAGGGGCTCTGAAGATGACTGCGGATCCGAGTGGAACTGCGGTCCTTAAGCTACGATGGATTGATTGGTACCGGGCAATGTATTGAATCGGCCCCTTGTATGACGAAACCGGGAAAAACTCGACTCCTGGACCCTCGACAGGAAGAAAGTTTGATTGAGCATTTGGTACCCGAAAGCCTCGCGCAATGACGCGTACCCGGTCAAAGACATCGAGGTACTCTGAGTAGAACGAGTAATGACCCTGGGTAACTGTCCATACACGATTATCCGGCGTCTGGAGAAAACGATGATCGAGAGTCAAACACAGTTCCATCGAATCTTGCCCTCGTGGTGTGGATATTTGTTATTGATTTCTAATTGATTAGGTCCGCCCAGTGATCGAATACGATTGCACGAGTTCTGGCTCTTTGTGCACTTGCCAGTCGCGTGGAGGGAATAGCCAATGCGAAACGGCGAGCCAACCCACCGGCGCGCAATGGACAAATGGAAACCAAACCGCTGAGACCAATCCGTCCCGATATAACTGCATAAACGTTGACAGAAAGATCAGGTAGAGCAGACACCCCGGCGAGAATATGTTGGTGCCAGAGAGTCGCAGATACGATGTCGTGAACGCGACGCTGATCAGGAGCGGAATGAGTACTATTCCAGCCCACCCAAAATCGGCATAGCACTCGCCAACCAGCCCGGCAGTCATATTGAGTTTCGCCATTGCACGGCTCGGGATGTCTAGTTCTTCCTGGTACTGATTCAGAGGAGGCTTATCGGGCCAGATTAGCCGTGGAATCGGACTGACAAAGAGAGGAGCGACGCTGGCTCCCCAAAGATGCTGCCCATGGAGGTCGACGAGCGTCATTGTAGAACCAATCATGTCCAGGAACTGAAAATCGATCCCGCTCCCGTTCTCCCGGCCGAAGTTATGAAATGCGGTGTCAATTCCCTTCTCCATTGCCACATCAACCTGATCACCTTGCTGGAGTGAGTAGAAGATCGGCTTCATTGGCAGCCATATGATCCAAAGGAGGGGTGCGGCGATCAACAACCCCACCGGAAAGCGCTTCTGCTGCCTGCGCGCTAGAAACAGAATGATGAGAAATACAAGAGGAATGATTACGATTCCCCGGAACGCGCTGAACATCATGGAGGCGAATAGCACGCTGACCGTAGTTGCAAGCAGGAGTGGTGGAAATCCATAGATATAATGCAAAAGGCAGAATCCCCAACCGGTCCAACCCGCAGCAGCCAGCAAATATCCGCTGGATTCGGCAGTGCCAGCTACTAAGCGCTCATCTCTCAACCCCGCCGGTCCCACCAACATGATCGCAATACATGAGAGAACGATCGCGAGTATGCCAGCAAACTGAAGTCGAGCCTTTGAAAGCATGATTTTGGGCTGCTCGTTTGCGACCACCCTGCGCTCTCCCCAATACCGCGCGGCGAGCCATCCAAGCGCCATCGCCACCAGGGCAATGTCCGATGCGATGGCTGCTCGAACAACCTCACCTACAGTCACAGGCCATTCGAAGGAATAAGTCATTGGCCGCATGCCGGACTTCAGTTGGAACAAACGCACGGTGACAATGTAGCAGTGACACACCAAAAACATCGCAGCGGGGTGAAGGAGCGACCGCGCCACCTTGAATGCAACGAGCGCACACAATGCAACTGTTGTGAGATCGATCGCAATCGCAACGGTTAGAGAATGTGTCATCACTTTTCCACTCCGATTCCTATATGAATGTCCGCGGTAACAAGAAGACTTCACCGTCCATCTGCGAAGTCTTTCGCGAAGCTCCGGCTGAAACTGGACTTACTAAACCGCTCCAAGAAATGCGCGGATGTTCTTACGGAAGCGTTCCCACGTATGCATTTCCGCCGTTATGCGAGCGGATTCGCGCATTTCCTGCACGATCGAACGATGATTAGCGCACCAAGCAAGTCGATCGCGAATTGCGGCACGGTCGCCGACCGGAACGACCCACCCGTCTACACCCTCCCGAATCACATCTGCTCCGCCGGTATTTCCGGTGCATAGAATGGGTGTGCCACATGAAAGGGCCTCGAGATACACGTGACCAAACCCCTCGGCAACTGAAGGCAGAACAAATACGTCAGCTTGTTGATAGAGATCGATCAATTGCTGAAGTCCGGTGCGAGGTAATTCTTCGTATACCCCATCAAATCCTGAGAGTAGGGACTGATCGCGAACGTGTCCTCCCGCGACAATCAGGCGCGCAGACCGCAATCCAAGTTCTTTCCACGCGCGCACAAGACTGCGGAGACCCTTGCGCGCCACCTTCTGCCCCACAAACAATGCTGTAAAAGGAGCATCCTTCTTTGGCCTCCCGAATTTGAACAAGTCCGAGTCAACACCGTAAGGCAGAACACCGATGCTCTCGGGTTCAACGCCTCCCTCGACGAGTGATCTCTTCGAAAATTGCGACGCACAAAGCACAAACTCCGCAAGAGAGCTCTCCAATTCCCATTGCTCAAGTTCCTTTTCAGAAACGCTCGCTTCCGGTTCCAGGATGAGTCCTGAGTAATCAGGATCTTGCGCACTCAGTTTTGCATAGAGGTTCCGAAGAAATCGTGGGTGCGGATGAACTTGAAACAACACCCTCTTGAGGTCGCCGCGCAGGTGCGCGAATGTCGCCGCCGCGGAATAACTCGTCGCAAGGACCGACGCATTTCTACTGTTTGCGATCTTCGCTGCCAAGAGTCCTGTTTTCGCGCCTTCGACCTCGTCTCGATATGTCTCATGTGTTACTCGACGTCCAATTACGCCGGAAAGAAACTGCAGTTTTCGATCACTGATAAGAGATGAAGGAAGCTCACGATGATACCGTGAGTGAATTCCAAACGCATTCCTAGACAATCTGCGGCGTGCGATGAACGACCAGATAGGCGAATCCAATGGTGTATACCAATCCGTTACAAATCTCTCCAACAGGCCAGCCTCGGCCACTGCGAGAGGTAATTGATAGTGATCGCGAGGTGAGTCATGCACGACCACCCAGCCGGGTGACCCCGCGGGTCGCTTTATCTGATCTGCGTTTTCTCGTTGCTGGCGAAATCCAACGGCCTTATCAAACACTCGCCACCTCGATCCCCGCGCTCCATTTTCGAGAATTCGATGACAAAACAGCAAAGCTCCAGGTATTCGTGATAGCTGCCTCGGCAAGAGCGCTGATGATTCCCCCAAGCCCTACCGCACTTACTCCGAAGTGCGGCATGAGTGAACGTACGGAGAGAACGAACACAATTGCCGAAACCGGCGCCGCCCAGGCGCGGACTCGCGTATAGCCCAGTCCATTCAGGAAGACCATAAAATTCTTATTCCAGACGTAAAGCAGGAACCATCCATCCAGATACAGGACAAACGACAATGGAGGAATTGGAAGCTGAGCTGACCACGTGTGAATGAATACCTTGTAAACGCATGCATACGCCGAGGTCACGAGTACAATGATCGACATGCTGCGTAGAATGCCGGTGCGAAGCGCAAGACGTATCCATTTCCAATCTCCGACGACCTTCGCTTCTACGTACGCAGGCCATAGGGGAAGCAGGAACATGCAGCAGACAAAGCTGCACACCATCATTGCCTGAAGTGACACAGACACTTCAGGGACGTGCACAGCTCCTAGTTGCGAGGCTACCAGGATATTACTCGTAAAGGCTATTACCGTATCTGCGATCTGCGCCAGCAATAATCGCGAACTGTCGCGCCAGATAAGGTTGAAGCACCGTGAGTTTATTCCACGAACGGCAGGAAACAGATTTCTATATCGGAATCCGAAGAGTCCTGCTGATAGAAGGACGTAGGCCACAATAATGGGTAAAGATGTGATGAGCGCAAAGACAGCCATACTATGAGTGCGTACCGTGAGAATTAGTACTACAGACGCCAAACTGGCAGCGATCTGTGCAAGATATTCGAGATAGCCCTCCTGTAGGGCAAGAGCGAAGAAATTGATTACGTTCAATGCGGCTGCGGCAGACACTAGATATCCCAGCAAAGTAAAGCACTGCTTGGCTTGGGGAATAAGTTCAGGCTTGGATTCGATTCCGAGCCAATGAACCAGCAGCGTAGAGTGCGAGAGAATGGTGACGCCGGCCAGCAGTGCGACCGCTAGTACCGCGAATGCCATATACGCAGTTGCCGTTAGTGACCGAACCTCCCAGTCATCGCCTCGGGCCCTGGCCGCACCCACCGCGTTCAGTAACCCTGATCCGATTCCGAAATCGGAAACCATGAGCAAGCTGAGCAATGAGTTCGCAGTCAGCCAAATGCCATATTGCTCAATTCCCAGGCAGCGTGCCGCAATAGGGATTGTAAGTAGCTTAGTGGCGGCATCAAGAACGCGATAACTGATACCGGCAACCGAGGTCGCGAGTGCTCTGCGGTCCCTCCGATGACCGTTCCCATGATCCGTGTACCGTCTTCAGTGAAGTGTTGAGCAACGGTGCGTCCCTCTGACCAGGTCGTATGCCCTGTGCGAGTCACAAGGATGACGGCATCAGACAATCTCCCGATTACACGCGCGTCGGCTAGGTGTAGGCATGGCGGTGTATCGATGAGGATAAGATCGTAGCTCTTTCGCATTACATCGATGAGGTTTGCAAGATGCGAAGCGTAGAACAGACTTGCTTCAGAATCTCCGCGCGCCGTGCCGCTCGGCAGGATATCAATTCCATGGACGAACGTCCGCTGTATAAACTCTTCATATCGTCTTTCTTCTGAAGGATTCATGAGTATGTTCCGCAGTCCTCGCTCGTTAGAGAGTCTGAACACGTCATGAAGCCGTGGCCGGCGTAAGTCACCATCGATCACAAGGACTCGCTTGCCTGTCTCGGCCATCGCAATTGCCAGGTTGCACAACACAGTCGTCTTCCCTTCTCGCGGATTTGCGCTTGTAATCACAAGCATCTGGGGGCGCTTGCCTGCACCATCAGCGAACATGATGGAGGCGAGAAGCATGCGATAGGACTCTGCGAGCACACCAGACTTCTCCCAGAAACACACCAATTCCACCTGATTCGCCTCAGTGGCCGCTAACGAGCAATCACCTTGTTTCCTTGAATCGTGGCTATCTGGTGACACCGATAGCCTGGGAGCTGCCTTTTTCGACTCAACGGAATATCTTGGAATAATGCCAATCTCTCGCAGATGTATCTGCGACAGGCTCTGCCCCGGTGAATGGAAAGTGCGATTGGACGAGGTTCGCATGAATACCAGAGTCGATCCTGCAAGCAATCCCAAAAGCAACCCTCCCGCGGAGTATGCGACAACTCCACTCGAATCGGATTTGAGCGGAGGATGTGCATCACTGAATACCTGGATATTACTCGTGCCTGCGGCCGAGGCAATACTCGCTCTGTTCACCTGTTCCAGCATCGATTCGTAGAGCTTTTGATTAGAATCGACCTGCTGTTTGTATATCCCGTATTGAATCTCCTTATTGTTTTTGTTGGTGACCACGCCTACCTGTTGATCGTATGCTCCTTTCAAAAGGTTCTCTCGTCTGAGCGCTGAACTGTAATCATTCTTTATTCGCGCCTGAATATCCGATAGATGTTTTGCAAATGAAGTCTGCAACGACGTCAACTGAGCCTGAACCCGTATCACCTTCTCATAGTCGGGAGTGTATACGGTCAGGAGATCAGCTTTTTCCCGTTGCAAGTCATTGATCTTCGCACGTAAATCCCGCAGAGAATCATCGTTGAGTACCTCCGCTATCGTGTCGGAATTGGCAGATTGGGCAGTCTTGAGACGGGACTCCGCAGCCATTCTGTCGGATTCGGCATGTAGCGTTTCCTGCTGCAAATCTGTGAGGCGGTTCTCGGATACATCCGTTTTCTCTGTAGTGCCTGGAACAGGAGGGCCAAAAAGGAGCCCGGATCGCTCCGCGTAATCCTGGAGTCTCTTTTGTGATTCATTCAAACGGGCACGAACTTCATCGAGTCTGCGGGATAAGCCCTCTCCGGTGCGCTCGCTCAACGCCCACCGCGCTTCGGTGTTGTAAGCGATGTATTCGGAGGCAAGCGTATTACAAAGGTCTGCCGCAAACCCTGCATCGGGTGAAGAGAATGATATGTCCACCGCGCGGGTCGGCCCCACTTGTCTCACGACGAGATGGCGCGTGATGAGCTTGTGAATCTTATAAGCACGCTCACTTGGCGTCGAGGTGGGTCGATTGAACAAGCGTCCGATAAGTGACGGCCGGGAGACCTCACTTTCCAGCGGCCGAAGCTTTCCTTCGGCGGCGAGCTTTGCAATCACACGGTCGATCAGTTGATCGCTCTGGATGACCTGCAATTGAGTTTCAACATCGGTCAGACCGCCTGCTTCCGCGGGATCTACTGAGATAGGGCTAAGTGCCTCAGTGCCGAGAAAATCACGATTCGGACTCTCGACGATCAATTCTGTTTTTGCTGTGTACATCGGCTTCTTTACAAGGGCCAAAGCTACCGCGACTGCCAAGCCGATCCCCATTGCTAACATCACCGTCTTGAAGTCGGCACGCAGAATGCGCCAAACCTCAAACAGTCCACCTCGCTCAGGATCCTTGGAGAGTTTTGGAGGGTTGGAATCGAATCTTGTGATCCCGTAGTTCGGCAACACCCCCGGTCCCGCGTCGATTGCCCGTCCCTCTATAGTTCGCAAACCTAGTCCGAAATGTGACATAAGATCTTCTTCCTTTCTCAGTAGGGATGGTAGATGGCGATTCCAGAGCCGGTGGAGACGATTGTCTGAAGAGCCTGTAACGATGCGCTTTTGCCGGTATTGACGGGAACAAATAGAATGTCGTTACTCCTAAGATCTACATCCGGACTCTTACCTCTGAGGATCTTGTTCAAATCGATCGGGATCTCTTCTCGAGCAACGGAGCCTTCCGTTGCTCGCAGAATTCGGGCGTTTTTGCCTCCTGCAACTCTCGTCATACCTTGCGAGAGCGAAAGTAATTCCAGGACACTCATCTCGCTCCGTTCAGACAAGACGAACCCTCCAGCTTTGTTGACCGCACCGACTACATAGACCATTTCTGCGCGTGGAACAGTGATCACATCAAAGGGAAGAATCGGAATGTTCTGGCTGGGGTCCTGGGCCTTTACAATGGATCGAACACTTACCTCTCCAACGCTGAATTCTCCACTTGAATCTAGGTGTGCATCCCTGAGTGGCAAAGGCCCGTATTTAATTTGTCTGGTGATCTGGATCGTATTTCCAGCTTCTTCCTTCAGCCCGCCCGCTTCTGAGATCACCTCGAATAGGTTCTTGCGCCCTTCAATCTGCAGAGTTCCTGGAGTCCCAACCGCTCCCAGAACGGTCACTGGCTGGCTGCGGTACTCCGCCACCGATACAGTTACAATCGGGTTCTTAAGTTGAGCGCGGAAGCAGTTCGTCAGCTTCGACTCGGCCTGCACAGTAGTAAGTCCTGCCACATGAACTGCTCCCATGCGAGGCAGGACGACATTGCCGCTAAGATCTACCGCATATGGGTTAGCGCCGATTTCGTCTTCGTCGATAACGCGAATTGCGAGTTTATCGCGGGGGCCAATGACATAGCCGCCCGACTCCATCGAGGACTTAAGTGGCGCCTGTCCCGAAGCACCACTACTCGTATCGCATCCGAGAGACTGTGCACGGACTGCAAGTCCGACCGGGTTCGCACATAGGACTGCGAATGTCAGAAATCGCGTCGTAATGCGCCAGATTATTGCTAAGTCGATCACGTTCTCTCTTTGTCTTCTCATTGCCATTTCTTACCACCCTTGGCCGACGGCCCATTGGCCGGCCTGTTGTGAGGACGTGCAAGGCTATCGCACACTGCTCGTCAATGATCGTGCTGGCACCGCCATTACCTGTACTAGGTTGGGCGGTAGTTCCGGGGACTCCACTTCTGACATATCGTCTTCACATTCGCCCTGAAGTTCGTTTTGGTAGTATCCCAGCGCTGTTTGCCACTGCAGCTTGGAGGCAAGCCATTGAATCCCGGAAGAACGAAGACCGGGCCGAATGCGAGTAACGCAAAAGCATTCCTCTGGCTCGCAAACGTGGGACCATCGCTCAGTAACGCCACCAACCCACTCAATGAAATTCTGTTTAAGTCCGACTTCCTGTTCGATGAGACGCGAGTAGATCACAGTACCGAGGGAATCACTCGCGCACCTTCGATCGTGCATTGCCCACGGCACATAAGTGACGCCGCCTGATCGCCAACCGGTTAAAAAACTCATCCATCGGCCGGACCTTTGGCGGACACCCAGGGAAAACCCAGATGTCGGATGTTTGCGCAGAAAGTCGTACCTGCGGAAGATCTCCCATTCAGTACGTCCAGGGGAGCAGTGCTCTTTTAAATAGAGCATGGCCTCGAGCGCTTGTTCAGGGTTCATTTCACTGACCCATTCGACATCTGTCCGCTTGTCGAATTTTCGGCGCTTGTTACGGACCGCCTTACGCATCGCCCTGCCAAAGAGCCCAACCGTCTCGTCATATCCATTTGCAAGACGCAAACTGCGACGTACTTCACGGGCGGTCACCGAATCCGACACATCCGGACTGTGAAGAGACGACCGCGACTCACCTTCCGTGTGTGATACGGCGCCGAAGATGGAATGAAAGCGCCAGTCTTGCAAAAGGATTCCGATGGCACGAATGAGCGTTGCGCTACGCCGACCCGGCGGCGCAATTACCGCGCCATCTCCAGCATGATCTCCCGCTCGAAGAACTCCAGTTGGGAACCGATAGAGGCAGCGCTCAAAGAAGAGTACAGCTGCTGCTAGTGCTGAATCATCGTCGTAAAAGAGCACAGAAACAGGCCTTCGGCTCGTCCAATCATTCAGCGAAAGCAGATGGTCAATGTCCGTACTGAGATCACTTTCCAAACCTAGGCAAGAACGCATCGCTTCGAGTTCCGGAGCAATTGCCCGAAGTCGCTGCAAACCAACGACTACTAAATGCTTTCTACCATTCATGTGTCATAACTCCAGTTAGCTGCCTCGACTCTAGCTCTTGAATCGTCTTTCTTTGATTAGATGAATGCTGTAAATCAATTTTTGTCTGAGTCTACAGTCGGGTTTGACCTGCGCTAAATCCCGGCGGTACAGTGGGACCTGACTAATAGGATCCACGAGCTGCGAATACAACATAAAACGTCTTCCAAATAATCGAGAGGTCAAGCCAGATCGACCAGTTCCGAATGTAGTGCAAGTCAAACTGGACTCTTTCTGCGTAGGATGTGTCGTTTCTGCCCGAAACTTGCCACAAACCCGTGAGGCCTGGTTTCACGCGAGTATACAGCTCGTATGCCTTGCCGTACCGCTCAACTTCCATTTGAACTATGGGCCTTGGGCCAACGAGACTCATGTCACCTGCCAGTACATTCAGAAGTTGCGGTAACTCATCAAGGCTGTAACGACGGAGAAACTTACCAAGTGCGGTGATCCGAGGATCTTTGCGAAGCTTAAAGTCTTTCTTCCATTCCTGCATTGCCTCAGGATTATTACTCAAATATGCTTGCAACACCTTGTCCGCATCGGGCACCATTGTCCGGAACTTCCAGACTCGAAACGTTCTTCCGTCGCGGCCACATCGCTTGTGTCCGAACAAGATTGGTCCGCGCGATGTGAACTTAACGGCCATTGCGACCAGCAGCCACAAAGGTAAGAGCGCTATGATTGTTGCGCAACTCGCGCTAACATCAATGCCTCGCTTTGCTAGGCTCCCTAACAACCGGACGGTTCCAATGTCCGACAGAAGTGGCATCCGCCGCCAGTTCCGGATAACCACATCTTCAGTAAGCCGTTTCCACTGTTCGTAACAGGGGGACCATTCAAAGCCTGCGTGAAATACTTCACTGGCCATTTCACCCATCTTCGCCAATCGCTGTTTGTCTAACTGCGTAACCGCTTTGATCATCGCGTCACGATCACCCGATTCAAATAGAACCCCATTGACGCTATCAATTACCAGCTCTTGCAGCCCACCTATTCGGCTGGCAATCACCGCGCGGCCGTTCCTCATCGCCTCTAGGGCGACCAATCCAAGAGCCTCCCATCTGGAAGGAACAATGACTGCATCAAAGCTTTGGATGTAAGAGTCAATCTCTTCGTGCTTGATCCAGCCCAGGGCGTGCACATTGGGTAAGCTTGGGATCTTGATCCTACTACCGAGTGTGGCGTCTCCGATGATCCAGAGATGAACGTTGCTAAGCCGGGGATCGGACCAGCCATCAAGCAAGAGATCGAGACCCTTTTGTCGATCGAAACGACCGATAAAGAGAAGGTTGACGTGAGCTTCATCGGGAGCGATCGCCGGGGTGACCGTCTTTCTATTCCCCGGGACACCGTGCCGGATAACCCTGTGTTGAGCATGGCGAACGCCGTTGCGAATTGCTTCCCGCTCCTCGTGACGAGAGACACTTACGATTGCGTCGGCACGGCGAGCCAGCATCCGCTCGACTGCTGCGTAGGCGAGACGCTTGGGAAAGGATACAGATTGGCTAAACGCCCACCCGTGTGGACAATAGACCGTTGCCCATTCATTCTTCATACGCCGTCCAAGGCGCCCGTAAATCCCCGGGAAGGTACTATGCAAATAGACCACGTCGGGTTGAATCTCCCGAAGCTTGTCGGCAATACATCGGCTGGTATGAAGGATCTTGTGCGCCGCACGCGAGCTCTTATACCAGTGAGGATCTGCGGGAACATTGCTCAGCATTTCACCCAGACGATCCGGGTCTGCGAGTAGATGAATCGCGCCGATTTTAGGGTCTCGCTTTTGTTCCTCGATCAAATACTTTACAGCCGTTCCTACACCGCCCTGGCAGCCTTCGACAACATGGGCGACGATCAAAGGGAGACCGGTGTTGCTAACTTCGCTGGGGTCATCCGGTTGAGGAATTCGACCGTGCCCGATCTTACGCGGAATTGGAATGATGGAAGGGGTGGGGACCGGCCAGGGTATCGTCGCAGGCGCAGCCATACTGGCGATCTGGCCTACTACCGGGGAACAATCATGCTGCAATCGCAGCGGGGAAAGAAATTCCTGGCAAGCACCCGAGACACAAGACACCTGTGGGTCTTGTATTCTGTTCAGCATATTGAGCTCCGCAGAACCTGGGTTTTCGTGAGGTTAATACTGGAATGTTCTCACTGAAGTCTTACAATGATCGGTCTGATGCAATTGCATTCGTTAAAGGTTGCCTTTGGCGAATGACGAGCCCGCCAATGGCTTGCCCGCCTATCGGTTGTTGATGGTCCGTACGATGATTTGCACCAATGAGATTGTCAGTGTAGGGCAGTGATGACCCAAAACCCGAAAACTAAGCCGTTTTGAAGTTGAGAGTTCGTGGCCTCCGTGGTTCTCTGAAGAGGGAGAGGAGAGCCGGGATATGGCGAGGAAGGGACACACGGAAGAGGAGATT
>JBEKPF010000111.1:0-16674 GCA_049521035.1 Occallatibacter sp. | reverse complement strand
GAAGAAGTTGTCGAAGTAAATACTCCATCTTTACCCCGGTGGTAAATGAGCATCGTTCGGCTCTCCGCGCAGGTGACCACGACAGATTTTGTTCCATCGCCAGTAAGGTCTCCAGCGGCGACACTGTTGGGGCCGCGACACCTTGACAGAGGAAGCGGAGAGCCAGACATGGGACGGAAGCCGCCGTGCCCGTCACCAAGTAAGACTGAGACGGCATTTTCAGCCGGATTGGTGATGTCGCGCTGATAGGGGATGACGATTAGATCAGGGTTGCCGTCGTTGTTGAGATCATCGATGGCAACCTGCCAAGGTTTGGCGCCTGCAGGGAACGGTGAACCAACGGCGTTTTGCAGGCCGCCACGGCCATCACCGAGCAGCACGGAGACTGTATCGTCGTCGAGATTCGTAGTGACGATGTCCGGATGGCCGTCATGGTTAAAGTCCGCAGTGCGGAGACGTTCGTAAGGACGGTGGCCTGTGAGGAAGTATTTGCCTGGCGCCAGAAGGCGCCCTGTGCCATCTCCGCGGAGAATTTCAATCTGATTGTTCCCCCAGCTGTCGGTGGCAGCGTCGAGTTTGCGATCGGAGTCAAAGTCAGCGACAACGACGCCATGCGGATGCGGGTGAGAGTGGGCGTCGACGGGCGAGCCGGGCGCAAGATGAAAGCCTCCACGACCATCGCCAAGGAAGACGCGCAGATAGGGCGACTGGTGGTTGGCGACGACTAGATCAAGGTTGCCGTCATTGTTCATATCCCCAATCGCGACATCATTAGGTAAATGACCGGCGGGAAAAGGTGAGCCGGGCGCAGGGTGAAAGCCTCCGCGACCATCGCCGAGCAATACGGTGATGGTGCCGGAGTCGGCACTGTCCGAGCCTGCGTTGGCGACGACGATGTCCGGATTGCGATCGTGATTGACGTCGGCGACGGCGATCCACCGTGCGCTGGGCCCCGTGGGAATCCTGACCTGACGAAAGTGCTGGCCGTGCGCTGCCAGGCTGCTGGCGATGAGCATCAGCGCGAACTGGGTCGCATTGCGCATGGCGATACTCTAAGATTACAACTCAGAATGAGCAAGCCCTAGAAGCGTGCTTGTTCGTTGGACGATTGGAGTCGCGACTCGGTGATTTAGCGACTTTGAAATGAGAGGGATCGCGGCTAGCGGCGAGCGACCGTGCCGAGTTCGATGGCCGGTTGACGACATCAGCCCTTACCGCTCATTGACCAAATCCAAGTCGGATCGTCGTCCAGTACTTCTCTCGGGACCCGAACAGCGAAACACGGGCAGAGATCCTGGATGGGCTCACTTCGAGCCTGGAGGCACAACGCCGTTCATGCGCAGATACTCCACCATCTGCCCATAGTGGTCGTATCCGTGAGCAGAGATGAAGGATGCGACGACCGACCGCGTGTGCAGACCGTCGACACCGTCAATAGTGGTGTAGGCATTCTCCGGAGTAATCGTTGCGAGCGCCTTGTGTGCATAGACGAAAGAATCCGCGGCAGCCTTCAGGAGTTCCTCCTTCGTCGTCAGACTATCGATGCTTTTCGGATCAACCGGCATCTTCTCCCCAAGAATCTTCGAAGCGAAGTAGTAGTTTGCCGTCGTGACATGTGATATTTCCTGCGCGAACGTGCGAACTCCGCCAAACTTCGCGCCCTGGGAGATCGCGAAGGTTGCAGTAGTAGGCGCAAAGCCGTATTTGTCAGCAGGCATCGCCTGCGCGACTCCCATAAATTCCTGCTCGAAGAGGTTCAGCAACTCTTCCTGCGCCTGTACCGGTGACATTTGGGTGGCCACCTTTGCGCTCGTTGAGCCCGCTTGCGCGGAGCCCGCGAGCGTACAGCCTCCTAGAATCAAAGCGGTGCAAACATACAGAAGACGCATAGATCACCCCACTCGCAAATTTCTTCAACAGTCTAGCAGACGCCTGCGTTCGCGATATTTGCTGTCATTTGGTGACTTCAGGGCAATGCACTGAGAGGCTCTGGTCGGTTGGTAGGCAATCCAGGACCCGCAGCCTTCCCAACTCCTTCATCCCCTTTGCGAATTGCCAACAAAAAGCTATCCTCGATTCGAGCAGCACAGGAGTCCCGAATGCCCCCACGCATCGCCCGTCTTCCCATCGCGTCCACTCTGCTCTTCAGCGCAGCCGCCCTATGCCAAACAATGTCCATGCCCCCCGCAACCCCACCCGCCGCGCAGCCAGCTCCAGCTGTAACCTGGCCCACCACCGACGGCGCCGTCACCCTCCCCAACTTCCGCTTCGGCACCGGCGAAACCCTCCCTGAACTCAAGCTCCACTACCTCACCCTCGGCACGCCCCATCGCAACGCCGCTGGCCACGTCGACAACGCCGTTCTCCTGCTTCATGGCACCGGCGGCAACGCCCACTCCCTCATGAATCCCGTCTTCTCCAACGTCCTCTTCGGCCCCGGCCAACCCTTCGACATCACGAAATACTTCCTCATCCTCCCCGACGACATCGGCCACGGCCAAAGCTCCAAGCCATCCGACGGCCTGCACGCCCACTTCCCCGCATACGACTACGACGACATGGTGCGCAGCCAGCGCCTCATGCTCGACCAGATGAAAATCGACCATCTCCGTCTCATCCTCGGCACCTCCATGGGTTGCATGCAGTCCTTCGTCTGGGGTGAAACCTATCCCGGCTTCATGGACGCCCTCGCGCCCTTCGCCTGCCTGCCCGTCCAGATCGCCGGCCGCAACCGCATGATGCGCTACATGGCCATCCAAGCCATTAAGCAGGACCCGGCATGGCTCGACGGCGAATACAAATCCGAGCCGATCCAAGGCCTCCGCACCGCCAACGAGATGCTCCTCGTCATGGGCTCCAGTCCGTTGCAGATGCAGAAGCAGGCGCCGACGCGCGACCTTGCGGAGAAGTATGTCGACCAGTACCTCGCGCGCACCATGGCCACCACGGACGCCAACGACCTGATCTTCTACGTGAACGCAAGCCGGAACTACGATCCCAGCCCAAATCTGGAAAAGATCACCACGCCGGTCCTCTGGATCAATTCGGCAGACGACTACATCAACCCGCCCGAACTGGGCATCGCCGAAAGACAGGTCAAGCGCATGCCCAACGCCCGCTTCATCATGATCCCCATCTCCGACGCCACAAGAGGTCACGGCACCCACACCGTCGCCGCAATCTGGAAGGACTACCTCATCGAATTCCTGAATTCCACCGAGCCCAAGCCGTAGCCCGGCCGGAAATTCTTCGAATTCGGCGGGGGTATCCTGAGAATTTCTACGCCTGAATCGCCGCCAAAACAGCTTAAATTGGCCTTATTTCAGACTTTGATACTACTTCTACGTAGGCGTTTCCTACTTTTTGTAGGCCTTACAGGTCTGCGTGTTCGCCCTCAATTGACGCGTGGCTCTCTTCGCAGCCTTTTAGCAGACGATTCGCGCCTCGTTTCGAGACCTCTAGACCCCTCGATTTTGCAGCTGCGCAAATTTTTTCCTGTGTAGCGAATCGCCAACTCGCCGACCTGCGGACTCGCTGCTTTACTGCGTCTGCATGTTGTACATGAACAGCGCCCGCAGTTCCAGATAAGGTCCGTGGAAATCCCTTGGCAGCGGCGGATAATTCGATCCTTGCAGCGCGCCCCACGCCGCGCGATCCAGAGCCGTATCGCCCGACCGCCCCTCCAGCATCATGCTCCCGTCCATGATCCGTCCGTCGGGCAGCACTTTGAAGTGAATCAGCACCTGCCCCTTCTTCAGAATCGGTGGGTTCACCTCATCGGGTATAAGCGGGTCCCAGGTCTTCTGCGTCTCAAAATGCCACCGTCGCAGCCACGGCCCGAAGTCCACGCCCTGCGTATCGCTCAGCACCTCCACGCCACCCGTGCCGGCTCCCGGATGCATCGCCAGCCCACCCCCACCTAAGTTGCCCGAGCCGCCCGAACCAGGATTCCGCGATGCGTCTTTCATTGCCTGGTGCAACTGGTCAATCGGGTTCTGCGAGCCCATGCTGAAACTGGGACGCGCCGGAACAGCCTGCGGACGCGGCGCCTCAACCTGCGATTGCTGCGTTTGCGGAGTCGGCTGCGGTGGCGGCGGAGGCTGCGCAGGAGCCGGTACAGCCTGCTGCGGCTGTGGGGTCGGAGCAGGCGCAGCAGGTGTGGGCCGGTTCATCGCCTCCAGTGTCTTCCTGTCGATTTGCGGTCTCACGGGGGGCGGAGTCACAGTAGGCTTTTGCGTGGGCAGCTTTGGACGCTCAATCGGCGAATCCAGGTAGGTCCACTCGTCGTGCGCTTTCGGCGTACTCGGTTCAATGACCCGCGGCTGAAAGATGTATTTGGGCAGCAAGAACAGGGCTAGGATAATTGCTGCGTGCAGAAGCACCGCCCACAGCGCGCCTTCTCGAAGCCGAGCCCAGCGCCGCTCGTCCTCGAGCTCGCTGATCATCTCCAGCAGCTCGTGGGTATCGTAGTCCACCCAGCGTGATCCCCGAACCACCGGAGACAGGTCTCCGTCGCTGGGGTGGTCTTCCGGGGTCCCCGGCGACAGGTCTCCGTCGACGGGGTGGTCAGTCGGAGGGTCGGCCTCGTTCAAGTCGTTTGGCGCTTTGATGGAGAGCATGCATTCTGCGGTAGCCACCGGGGCACACACACCCACTGACTCCGCTTCAGGTCCTTTCCTTCTATTCTCTCATTCGGCCCGTATTAGTGCGTAGCACCCCGGCTCGTACAATAGACACTGATATAAGACGGTATTCAGGGTGGAAGGGGACCCCGTTTGAAGCAGTTTTTCGTTCACTGGATGGCCAAGCTGAATCTAGTGCTCCTGCCCTTCCTGGCCAAATTCGGCATCTGGGGCATGGGCGCTCTCGCTCTACTCGACTCATCCACCATCCCCGTTCCTATGGATGCATTCTTAGCTTTCTCCGTTTGGAATGACAAGGGACGCTTCTGGCTCTATTGCCTGCTCGCCGCCATCGGTTCCTCCATCGGCGGCTTGCTTCCCTACGGCCTCGGCCGCGCCGGCGGAGAACTCTTCCTGCTCAAGCGTGTCAACCGCGCGCGCTTCGACCAGATGCGAGCCCGCTTCGAGAAGCAGGAGTTTCTGGCCATGATGATTCCCTCCATGCTGCCCCCGCCTACCCCATGGAAGGCCTTTGTCTTTGCTGCCGGTGTCTTCGAAGTGCGCGTCATTCCTTTCATGCTGGCCGTCTTCTGTGGCCGCATGGTCCGCTGGCTGCTGCTCTCACTTCTGGTCATGAAACTTGGCCCCGGTGCCGTCCAGATCGTGGCGCACCACGCCCTGACCGTAGTCGTCATCGTCGGCGTCCTGGCGGTCATAGGTTTTGCCTGGTGGTGGATCAGGAAGAAACGTGCCGGCAAGCTTCTCGAAGACTAGTCTAATTGTTCTGTTTCAAAGCGAGGCCAGAGATAGAACTTGCGCTGGAGACTCGCTCTAGAACTGGAAGTAAATGAACGGCCTGTAGCCAAGTGGAAGCAGAGCGATCGCCAGGGACCAGATCAGGCCGTACGCAAAGGCGAAGGTCGGCAGTTGTAGCTGGCACATGCGTTTCTGCAGTTGGGCACGGCGCATCGAATACTGCACAATCAACAGCGCGGGGCCTAGCCAGGCCAGCCACAACGGAATTGTATCCGGGCCTCCGTGATCCAGAAGCAGGTAACGCCGCAACATAATCCAAGCGACACCAAAGTTTGAGGCGCGAAACAGTATCCACGTAATACAGACAAAGTTCAATGTAAGAAACCAGGAGGCAATGCGGCGGCAGGGCTCCTGCCAAGGCGCAACCGGAAGTCGGCGTTTGCACTCCTCGTGCGCTACGAGGGCCGCGCCATGAGCTCCTCCCCAGCCCACGAATGTCCAGGCTGCTCCGTGCCAGAGTCCGCCCGTGAGCATGGTCAACATCAAGTTCCGGTAAGTCAACCACAGCTTCTTGCTTCTGCCGCCCAGGGAAATGTAAATGTAATCCCGTATCCAATTCGATAGTGAAATATGCCAACGGCGCCAGAAGTCCTGGATAGTCACCGCAAGGTACGGAGCATCGAAATTCAATACCAGTTTGAAGCCCAGCAGCGCCGCGACGGCAATCGCCATGTCCGAATAACCGGAAAAATCGCAGAAGATCTGGATCGCGTAGAGCCAGACCGCATTGATCGAAGCCAAGCCAGAATAACTCGCAGGATGATTGAAAACCTTGTCTACAAAGGGCGAGATATTGTCCGCAATGCAGGCTTTCTTGATGTAGCCCAACAGAAAAAGGAAGAGCGCCGACTTGACTTCCTCCAGCGTCACCGAACGCTTCTCCTGCATCTGCGGAACAAAATACTTCGGACGGACGATCGGGCCCGCTACCAGCTGAGGAAAGAACGACGCGAACATCATATAGTCGCGCAGGCTTGTAACCGCCGGAATCTCGCGCCGGTAGACATCGATCGTATAACTCAAGGACTGGAACGTGAAGAAGCTCACGCCCACTGGAAGGATGATTCGTATCGTGGGCTCACTCAAGTTCATGTGCAGAGTATTGGCCAACGCAATGGCACTTCCGACAAAGAAATGGAAGTACTTGAAGAAGCCGAGTACTGACAGGTTCATTGTCAAACTGGAAATTACATAGTATCTGCGCAGGTGCGGATTGTCAGTACCCGACATCTTCAGCGCGAAAAAGAAATCCCCCGCGGAGAGCCCCGCCAGCATGCAGGCAAACCGCCAATCCCACGAGCCATAAAAGAAGAAACTCGCACAAAGGATGAACGACTTTCGGGCATTATTGGTTTTCAGAGACCAATAGACTAGCAGAACAATGGCAATGAAGAGGAAGAAACGCGGTTCAACGAAAAGCAAATTAACCTCCGCATGCCGTCGTTCGATGATTCGCCTGATACCAGGCTCGCAACTGGTCGGCCAGCAGGCGGCTGGCTAGCGAGGCTCCGCTTTCACTCAAGTGCGCCCCATCGTGCCAGTACTGCGGCGTGAACAACTGCGGATAGAGGTCCGGCCTGGCAAGACTAAGAATGGGCTCCACTCCGTGAGGAGTCTCGATTGTCGCGGGAAATAGAGGATATTCAGTCAGGTCGCTATACATCGGCATCACAAAATAGATGAAGTGCAGGTTCTTGTTGCCTGAAGCGTCCGCAAGTTCGCCAAGGAGGCGATGATTTCCAGGGAGGAGCCTCTGCGGCTTAGGAACTGGAGGATGCACCGCCAAATGAGCCTGAGTCTCCGAAGAAAGACGATCGTTTTGCCCTGTCAGCCCGTGAAGCCCACGCCGCCCATTCGCGATTTCGTCCTGGAGTGTCTCCGGGTTGATGGGCGGCTTGAAAATGTAACTGCTCAACATGCCAACGTTTGAATAATGCATTCCCATCGCAACCAGGGCGTATGCATCTCGTCCGTAACGCCGCACAGGGCTAAAACTGTCATCTGACAGGGCAAAGACGAATCGTGTCGTATCCCAGTCGTAGATATTGATAGTGCGCGGATGCACAAGGTGGTCAAGAGTGAGATTGGCGCCGGCGTTCAGTTCTAGAAGGACAAAGCAAGGTTTCTGTCCGACTTCGGAGCCGGTCGAGAAATGACGTACAAATTCCAGTGCCAGGACGCGCTGTTCGGTTTGGCTGCCACCTTCGATTCCCAGATTGATGCTGGGCGTGCGCCGCTGCATGGCCGTTAGTTCATCGTCAAATGTGCGTGGATCGAAACCATCATTGACATGACTGGAACCAAAAGCAGCCGCGTAGACCCCTCCCCTCCATGCGTCCAGTATTTCCATCTTTTCGCTGCGCCCATCCGCATGCAGCCGAAGCATATTTGGCATGAGCAAATGAAGCGCGGTGGCAAGAATCGTAAACCCCGCCGCAAACATCGAGAGTGAAAGCACGATTCTCTCCTTAGTCAGTGCATCCTTTCGCGGCGCTACCATGTACACTCCTGCGCGGATTTGATTTTGGCAGAGAATACCATGGACGGGCGACACGAATTCAGACCGATGCTGCGCCAACATAACCGCGGCAAATGAACTTGGGATGCAGTAAAGCAGAGATACATGGAGGAAGGAAATTCTTGGAACTTGTGCCACTCGAAGCCCGGCGCAAGGACCCGCCACCACTCTAGTCAGCATGGTTAAACTGCAGAGCAATCGCCCGGTGCCCTTTAATTCTAAGACATGGAATTGTCGATCTCCGCTCTGATGTGAAGGGACCCTCAAACAGAGCTGTCGCCCGCCGCGCATCCGTAGTCAGCGCAAACACAGGAGAACTCCATATTTTCAGCCGCGTACGCCCGTTCGCCTCACTATTTCAGTGCCTTTTTCCAAAACGCCGTTCAATTCTCGACGGCCTTTGCGCTCAATTCGGGACCTTTCCAGCAGCCAATTCCAGATTGCACATACCCCAGAAGGTCAACCCCTCCGATTCGTGCAACCACCGAAGCCAACATTTGGCGTAAAACGCAGCCCTCGATGCGAACGTTGGCGCTCGCATCGCACTCATGAAGGCCGACATTTCGCCCACCCGCGCCGGGCGTACCCGTCAGTCTCGAGCCAGAACTTGGAGAGAGGTGGAATTCAAAAGCGTTACTTACCCGCAACCGCTGTAGCAGTCGTCGGCACAGGGCGCAGCCGCCGCAAAAGCACAGGAGCCCCAAACGCAACTCCGGATACAATCGCCATCGAGATCAGGTCGTTGCGATAGAACGGAATCGCCGCCACATAGCAGGCAGCAACTCCTGAAAGCGTGCGCGGATACATCCCGCTACCCACCCAAACCGCATAGTTTGACGCGACAAAGAACGAAGTTGGTCCCAATACCACGCCTGCGGCCACACGTACAAACGACGTCTGCACCTTCAGCAGAATCAATCCCAGCGCCATCGCCATCACATACCAAGCCCAGGTCACAAGGTAGCTCTGCCAGCGGAAGCTATAGTGGTAGACGCTCACCGTCAGGTAGTAGTCAGTCGCCATGAGGACCACCAAGGGTCCCAGCATCTCCCGCCATGAGCGCCGCGCACCAAAGTAAAGCAGCGCGCCCCCCACGGCAGTAAAGTTGAACCACTCAGGATGAGGCGTCGCGGCCAGCAACAGGCGACTCAACACGGCAATCAGAATCAGAACGTAAGCGAACATTAGGACCTCATTTTCTTCTTTTCTGGGATCATTTCCCAGCTCAGGGAAGGCATTTCTACATCACAATGACACTTTTCATTCTGGGGTCCGCAAGCCTCATGGTCAACCTGAATCCTTTCACCGGCCAAACATTTCTTTCCACCGGGAGAAAAAGCCTCATTTCTGCTCGCGTCCATTCATCGCCTCGCCGGCGTCCTCGTGCCCATCTACTATATACACCCACCCGCTCAGCGGTGATCTGCCAGTTGCTCTGCCTGCGCCCAGATACGAATACCCAAACCGAAGATCCGAGAATTCTACCGTCGTCCATTCTCGGTTCGGCGGCAGTTTCGGCGGATCCATCCCTGCCACCGGGATTTGCCCTACGTCGTGCACCATTGCCCACGTCCCCCAGTCCAAATAAACTTGACCCAGTGGCGTGCGCTTAGCCGCCTCCGTTGCCGACGTCGCTGGGGGCTTGTTGATCGTGTCCGTTTGCGGGTCGCTGTCAATCGTCCCGGTGCGGGTATCGATCTCGGCAGTCTGGTAAAAGCTCGACGTCTCCAGAATCGCGTGCCAGCGAAATGGATTGATCGGATAAGGTTCCAACGCCACCCGTGTCACAGGAGCCGTGGCAATCTGTGTACTCGCCACCATCGCCAATCCATGCCCGTGTTCTGACCATCTCCAGCACCACAGCAACACCATGCCGGTCAGCGCAAAAATCGCCCATCCCTGCCCGCGAAACTTCTGCTTTCGCGCGCCAATCTCGCCCGCCACCAGTCCCAGCAGCCACGGCACCGCGAGGGCCAGAAAGAACAGCGCCCACAGCACCGGCTCGGCAATGAACATGAAACTCCCCGAATACCATCGCGGATTGAATGGGAAGAAAGGCCGCAGCCCATAATTGTTCGTCCAGTCCAGCAGCAGATGGCTCAGGGCCGCAATCAAAGCTGTCGCATAAAGCCATCCCAAGTGGATTGTCTTCGGCTCAAGCCTCCGCGGAACCGGTGCATCGGGATCGAGCGCCATGGCCGCAAGCTTTCGCTTTAGTCGGCCATCCCACCACAGGTGAAGCAACGCCACCAGGCCAACAACTACACCAGCCACCACGGGCGCGGCCACGAAGGTATGCGTAATGCCGCGATGGTGCTTCAGCTCTTCAACCGGCCCGCGCAATCCCCAAAGCACGTCCATGTCCGCGGCCTCGGCAGCCAGCACCGCCGTCAGCGTGGCATACGCCGTCTTGCGATTCAACCCGGCTCGGCCGATGCAGGCCCCGGTAAGAAAGTGAGTTACAGGCTCCATAGCACTCCGCCAACCATACTATAGCCTCCTATAATTCACCCCATGGGCGATCGAAATACCCCACAGTCAGATCCCGCTAAACGCGCCGAAGAACTGCGCGCCGAACTCCGCCACCACGAGCATCTCTACTACGTTCTCGACAAGCCTGAGATCAGCGACGCCGAGTACGACTCGTTGATGAACGAACTCAAGCGCATTGAAGCCGCGCACCCCGAACTGTTGACTCCCGACTCACCCACGCAGCGCGTAGGCGGCAAACCGGCGGAGGGATTTCAGAAGGTGCGGCACTCGCGGCCGATGCTGAGCCTTGACAACGCCTATAGCGAAGAAGAACTGGCCGCCTGGGATCGGCGGGTGCGTGCTTTAGCTGGTCCACGAGCTGGCGCTGGCCTAGGGACGGAAATTGTAGAGAAGGAAGACGACGAATCGTGGAGCGAAATCCAGCGAGTCCAGCGCGAGCTGACTGAGAGCCTTCCCGTTGAATACACCGCCGAACTCAAGCTCGATGGACTGAGCGTGGCGCTGTCCTACGGGCCTTCGGCAGGCGGAGCCGCGACTCTCGTAACGGGAGTAACGCGCGGCGATGGGCAGATCGGCGAGGACGTAACAACGAATATTAGGACGATTCGGAGTGTTCCGATTGCGATCTCTGCGGCTGCGTTAAAGAAGGCCGGTTTGCCACAGGCATTCGAAGTCCGCGGCGAAGTTGTCATGCCTGAAGCCGCGTTCCTGCGACTGAATGAGGAACGCGAACAGCAGGGCCTTCCGCCTGCAGTGAATCCACGCAACGCTGCGGCCGGAACACTGCGCACTCTTGAACCAAGCATCGTCGCCAATCGCCGCCTGGTTTTCTTTGCTTACTTCCTGCTGGTCAACGGAGATTACCTTCAGCAAGGCCAGTCCGCTACGCTCGATGCCCTCACGGCACTCGGCTTCCGCGTCAATCCTCATCGCGAGCGCGTCGACTCGGTCGATAAAATGATGCGCTTCATCGATACGGCCGAGACGCAGCGCGCCACTCTCGGCTACGAGATCGACGGAGTAGTGATCAAGGTTGACTCCCATGCCACGCAGCAGCGCCTGGGCTACACCGGCCGCGCGCCGCGTTGGGCCATCGCTTACAAGTTCACCGCCAAATCCGGCATCACCCAGGTAAACGACATTCTGATTACGGTGGGCCGCACCGGGAAGCTGACACCCACGGCAATGCTCACCCCAACATTCATCGGAGGCACAACCGTGAGCCGCGCCACGTTGCACAACGCCGAGTTCATTGAGCGAATGGGACTCCTCATCGGCGACTGGGTAAAGGTCGAGCGCGGCGGAGATGTCATTCCGAAAGTGGTCGAGGTCATTGAAGACGCCGGCCATTCGCGCGGAACGAAGCGATTTTCGTATCCGTCCGACTGTCCCGAGTGCGGCAACCCAGTGGTGCGCGAAGAAGGCGAAGTGGACTGGCGCTGTGTAAACGCCGACTGTCCCGCCAAGCTCCGCGAGACACTGCTCCACTTCGGCAGCCGAGGCGTTATGAACATCGAAGGCCTTGGCGAGGCAGCCATCCAGCAGTTGCTCGATCGTGGCCTGGTAAAAAGCGTCGCTGACCTCTATTCACTCACTGAAGAACAATTAGTAGACCTTGAGCGGTTCGCGGAGAAATCAGCGCGCACGCTGCTCGCAGAAATTAAACGGTCGAAAAAGGCGGGCTTAGCGCGCGTTTTGATGGGCTTGGGCATCCGCTTCGTCGGCGAACGCACCGCAGAACTTCTCGCTCAGGAATTCGGTTCCGTCGATGCTCTGACAGCCGCAACAGCCGAGGAACTTGAGCGCGTAGAAGAAGTGGGTCCCCGCATCTCTGAGGCGATTCTCGACTTCTTCTCGCGGCCGGCTAACCAAGCTCTGGTGGAGAGTCTGAAGACTGCAGGTGTCGATATGACCGCGGAAAGAAAGCAGCGCTCCACACAGTTGGCGGGGCTTACGTTCGTACTTACCGGCACGCTGCCTACACTCACACGCGACGAAGCCAAGCAGCGCATTGAAGCAGCAGGTGGCAAAACAGCCGGCTCAGTCAGCAAGAAAACCAACTACGTGGTTACCGGCGAAGAAGCAGGCTCAAAGCTCGACAAAGCCCGGGAACTGAACATTCCTGTGCTCGATGAAGCCGGACTGCTTGACTTGCTTGCAACCAATTCTTCAGCGAGCTAATTTTCTGACTTCATGAACCTGAACGTCGGCGAGCCGCAATATCCGGACGCCGTTCTACCGCCCGCATTTCTCGCTCCCGCTCCCTATCCCACGCCTCCGCGCGCCAATTACGCGATCTGTAGCTCGGCCGTTCTTCTAAGGTCGGAACTGCGGGCGGCATCGGCGCGTCGGCTTGTGACCTTCCCGGCATCGCCACGAGATCAGCTCTCAACCCCGACGCCGAAGACCCTTCCGTGCCAACTCGAACCGGAAGCCTCTTGGGCAAACTGGGCGTCACCGCCGGCAACAGCCGCACCGACGATTCGGTATCCTCGTAGGCCGCATTCGAGGTCAGGCTGGCATCGGTGCCCACTGCTCGTTCTTCCACTTCGCCTTCATCGACCATTCCTCGCTGCATGCGCGAAGCAACGTCTCGCGCCATGAAGTCGTCCATCAACTTGTGCAGGCAAGTTTGCCCGCACAGATGCTTCGATCCCGGTCGCAGCCGGTTGCGCGAGTTCCACCCGCTCACCCGCAACTCCCCCGAGTGCTCGCTCGCCACAAACCAGTGGTTCGTCTGCCTTTTTTCCGCTCCGCAAATGTCGCACGATATTGCCTGCCGGATCACCGCATCTCCCCCAGTCCGCGCAGCCTTCCCGCGGAATCATCGATCCCGATCATGCCTGCCGATCTCAGTGCGGGCACAGACGCGAAACCCAATCCACCGCACGTCAGCCTGCTCGGGTAACTGCGCGAGCCGCCTTCTCTATATTCATCGTGTTCGGATGAGGAACCGCGAGTTAAACGGAGAATGAATCTGCGCGAGGGTCAAAACTGGAATGCAGAGAGGCCCGTCCTAAAACGGAACCCTCTCTCTGCTCTTATTGAATGGTCTGAAAGGACAGGCCAACTGCTGGTTCACAAAGGTGGTGTCGAACGGGTGGAGTCATCTCCAACTCTTTGCGCACTACTGCCTCGGCGCGAAGTAACCCTTCTTGGCACGCACCACATATTTCCGGTCGTTACAGTAGAGATAAATCGGCCGGAACGATCCGTCGTCTTTGAAATCTGCCGGTGTATACACGAGCGCGTACTGGCTGCGTAGCTCTTCCTCAATTTGCTTGAAGCTGGTTGACATCTCCTCCACCGACGGCGGAAAGAAGACCTGGCCTCCAGTCGACTCGGCCATATCGGTAAGCACCTTATCGCCTTTGCCGCGGCTCGGCGTCCAGTTCGTGCTGATCGCGTAGACAATCGTCTCTGCGCGCTCGCATTCCTTGATCACCTCGTCCGGACGAACGCGACTCTGGTTGTCATCGCCGTCGCTGAGCAGAACGATCGCCTTGCGCACCGGCTCCTGTCCGCGCGATACATCCAGCATTTTGTCGCGACAGGCTGTATACACAGCGTCGAACAACGCAGTTCCTCCACCTGGACGCAACCGGTTTACGCCTGTCTCCAGCGCGTCCACATTGTTGGTCCAATCCTGCGTCACCGTAGGCGTAACATCGAACCCCATCACAAAGGCGCGGTCGCTTTTTGCTTTGAGTACGTCCAGCAAAAATGCTGTCGCCGACTGCTGCTCGAATTGAAACCGGGTACGGATCGACGTACTCGCGTCGATCACGATCCCAACGCGCATGGGAAGATTAATCTGCTGGTGAAAGGAATTCACCCTGGCAGGCGCCTTCTGGTCGTCCAGCAGGGCAAAGTCGCTCTGTTGCAAGTTGGAAATGTAGTGCCCATGGTGGTCCGTGACCGTGAAGATCAGGTTGACCTCATTCACAGGCAGTTTAAAAGTGGGCACGCCGGCATCGGGCTGCAGCTCGCCAGCCTGACCTGCGGGAGCCGGTGCTGGCGATGTCGCCGGAGGTGTTGCCGGTTGCTGCGACGTGAGAGCTGCGCTTGAGAGTGCCACCGCAAAAACGAGGCATAAAATCCGGGACCCACGACGACCGATCTTCGTCGCTGGGGTGGTTGAGTTCTTTCTGGTCATAACCTTCTCATTTTAGCAATCGCGCCGGTCAAATCACCGTCTTTCACATTACCTTTGTGTGAGTCAGTTGTGGCCAGTTCCCGTCTCTCCGCCATCCAAACGCGCCAAAAAGCTCTCCAGTTCTATCGGCAACGGAGCTTCAAGTTCCAGCAATTTGCCTGTCCCGGGGTGCACAAATTCAAGCTTCGCCGCATGAAGAAAGTTTCGTCCCAGACGCAGCCGTTCCGGTTCGGCCTTGCGCCGCGCGGCTTTGGACTGCGCTGCCTGCGAAGCCACCTGATCGGTCAACTGGCCTGCCCCGCCGTACAGCGTATCGCCCACTACCGGGTGCCCGATGGAGGCCATATGGACCCGAATCTGATGCGTTCTGCCGGTCTCAATACGCACCCGCACCAGCGTGAATTTGCCAAAGCGATTACTGAGCCGCCGGACCACTTCGTAGTGAGAAACCGCCGAGCGCGCATTCTCCCGCGGTTGCGCGGTCATGCGCGTCCGCCGAACCGGATCTCGACTCACGGCTGCGTTGATGGTACCTTTCTCACGTTCCACCGCGCCTTGCACCAGCGCAATGTAGGTCTTCTTGATGCGGCGGCTTGAGAACATGTCACCCAGCGCCGCGTGCGTGCGGTCATTCTTGGCCACCACAATCAAACCGCTGGTGTCCTTGTCCAGCCGGTGCACAATGCCAGGGCGTAACTCGCCGCCGGTCGACGACAGTTTCCTGAACCTGTAGAGCAGCGCATTTACCAGCGTTCCCTTGCCGCGCGCGTCCTCATTCTGCCCTGAACCCGCATGCACCATCATCCCCGCCGGCTTGTTCACCACGGCCAGGTCTGCATCTTCAAACACCACATTCAGAGGAATGTCTTCCGGCGTAGCTTTCAAAGGCGTAGGGTGCGGCTCGCCCGTCACCGTGATTCGCTCGCCTCCCCGCAGCTTCAATGATGCCTTCTCGCGTTCGCCGTTTACCAGCACATCGCCCTGCTCCATAAGCAATTGCACGCGCGAACGGCTCACACCCTCCAGATGTATGGCCACGAACTGGTCGAGCCTTTGTCCAACTGCCTCAGCCGGCACTTCGATTGTGCGCGGCGAATTGTCTCCATCTTCAACCATGTGATGCCTCGCCCTTTGTACGCTGGCTTGAACGCTCCAGCAGTAGAACACCACCGGCCAGCACCATCAAGGCCGCAGCCAACTGAGGCCCGTCCAGCGCACCGCCCAATACCGCACCGCGTCCCTCTGAATCACGCCACAGTTCAGTGATGAAAATCGAAATTCCGGCTCCCATCAGCCCGAGCCCTGCGACATCGCCCTGTTGCCGCCGCGCCGGCAGCCACGCTACAAGGAAAACAGAAAGCGACAGGAGCGCGAGCGCTGCGTACGCTTGCACGGGATGCAACGGGACCCCCAGCGGCGTACCGCTCCACCGCGCTGCCAGCGGATTGGTATAAGTCACAGCCCATCGCACACTAGTCTCGCTACCAAATTCAGATCCCGCAAACAATGCGCCCAATTGCTCAATCGCCAGCCCCACCGCGATGGGAGCGGCCAGCACATCTGCTGTCGTTCTCAGCGGAAGTTTTTGCCGGAACGCGTAGATCAGTGCCATGCTCCCGCCAGCGAGCGCACCCGCAACTGCCAGCAGCGGATGATGAATCATTGCCAATCCCAGAACCCACGATGGATGTGCGCGCACTTGGTTCCAGTTGACAGCCAGGAGCAACAGCCGCTGAACCACAAGCGCCGAGAACAGTGCTACAACACACAGATTCCAAATTTGCCCGGTATGCAAGCCCGCAAAACGTGCTGTCTGCTGCGCCAGAAACAGTGCCGCCACAACTCCCAGTGCCGCGAGCGCACCATAAGCGGGAATCAGAATCGCTCCGATGTGGAAGAGAACTGGATACACCTGAGTCAGAATATCTCCTCAGGGTTAGAGGAAGGTAGAATCCGGCCCACTGGGCCGTGAGCAATGCGCTGGTGAACCCGTCCTAAGACGGTGGAGCTCTCCGCGGTTCATTAGGCATTCCGGACTGGCGGACACGGCACACAGAACCGATTGTCGA
>JBEKPF010000110.1:0-16799 GCA_049521035.1 Occallatibacter sp. | reverse complement strand
CTTGTTTGACTGCGGATCGGTCACCGTCTCGCTGGTGCGGCGGACGAGGAAGAAGCGAGTGAAGTTCTCCGGGTTGTCTTCGATGCCGGCCTGGAGGATCTGCGCGCCATAGTGGTGCGCGGCAGCCTCGCTGGCAATGGCGGCTGCGTGACGGTCCTGCAGCTCCATCAGTTGCTTGACACTGCCGGCTGTGTCGTAGAAGGCGAAAGATTCCATCTTGGGATGATTGGCGAGGAAGCGCCTGCACTGTGCGAGGGCCACAGGGTGCGAGAATACCCTGTCAATCTCGCTGACCTGCGTGCCAGAAATGGCGATGAGATTGTGGCGTATGCGCAACAGCGTTTCTCGCTCCACCTTGACATCGTGTGTCAGCAGCAGGTCGAAGTGCTCAGAGACTGAGCCGGCCAGACTGTTTTCAATCGGTATGACTGCGGCCTCCACCGACCCTTTTGCCAGTGCAGAGAACGCGTCTGCAGAGAGAGAAAACGGGACAATCACCCCTCCTGTGGCCAGACTCATGGCTGCTTCGTGGCTGAAAGAGCCCGGTTCTCCCTGGATCGCAATCTTCATTTCTGGGTTCGATACTCCCGTGGGTAGATCGGCTGAAGGTTCCGTAGAAGAGCCGGGTAGCGAGCGTTCTTTCGCACCATACCATAGCTCGATTGGGGTTCTATCGGGGATTGAGCCGGACGCCATCAAAATGAACTCCGCAGCCAAAGGTCGGCTGCCACAAAGACAAAGAAAACCATGGCAATGACACCGTTCATTGTAAAGAAGGCGGCATTGAGGCGGCGCAGGTCCTCAGGAGAAACGATGGAGTGTTCATACGCCAGCAGGAGAGCGACGGCCCCTATTCCGAGCCAGCCGAGAGTGAAAAAGTGAAACAGAATTCCGAACCAGACGAGCAGGCAGAGCATGGCCAAATGCATCGCTCGAGCCGCCCAGAAAGCGGCTGGAATGCCGATGGCCTGCGGGAGGCTGTGGAGGCCAGCGGTGCGGTCGTGTTCGAAATCCTGGCAGGCGTAGAGCACATCGAATCCACCCGCCCACAGGGTGACTGCAGCGGTAAGTACCACAATGCGTGGATCCAGTGAGCCACGGACGGCGATCCAGGCTGCGGAGGGGGCAAGTCCCAGTGCGAGCCCCAAGCCCAGATGCGACCAACGGGTGAAGCGCTTCAGGTAGCTATATCCGAGGAGGACCAGAAGTACCAGCGGTGAGAGGTAAAGGGTGAGCCGATTGAGTTCAGCGGCGGCCAGAATGAAGACCAGTGCGGCAATACATGTGAAGCCGAAGACGAATTGGCGGGAGAGCAGGCCGGCAGGGATGGCGCGAGTACGTGTGCGCGCGTTGGCGGCATCGATCTGAGCGTCAGCCCAGCGGTTGAAGGCCATGGCAGAAGAGCGCGCGGCAACCATGGCAACAAGGATCCACGCAATGGTACGAATCGCAGGCATGCCATTGGCCGCGAGCAGAGCAGCTGTGAGTGCGAACGGGAGCGCAAAGATGGAGTGCTCCCACTTGATCATCTCCAATGTCGTTCGCGTTTTGGCCCACAAGCCCGGCATGGTCGGCTCCATCCATCAGTGTAATTGAGGGATGGCCGGGACTGAGGTTCTAGAGGAAAGCTTCCGCATCTTCGACGCTGAGAAAAAGCGACATGACTGTATCCATTTTGGTCAGTTTGAACAGCTCCATAACGCGTAAGCTGACACCGGTAATGATCAGGCGAACACCGTTTTTCTGGCAGTGGACATAGTGATTGATAATCGCCCCCATTCCGGCTGAATCCGCGTAGGGAACGGCACTGAAATCAAGAATGTGGACGCTAGGCAGTAAACCGCTGCGCAAGTAGGACTGAAAAACAAAAACGTTGCTGAGAGTAACTGGACCCGTGAGGTGAACAACCACTGTGCCTGGAGCTTTGCCCAGTATCTGTTCAATGTTGAGAGGAGCATCGTTTGCCATGGTGCGATAAGTGTAAGGAATGAATAGCTCTGTGTTGTTACAGATATGTAAATGTCGTCATTGCCGAATGGCGAAGCGCATGTTGGGTATCTTTTGGTCTCAGGCAGCAAGCGGCCCCGAAGGGGATTGAATCCCTCGGGGCCGCTTGCCTGTGCGAGTTTGGTGAGGCCGGTTAAAGAGAACCACGCGAAATTAGTTGTTGGATGAGCGCTGTCCTTCGGCGGGTTGGTTGGCAACGAGCAGATTGTTCTTCACGCTGAAGACGCCGGGAACGCCATTGGCGCGGATGTACGCCAGTTCCTTGTCACCCTGAGAGTCCACCACACCGTCAAGCTGGACGTGTCCATTGACCACCGTTATGCGGATGGGCTTGGCGGGGTCGATGGCGTACTTGTTGAGGGCTGCGTAACCGTAGATAGCTCGGGCCACAGCAAATCGAATTCCATCGTCTTGAAATGAGACGGGATCTACCTCGATGTTGTCCATAACGTCTTTCACACCGGGGTACGTGCTCACCAACCCCAACGCCGAATCCTTTGCCGGGTAGTTGAGCGCGTGACCCGCAAGGGTGACAACGCCGTTCTGCACGTCGACGCTAATGGCATTGAAGGCATTTCCGTAGCCTACCTGGTCGTACTCGAGCTTCTGAACTAATTTGGCTTTTAGTTGGTCATCAGGCACGGAAGGACCAGCCACTTGAATTTCATTGCGGACTGCGGTGACGCCTTTGGCTCTGTGAACACGCTTGTCGGCGTCGGCCTTGTATTCGTACAAGTCGACGGTACCGGTGACGGTTGCGATGCCATTTGAGTCGACGCTCACATGTACATTTTGAAATTGCTTCTTATTCAACTTGGCTGCAGCATCGTTGGCTCCCGGGTTATCCGAGATGGCCTGAAGTGCAGCGCCCACATTTGGAGATGCTGCGAAAGTTGCCGGCGAAGTGCCCAAAAAAGCTCCGGCGAAGGTGGCCGCAAGCAATGCGGCCCGGGTTGTGCGAACTATTCCTTTCATTTGTCTAACCTCCTGATTCAAAATGCATTAACAAAGAAACTCCGCCGGAATCGTCCAGCGGTCTTGCCATTCGCCCATATAGACACTGATTCGGGTGAAAGGTTACGGGAATGCGACCTCGGAAGGCAGACCGAGATTTAGCTAGCTCCCCTCCGAAATATCACCGGTGTGTGATGCCCTGGCAGTGAAAAGGGTCGCCTTGGGCGACCCTTTAGTTCGTTGTTGAAAATCGTGGCGGTTCAGGAGACTTATTGTCTGACGAGTTCGACGCCGCGATTGAGGGTGCGGCCATCCTCTGAGTCATTGCAGGATCGGTGCATAAGGACCGTCGCTGTAGGTCTCAAGCCGGCTGATCTTCACTTTCGTTTTTTTAAGTTCGTCAGGAGAGTTAATTTAATGCGCATTGTTCAGCTTCAGGTTCAGGTCGGCGGTGGGATTGCAGGTGGGGCCTTTCCAGCGATAGTCGGTTTGGGATTCAGAATGGGAAACCTTTCCGTTCATCGTCATATCGGATGAACTTTTAGAGGTCATGTGGGTCATGCCATCAAAGCTCATTACGACCTTGTCTTTCATTTGAACGGTCTTCATGGGACAGTCAAGAATGTAACTTGCGCCCGTGCGCGAAACGTTCAGTTGCGTAACCGAACAGGAGGTCCCCTTGGCGAGTGCATTGATCCATGATTCGTCATTGAGGCAATAGAGACGAACCATGGGTGGCTGGTTCGGCGTTGTACTAGGGGTGGTGGTCGCCCACTCGCCCGCGCGCAAAGGGAACTTCTGCTGCGCCGAGGAGACGGCGGTTACCATGAGGGTGAATAAGCAAAATATAGTCCATTTGAAAGAAGTCATCTCTACCTGTCCTTGAGCCTTGAAGTCAGAGCTTAAGGCTCAGGGTTCGAGAGCTTCCCTGTCAATCACAAAAGACAACTGCGTGAGGAATGGAGCAAATTCGAGCGTAAAAGAGAGCCGCGCGGCCAATGATGAAGGCCGCGCGGCAGGAATTTAAGAGGCGGTTGGAGCGCTAAACGCCGATGACCGCGCAAAGTTCCTTGACGGCTTCGGCGCTCTTCTTGAGGGCTGCGTTTTCTTCAGGAGTCAGCTTGATCTGGATGATCTCTTCGAGCCCGGCGGAGCCAAGCTTGCAGGGAACGCCAATGTAAAAGCCCTCAATGCCGTATTCGCCCTGCAGATAGGCAGCGCAGGGAAGGATTTTCTTCTTGTCCTTGAGAATGGCTTCGACCATTTCTACAGCTGCGGCGGAAGGAGCGTAATACGCGCTGCCGGTCTTGAGGTGCTTGACGATCTCGGCGCCGCCGTCGCGGGTGCGTTGGACGAGGGCTTCGAGACGATCGGGGGCGATGAGCTCGGTAATGGGAATGCCGGCGACCGTTGAGTAGCGGGGGAGCGGAACCATGGTGTCGCCGTGGCCGCCCAGCACAAATGCCGTAACATTCTCGACGCTGACATTCAGTTCTGTGGCAATGAAAGTGCGGAAGCGGGCAGAATCCAAGATGCCGGCCATACCGATGACGCGTTCGCGGTTAAATCCAGCTTGCCGATATGCGGCCTGGGCCATGGCGTCGAGCGGATTGGAGACGATGATGAGGATCGACTCGGGAGACTGGGCGACGACTTTCTGCACCACGTCAGACATGATTTTGAAGTTGGTGTGGAGCAGGTCGTCGCGGCTCATGCCGGGCTTGCGCGGGATGCCGGCGGTGATGACGACGATGTCGGAGTTGGCCGTGGCGGCGTAGTCGTTGGAGCCGGTGACGCTGACATCACGCTTCTCGATGGGCAAGGCTTCAAGCAGGTCGAGGGCTTTGCCCTGGGGGATGCCTTCGACGACGTCGATCAGGACTACATCGGCCAGTTCCTTGGAAGCGATCCAGTGGGCCGCGGTGGCGCCTACGTTACCGGCGCCGACGATTGAAACTTTCTTACGCATCTTGGTTCTCTCCTAGGAGCTGAAAGCAGTCTAGTGCAAGAAATACTCTACACAGACCGCGAAAACGTGATCACTTGGGCTCAAGGCTATTCAACGACCAAATCCCCATCAAGAATCAGAACTGTTCCCCATCCGATAGTCGTTGCACTTTCCTTGAGCTTACGAGCCTCTTCGATCCCTTCGGTGGAACCGATAAATCTTCCTTTGTGATTCCACTGAGGGTCCGACTTTTCTGGATATCCCCAGACTTTGTATTTCCTTCCGTCGGTCATTGCCTCTCGTCACCTTAGTTTCACGTTAGGAACGTCAACCGCTGGCTACTCTTCAAAGCCCATTGTCTCTTACATATTTCCGATGATTCTTGTGGCAAACTCGCTGGTGCCGACCTTGGTTGCGCCGGCGGTTTGGCGTTCGAAGTCGTAAGTCACGAACTTCTGCTGAATGGTCTTCTCCATCGATGTCTCGATCAGCTTGGCGGCTTCCTTCCAACCTATGAAGTCGAGGAGCATGACGCCGGAGAGGATCACCGAGCCGGGGTTGATGACGTCTTTGTCGGCATATTTGGGCGCGGTGCCGTGGGTGGCTTCAAAGACCGCAAAGCCATCGCCGATGTTTGCGCCGGGCGCGATGCCGAGGCCGCCCACCTGCGCCGCGGCGGCGTCGGAGATGTAGTCGCCGTTCAGGTTGGTGGTGGCAAGGATCGAGTAGTCCGACGGGCGGATGATGATCTGCTGGAAGATGGAGTCGGCGATGCGGTCATTGACGAGGATTTTGTTTTTCCATGCGCCGTTGCCGTGGGTCTTGCCGATGGAGTCGAGGACGCCCTTGATCTCAGCGTAAAGATCGTCACGGAATTTCTGATTGCCGAATTCGAGACCAGGCTCGATGAGGGCGGCGTTTTCTTCAATGGATATGCCCGGATTGGCGTCGACGTTGCCGAGAATCCAGCTTTCGCGCTCAGTGACGGTCTGCTGACGGAACTCCTCGACAGCGACCTCGTAGCCCCACTCGCGGAAGGCGCCCTCAGTGAACTTCTGAATATTGCCTTTGTGGACGAGGGTGACGGTCTTGCGGCCTGTCTCAAGAGCAGACTTGATGGCATAACGGACCAGACGCTTGGTGCCGAAGATGGAGATGGGCTTGATGCCGACACCTGAATCGGAACGGATTTTTTTCTTACCGCCTTTGAGCAGGTCGTCGTTGATGAAACCGATGAGGCGGGCGACGTCTTCGCTGCCTTCTTTGAACTCAATGCCGGAGTACACGTCTTCAGTGTTCTCGCGGAAGATGACGATATCGACCTGCTCCGGGTGCTTCACTGGGCTAGGCACGCCCTGGTAGTACTTCACCGGACGCACGCATGCGTAGAGGTCGAGCAGTTGACGCAGCGCAACATTCAAGGATCTGATGCCACCGCCGACCGGCGTGGTGAGCGGGCCCTTGATGGAGACGCGAAGATCGCGCGCGGCGGCTACGGAGTCGTCGGGCAGCCACGTGGAGAACTGACGGAATGCCTTTTCGCCCGCGAAGATCTCAAACCACTTGATGGCGCGCTTGCGGCCGTAGGCCTTTTCGACCGCGGCATCGAAGACGCGCTGCGAGGCCTTCCAGATGTCGCGGCCGGTGCCGTCGCCTTCGATGAAGGGAATGATGGGATTGTCAGGGACTTCGAACTGGCCGTCCCTGTAGTCGATGGGCCGGCCGTCTTTGGGCAACTCAAGCCCGTTGTATGTGGTCTGCATGGGATTCAGGGGTCCTCTTTCCTCGCGGGTTCAAGGAAGAGGCTAACACCTGCAAATTGAGAGTGGCAATTGCTGATCTCGCCGTTATTTGTCTTTAGCGTCTTTGAAGTCGCTGCCGTCAAATTTGGGAATGCCGAAATGGCCGCGCAGGTGGAGCAGATCCACCGGGCTCAGATTGCCGGCCACAGTGACGAGAGTCAGGCTCTTCGGGGTCTCGGCCAACACCACGGCGCCTCGCACATTCACGCCGTCAAGGACCAGCCACACGTCGGTCGTTCCGTTCTGAAGGGGTCCTTTGTTGGCGGTGTCGGTGGTGACCAGGTGCTTCCAGCCGCGCAGGTGATAGGCCTGGCGGATGGCGTCTACTGGCGCCTCATTGGCAATGCCGGCGGCGCCAAAGCGCAAAAGGTGCACGTTGACGCCATCGATCTTGTTGATTGCCTGTTTAGTCTCGTCATCGGAATCGGGCATGAGGGCAGCGGCAGCGCTAAGCATTGTCCGGTCGAGGGTGAAGCTGGATCTGGTCGCGGCCTGAGCGCTCAGTTGGGCGAGTGCGGGAGGTGTCCAATCCAGGACCGGACCTGCAGCTGGATTAGCGGGAGGTTGTGCCGGGGCGGGCATGCAACCGATCACAGCGGCCAGAATCGCAAGTCCGAGCAAAGATCTCTTGAGCGTTTTCATCATCACTTTGTTAAACGCGAAAAGCGGGAAAAAGTTACGCAGCGTGCTTGCTTTTGCAGACGTTTCCGGGGGCGGCTTGGACAGTTGGCGGCGGTGGGCGAGGATCGACGGTGTGAAAGTGAGATGAAAACGAAGCAAGTGCTGTTCCAGACCGGCCAGATGCGATAGACTCATGCGGGAACGTTGTACGGAACTGCCGATTTTCAAACTCACGGAGGGCACATAGAAATTGGGAAACAGCATGGTCCCGAAGAAGATTTTCTTCACCAAAGGCGTGGGCAAACACAAGGAGCGCTTAACCTCCTTTGAGCTGGCGCTTCGGGATGCGGGAATCGCCTCGCAGAATCTGGTTCGCGTATCTTCCATCTTTCCGCCGCGCTGCAAAGTCATACCCCGCAAAGAAGGCCTAACCTATCTTGATCACGGCGAGGTAGTCTTCTCAGTGATTGCGGAGAACTCCACACGCGAGCCGCATCGGCTGATCGTCTCGAGCATCGGCGTAGCCATCCCTGCCGATCGCGACGCATACGGCTACCTCAGCGAGCACCACAGCTTTGGCGAGACTGAGGACCAGGCCGGCGAGTACGCCGAGGAGCTTGCCGCAGAAATGCTGGCTACGACCCTGGACGTGGACTTCGATCCGGACACGAGCTGGGACGAAAAGAAGGAGATCTACCGTATCTCCAACAAGATTGTGCGTACCAGCAATGTGACCCAATCGGCGGTTGGCGACAAGCGCGGGTTATGGACGACAACCATTGCGGCGGCGGTGTTGATTCTGGAAACATAGTGGCTGCATCTATTGAATAGCTGAGGCCAATCTCGCCAAGCGGGATTGGCCTTGCTGCATCCGGTAGACCGGATTAAGGGAATCGGGGAGAGTGGGCAGACGAGTCATGGGTGATACGCGCAAGTATGTTGTGGGGTTGGTTCAGATGCGGATGGGAGCGCATCCCGAGGAGAATTTCGCATCTGCGGTACAGCACATTGAAGAGGCCGCCCGGCAGGGTGCGAATATTGTTTGCCTTCCCGAGTTGTTCCGTGCGCAGTACTTCTGCCAGCGCGAAGATATTCGCCTGTTCGATCTCGCCGAGCCAATTCCGGGGCCTTCCACAACGAAGTTGGCCGAAGTGGCGCGCAAGGCAAGAGTTTCTATTGTGGCTTCGCTCTTCGAACGCCGCGCACCGGGGCTCTATCACAATACGGCGGTCACGCTGAATACCGATGGGACTATCGTCGGCCTCTACCGGAAGATGCACATCCCAGACGATCCGCTCTACTACGAGAAGTTTTACTTCACGCCGGGTGATTTGGGATTTCAGGCCGTGGACACGGCATTCGGGCGCGTGGGCACGCTGGTTTGCTGGGATCAGTGGTACCCCGAGGGAGCGCGGTTGACGGCGTTGCAAGGTGCTGAAGTGCTCTTTTACCCAACCGCGATCGGTTGGCATCCGGCGGAGAAGGAGGAATTCGGCACCGCTCAGTACGAGGCGTGGCAGACGATCCAGCGCGCGCATGCGATTGCAAACGGCGTCTACGTAGCGGGAGTGAACCGGGTGGGCTTCGAGCATGGCGACGTCGAAGGGAATCGCGCATCGGGACCAGGCCTTGAGTTTTGGGGCGGGAGTTTTCTGGCCGATCCTTTTGGGCAAGTGATTGCCAAGGCCTCGCACGATGCGGAAGAGATTCTGCTGGGCGAGATCGATCTGCGCCTGCTTGAAGACACGCGGCGCAACTGGCCATTCCTGCGCGACCGGCGCATCGATGCGTACGCACCGATCACGAAGCGTTTTCTAGATCCAGTGAACAAATGGCCCGCGGATGGAGATTCCAAGTAGAGATGCAAGAGACGTTGGGATCGACGCCGCAGAATCTGGGCTACAGAATGCCGGCCGAATGGGATCGGCACGAAGCCACGTGGCTTGCTTGGCCTCATAATCCTGAAGATTGGCCGGGCAAGTTCCAAACAATTCCCTGGGTCTATGCGGAGATTGTACGGCTGCTTTCGGGGCGAGAGCTGGTGCATATACTGGTGGATGATGCGAAGGCAGAACAGCGCGCGCAGAGCATTCTGGAGCGGGCCGGCGCAACGCTGGAGCGTGTGAGCTTTCACCAATGGCCGACCAATCGAGTTTGGACGCGGGACTCAGGGCCGATTTTCGTTCTCAATGGATCAGGCCAGTTGGCGGTCACCAACTGGAAGTTCAATGCATGGGCCAAGTATCCGGACTGGCAGTTGGATGACCAAGTACCGGATTACGTGGTTGAACTGCTTAGCCTCCCGCAATGGCAGCCTGTCGTCGAGTTGGAGGATGGATCGAAAAAGCGACTGGTGCTCGAAGGCGGCTCGATCGACACCAATGGCGTGGGGATTTTGCTGACCACCGAAGAGTGTTTACTGAGCGAAGTTCAGCAACGGAATCCTGGAGTGACCCGGGAGAAGCTGGAGCAGGCGTTTCAAGACTTCCTGGGGATCGATCAAGTGATCTGGTTGGGACGCGGAGTGACCGGGGACGATACGCACGGGCATGTGGACGACATTTCGCGGTTCGTCGGAGCGGAAACGATTATCACCGTGGTTGAGCCCGATACGACGGACCCCAATCATGAACCGCTGGCTGAGAACCTGGAGCGGCTACAGGCGGCGCGGACGTTGGACGGGAAACAGTTCACGCTGGTGCCGTTGCCGCTGCCGGGGCCAGTGGTCTTCAGAGGTCAACGGCTGCCGGCCAGTTATGCAAATTTCTACATCGCGAATGAGTTGGTTCTGGTGCCGACATTTAACGACCCCAATGACCGCGTAGCACTGAATATTCTGGCACAGGTTTTTCCGAATCGCGAGGTGATCGGGATTCACTCCGTTGACCTGGTGTGGGGACTGGGGACGCTACACTGCATGACGCAGCAGCAGCCGACTGCTATGCCGCAGCGCTAGAATCGCTGGATACGCATACTTGCGGCAGGAAGACAGGCAAATGAGCGTTACCAGCGGAGGATGGTCCGGGCACCGCAGGGCAGGGTGCGTGTTGCTAGTTGTTGCCTGTTGTGATTTGTTGGCTTGCATTCAGGCGCAAGCGCCTGCCCAGCCAGCCACGACCGCTCAGCAGGTGCAGGCGGCTGGCGATTTTGCCAAAACGGACAAACCGGCAAAACACAGTGGATTCACGGAGCCCGATCCAATTGATTTTGCGGACCACACTGGTTATGTTCAGATTTTCGATGGAACCAGCTTGAAAGACTGGGATGGCGATCCGGCAATTTGGCGCGTGGAAGATGGAGCCATCGTAGGCGAATCGACCAAAGAGAAGCCGGTGCAAAACAGTTATATTGTGTTCCGAGGCTTCGAGGCGAGAGACTTCGATCTAAAGCTCGAGATCAAGGTCGAGAATGGCGGCGGTAGCGGAATCCAATATCGAAGCAAAACGGGATTGCCATGGAACAGGCCGACGAAGACGCCTCCCAATCTCAACTGGATGATGACCGGTCCGCAAGCTGACTACTGGTTTCCCGTCGCGCCCTATGCAGCCGAGTGGACTGGGCAGTTCTATTCAGAAAATACAGGACTCGGAATTCTGGCGTGGCGCGGGCAGGTAGTTGAATCGGGGCCGAAGCAAGCTCCCAGGCTGCTCGCAAATATCGCGGACCGCACGGCACTGGGTGGCTATGCACGGGTGAATGACTGGAACCAATATGTGGTCCTGGCGCGCGGCGGAACGTTCATTCATATCCTCAACGGGCAGTTGATGGCCGTGTATGTGGACGACGATCCGAACTCGTCGAACAATCAGCCGGGGCTGATCGGGATCGAAATTGAGAGCGCGCCATCGAAGGTATCGGTGCGAAACGTCTGGGTCAAGAAGCTGCCTTAGCGATGAGCGATCTCGACTTTATGAACGCTGCGCTCGCCGAGGCACGGTTTGCCGCCGAAGCTAACGAAGTGCCGATTGGCGCGGTAGTGGTTCGTGACGGGGAGATCGTTGCGCGCGGACAGAATCGCGTGCTGCGGGATGTGGATCCCACAGCGCATGCGGAGATTGTGGCGTTACGTGCGGCTGCGGCTGCAGTCGGGAACTATCGGCTGAATGGCTGCACCCTTTTCGTGACTCTGGAGCCATGCGCGATGTGTGCCGGAGCCATGATTCATGCGCGGCTGGACCGTGTCGTGTTTGCGGCTGCCGATCCCAAGGCAGGCGCGGCGGGATCGGTGCTGGGGGTGGTAAACCATCCGCAGTTAAATCACCAGATGGCGGTCGAGCAGGGAATTCTTGGCGATGAGGCAGCGAGGTTGCTGCGTGGCTTCTTTCGAGAACGCAGATCGAGTTAGTTTCTCGTCAAGGCCTTGATTTGGGCGGCACGCTCCGGCCATTTCTCTGCCAGTTCGGCATAACTCCCGCCACAATAGTCGGCAAAGTCGAAACCGGGGGTGACAGTGCAACCCAGAAGTGCAACTTTGCCGTTGCCGATGAGTCGCGTGCCTTGCCAGACTCCGGCAGGTACGACGAGTTGGACATGTTGATCATCCATCAAATCTTGCCCGAGAGCGAAAATGGCGGAGCTCCCATCCGCGTAAAGCTGGAGCATTTCGACGGGATCGCCGAGATAGAAGTGGAACAGTTCGTCAGACGAGAGCACATGCATCTCAGAGAAGGTTCCGGGCTCCAGAAGATAGTAGATTGCGGTGCCGGCAGGGCGGGGTCCGCGAGGGAGATCGACGGTGGCGGCTGAGGTGTACGTGCGTCGGAAGTGACCTCCCTCGATAGGGTGCGGCTGGAGATTCAGGAGAGCCTTGACTTCATCGGCGGTCATCATCACATGATGTTAACAGCGGGTAAACGGTACAATTGCAGTATGACTGTGAAAGTGTACACAGCTGCATGGTGCCGGGACTGCCGGGCAGCTAAACAGTTCCTCGATTCGCACGGAATTCCTTATACGGAGATCAATGTGGACGCCGATCCGGCTGCGTCGGCTGAGGTGGTGCGCCACGTGGGCAAACGGGCGATTCCACAATTGGTCATCGACGGAGAGTGGTTTCAGCCCTATTCGCCGGGAAAAGGGTTGCTTTTCGATGAGCTGCACCAGCGTTTGGGGATTCCCCGCTCGTAGCTCCTTGTTCCACCGTACAATCGATAGTTGGGCAGGGCGCGGCATGCGGCCTTGGCGAGGAGCTGCGGTTTGATTGAACGCTATAAGCGGCCGGCGATGGGCCGGATCTGGACAGAAGAGAACAAATACCGCTGCTGGCTGAAGGTGGAGTCGGCGGCGAGCACGGTGCTGGCCGAGGACGGTGTAATTCCCACGGCGGCGGCTGAGGCTGTTGCTACAAAGGCCGGCTTTTCCGTGGCGCGGATCCACGAGATTGAAGCGGAAGTGAAGCACGACGTTATCGCCTTCACCACGGCCGTAGCGGAAACCCTCAAAAGCGAAGGGCTGGACGGCGAGTCTCGCTGGTTGCATTATGGGCTAACTTCAAACGACATTGTGGATACAGCGCAGGCGCTGCAGGTGGCCGAGGCCTCTGCGCTGATCCGCGCGGGGCTCGTGGCTCTGGTTATAGTTCTCAAGCGGAGGTCCCTGGAGTTCAAACATACTCCCACGATTGGCCGCACGCATGGAATTCATGCCGAGCCGACGACGTTTGGACTGAAGCTGCTGAACTGGTATGCGGAGATGGAGCGGAACATTGCCCGCTTTGAAGCAGCAGCCGAGGACATGCGAGTCGGCAAGCTCTCGGGCGCGGTGGGGACATTTGGACACTTGAAGCCGGAGCATGAGGAGCGCATTTGCGCGGCCCTGGGGTTGAAGCCAGCGCCGGTGGCGACGCAGGTGATCCAGCGGGACCGGCACGCAGCATACATTTCGACACTGGCGATACTAGGGAGCACGCTGGACAAGATCGCAGTCGAAGTGCGGCACTTGCAGCGAACCGAGGTTCGTGAGGCGCAGGAGTATTTCAGCGAGAAACAGAAGGGTTCCTCCGCAATGCCACACAAGAAGAACCCTATAACCAGCGAGCAGATCAGCGGGCTGGCTCGGGTGCTGCGCGGAAATGCACAAGCGGCCTTCGAGAACATTCCGTTATGGCATGAGCGAGACATCTCTCACTCTTCGGTTGAGCGCGTTATCTTTCCAGACTCGACGATTCTGGCGGATTATATGCTGGCGAAAACGACCGACTTAATCGATCGCCTGCTCGTTTATCCGGAGCGGATGAAAAAGAACCTTGAGTCCACGGGCGGGCTGATCTTTAGTGGCCAGTTACTGCTGGACCTTGCCGAGGCGGGGATGCTGCGCGAAGATGCTTACCGGCTCGTGCAGGGTCATGCGATGCGGGCGTGGAAAGAGGACCTTGTGTTTCGCGATGAGGTTGCGCGGGATAGGGCCATCACCGCTCTGCTGAGCCCGGAGAAGCTGCAGCGGACGTTCGATTACACGCGGCAACTGGGCAATGTGGACGCGATTTTTAAGAGAGTGTTGGACGAATAGAAGCTATGGACGATTTCAGTGAGAAGACCCACCAACGAGTGTTTGACACGGTCAGTCAGGTGGTCGAACTCGTATCGAATGATCAGATCCCGTTGGCGACGGAACGGCTGACGGCGCTGGTCGCGGAGTTTCCCAAGGAAGGTCTTGCGCACGGATACCTCGCCTGGGTGCTGTCTTGCCGCGGCCAGTATCGCGAGGCAATTGAGCACGGGCGTGTGGCTGTCCAGCTTTCGCCTCGATCGGAGCGGGTTTCGCTTCTGTTCTTTCGGGTGCTATGGGGCGCTGATCAGCGGGAACAGGCTATGGACGAAATGAGGAGATTTGTCGGGCTGGAAGACTCAGAGGAATACGCGCGGCTCATTTTGGAATTGGAGCAAGCTGGGCTTTAGCACCGGAACCGCAGCGCCAAGGAGCAAGCAGGGTGGAAGGCATGAATCTTACCGTTGCACTCACCGCCGCATCCGGGGCCGTGTTCGGCAGAGAACTGTTGCGGATACTGGAGTCGGATGAGCGCGTGGGACGTGTCCACTTTGTCGCTTCCGAAAACTCACTGCGCGTAATGGCCGAGGAACTAGGCGTGAGTGGGCGCAACGACTTGTTGGGAAAATTGCTGGGTGGGTCGCCAGCGAAGACCGTGCAACATTCCGAAGCGGATATTGGCGCGGCCATTGCCAGCGGCAGCCATCCTTCCGATGGAATGATCATTCTGCCATGTTCGATGGGCACGCTAGCGGCCATTGCGAACGGGCTGGCCAATTCGCTGATTGCGCGCGCGGCGGATGTAACGTTAAAGGAGCGGCGACCGCTGTTGCTCTGCGTCCGCGAGACGCCGTTCAATCGCATTCATTTGCGCAGTATGACTCTGGCTGCGGAGGCAGGCGCTGTGATCTTTCCAGTGATTCCTGCGTTTTATAACGTGCCGGTAGATTCGACGGAGATGGCGCGGCAATTTGTCTACCGGGTGTTGGCGCACATAGGTCTTCCCCAAAAGGACGCGTATGTGTGGAAGGCGGATGAGTAGTGGCGGACGCAGGTACAACTCTCTGCTCCTGTTACAAACGGTGAATTCTGCCGATAGAATGACTGAACCAACTAGCAGGGCGGTCCCGAAACAACTTTCCGATGGACTCCTGAGCGGGAATCTGCCGCGGAATTGGACGAGAAATTATGGGAAGTAAGAGCAAGGTGAAGCAAAAAGGCACAAAGGCGAAGGGAAAGCTTTCTCAAGCGAAGAGCAATGGCGCAGCGCTGACGCCGCCCGTTGACGCGAACGTAAAACGACTGGGCAAAGACTGCGATTACGAAAAAGAACTGAGCCGCCTGCAGGTGGAGCTCGTGAAGCTTCAGGAGTGGGTTCGTCATGAACGCCTGAAGGTCGTAGCGCTGTTTGAAGGCAGAGATGCAGCCGGTAAAGGCGGGGCCATCAAGCGCATTACTGAGTCGCTGAACCCCCGTATCTGCAAAATCGTGGCTCTGGGGACACCGACGGAACGCGAAAAAACTCAATGGTATTTTCAGCGTTATGTCCCGCATTTACCCGCCGCCGGGGAGATTGTTCTTTTTGATCGCAGCTGGTACAACCGTGCAGGCGTGGAGCGGGTGATGGGCTTCTGCACCGAGGACGAGTACCAGGAGTTCATGCTCACGTGTCCGGAGTTTGAGAGGATGCTGGTGAGGTCCGGAATCGTCCTGATCAAGTACTGGTTTTCTGTGAGCGATGCGGAGCAGGAGAGGCGCTTTCAGGACCGTATGAACAGGCCCACCAAGCGGTGGAAGATCAGCCCGATGGACTTGGAGTCGCGCAAGCACTGGGCGGACTATTCGCGGGCCAAGGACGATATGTTCAATGCGACCGACCAGAAGCAGGCACCATGGTTTGTGGTGAACGCCGAGGACAAGAAGTGCGCTCGGCTTAATGTGATCCGGCATCTGCTGTCGAAGATTCCTTACAAGGATCTGACACCCGAAGTGCTGGAGCTCCCGCCGCTGGTGAAATCGGAGTATGTGCGTCCGCCGTACCAAGAGCAGCACTTTATTCCGGTAGTCTACAAGTAGCGATCACGCGAGGACTGGCGCGTAGCCGACCGAAGGAGGTAGGGCGAGCGAGGCCGTACTTGGCTTGCTGCGTAGCTTCGTAGAAGGATCGGTGGATCGGGCGGCACTTTTCCGAAACGGCTGATTTATCGTTGAATGCAGCCCATGAAGCAGACCCTGACTCGACTCGCGCTCACCCTTCCGGTTGTCTGGCTGGTGGTTTCGCTAGTGTTTCTGCTGATTCACCTGGTTCCGGGTGACCCGATTCTCCAGATCCTGGGCGAAGGCGCTGCGCCGGCGGACATCACGTCACTGCGACACCAGTACGGCCTGGACCAGCCGCTTTGGGCGCAATATCTCCATTACTGGAACGGCGTGCTGCACGGTGACCTGGGCAGCTCGATCCGACTTCACTCGACGGTGGCCAGTTTGATTGCCGCGCGCTACCCATACACAATGGCGCTCACCTTGACGGCGCTGGGACTCGGCATCGCTTTGGCACTGCCTGCCGGGATCTTGGCGGCTGTGCGGCGTGGGCGCTGGCTGGATCAAGCGCTATCTGTGGTGAGTCTTTTCGGGCTGAGCGTTCCGGGACTGGCGCTGGGGCCGATACTGATCGTGGTGTTTTCCATCGGACTTGGGTGGCTGCCTGTCTCCGGCGCAAACCCGGGCGGGAGCGGATCGATCGACTGGCACTATCTTGTGCTGCCTTCCATTGCTATGGGTGCATCGCTGGCCGCGATTCTGACGCGCATGGTGCGCACGGCGATGCTGGAGGAACTGGGCCAGGATTACATCCGGACGGCCAGGGCCAAGGGGCTGAGTGAGCGCGCCGTCGTCTGCCGCCATGCACTGCCCAATGCACTGGTGCCGATCATTACGGTGGTGGGCCTGCAGTTTGGCGCGTTGCTGGCCGGGGCGATTGT
>JBEKPF010000109.1:0-28091 GCA_049521035.1 Occallatibacter sp. | reverse complement strand
CTTCCCCCCCATGGCCGCCTCCATCCTGCGCGTCCAGCCAGCGCCACTGAAGCGGAAGTGCGACGCGTAGAGCGGTTTCAGGTGACGAGCCTTGCATCCGCATCCATGACGGCACCGGATGAGGAAATCAATCCGATGTTCCCGTTGACTCTTGACCTGCGGCGGCAGCCGCCGCAGCGTGGAACGGAAACCGAGATGCCGGAGCTTGTGTTATGACCGTCGATCTCCATCAGACTCAGTTGCCCCTTGGGGATGCTTACAACGAGTCGTCGGCGGACGGTGTTACGCCGCGGCCGCACTGGGCGCAGTTGCTGGAGGGGCTTGCCGAGATTGGGCCGGAGGAACTGGAGCGTCGCTGGTCGCGCGCTGAAAGGCGCATTCGCGAGAATGGCATCACGTACAACATCTACAGCGATCCGCTTGGTGCGAATCGGCCGTGGAAGATCGACATTGTTCCATTCCTGATTGCGGCGGATGAATGGCGCCGGATTGAGAAGGGAATCATTCAGCGAGCGCGACTGCTGAGTCTTGTCCTCGAAGACCTGTATGGCTCGCAAAGCTTGATCAAGAACGGCCACTTCCCTGCTGCGCTGCTCTATGCCAACCCAGCGTTTTTAAGGCCGATGGTTGGAGTGCAGGTGCCCGCGCACAGTTATCTTCATATGCTGGCGGTGGACCTGGCACGCTCGCCGGATGGGCAATGGTGGGTGCTTTCAGATCGCACGCAGGCTCCGTCAGGCAGTGGATACGCGCTAGAGAATCGGACGATTGTCTCCGATGTTTTGCCAACTCTTTTTCGCAGCTCGAATGTTCTGCGTCTTGCGCCTTTCTTCCGTGCCCAGCGCGATGCGCTGACGGAGTTGGCGCAATGCGACAATCCGCGCATCGTGCTGCTGACTCCCGGTCCCTACAACGAGACGTACTTCGAGCACTCGTATCTGGCTCGGTACCTTGGATTCACACTGGTTGAGGGAGCTGACCTGACGGTGCGCGACCGCCGCGTTTTTCTTAAGACGGTGAACGGATTGGAGCAGGTGAATGTGATCCTGCGGCGCGTGGACGATAGCTTTTGCGATCCTCTGGAATTGCGCAACGATTCACTGCTCGGTGTGCCGGGCCTAGTGGATGCCATTGTTGCCGGGAACGTAAAGGTTGCAAACGCACTGGGCAGCGGGCTGATTGAGACGGCCGCGATCATGCCATTTCTTCCCGGGCTTTGCCGGTATCTCACCGGTGAGACGCTTGAATTGCCATCAGTGGCCACATGGTGGTGCGGACAGCCGTATGCGCTGGATTGGGTGCTGAATCATCTTGATTCCGTGGTGCTGAAGCCGGCGTTTCCATCGCTGGGAATGGAGCCGGTGTTCGGCGCCGAATTGGAGCAACGCGCGAAAGGCAAGCTTGCCGAACAACTGCGAGCGCGGCCGCACGAGTACGTGGCACAGGAACAGATTGCTTTATCCAACGCGCCGGTTTGGGACAAGGGAGACTTGTGCCCTCGGAGCGTGGTTCTGCGCGCCTACGTGCTAAACACGGGGACTGGATGGATGGCGATTCCCGGAGGCCTGGTTCGCGTTGCCGAGTTGGAGGGGGCCGTGGTGTCAATGCAGCGCGGCGGACACAGCAAGGATGCATGGGTTCTTTGGGACAGCCCGATCGATACGTTCAGCATGCTGCATCCGCGCAACGAACCAGTTGCACTGCGCCGCGATTCGCCTGCAGTACCGAGCAGTGTGGCAGACAACGTGTTCTGGCTGGGCCGCTACGTGGAGCGCGCGGAGTGCACAGCGCGGATTGTTCGCTCCATGGCGTCGCGTGCGCGCCGTGCCGACCACGCGGAGCTTGGGTGCCTTCTCCGGCTTCACGCGTGCCTGGAATCGCGGCACACCAAGCTGCCCAGAATCAGGAGAAAACGGATCACGGCCGCGCAGTTTGAGCAGGAACTGATTTCACTGATTACCGACGCCAACCGAGGAGACAGCCTGGCTTCGATATTGCAGGAAGTATCGCGCGTAGGAGGCACCGTACGGGAACGGCTTTCGGCCGACATGGTGTTTCTTCTCGGACAACTGCGAAACTCGATCAAGGCGGATCCACAGACAACGTTTCTTGAATACCCCGCGATGCTGACCTGTTGTCTTGAGCTTCTCTCCGCGTTTTCCGGAATGGAGCGCGAGAACATCAACCGGGGATTGGGTTGGCTGTTCATGAGCATCGGACGACGGCTGGAGCGCGCAATGTATTTGACCCGGCAGCTTCGCGAAATCGCCAAGCCGCTTGGGGAGCAAGACTGGCCGCTGCTGGAAACTCTGCTGGAAGTTGCCGACAGCTCGATGACTTACAGATCGCGCTATTACACAACGCTGCAACCGCTGGCAGTGCTTGACGTGTTGATGGCCGATGACACCAACCCCCGGTCCCTCGATTTTCAACTGACCCACCTTGTCCATATGTACCGCCAGTTACCTCGCCATGTCCCCGAGGATCTAAGCGCAATGCAGAACGCACTGGCACTGTTGCGCAGTCTTGACCTTGGGAAATTGAGTTATCCGTTGCCGGGGGCGCCGGAGGTGACGAGTACCGCCGATGACTTATCGCAGCTCGCGCAATTCCTAACTGGCCTGGAAACGCTGCTTCCATCGTGGTCAAACAATTTATCGAGCAGATACTTCAGCCACGCGCGCACCTTGCCGGTTGCCATAGGCCTATGAACTACAAAGTTACGCATCGCACTACTTTCAAATACAGGTACCCGGTTTCGGTGGGCAAACACGTAGCGTGTTTAAAGCCGCGGATTCTGCCTGGCCAACAGGTGGCGCTGTGCGAGTTGCGTATTGATCCGGTCCCGGCGACGTTGACGGAGAGGGTTGATTACTTCGGAAATCTGCACAGCTTTTTCACCATTCAGGAGCCGCACAAAGAGCTGGTGGTTGAGTCGCGCAGCGAAGTGCAGGTGGAAGGCGAAACGGCGACAGATCAGGATTCGATTCCATGGGAAGAGGCGGTCCGATTGATCGCGAAGGAACCGGGTGCGGCCGGGCTCGAAGCATACCAATTTCGATTTGACTCCCCGCGCATCAAGACGCGACCTGAGTTTGCCGCATTTGCTTTGCTTTCGTTTACCTCCGGACGGCCCATGCGCGAGGCGCTACTTGATTTGACCGCGCGGATTCACAAGGACTTCAGCTTCGATTCGAAGGTGACCACGGTTCGCACCACGCCGGAGGAGGTTTTCAGGAAGCGGAGGGGAGTGTGCCAGGATTTTGCGCAGTTCCAGATTGCATGTCTCCGCTCTCTCAATTTGTCGGCTCGCTATGTGAGTGGATACCTGCGAACCGATCCTCCGCCAGGGCAGCCGAGGCTGATAGGGGCAGATGCTTCGCATGCATGGCTCTCCGCTTATTGTCCAGGGCTTGGTTGGATTGATGTGGATCCGACCAACAACCTTGTGCCTTCCGACGGCCATGTGACCCTGGCCTGGGGCAGAGACTATGGCGATGTCAGCCCGCTGTATGGAGTGATCCAGGGAGGCGGCGCGCACGTTCTGCATGTCGGCGTGGACATGGAAGCGATTGAACCCTCGACGCCGAATACGTAAACGCGGCTTCAGGTCAACAAATGATTCAGCGTCGTCTTGCGCGCTTGTGAGCCGCGGTGTCGGTACGCGGCACAACGTCGTCTGTGAATCCCGGCAAGTCCACACGCCTGGCGATGTGGTCCTTGATCCAGTGGCTGTCCCACCATTCCTTAGGATCGATTTGCACGCCGTCAAGTTGCATGGCGAAGTGAATGTGGTCTCCTCCGGCCATGCCGGTCATACCGCTCTGGCCCATCAGCTGGCCGCGCTTGACCATATCGCCTTCGTGCACATTGATGTGGCTGAGGTGACCGTAGATGGTCTGCAGCCCATAGCCGTGATCGACCACGATGCAGTTGCCATAGATGCCGAGAGGGGCTGCATACACAACCCTGCCATCGTTAGAGGCCTCGACTCCTACGTGTTGCGTGACCGCCAGATCGTAGCCAAGGTGAACCTGCTGGTCGATCTTCTTGCCCTGATAGATATAGTTCCTCACATCGGCGAAGCTGGCTTCAGCCTGTGAGTGCGACTGGCGGGCAAAGGGTTGAGAAAACAGAAACCTGTCAGCGGTCTTGAGGCGAAGGTCGGAGAGCGTCTTGTTATTGGCTCGGCGCATTTCGTTATTGATGCGAATGAAGCGCGTGACTGGATCGCCCGAGCCATTCGGATCGAGCTCGCCCACCACTTTCTGGATGAAGGCGTCACTCACCTGCAAATCGTGAACGGTATATTTCGGCTGCTCCTTTTTGGGGAATATGACTGTGAGCGGGCTGGTGACGTCGTTTCCTGCGCCGTTGGCGGCAAAGACCTGCGGGATGGTGTTGGCCGGCATATTCCAGGCGAAAGCATACAGCGCAAACAATCCTGGCTTGCCGCTGGGCATGGGCCATGCGCGGAATGATTGGTCGCCCACACGCACACCCGCCGCAGACCAGTTACCGGAGACGTCGAAGGTTGCCAGATCGGCCATGCCCAGGTAGAGGTAGTGTTGCTCTGAATCGACACTGACGGTCGGGGGCTGGGTAACCACTGTAACGTCGTGTTCCAGACGCGCCGTTTTTCCTCGGAAATCGTTCGAAGCCGCTTCGAGAATCAGCTTTGCGGGTCCATCGCGCAGTTGCGGGGTGGTTTTGATTCCCACCACAAAGCTCCATGTGCTGTCGGGTGCCTTGGAAGGCTGCGAAAGCTCCCAGACCGCAAAGTGGGCGCCATTCTGCTCAATAGAGGCGGATGCTTTGCGGACGCCGCGCAGGTCGTGCACGTGCAGGGTGATGGGGGTGGCTTGCCCGATCGACGTGACGGGTGCGGGTAAGTCCAGAACGGGAGTTGCCGACCGTGCCAGGACCAGGACAATCGGCACAAGCACCGCAATCGCAACCACAAGAACAAAGACTTTTCGCACACTTCATTGTATCGCCGGCATGGAGAGAGATCTCCGGTCCGCTTGCCGCACTTCCAGGTTTCCGATTCGGAAATCGATTCAGACAAATTGCGATCTGGGTAGGCCTCCACGAAATTGACCAACGGGGCAAATTGCCATTTGGCATTCACTGAGCGATACTGTTTGGTGTTCGCTTCTAATGAGCGGGAGTAGTTCAGTGGTAGAACGTCAGCTTCCCAAGCTGAATGTCGCCGGTTCGATCCCGGTCTCCCGCTCCAGATTCTAAAGCACTTATAGGTAAGATGATGTTACGATAAACCCCTCGAACCCCAAAGCGACCCGAATGGGACCACTCGGAGAGTATCAATGGGGATCCATCCGAAGAATCAACCGACAGGACAACGATGTTTGGGAGTGGAGATACCGCATCAAGGGCGCGATGCGCCAAAAAATGTTCTTCGTCGCCGTATTCCCAAACGAGAAGGCTCGCTGGAAGCATCTGGAGTCTGCGATCTCGAACATCAACCAAGGCATCGCACGTTGTCGAAGCGCAGCCCAAGCGCATCGGACATCGGATGTAACTGTGCTGGATCGAGAACCCGGCAGGCCTCGATGGCCAGTCATTTCGATACCTCCATGCCAGCCAGGTGGGCAGTTCTTCGATGGAACATGCTCGCCTGCATAAACAAGCTGAGGATTGGCCGGATCGCTGTCCTCATCGAAGTTCGCAATCTGATTGAACCTGCTCACTGCCGGCGAGCTCAAATCTGCGTATTTGCAGGACGGCTTGTCGGATCGGAGTTCGGCCCAAACTCGCAGGATTTGCCCGCAGATGCGGCCACTGCGACCGTACAGTAAATTGCATCCCGTTCCTATTGGGGGATAACGGGGACTTAGCGAGAGCGGCAAATACCGTAAGTTATTGATTTATTTGGTTGCGGGGGCTGGATTTGAACCAGCGACCTTTGGGTTATGAGCCCAACGAGCTACCGGGCTGCTCCACCCCGCATTTACAGTTTACCAACTGCTCATGAGGGGGTCAAATTATCGGTGCTCAAACCGCGGCCACCTAGGTGGGTGCGGCTTCCGGTACACTGTCCGGAACTCACGTATCATCCGCGAGGCGCCCCGCAAATGCTTGCGCCACAGAAACTCAGGAGCCATTTTGACCTTTTCTCAACGTTTCGAAGAAATTCGTTCTGGTTTTGAGCGGCCGTTCTGGGTTGCGAACCTCAGTGAGCTCTTCGAGCGGCTATCGTACTACGCGGCGTTTGCTTCGCTGCCTCGATACCTCCATGAGAGCCTGAATTTCGGCGTCGAACGGGCCAGCAGCCTGGCGGGATTGTTTGGCGGGTTGGTGTGGTTTTTGGCAGCGTTCGGCGGAGCTCTCGCGGATCGGATGGGCTTTCGCCGGGCGCTGTCGCTGGCCTACCTGATTCTGGCCATCTCGTACTTCCTGCTGGGCTCCATCGGTGCGCCGTGGCTTGTTCCGGTTCGCAGTGCGATGCCGCTGGTCGTGCTGGTTACGCTGATCCTGATGCTTCCGGCCCTTGGAATCGCGCTCGTGAAACCCTCCGTCGTCGGAACCACGGCCCGTGCTTCCAAAGAAAGCGTGCGATCTATTGGGTATTCGATCTACTACACCGTGGTGAACATTGGCGGGGCGCTGGGGCCTTTTCTCGCTGGATGGGTGCACAAGCATCTCAGCGTGGAGAAAGTCTTTGGCATGGCAGCATTGAGCGTCTTCGTCATGTTCTTCGCCGTGTTGCTTCTGTTCAAGGAGCCCCGCCGCACCGGCGAGGCGCAAACTGAAAGCCTCGGCCAGGTTGCCAGGAACTTTGTAACTGTCGTGTCGAACTGGCGCTTCATGCTGTTTCTCATCACCTTCTCTGGCTATTACATTGCCTTCTGGCAGCAGTTCATCATTCTTCCCATCTATGTCCATGACTACGTGAACGCAAACAGCAATACTGAAATCCTGCTCATGGCGGATTCACTTACGGTGATCGCACTGCAGATGGTGGTCAGCATTCTCACGCAGAAAATGCCGTCGTTTCGTGGCATCACGCTGGGCACCCTCATCTCGGGCTTGGCGTGGATCATGCTTGCTGTGCATCCCAGCGTAATCATGGCCGTGACAACGCTGATCGTAGTGGCCATTGGCGAGATCACGCAGCAGCCGCGCTACTACGAGTACATTTCACGCCTCGCGCCCTCCGGCCAGCAGGGAACTTATATGGGATTTGCCTTCCTGCCCATCGGGATTGGTTCGCTCGTTGGTGGCTGGTTTGGTGGGTTTCTCATTCATCGCTTCGGCGAGGTTCTACATCAGCCGTCACTCATCTGGTGGGCCGTGTCTGGAGTGGGCGTGGCTACGGCCGGGCTGCTCTGGGTTTATGACCGTCTGGTACGCGGGGACGCAGGCTGCGCGCAGTAAGCCGTCAAACCCAAAGCAGCGGTTGCCGGATTGGGTAGTTGCGGATGATTTCTTTGTCCGTTGGATCAGGATTCAGCGTCTTCCAGAGATCGACAAATTTTTGCTCATGGAAGGCGATCCCCGCGAACAGCAAGCCCGGTGAGCGAACTGGTAGCGCGTCAAAGTGTTCCACGTCCTTCGCCCACTTCCAGATGCTCTTGTCTTTGAGATACGGGTAGAGGAACTCGGCCGCTTTCGAGAGCCCGCGTCCATCCGGAAGATTGAAGGTTGGTGGATCGGGTATGAGTCCTTTGAGCGACTGGCACAGGCTGGCCATCACATCGAAGTTGAAAATGGAATAGCTGTATGGCTTGGTGCGCGTCAATTCCTTAGGAAACGATCCGTCGGAAGCCAGCTGGTCCGGCAACAGCGTCTCCCGGAACAGGCGGTAGACTTCAGTCCTCGCAGCCTCATTTCCCACCAAGCGCGCGAACTCCGCGGCCTGGAGCGCCCAACACATGGCGTGGTTATTTTTCGCGGCTCGCTCGGTCTTTCCGGGGGCACTGGTGCTCAGCCAACCCAAATAACTGGCAAACCAGCCCTTCACTGCATCGTCATCCCGTGCGCTCAAAGTCCCATCGGTCAGAAAACTCGCAGCCCGGGCAACTTCCACCAAATGGAGTGTATCGATAATGCCGTACGAACGTCCCGTCGAAGCCCCTTGAACCGCCTGGGCAAACTGCAGGTTCGGATTCATCCGGGTTTCCGGAGTAACAAACCAAGCGCGAAGGTGATCGCAGGCTCGTCTCGCATAGCCGCTCTCCTTTGTCAGCATCCATGCAGCCGTCAGAGCCGGCATCTGAACCGAGAGCCGCACCATCACCTTGCGATGCTCGTTGAAGTTATCGGGATTGCTTTGGCCGTCGCGATTGATGTATGGGCCATTCGGATCCTTCGGATTTGGCCAGAAGTAATCCGCCTGGGAATAGAAGTCGTGCAAGCCGCCTGCGCTACGCTTCGTCGGAAAGACAGTAATCGTCAGAGGCTCTTCGGCGAGATACTTTTTAGCCGCATCGAGTATCCTCTGGCAATCCGTCTGTGCTACCAGATGATGGGCGTCAAGGCTTCCCGGGTGGTTGAGCGAAGCCCACGTCGGGCCGGCGGTCGCTGCACAAGCGGCCGCCACCACCTTCAGAAATCTTCTTCGATCAAGTGCCTCGGGATGTTGCGTTTTTTCCACGGCGAACTCCAGTTGGTAGAACAGTGCAATGCGAGTGCAACTGGATTCTCATCGAAATCCGTGGAAAAATCCACCTGACACCTCAAACCCGGCATACACTGTCCGTGACATCGCAAGCGCGCCATGCCCGTCGCCCAACTCACCCTCGAGATTCGAATCGAGCACGCCCAGTCGCTGAAGGATCGCCGTCAGGTTGTACGCTCGCTCAAAGACCAGTTGAAACAGGGGTTCAATATCTCTGTGGCCGAGATGGATGAGGGGGTTACATGGCAGTCGGCGACCATTGGCGTGGTTGCCATCTCTCACTCGCGGCAATATCTGCACGGTCTCGTTGAAGAGGTGGAGCGCGCGTCTCGGCATATGCTCAACGAACTTGGCGCCGAGTTGGCCGACTCCTTCTGGGACTACATCGAAAGCTGACGGAGAGGTGAGATTCGGGTTCGTTACTTCAAGCATGGTGACTGGCGCGCCAGATGACCATGCGACTCTGTTATCCTGAATGGTTTACCCCTATCAGGAGACGGGCGCCATGCCGGAACACAGAGCGCGAAAGCATCACCAGGACAGAGTCGCTGAGACGCTGCGTATTGAGATTGGCGCGATGATTGAGGGAGAGCTTGTGGACCCGCGCATCGGTTTCTGTTACGTGAGTGAAGTGGCGCTCAATCCAGGGGGCAAATCGGCCCGCGTTTACGTGGCCCTCGATAGCGCCGTCAAGAACATTGAAGAGGCCGAGTCGGATACGATCGCCGGTCTTGAAGCTGCCAAGGGCTACATTCGCTATGAGTTGAAGGAGCGCATGGGCGTGCGCCATGTGCCGGAACTTAGCTTCCTCGCCGATCGCTCGGGACGCTTTCAGGCTCGCATTGTCGAGCTCATGGACAGATCTCGCAAGCGGCAAAAAAACGTCGCGGACCAGCCGGCCCCATCGGAGTAGCCACTCATGGACTCCCCTTCTGCGAATCCGGGACCTCAATCATTACTTCTGACGTCCAGCTTTCCTCACGAGACATTGTCCGCAATCCCGACAGCGGACCCAATTGCTGAGATCTTGCAAGTGTTTCGCAGCGGAGAGCAGTTTCTTGTCTGCTCCCATTCCCGGCCCGACGGAGACGCAGTGGGAAGCATGTTGGCCACGGGAATGCTTCTGCGGCAAATGGGCAAGCGCGTGGATTTACTGACCGCTGACCGGATCCCCGCCATCTATCGCATGCTACCTGACGCCGACGATATCCGGACAGTCCTGCGGGTGCACGGACCCTATGACGCGGTGGTTCTGCTGGAGTGCGACAGCCTGACCCGCACCCGGCTGCATGGCCTGGAGCAGTTCTTCGTAATCAATATCGATCACCACCTGACGGCACGCGAATTCGCTCAGCTCAACTGGATCGACCGAGAGGCAGCGAGCGTGGGTGAGCTGGTGTACAGGCTGGTGAAGGCTTCCGGCGCCACTGTGACACCGGAGATGGCCACCTGCCTTTACACCACAGTGCTCACGGACACAGGGGGTTTCAGCTATGGCTCAATCACGGCCTCCACATTTGCCTTGGCGTACCAACTGATCCTGGCCGGAGCAAACCCCGTTCGCATTGCGCAGGATATATTCTTCTCCACTGTTACCTCCAAAATGCTTTTACTGGGTAAGGCTCTCAGCAATCTGAAGCGGGAGGGCCGGCTTGCCTGGCTATGGGTAACTCACAACGAAATGGTTCGCAGTTGCGCCTCAGAAGAGGACTGTGAGGGCATCGCGAACTATGCGCTCTCTATTGCTGGGGTCGAGGCAGCTGTTTTTCTGCGCGAACTGCCGGAACGGCGTATCCGGCTGAGCTTGCGAGGCAAGAGAGCGGTTAACGTGGCTGCGGTTGCCACGCGTTTGGGCGGGGGAGGCCATGAAAGCGCAGCTGGATGCACTCTCGACGGCCCGTTGGCCCGCGCCCTCGAGCAGATACTGGCTGAGTTGCGCCGGGAGTTGGCTCATCTCGCCGCCAGCCAGCTTGAGGACTCTTGAGATTCCTCCCGAATCTGTTAGCCTTGTCCCTGACGAAGCTTGGTTAAGATGCCAGCGTTAACGAATAAGCCCGGACCTGACCAGCCAGCGTGCAAAGCTCGCTCCCGAAGAAACGCCGTAACTGGAGAAGTGCTGTAAGTGGAAACCAATCTGGAACCATCCGCTCCGGATTTGCTTCAAAGCTCGCGCAAACGGCTCCCCCGATGGGCCAGCGTGGGCGAACTAGCCGTCTTTCTGTTTTTCAGTGTCTTCTTTCTGCTATACGGAGTAACACCATTCCTGGGTGGCGATGGCATGGGGTTGGTTGGCGCCGACGAGCCCCGTTATGCACAGATCGCTCATGAGATGCTGGTCCGGTTTGACTCTGCTCACCATCTCAAGGAAAAGCTCAGCGCCTGCGTCACCCCCTATCTCTATGGACATCCGTGGCTGGAGAAGCCTGCCCTCTACTACTGGCGCGCCATGTTCCTCTTTCAGGATTTCGGCGTGCACGATTGGAGTGCCCGGCTGCCCTCGACCACCTTCGCATTTATCATGGTGGGTCTCATCTACCTGCACATGCGCCGGTTCCGGCCTGGCGGCCACCTTGACGCCGCGCTCATCACCGTCGCTTGCGCAGGAATTATCGGCTTTTCTCGAGGCGCGTCAACAGATATGCAGATGGCTGCACCGCTTGCCATCGGACTTCTCGGTTGGTATGCCTGGTACGAAACCGATTCCAAGTTCTGGCTCTACGACATCTACTTCTTCACTGGCCTTGCGACCCTCGCCAAGGGTCCAGTAGCGCCGTTTCTGGCCCTTGCCATCATCGCTGCCTTTGCATTCCTGCGTCGCGAGTGGTCGATTCTCTATCGCTCGCTCTGGTGGCCGGGGGTTGTACTTTACTTCGCTATGGTGCTTCCGTGGTTTGTGGCTGTCCAGCACCAGAATCCGACCTTTTTCAGGGAGTTTTTCCTGGAGCATAACCTGGAGCGCTTTGCTACCGACCGCTATCAGCATGTCCAGCCGCCCTGGTACTACCTGATCGTGGTGGTGCTGGGCATGATGCCATGGACTGTGATCGCGGTTCCGGCGCTCATCGACGGAATCCAGACATCTGTGGCGGAGTGGCGTCTGCGCCGAGCAAGTTTGCGCAAACCGGCACCTAATCGACCAGGTGATGCATTCCCCGAGTTCCTGGTATTGTGGGCGCTTATCCCCATCGTCTTCTTCTCCTTTTCCCAATCCAAGTTGCCCGGCTACATTCTTCCCTCGATTCCTCCCGTCGCCATCCTCACAGGAGACTATCTTTTTCGGCGACGCCAGCCTGGCCTGAACCGCTGGGTCCTGGTCGGTCACGCGGTGCTCTGCGGCGTCATGACCATGTTTACCTTGCTTCTGCCCTGGTTTGTCATCCACGGAACAACGATGCCGCCTATACGTGCTCTGGCCGTCGCCACCTTGGCCGCTCTCGGCGCGGCTCTCCTGATTCTGATTGTGGTGAACGGCTTTGGCGTAGCCCGCCTGCGGCTGGTGACTTCGTTAGCGCTGATGGTCCTGGTTCTGTTTCTTTATGGTGTGGGCCCGTTCTTCGGCATTCCCGCGGTCGATGCCACCAAGCGAGTGATTCATATACTTGATCGCGCTTACTCAGCCCGCCCATTGGCCGACCACCTCGCCGCCATTGCTCCCGCGGACGAGACCGTTGCGGTCTTCCGGGTGCGTCGCGACATGGAATATGGGCTCTCCTTTTATCGCAATCGCGAGGTGGTCAATTACGAGCAAAGTGGCGTTCCCAAGGGACAGCATCTGCTGGTGGTGCGTGTGGCCGGCCGCGGGGGAGCCGATCTTCACTCCCCGGCGGCACTTGAGGAGTACCTGGAAGGCCGCCATTACGAACAGCTCTTCACCTACCCCGAGCAGGGTCTGGTAGTCTATCTCGTCGGCAGCCTTTAAGGATATAAGCCGTACGTCGAGTTGCACTTGGCTGCGACTCGTGGCAAAGTTGCCACAAGGCTTATTGGATCTGCACACCGGTATCTTTCCAACTGAACCCGGTCGGAGACGCAATTCGGTACCAACCTCCTCCTATTTGTGATGGAATCAGAGAAGAGCATGGCGTCCAACGGTTCCATCGAGATTCTCGACCTTCGGCACTTCGCGGCTCCGGTTCTCCGTGCTGTGCTGGATGCCGAGGGAGAACTGTGGAAGGAACGGCTGCACTGGGATTATCGGACTTCGACCAAGCTGCTGATGCAATACCTGGACAGCCACATGCTGCCGGGATATGTGGCCCTTGAGGATGGGCAAGTCTCGGGCTATGTGTTTTGCGTCTATGAGGAGACCAAGGCGGTGATTGGAGATGTGTTTGCGCTGCCGAGCGCTCCGGCGACGGCATTGTCCCCTGCGCCGGCACGGCCAGCTTCCGCTCACGAGATCGAGGACACACTGCTCAAGCATCTGCTGGAGACGCTTCTCAACAGCCCTCAGCTTGACCGGATCGAGTCGCAACTGCTGCTGCATCCTTCCGGCGCCCATGCCGCGCTTTTTCTTGAAGCAGGGTTCAAGATTTATCGTCGTCTCTTTCTTATGCAGCCGCTTCAAGGACTCTGGAATCCTCCCCGCGTTGACCTGCCGCAGGAACTGGAAATGCGCGCCTGGCGAGACGAGGACCTTACGCCGGCGGGACGCCTGATCTCCGAAGCCTATCGCGACCATCCCGACAGCTTGATCAACGACCAGTATCGAACGGTCCACGGCTCGCAGCGTTTTCTGCACAACATTGTCCGGTACTCCGGCTGCGGGGTGTTTGCGCCGCAAGCCTCGTATGTGGTGGTTGAGCGGCGTACACGGGACTTGGTTGCCTTGGTGCTGGGTTCGCGCGTCAGCCCGCAGAGCGGACACATCACGCAAGTATGCGTTCGTCCCGACTACCGCCGCCGCGGCCTGGCGCGTATGCTGCTCTCCGTCGCCGCTTTCCACTTCATGCGGCAGGGCGTCACGGAGATATCGCTGACGGTCACCGAATCGAACGCGCAGGCGATCGACCTCTATTACGCCGAGGGCTACAATTGCGTCCATTCGTTTGACGCGGCTGTGTGGCAGCGGGAAGGCACTCACTAGAGCCTGATACTTCAATGGCTGCAATGTCTTTCGACAGAGACCGCAACGTCATCTGTCAGCCTCCTTGACTCGTGGCATCCAGCCACAAAACCAGAATGCCGAATCCTGCGATGAGGAGAGCGGTCGCCGCTGCGATGCGTCTGCCTCGGTTCGCGCACTCTGTGACAGATTGCGCTGCACGCCAATAGAACCATGCGCCTGCTAATACCAGCGCCAACTCAAGCGAGATGGATGCGATTGGGATTCGCCAGAGGCCGAATCCCAATCGCGGAAGCCCAAGATAATTGCCGGGCAGGACGGGCATGTCAGCGCGATGAACAATCAAATCAAGCGCCCAATGAGACGCCACCACCAGCCCAACGACGATTGCGCTTCGTCTGCCCCATAGTGGCCAGGACACTGCGCCCAGGATTGCAGAAAGAATAATTACACCCACGATCGAGTGCGTGTAATCCGCATGAATGATTGCGGCTCCATAGCCCAGATGGCTTCCGACGGGTTGAATGGTTTCGATCCCCATCATGAAAAGCGGTACAAAAACGATGTCCAGCCAGACTGTGGCCAGCATCAGTATCCATAGGGGAGTTTCCTGTTCGCGGGCTTTCACCAATGCGGCAAATCCGAAGTGGCCTGCGATCATGAGCGCGCACCCCGGTCCTTCGGCTTAGGCCACGGCACGCGTGTGTCGAGCACGCCAACGACGACAACAAAAAGGAAAACACCCAAAACAAATTGCATGCAGACCTCCCCGTAGGTAAATAGACTAATTTGTCCTGAGCCCTCTCCCGCAAGCCGATAATGTGACCGAGTCCGGCCGTGATTTGAAAAAGGGAAGAGTTGCCGGTGATTCGACCGGAACACCCGAAATTCGAGCTTATATAAGTTGGTCTGAGGTGTTTGGGGCGAGCATTCCGAATGCAATCATGTACAGTTCGTCTTTTTGAAATCGATCCTGAGTTTCCGGTTGGTTGACCAATGGCACAAATGCACGAACGTGGAATGGCCATTCACATATCGGAAAAAAGGTTAGCCCCGCAAAGTATGAGCTGAGAATAAGGAAGTCTACATCCCCTGGGGAGTCGGAATATAGACCACCTCTAATCGGAGGCCTGACGGCAACTCGTAATCCAAACTCGCCCGAATCGCCAAGTGCAACTTTCCCCATCGGAGTACAGAGTCGCTCCCCTCCCTCGAACCCCTCGGTGAGTGTCAGGCGAAGCTCCGGTTCATCCATGACGAGTCCATTCCATTGCACCTCCAAAGTATAGCCATTCTCGTTCTCATGTCCGGATTGGTCCGGGGGAGGCCGCTCGGCAGTCGCCGCGTGCGATCGGCAAAAGCCAACAGGGTCTGAGCGACGCAGCGAAACTCGTCAGATGACCAAAATGCCAGGCTACCGCCCACCAAATCTGAATGAGCAACTCAAGTTGTTAGAGGTTTGGCGCATTACACGAGATTTCGGATGGGGTATTCCGGGAAAACGCTCTATCGCGCGATGAGGAACATGACCCAGCTCAAGACGATGGCCGATCCAGCGAAGAGCACGAAGCAGTAAATGCCGTAGTGCACCATGCGTCTTGGGGTCTCGCGTTGGGTGATGCCGAAGACAACGGATGCGAAGAGCGCAAAGAGCAGAACCGCAACGAAATGAGAGGGCCGGAGCATCAGGACTTCCTCCCGGTGCGGAGATTGTGCGCGTCTACCGCGGCGATTACGTTCAAGAGGCCGGCGACGACGATAAACCGCGTTCCATAATCGGCCGTGGTCACCTGCACCTGGTCCGCGCCTAAGCCGGCCACGCGGCTGACGATGTAGAGCAAGCCGTTGCCCAGGTCGCCGACGAGACCAAGAATGTCGAGGATGTCGTGAGCGCCTCCGTAAAGCTTGCCCTGCATGGCGATGCCCAGGGCGAACATGCCTACGACGGAAGCCGCCAGGAGCGCACCGCGTCCCCACTTGCGCAGCAGAAAGTGTCCCGCACCGGGGACCAGCCAGCCCGCAATCAGGGGAAGATACACGAACCCTTGCTGTGAATACATTGGAGCGGAGGATATCTTGTCGGGTGCCGTTGCCATTCCTTTTTGACTATAACGCAGTGAGGCCGGTTATCAGTTGTCAGCACTCCGTTTAGTGTGGTCTGAGTTCCCCAGCCGGCGTGGCGCTGGAGGTGCACGGATTCTTCAGTGATGAGGCTGGAAGGGGCGTGGTCGTTGGGGACAGTGGAAGAGTTGCAATGTGTTTGCGTATAAATACTCAGATTTCTGGGAGAATTGGACAACAAGCACAAATTTCAGAGGCATTTGGACTTCTGCTGCTCGTAAGTTGTTTATCCGATTTGAGCGGGTGGCGGTACAGGTGGAGTCTTTGTGTTTTTTCGTGCATTTCGAAAACGCGCATAAGCAATTTATTATGTTTTGTTTATGCGACATATCCTGAGAGATTTGCATGCGAAAACACGCAATTTTGACAATCTTATCAATCTGACACGTGGAGGACTGTGATGCAGGGGTATGAGCGGGTGAGCCTGCGAAAAGAACTTGAGGAGGAGCTGTTGCCTTTCCTGCTGGTGCGGCAGCGAAGGGTCGGGGCACCGGGAGGGGGAAAGCCTGGGCGAGGGAAGAAAGGGCGGAACGAGTTGGGGTGGCTGCGGAGCATCCGTCAGGCGGTAGGGATTCCAGTGGACGAGGTGGCGCGGCGGCTAGGAGTGTGCCGTTGGGAGATTCACAGGTTGGAAGAGTCGGAGCAGACCTCGCGGATCATGCTGGCGACGCTGAGCCGGGCAGCGAAGGGATTGGGATGCGAGTTGGTGTACGCGCTGGTGCCGACGGAGGGGACGCTAGAAGGGTTGGCGACGGCGCAGCGAAAGGTGCGGGAGCGGGCACTGAAGGACAAGCGTGCGGCGGTGGTGCTCGAGAAGAAGCCGTGGCTGGAAGCGATTGGATGGCCGGAGAAGTTTAATAATGCCCTGCGTATCATGCTGCGGAGGGATGGGTACCGGATACGAGAGCCGAAGACAGAGCGGGGCGTGGCGAAAAAGATGGCGGAATATGAGGAGGCGCAGAAACTGGTGAGGATGGCGGGGAAGATGGGTCCGTTGAGGAAGAAGACAGCGAGTCGTCGGGACGGCGAGGCAACGAGTCAGCCAGAGAACGAGTCCGTGAAGTGATTTGTGAGGGCTGTGCCTCTAGTCGTTTGCTGCTGCGGTGGATGAGAGTCGGCGAGTTTTGATGTCGCGCATCGGAGGCTGACCGAAGAACCTGCTGTATTCGCGATTGAATTGGCTTGCGCTTTCATAGCCGACCTCGAATGCGGCGGTGGCGGCGTCGAGACCCTCATTGAGCATGCGCTCCCTGGCTACGTGGAGGCGAAGTTGCTTCTGGTACTGGAGGGGGCTCATGGCGGTGAGGGAGCGGAACTGATGGTGCAGTGTGGATACGCCCATGCGCGCCATGTCGGCGAGTTCCTCAACGCGCAGCGGTTTGGTGTAGTTCGTTCTTAGCCATTCGACAGCCTTTGCGGTGCGGTGACTCTGCTCGCCCAGCGTGGCGATGGCGCGGAGATGCTTGCCTTGCGGGCTGCGAAGCAAACGGAAGACGATTTCACGCTGGATGAGGCTGCTGAGAAACGGAATGTCTTCGGGCGCGTCGAGGAGGTCAACAAGGCGCGAACATGCGTCCATGAGTTCGCGTGAGCTAACGCCAACGGCCATGGCGCGGGCGTCGGCTGATTCTTCGCGCAGATGAAACTCCTGTTGTGAGAGTATCTCGCGAACTGCCGGCATTTCGAGTTTGAGCACCAGGCCGAGGATTGGCACCTTCTGAGTGGCGGCGACTACCTGACCCATGACGGGCAGGTCGACGGAAGTTAGCAGGAAGTTCTTTCCGTCACACAGGTACGTGGATTTGCCCACGTTGATACGCTTTTGTCCCTGCACGAAAACAACCAGGCTGGGTTGGTATGCGGCCGAGGAGCAGGCAGTGGTGACCGAGCGGCGGTAGAGACGCAGACCTGGGATGGGAGTGGGCGTGTCTCCTTCTGCATCGGTACGAGCGGCGATCTTGCGGGCGAGCTCTTGGCGCATCTCTTCCACAGTTTGAAATGGGTTTCGAATTGGGCTCCGAACGGGGATTCCATCCGGGCTTCGGCTTAGGCTCGCATCCTTTTGCTTGACCCCTTTCACTTGCGTCACTCCTTCAGAATCAAGTTAACGCCGAATTTATGGAACTGTGCATAAAAATGTATGTACCGACAGGATTAGGCAATAGATTGGCAGGATCAGGATACCGCCTGAGCGGCGCTCTTTCGTAGTCTGATTCACGGGCGAGCTGCTCGCCAAAATCCGCGGAGGTTGAGAGTTCATCATGTACAAGTCAAAAGCTTATTCCGTTTCGAGTGCTACATCGCCGTTTGCTTCGACTACGATTACGCGGCGCGATCCCACAGAGCACGATGTGCAGATCGAGATACTGTTCTGCGGTATCTGCCACTCCGATCTTCACCAGGCCCGCAATGAGTGGAGCGGATTGATGCCCACAGTTTACCCATGCGTCCCGGGTCATGAGATTGTGGGGCGAGTGACCAAGGTTGGGTCTGCCGTTACGAAGTTCAAGGCCGGCGACCTGGCTGCCGTGGGATGTCTGGTGGACTCCGACGGCACATGTCCTGAGTGCAAGGCGGGGTTCGAGCAGTTCTGCCCGAACATGACACTCACTTACAACTTCCCAGACAAGCACACGGGAGGCGTGACGTATGGCGGGTATTCCGACAGCATTGTGGTCACCGAGCACTTTGTGTTGAAAGTTCCCACGAATCTCGACCTTGCGGGAACCGCTCCGCTGCTATGTGCGGGCATCACGACGTACTCACCGATGCGGCACTGGGGCGTGACCAAGGGCAAGACGGTTGGCGTTGTTGGATTGGGAGGATTGGGACACATGGGAGTGAAGTTTGCGCATGCGCTTGGAGCGCACACAGTGGTGTTTACAACTTCTCCGCGCAAGAAGGACGACGCGTTGCGCCTTGGAGCCGATGAGGTCGTGATTTCGAAGAACGCGGACGAGATGGCCAAACATGCGGGGAGTTTCGATTTCATTCTGGATGCGGTTGCTGCGGAACACGACATCAACGCATACATCAACCTGCTTCGCCGCGACGGCAATATCACGATGGTGGGCGCGCCGGAAAAACCGCTGACGGTTTCGGTCTTCGGATTAATCATGGGCCGCCGCAGTTTCTCTGGCTCGCTGATCGGAAGCATCGCGGAAACCCAGGAAATGCTCGACTTCTGCGGGAAGAACAACATCACCTCGGATGTTGAGGTGATCCCGGTCCAGAAGATCAACGAAGCGTATGATCGACTGCTGAAGTCGGATGTGAAGTACCGGTTTTCGATAGATATGGCGTCGCTGAAGTCCGAGTAGGCGAGCAGCAATCCAGGCCCCCCGCGGATGAAGTGAGTGCTCAAGGAGAGATTGCAATGAAGGTTACACGGAACGGCTCGCAATCGTCGGCCAAGGGGCCAGCGGATTGGTTTACGGGAACAGTACGCATCGATCAACCTTTCACGGCGCCCGACCCGGCACATGCGGGTGGCGCCGTGGTTACGTTTGAGCCAGGGGCGCGAACGGCATGGCACACGCATCCGCTGGGACAGACGCTGATTGTGACGGCTGGATGCGGCTGGGCGCAGCGCGAGGGCGGCCAGGTGGAGGAGATTCGGCCGGGCGATGTGGTGTGGTTCGAGCCGGGAGAAAAACACTGGCATGGAGCTACACCGACGACTGCGATGACACATATTGCCATTCAAGAAAGGCTGGACGGCAAAGTTGTTGATTGGCTTGAGAAGGTGAGCGACGAGCAGTATCAGAAGTAATTCAGATGAAGCAGTCTGAGTTGCGCAAAGCGGTTAAGTATTGGTCGGCAGGAATCGTCCTCGGAGAGGCAATGCAGAAGCGCAAATTAGGAAAGAGCAGTCTAGAAGTTTCGGCAATCGGATTGGGTTGCATGCGGATGAGCGCGGGTCACGGTCCAGTTCCAGGGACCAAGCAGGAGATGATTGCGGTCATGCGGGGAGCAGTCGAGCGGGGCATTACGTTCTTCGATACCGCTCAAGTTTACGGCCCGTTGGTGAATGAAGAGGTCGTCGGCGAAGGACTCGCCCCAGTGCGTGCGCACGTGGTAATCGCCACAAAGTTCGGGTTCAGCGCGAATGCTCACGGCAGACCTTCCCCTGGTGTGGACAGCCGTCCGGAGTACATCAAACAGACCGTGGAAGGATCGTTGAAGAGGCTTCGAATCGATACGATCGACCTGCTTTATCAGCACCGGGTCGACCCAGAAGTACCAATCGAAGACGTGGCGGGAGCGGTGAAGGACCTGATTCAGGAAGGCAAGGTAAAACACTTCGGATTGTCGGAAGCAGGAGCACAGACTATCCGACGGGCATATGCGGTTCAGCCTGTGGCTGCGCTTCAAAGCGAATACTCGCTGTGGTGGAAGCGCCCGGAGGAAGAAATCTTACCGACGCTGGAGGAACTAGGGATCGGCTTTGTGCCCTATAGTCCACTGGGCCGCGGTTTTCTTGCCGGTTCGATTACGGCAGATACACAGTTCCTCGAAGGAGACAACCGCAGCACCTATCCGCGCTTTTCACTCGAAGCGCGTAAAGCGAATACGGTTCTGGTGGACTTGATTGCAGCGTTCGCAGCGCGCAAGGGCGCGACATCCGCGCAGGTCGCGCTTGCGTGGCTGCTGGCGCAAAAGCCATGGATCGTTCCTATCCCAGGAACTACGAAACTGGAGCGCGTGGTCGAGAACATTGGGGCAACTGCGCTGGAACTGACTCCCGACGATCTTCGCGAGATCGACGCCCTTACCGCACAGGTGACAGTGCAAGGCGGTCGTTATCCGGAAGAACTTGAGCGAATGACGTATCGCTAGGGGGATCGACGATAGATTGCCAAGGATGGAACGATGCCTCATATCGTGGTGAAACTCGCGCCGGGAAGATCGGAAGAACAGAAGACTCGCTTCGCGGAAGAGATAGTCAGGGACGCAATGCACATTTTGAACTGCGAAGAGAATGCAGTTTCAGTGGCGTTCGAAGAGGTCGAGTCTCAGGATTGGATGGAAAAGGTATATAGGCCCGAAATCCAAGGCAAGTGGGACACGCTTTACAAGAAGCCGGGATATGAGCCGGGCTGAAGAGGTGAAGCAGGATATGAGCAAATGGCCGAATGATGAGTTGCACAGTATTGCAGAAGCGGACGACTTGCACATTTCACCACTCCGTGAGGATGGGGTGACATACGGAACGCCGACCTGGATCTGGTCTGTCGCGGTGGACGACGGCCTCTATGTGCGCGGTTACAACGGGCAGAGCTCGAGTTGGTACCAGGCCGCGGTGAAACAGAAGGCTGGCAGGATCAAGGCGGCGGGGATGACGAGGGACGTTTCGTTCGAGCCGGTGGATGGACCCCTTAATGACAGGATCGACGACGCGTACCGGGCGAAGTACAAGAGCAGCCCTTACCTCAAACCTATGATTGGCGCCAGCGCCCGTTCTGCAACAGTCCGAATTATGCCGCGCGAGATCACGAAAGTTTAGATCAGGAGAATGACAATGCAGAAACGTAAATTGGGAAACAGCAATCTGGAAGTATCAGCTCTGGGCCTGGGTTGTATGGGTATGACGTTTTCGTACAAACCGTTTCCGGAGAGGGATGCGTCTATCACTCTGCTTCGTGCGGCCGTTGAACGCGGCGTCACTTTTTTTGACACAGCGGAGGTCTACGGTCCCTTCAACAATGAGGAACTTGTCGGCGAAGGCCTGGCTCCCTTCAAAGGACAGGTGGCGATTGCCACTAAGTTCGGCTTCGATATCAATGACGACGGAACGCATGGTCCGAAGGGGACCGACAGCAGTCCTGCACGCATTCGCAAGGTTGCTGAAGCCTCTTTGAAGCGTCTCAAGATCGATGCCATCGACTTGTTCTATCAGCACCGCGTGGATCCAAACGTGCCGATCGAGGATGTGGCGGGCGCGGTGAAGGATCTGATTGCCGAGGGCAAGGTGAAGCACTTTGGCATGTCCGAGGCTGGAGCGCAGACGATTCGGCGGGCTCATGCTGTGCAGCCGGTGACCGCTCTGCAGAGCGAGTACTCGCTGTGGTTCAGGAAGCCAGAAGAAGAGATCATTCCGCTGCTCGAAGAACTGGGAATCGGGTTCGTCCCGTATAGCCCGCTGGGCAAGGGGTTTTTGACTGGAAAGATCGATGAGAGCAGCACATTCGACAAATCCGACATCCGCAGCATCATCCCGCGATTTACTCCGGAGGCCCGCAAGGCGAACCAGGCGATGGTGGACCTGCTGGGAAAGATAGCCAGACAGAAGAAGGCGACGCCCGCGCAGATTGCGCTTGCGTGGCTGCTGGCGCAGAAGCCGTGGATTGTGCCGATTCCCGGCACGACTAAACTTCATCGACTTGAAGAGAATATTGGAGCGGCTGCGGTTGAGCTGACCGGCAGCGATCTCAAGGAGATTGAGACGGCGGCCGCAGAGATCAAAGTGGAGGGAGCGCGCTATCCCGAGAAGCTGGAGCAGATGACGGGACGCTGATTTATCGAGTTGTACGTGCCGGGAGAGCACGATCGATTATGGTTTGAGGCGTCCATCCATGCGACGAAACAAAACGCCAGGATGGGCACGCGCTGCGGGTCGATTGGCGAGGGACCAGCCGCGGGGTCGGGATTATCAAGTCAGGGTAGATCAGCTGCCAGAAAAATTATCGATCAATTCCTCTGTAGAGGGATCTTCGTTGCTCTTTGTTTCGACGGCAGCATCTGATGCGGCGGGAATAAGCTCACCCGCGGCTTTGCACTGACGTCTTTCGCACGATTCCCACTCCCCCACAGTACATTGGGCCTTCGAGCAGTCGAATTCGCAAAGCGCATCGTCTTGAGGCACCTCATCAATGATCTGATCCTTAACCCAACGCCAGGACTTACTTAAGGAACCATTGCTCTCAGGCATCTTCAGGCATTCCTTTCCAGCCAAGTTTTTGGCCGCTCACGCGAAGGCGATATCCTGTCCGACCAACAGGAGCGCAGAATTGGCAGGCCAAAAAAGGTCTGCCTGGAAAATTCCAGGGGATATCAGACGATATCAAGAATCATCATTCTCCGCAATGGCACTTCATTGGTAACTTCCTCCGTGAAGGAATTCAGCGGGCGGGCACTTTGATTAATGAGGGTTCAGTTGGCGGGGCGCATGCTAAAACATTGCCATGCACCTCGACGACTACGCACCCCGGCCTGCGCACATCAAGTGGCTCCTCGATTCTGACCCGGCCATCCGTTGGCAGGTGATGAGGGACCTCACCGATGCAGCCCCTGACGCCATTACAGCCGAACGGTCGCGCGTTGCAACGGAAGGCTGGGGAGCTGAACTTCTCGCTAGGCAGTCTGCTGCCGGCGACTGGGGCGGCGGGGCGAAGTGGGACCTTATTTCGCTTTGGAGTCTCGTTGTCCTGAAGGACCTCGGTCTGGACCCCGCCAGCCCGCAGGCTCGCCGAATGATCGACCGCGTCGACAAGGGGCTGGTGTTCAAGCCGCTCAACAATCGGCCGTACCTCGACGGCGAAACGGAGCCTTGCATCAACGGCAGAATCCTGGGTGTTGGCGCCTACTTCAAGGAGCCGAACGACGCGCTGGCTGACCAGCTTCTAGACGAGCAGCTCGAAGATGGCGGCTGGAACTGCGAAGCCCCCAAGAGCCGGCGCTCATCATTCCACACTACCATCTGCGTGCTCGAAGGACTGCGGGAATACGAGCGAGCGGGGCGCAAATCAGCGGCCGTCACCAGGGCTCGCAAGAGGGCCGAAGACTATTTGCTGGAGCGCCACATGTTCCGTTCACTTCGAAGTGGTGAGGTGATCGACAAACGATGGCTGCGATTCTCATTCCCGATGTTCTGGCACTACGACGTCTTGCGCGGACTCGATTATCTGCGAGATGCGGGAGTCAAGCCGGACAGCCGGGTTGATGAAGCTATTGAAGTGGTGATCAAGCGCCGTCACCAGAATGGGCGCTGGCCGCTCAACTTGCTTCATCCCGAAGAGATTCCACTCAAGATGGAGGCCGACGTGGGAAGTGCAAGCCGCTGGAACACATTGCGCGCGCTTCGAGTCTTGCACTGGTACAACAGCTTAAAAGCTGAGGCGGAGGGGCGGAGCGTATTTAAGTTGAAATCTGCATGAATTTCCGACAGAATGAGAATCACTTCATCTTGAGCGCCTTGCTCGGATAGTCTCTCAAGACTTTTAGTGCCATGCGCTTCTGTCTGTGCCCAACAGAAAGCCCACACTCCTAAGGGGCAGAGTCATTCCCTAGGGGAATATTGTCCTTTACAAACCTTGCAGGTTCCGCAACGCGAAAATCCGGTCGAAAGCACGCCGAAGATCAGCTAGAGCGCAATACAAAACACTCTTTGAGGAGCAGCCATGAGACGGTCCCCACTGGGATGGATGCCTTGTTGCATCCGAGTCGTTTGTACGCTTGTTTTCACCGCTATGATTTTATTCAGTTCTGCGCTTGCACTCAGCCAGGCAGCAACCACATCGCTTCGTGGCGTGGTGAAAGACGCCAGCGGAGCGCTTGTCCAGGGTGCGTCCATTACTCTCGCTGATCAAGCGACCGACAATCAATATCACGCTGTCACTGACGGTTCAGGTTTTTATGTCTTCCCGATTATCGCGCCAGCGCGCTATCTGATTACGGTCACTTCCCGAGGGTTTGGCACAGAGACTCGCACCGCGGAGTTACTGGTCGACCAGCCGGCAACTATCGACTTCACACTGAGCGTGAAGTCGGAGGCGGTTACGGTGGACGTGAGTTCAGCCGCGGAGACGCTGGACTTTACTGACGCCACCATGGGCAACTCGGTAGGCAACACCACGATTGAGGCGCTGCCCATGGATGGGCGCAATCCGATTAACCTGCTGAGTCTGCAGCCCGGCGTTCTCTACATGGGCAGCGAAGTCGTCGACAGCCGCCAGGGCGCAGTAGCAGGCGGACGCTCTGACCAAGGCAACGTCACTTTGGATGGACTGGACGACAACGACCAGATTTTCGGTACCGCCTTCACGGGTATTCTGCGCTCGACGCTTGACTCCACTGAAGAGTTCCGTGTCACCACTTCCAATGGAACAGCGGCTGCAGGCCGCTCCTCGGGCGCGCAGATCAACCTGGTCACCAAGAGCGGAACCAACCACTACCATGGCTCGCTTTACGAGTACTATCGCCCCGATAACGTCGTCGCCAACCAATACTTTCTGAAGTACAACGATCTGACGAACAGCCAACCCAACGTTCCCCCGTTTTACCTGGTGAACACTTTTGGCGGCTCACTAGGCGCGCCGATCATCAAGGATAAGCTTTTCTACTTCTTCAACTATGAGGGTCAACGCGTCGCCACGCACGATGTGGTGGCGGCCACCGTGCCCACGCCTACTTTCATGGGTGGCGGCCTGAATTACGTGGACGCGTCGACTGGGAATACCGATACATTGACCCCTGCGCAGGTGGCGCAGATGGATCAACCCTGCACGACCAACACATTCAACGGGTCTCCGGTGTGCCCCAATGGGCCTGGAGCCAATGCTGCCGTTCTCAAGTACCTGTCAACTGAGCCGACCACGACAAGCCAGATTGGCGGCGATGGCGGCCTGAACAGCGGAGAGATCTTCTTCTCGTCTCCTGCGCCCTCGACGCTCAATACCAGCATTGCCAAGATCGACTACAACATGAACAGCAAGAACCATTTTTTCTTCCGCGGAAATCTCCAGAAAGACACGACAGCGGGGGACGAGAATTTTCCGGAACAGCCGGCAGCGACCTTCTACGACGACAACACCAAGGGCATGAGTTTCGGCCACACGTGGATTCCCACTTCCCACATCGTCAATGATGCGCGCTACGGGTATATCCGCCAGGGGTGGCAGAAGGGCGGCATTGCCCCAGGAGAATGGGTTGACATCTTTGGCCTTACCCAGCCCACAGCGCAGACCGGCACCACCCTGCTCCACGTTCCGGTGAACAACATTACAGATAGCCTGACGTGGAACAAGGGTGCGCATACCCTCGCCTTTGGCGGAAATTGGCGCAGCATCACTAACCACCACAGCAGCAATACAGGCTCCTTCAACGGGGCCAGCACGAACTACCAATACGCAAACACTGCCGACCTGCCGATACCCGCGAACATGGCCTCTGGCTTTACCAACTTGTGGAGCGCCGACTGGGCGAATCTTATGGGTGTTATCCCAGAGCTTACGAATGTCTATAACTACACGATCACAGGCCCTACAACCGGTACGGCTCTGTCTGAGGGCGCACCGGTCACCAAGAACTTCCACGCCAATGAGTGGGAGGGCTACGTGCAAGACACCTGGCATGCGCGGTCCAATCTCAATATCACATTGGGTGTGCGCTACACGCTGCTCCAGACCCCCTATGAGACGAACGGACAGCAGATTGCCCCCACTATCGATACCGACGCCTGGTACAAGAAGCGTGAATCCGCCGCGCAGCAGGGCCAAATCTACGAGCCTTTGATTTCGCTGGCTCCCGCCGGCAAAGCCAACAACACGCCGGCCTACTGGCCTGAACAGAAAAACAATTTCGCTCCGCGGATCGGCGTGGTTTGGTCACCCGATGCGAAGACATCCATCCGCGCCAGCGCGGGGATGTACTATGACCACTACGGCGAGGCCTTGGTGAACACCTTTGACACGGTGGGCTCTTACGGTCTTGCTGCAGGCATCTCCAACTCGGCGGATGTGCTGGGCTTCGAGAATGCGCCCCGATTCACCGGCCCCCACAACCTTCCCGATATACCCTTGCCGCCGTTCTCGCCGACGCAGACCTTCCCCTTCACGCCGCCGATCACTGGCTTCGCTATCGACTGGGGCATGGACAACCACATCAAGACTCCTTACGCCGAATCCTTCAACTTCTCCTTCCAGCACCTGCTGCCGGGTGGGTTCACGTTCGAAGAGGCTTACGTGGGCCGGCTGGGACACCACCTGCTGCAGGAACTCGACCTGGCTGAGCCGGTGGACTACGTTGACCCTGCCGGTGGCGGAGACTACTTTGGTGCCGCGAGAATCCTATCGCAGGCGGTGGACGCCGCCCCGTTTGGAACAGAACAATATGGCATCTTTGCGGGCGCCACTCAGAAGGTGAACAACAGCGTTCCGGCTATTCCATACTTCGAGAATGTCTTTCCTTACATGAAGAACCAGGACTACGCGGGTGAAAGCGCCACCCAGGCGATCTTCAATAACGCCTGGTCGCCGGAACGCTACACGAACGGTGAAACGCTCTCGCTGGCATTTCTCGACGTCTTCGGTATCTTTCCAGGGAGTCCGTTCAACGGCGGCCCAAACCAGTCTACCTTCTGGAGCAGCCAGTTCTCTTCGCTATACTCGATGGACTCGATTGGCAACAGTTCCTACAACGCGCTGCAATTTACCCTTCGCCATCCGGCGTCGCGTGGATTGACGGTCGACGTCAGCTACACCTTCTCTAAATCCCTTGATTACGGCTCTGAGACTGAGCGCTCCAACATCTTCACACAAGTTGACGATGCCTACACGAACTTTGCCATACAGAACACGTGGAGCCCCAAGCTCAACAAGGGGGTCTCGGACTTTGACACGCACAGCCTGGTTACCGCTGACTGGGTTTATGTGCTCCCTGTCGGACGTGGTAAAGCCCTGCTTGGCAGTTCGAACCGCGTGGTAGACGCCTTTGCGGGAGGGTGGCAATGGGCCGGTCTGGGACGATGGACCAGCGGCCTTCCCTTCAGCCTTGAATCTCCGGCATTCCCCACCAACTACGACAACCCCGCGATGAGCTTCAACGTTGGCCACATCCTGACGCACAGAAACATCACCAACGGAATTCCCCACGTCTTCGACGCTACAACCTCAACCGCTATCAACAGCGGGATCTACTTCGGCAATCCAATCAGGCTGCCCTATGCAGGAGAAGCAGGATCGCGGAATATTTTCCGTGGAGACGGCTACTTCGATATCGACTCTTCACTCCAAAAGAACTGGAATCTCGGCGACTGGGCCAAACTGAAGTTTGCCGCCGAGGCTTATAACATCTCCAACTCCATCCGTTTCGACCCGAGCCTCAACGGTCTGGTTGGCAGTTCTGGCAACACCACGGTTGGAACCTATAGCGTGGCGCTGTCTACGTATCGCCGCATGCAGTTCGGCGTGCGGGTGGATTTCTAACTTAGCTTCACGGCTGGGGGGCTGGATGGGATCTTACAGCGTATTCAGAATCGCCGGAAGT
>JBEKPF010000108.1:0-18649 GCA_049521035.1 Occallatibacter sp. | reverse complement strand
ATCGGCAGCGGAAAATTGGCCGGCAAAGAGGGAAGTATCGTACCGAGTGCCGTGGGACCGCCCGTTGAGATTCCGACAGCTACCACTCTTGGGCGTTCTGTCGAAGTGGCGACATATGTTGTGGGCGGTCCGATCCGGGTGGAAGGAGCCAGTTCGCTTTTCGATTCTCCTGGCTGGCGGGGAAAGCGAAAGAACTGTCGTACCTTTGGAATCATCTCGTCTTTCAGACGAGAAAACGAATCTTCGCGAGATGTCTCGTTGAAAGATTTTGTGACGTAGTCTTCGGCTCCGAGTGTCAGCGCTTCCAGAGTAATTGCCGCGCCGCGCTCGGTCAGTGTGCTGAACATGATCACGCGCAGAGACGGATACTCCCGGCGGACGCGCCTCAACATTTCAAGCCCGTCCATATCCGGCATCTCAATATCCAGCGTAAGCACGTCAGGATTCAGTTGCGGAATGCGCTGCAGCCCGTGCAGTCCATTCGACGCCGAACCGACAACTTCGATCGCTGGATCCTGCTCCAGGACGCGCGTAAGAATGCGTCGTATGACGACGGAGTCGTCAACGACCATTACGCGGATTCTCTCGCCGGGTTGGAGCTCTCTGGTTATCATGATCTTATCTAGCAGCTTGCGTAAGCGAGTGCTCCGGCAAGTTGAAGTTTTTCCTTCAAAATCTCTTTTGTGAATGGTTTCATGACATATTCGTTTGCCCCAGCCTCGAGAGCCGATACCATGTGCCCCGACTCAGCTTCGGTGGTAACCATGATCACTTTGATGGCTGAGAATTCAGGCCGGCGGCGAAGCTCGATGAGAAATTCGAGACCGTTCATCTCCGGCATGTTCCAGTCAACGAGAGCCAATGTTACGGTGCCACCCTCGGCTTGAAGTGCGTTGAGCGCTTCCTGGCCATTCCCCGCCTCACAGACGTCGAAGCCGACCTCGGCCAGGGTCCTTTTCAGGATCATTCGGATTGTCTTGGAATCGTCTACAACAAGAGCTTTCGACATGTTCTTTTTCGCCTTCGGTCAGAGAAGATAAAGCCGGCGGAGGTTTTATTCGGCCGCCGGCCGACTTCGCATTCCAACGTTGAGTTAGTAGGTAAACTTCGAAACTGACGCCTGCAGGCGAGCTGCCATCGAGCTCAGTTCCAGGGATGCTGCCTTGGTGTCATTCGCTCCCTGCGTGGTATTCCTCGCGGATGTTGCCACCCCATTGATATTCTTCGCAATCTCCGTCACACCCTGAGCGGCTTCAGATACACTGCGTCCAATATCGTTGGTGGTGACTGTTTGCTCCTCTACTGCCGAAGCAATGCTGTTTGAAATGTCGTTGATCTGATTGATGATTGAGCTGATCTCTTCGATGGCCTTGACTGCGCCCTTCGTACCACTCTGAATCGCCTCAATCTTCTGCCCGATCTCTTCAGTCGCTTTGGCAGTTTGCTTGGCAAGCTCCTTGACTTCGTTTGCGACCACGGCGAAGCCCTTACCGGCTTCTCCGGCTCGTGCAGCTTCAATGGTCGCGTTAAGTGCGAGAAGGTTTGTCTGCTGCGCAATCGAGGTGATTACCTTGATGACGTTGCCAATCTCCTGGCTCGACGTGCCGAGCTTATCCATGGTTTCGTTGGTCGACTGCGCCACGGTTACGGCGTTCTTGGCTACCCGTGCGGAGTCATTGGCATTCTTTGAAATCTCTCGAATCGAGGCTTGCATCTGTTCCGAAGCAGCCGCGACTGAGGCTACGTTCCTTGATACCTGGTCGCTTGCGGCGGAGACGATGTTCGCCTGCTTGGCTGTGTCATCTGCGCTGTCTGCCATGGATTGACTGACTGCAGTCAACTCCTCTGAAGCGGATGCGAGCGTACTCGCGTTTTCGCCCGTGATCTTGAGAGGCGCAACGATGGAATCCAGGGTTTGGTTGACACCCTCGATAATCTTGCGGAACTCACCATGATGGTGGCCGGCATCGGCACGAACATCGAACTTGCCTCGTGCGGCTGAGGCGGCCAGGGTGGTCGCATCGGACGCAAGGGCTTCAATGCTCTCGTGCAGCAGGATAAGCCATTCGTGAATCTGGTCCTCATCGGAGGCCTTCGCCATGCTCGCTGAGAGATCGCCGTTCGCAATCTTGGTCACGAAAGCGATCAATTGCATCAGCCACGCATGAACCCCGTTGATGGCGTCTTTCATCTTCTCGTGATCGCCTTTGCAAGCGATCTCGACGCGTTCGCGCAGATTGCCACCGCGGATGAGCCGAAGAACGCGATTGCCTTCCTCAATCGGTAAGAGAATGGCGTCAAGCATTACGTTGACACCCTTGACGATGTCCGCATAAGCGCCTTCGAATTGCTCTGGCTTTCCACGTTCTGAAAGAAGGCCATCTTTGGATGCATTCGTCAACCGGCCCAGTTCGACCGCAACGGCTTCTACCGTGGTCTTTACGGCAGCAACGTTGTCGTTGATCCTGCCGAACTGCACCTTCGTCTCTCTCGTGAACTGATCGGCTTCTTGTGTTTCAAGGTTCAGTGCGAAGTCGCCAGCGGCCAATTTCTTCAGGTTGTCAGCTACTCGGGCAACTTCCCGCTCTGTATAGTTCTTATTCCTTACGATGGATGTCAGGTCCTGAACGACTTCGACATAGCCAACATGCTCGCCCTTCAGGTTCGTTAGCTTCGAGGACTCTTGTTTGCAGTTCTGGCCATTCCAATCGAAGTAGGTCTCTCCGTTACCCTTGGCGAGCTGTACAAGACCGCAGCTCTCAGTCTTCCAGATGTTCGCTCTGGCCGATGAGCATGGCATGCCGGGTGCTTCGTCGCGGTTGCGAATGATTTTGTTCTCCACCATCAGCTTTTCGAATGCCTTGTTCAGGAATACCCACTTCATATCTTTGTCGATAACATGAATTGGGAACTGGACTGCATCGATGATCGACTGATACCAGTTCAGCTTGTCTACTACGACGTCGAGGGTTTCATTCACCCCCTGGACAATCTTTCGGTAGTCACCCAGATGTTTGCTTGCATCCGCCCTCGTAGAAAACTTTCCCGCAATCGCGGCGTCTGACAAAGTACCCGCATCTGTCACCATGCTGCTGACAGCCTTCACGCACGTGCCGAATGCTTTAGCGAGCTTCTCAGAGGTTGCGCGTATCTGTGCTGTATCCGCATCCCCAGGAGCCGGCTCGACCTGGACATTAGTGTCCCCCTGGGCGAGCTTCCTAAGCCCCTCTCCCAATTTCTCCGTTTCGGATGCCTGATATTCGGCCAATTTCGCGGCTAACCGGGCAGCCGTCTTCACTTCGGTTTGATCAGTTACAACCTCAAGTGCGCCAATGACCCGACCATCGGTATCCCGGACCGGAACTGCGCTATAGGCAATATCGATCTCGAGCCCGGCAACCGGCCGTGCCACTGTTTCAGACGAGCTCTTCTTGTCGTGGCGCATCGCATTCGCGCAAGCGCAGCGGTCGGTCTTGCAATCCCCCGTTTTGAAGTGGTCGTAACACTTGGTGCCGACCACATCTGACGGAGTCTTTCCGCCGACTTTGGCGCCGATGTCATTCATGTATAGGATGTTGAAGTCGCGATCGACCAGCATGACGGGGGAGGGAACCGCATTGAGGTGGCTGACCAATGTATCCACGGTCCGATTCATCCCTTCGACCACCATGCGGAATTCGCCCTGATGCTTGGAAGCGTCGGCACGTACTAACATCCTGCCTTCGACTGCAGCTTTTCCAAGCGTCTTCACATCCTCCACGAGCGCCTTGATGTTACTCATCAACAAGATCAACGACGGTACTATTTCATCCTGCTCAGAGCGACGCCCGATTTTCTGGTACTCTTCCAACTCATCCAGCTTCCCGGTTGCGACGTTTTCGACTGTGGATCGCAAATGATTGACTCGCGCACGCACGTCATTGACGGCCGTAGCAACGCTTGCAAAGACCCCTTGGTACTGCCCATCGACCGTGCGTGTGTGATCGTTAATCGCCATCCTCTGCAGGACTTCGTTCGCTTCCACCAGGCCTCCAAGGCCGTCGATGCAGGCGTTCAGGTTGTTCTTGATGATGTTGAAGTCGCCTTTATAGTCGGTGGTAATCTTGGCCGGAATCGATCCTTTTGAGATCTGGTCGACATACTCCGCGGTGACCTTGAGGGGGTCGATGAGCGCGTCCAGCGTATCGTTTACGCCCTGTACGATCTTGCGGAAGTCGCCTGTGTGTTGCGATGCGTCGGCGCGCGTGCTGAGCCTTCCCTCGGTTGCGGCGCTGATCAGCTTATCCGTATCAACAATCAACGCCTTCAGGTTTGCCCGAATCTGTTCGATGGTTTCGTTAATGAATGCTTTCTTCCCTGGGAACTGTTCGAGTGGCGCCTCAAAGTTGCCTTTTCCGAATTCGGCGACGCATGCCATCGCCTTCTTGTTCATTACAATGTGACCGGCGACCATGTCGTTGACGCCCTTTGCCATGGTCTTGAAGACTCCGTGGAACTTCTCGTCGGGGATTTGAACATCAATATCTCCTTTGTCATGTTCTTCTGCCATGTGCTTCATCGAACCGGTGAAGTCATTGAACTGGGAGTTGATGATAAAGTCCTTGATTTGGCCGATATGGTCGCTCTTGTCGCCTGCGATTGGGATCTCGTCCATACCGATTCCCATCGCCATCAACATGTTTTTCAGCGTGGTCATGATGAATGCATCGCCGATTGCCTGCATGTCGAAGTTGAATAGCTTGGTCAAAGCAATTGCGACACGTTGGACCTTCTCAGGATTCCGGATATCGCGCTGCAGGTATTTGTTGAACAGGAGCCGATATTCCGTGTACGAACCGATATACCACTTGAACGGCAGGTTGATCTTGTCATGAACGATTCCGACGTGCAGCCGCTTCTGGAAATAGCGGATATCCCAATTGACCGATGCACCGCCGAACAATTCATTCAAATAGCCAACCTGTGCAGCTTCAAGATGGGCGCGCAGAGCAGGAAGAGCCATGCCGCGATTACGGGCAAAGTCTTCGAAGTATCGGCGGGTTGGGCCAAATTGGAACTGCCAATCATAGAATTCTCTGGCGATGTCCGCTGAAACTTTCTCAGCCCACGGAGCCATTTCGAGGATGAGTTCACGGTCCTCATCGCCGAGGCGCACAAACTCGCGACGTAGCGACACATCCTGGTCGGTCATCCCAAACATGCCGGCGTAGTCCTCGCCAGTCTCATTCCAGTTGATTTTCGAGGCGGGCCTGTGGTTGGGCTGTTCTGCGCGGTCGGGATATTCGGCAACAGCCACTGCCCCACGGTCTTCCCGATACTCTGAATGATGCTTGGTGTTTGTTTTCTTCGTTGTCATGACCTGGCTCCTTGCTTTCTTGGGCGCTATGCCCGGACTTCTTTCGCAAGCCTCTGGTAAATCCCATCCATTCCTGTGGCCGAAGCCATGTGGCATTCGGTACGAGAACTGCGGGTTACTGGTGCAAGCGGTTCAACAATTCCATTTGCTCGCCATTGGGGCATCCTAAGACGATTTCCCCAACGACAAATCCACTGTTCGCTCCGTGTCAAGAACGAGTAACAATTGGTCCTTCAGCTTATGAACTCCGCGCACGATCTGTTTCGCCACAGGGTTCAGATTCGCCGGCGGAAATTCGAAACTTGACGCATCCACATGAATGACGTCGCCAATCTCATCGACCAGCAGGCTTACAGCACCGTCGCTGGCTGTCACTACAATGTTCATCGCAGAAAGTTCGGCTGGCCGGGAAGGCAACTTCAGCCGGCGGCGCATGTCGATCGCCGTGACGATCTGTCCGCGCAGATTGATCAAGCCCTCAATCACCTCGGGGGCCTGCGGAACGGGCGTCATTGGTTGGAGTTTCAACACTTCCTGCACCTGCAGGACGTCTACTCCGAAGAAGAGATCCGCCACAAAGAACGTCGAGAGTTGATTGCTCGACCTTTCCAGTTCCTGTGCCGTGTTGGTGCTTGTGATCGCCATTGTTAACCTTTTTCCACCCATCCCCGCGTTTCGATCTTCGAAACGGTTCTTATAGCTCAATAGGACTTCTGCACCACGTACTCAGTGCCGCACTGTTCCTTCGTGGCGGGTGCCGCTGTTGTCAGCTCCCTGGAGGACGTGAGTTTTGCGATTGCGTCGAGAATCGCAAAGGTATCAAATTTGACGTACACACCCTCGAAACCATCCGGCCCGATGGGACATTTTGAAGCATGGTCCGGCGAATCGGCTACCGCGAGGACGGGGATTCTCTTCCAGTCACCTTGACCGCGTAGCGAAGTTATAAGCGCAATTCCGCCTTGCGGAGGCAGATCCATCGCCGCCACTACCAGGTCAACTTGCTTGCGTTCGAGTGTGCGCACTGCTTCGTCAAGATCGGAAGCTTCAAGGACGACATAGCCTTCCATGTCCAGGCCGCTCCGAATCAACCCTCTAGAGAAGGAGGATGGATCCGCAACCAGAATGGTTTTGCCTTTTGCGCTTTGATCTCCGGAACGGCTCCAGGCGCTTCTTGTCACGTCGATCACCGCATTGAGATCGACGAAGTCCGTGACCCTTTTTCCAACCACCCCGGAACCTAGAAGCCCCTTGCGCGCGGACCTTTGCTTCACTTCGACTGATTGCTCGACGATATCGAGGATCTCATCGACAACCATGCCGACAGCGTGGTCTCCGTCGTTGAATACGACTACCTGAAGAGGATCGGCGATGTCATCAGCAGGAGGTGCATTGGGTTCGAGTACTTCGCGAAGCGAGACGAGGGGCAGAATGCTCTCCCGATACTGCACAACCCGTGAATCGCCGGCCCGTTCGACAGAGGCAACAGGGAATTCTTCCAATCTTGCCACCAGTGACAGTGGAACGGCGACCCGCTCAAACGATCCTGCACGGAAGAGCAGCAGCCTCTGTTTTTCAAGATCGGCCTGGGCCTTTGGCTTCTCTGCCGAGATTGCTCTCTCACGGGATTCGCCGAAGATTCCAGATCGCTGTGCAAGCCCCAAAACATCAAGGATCAATGATACGTGTCCGTCGCCCATGATGGTCGCGCCGGCGTAGAGTGTGATTCCCTTGAGCTGTTTGCCGAGAGGCTTTACCACGATTTCCTGCGTGTCATTGATACCGTCGACGACCAATCCAAACTGGCGGTCTTCGGCCTGGAGTACCACCATATTGATGGCTTCATTTCCGTTGAGAGATTGCAAGCCGAGAACCTGATTCAGATAGGCGACTGGAAGGAGTGTCCCACGGCGGCGATAGACCGGGGTGCCGTGCACGAATTCGATGCGTTTCTCCGATGTGTCGCCCTCAAGCCGTATGAGCTCGAGCAGACTGACTTGCGGAATGACAAACCTCTCGCCACCGCTGGTGATGAGTAAACCGGGAATGATTGCAAGTGTGAGGGGGATCCTGATTTTGATGGTCGCGCCCTTGCCCGGTTTGCTGAAGATATCAACGAGGCCACCGATCTTTTCGATGGAGGACTTGACAACGTCCATTCCGACGCCGCGACCTGAGAGCTTTGTTACTTTGTGAGCAGTGGAGAAACCAGGCAGGAAAATGAGGTTCACCGCCTCCCGATCGCTCATTGTTTCCATTTGTTCGGGCCGCATCAGACCTTTTTCGATGGCCGCCTCTTTTACCCGAACAACATCGATTCCGCCTCCATCATCGCCAATTTCAATATTGACCTGGCCGCCTTCGTGATAGGCCCGAAGCAGCATCGTGCCCTGGGCCGGCTTGCCGGCGGCGAGGCGGACCTCTGGAGTCTCAATGCCGTGATCGCATGAATTCCTGACCAAGTGGATCAACGGGTCCTTGATAGCCTCGATGATTGTGCGATCGAGCTCCGTGTCCGCCCCATCCATTTTGACTTCGATCTTCTTGCCCAATGCGACGGACATGTCACGAACGACGCGCGGAAGGTTTTGCCACACGATCCCGATGGGTTGCATGCGCGTCTTCATTACACCTTCCTGGAGTTCCGATGTAATGAGGTTCAGGCGTTGCGAGGTGGAATTGAGCGCGGGATCGTCTCGTTCAGCATTGAATTGAAGGATCTGATTTCTTGCCAGAACGAGTTCGCCGACCAGGTCCATCAGCTTGTCCAATAGGCCAACGCCTACGCGGATATTCGCGTCTGCTGCGCTGGATCGAGTCGATTCCTCCTCTTCGGCGCGGACGGCACGAGAGCTCTCGTCCTTCTTGGTCGCGTTGCCACTTTGTCCGTTTAGGTGCTGCGGAGGCTCTGGCGCGTCAGGTTTCAATTGGATGTTTTCTTTAGTTGATACGTGTACGGCTTCAGGTTCCTTGGTTGGAATTGAGCTCGGTATTTCACTGCTCGAACTCGCTTGTTCCTTGGGTTGGTTCTCGGCTTCAAGACGTAAGCGCTCAGTCAAGTCATCAAAAGAGATATCGCCCTCTGTTCCGTTCACCTCGATTGCAGCTAGAACCTTCCTTGTCGCATCGACCGTTTCCAGGATCAGGGACACGACCTCTGGGTTGAGTTCCCGTTTGCCATCGCGCAACTGGCTTAGAAGGCTTTCGGCCTGGTGTGACAAACGCTCGAGCCGGGAGAATCCAAGGAATCCGCAAGCACCCTTCATGGTATGAATTGTCCGGAACACACTGCTCAGCAGTTTCGAATCCTTGGGGCGTTTTTCAAGCTCGACGAGATCCCGATCCAGGCGCTCAAGGTTTTCGTGGGATTCCACCAGGAACTCGCGAATCGTCTCTTGATCTTCAAACGAAATGTTTTCCATAGCCCTTTTCCAGAAACTGAGTTACGGGTTTCACTTGACTGCGGGTAAATTGCTCGCCAGGATGCCGGTGGCTTTATATCGGCATATTGATCAGATAGTTTTGTGACGGCCATCACAATTGGAAGATTATTTTTCCCAAATAGGGCTTACCGGCAACGATCAAGCGGAACCTGTCTCTATTTGCTCAAAGAAAAGACTTGATTATAGATAGGGGTCCTGGCGCCGTAGTTCCCTAATGTGTATATACAAATACGGGAGGCAGCGACGGAGGCCATTTTTAGCGCCGGGAACGAGGAGCAATGCATACCGGGTGCTGCTGGCGACAATGGACCAAGTGGAGGCGAAAAATGGCTCCGTCCTGCCAGCATCCAGCCCAACACGCAAAGATCGCATGTCGGGGCCATGGGGGTTGCGGCGCAAACCGGGGTCCCCAGCGACGCGTCTCGGTCGCTGGGGTGGAAATCGGGCCATACTTCGTTCTCGACCTTGACAGGGGGATTGCCACTGTATCCGGGCTCGGCCCAGGCTGGCCCGATTCTTGCTCAGCAACGCTGTCCATCCGTCTAATGTCGATACACCCTAGAACCGCTTGTCAAGACCTATGGAGAATGCCTTCAGGTGACCGCCGGCCCAGCAGTGTGGGTCGGAGTCCTGGTTGCCGGTTGTATCGCTGGCATCGTGGCAATCCGTGGTGACTCCGCGGCCGCCAGCTCCGAGGTCGAAGTGCGCATACTGGTGGTTGAACGTTCCCGCCCAGTCGGAATAAACCTCCAGGCCTTCCCCGATCCTATGCCTGTAGGCAACGGTGTACATATTGGCCTCGTTGTCCATGGCCCGGCCACCCGTCATATCCCCATCTGCCGGGGCTGAATATGGCGCTGGAGTGAAACAATCGTTGTGCTGACAAGGATCACCTGGCGTCCGGTAAGCGCGCGCCCAGCCAATCGACATGCTGTCAAATGCCCCAATTGCCTGTGTTCCGGCAAGCCAACTGCCTAACCTCTGTCGTTCATTCTGCCATTCCAGGAAGCCCGGTACATATCGGTGCATGTCTTCTACGATTGCGCTGACCACGGTCCTCTTGTGGAAGAAACCGTACTGGATTCCGACCTTGCCTGCGTCCTCGTCCGCCACTTCGCCGTTGTAGAAGGCGGTTGGCACCCAAAACAGATAGCCGGGACTGTTGATAAATGTTGTGTTTGCCCCTGTGTAAGTGGGGTCGTTCGTGGTGATCGGCCCGGTGTAGTTCGATGGCACGGCGCTTGAATAGATGCCGGTCATATCGCTTTGACGGTTGACCTTCATGTGGCGCTCATAGGCCGCCGTGATATACAAAGGCTCCTTGGTATACGAGACATTGCCGCTGACCACGTCGCTGAAGCCGCCGTCATTGCATGCGATGGGAGCGAGCCCGCCATCTCCTGGATTGTCGCCACCGTTGCAATCGGGTTCACCTGCCGGAATGTTACCGCTATCACTGGCGCGATCCTGCCCAGGAGAAAAGAATGCATTGAACTGATAGCCCTTCATCTTTGCCGAGCTATACCAGACCGAGTGATCGAGCCGATAACCGAACTCAACTCGGTTGTCGCCGCCGGTGTTGCCCATGATGACGCCGTAGTCACCTTCCATGCCGCTGAAGGGATTCATGCGCGCGGTGGACTGCTTGTACGGCGGGTCGGTCTTGCCAATCAGCAATGCGCCATACTTCACCATGCCCAACCCGATATAGCTGTTGCGCGTAAAGAGCGTTCCGTCGACGGTGTCCTGTTCCTGGCTGTTGCTTTCATGCAGTCCCGGCGCAGTTGAGATGTTGATGGATGTCTCCAACTGATAGAGGAAGTTAGTGTCTTTGATCCCGATGGTCTGCGTTCCGCGCACGCCAATATAGGCGAGGTTCGTGGAAATATCCTCCATCCAACCGACATTGCCGACCGGTGGATTGCCATTGCCATCGAGCATGCCTCTGGTTCCCTTGGTCGCATCGTCGAACGAGACATCAAGGTTGCCGTAGAAAGTGATCTCACCAGACTTCGTATAGAAGGTCAGGTCCTTGCCGGGTTTTCTTTCAAAGAACTTGTGCTTCGCCTGCTCGGCCGTCGTAGGTTGTTTGGCGCCAACTGTCAGGTTGTAGACCGCGTCAGGGTTAACGGCGCCTACAGATGGGGCGGTAGAACCGGGCTGGGTGCCTGGGGCGGCGGGTTTGGGTGTCTGCGCGCTCGTAGTCTGCTGCGGCGTTGACTGTGCATTGGTAGCGGCCGGTGCGGCCTGCGCTGCGGCATTCTTCAGAGCGGCGGCATCTTTCTGCGCAGCTTGCTCTTGCGCTGCCTGGGTTGCCGAGGCGCCTTGCGCTGGAGCTGCGGGGCTTCCAGATGTGGACATCAACTGAGCCTTCACGTCGGCGAGTTCTCGCTCGAGCTTCTCGATCCGATCAAGAAGAGCGCGCTTTTCGTCAGGGTTCTGTGCACGCACAACGGGAGCTGCGCCAACAAAGGCCGCAACTAGAACAACGGCAATCGCGCAGCGAGTAAGAGATCCTAGGGAGACACCTGAGCATCCCCGTCCAGACTTTTCTGAAATCCGTTTCATTGTTCCTGCTCCTGTGACGTGCACTAAGAATTGCGATGACGTCACATGGAGCAGCCGGTGGCTTTTCTGTTTGACGTTCATGGCAATCGTTGCAGTCGATTCGCAACGACTTCGATTGACCCCCTATCGGCCAGCATCCGCTTCGCAATCAGGCCGCTACGCCCATTTCGATTGAAATGAGAGAAGAGGTGTGACCGCCGTCACACTACTCAGCCACCACACTGTAATTTCGGCTCGCAGGGTTGGAATGACTCGCAGTCCAGGCCGATAGTCAATCCGCGAAATCGTCAGGTTTGCAGTGCCCAAGTGGATGAAGGCCTGCAACCAATGGAGGGGTCTACATTGTGAGTCAACTTTACGATCTAAAACTCCTAATTGAAGAGAAGATCAAAGCCAATGGTCTGGACGCTGCGGATGTGAAAGGTCAGATCGGACTCAAGTCAGGAAAACTGTTGGCATTCATCAACGCCAGTACTCCGGACGATCCAGTCACCGTGGCCAAACTCAAACAGGCAATCAAAGAAGTGCTCAACGTCAACGCGTGAGGAGTATTCGCATGAAGTGGAATTCGATCCAAACCAAAGTTCTGGCCGCACTGATCACGTGTCTCGTCGTTGGCGTTGGCGGCATCCTGGGCCTGATGCAATATAGTTTCGCGCGCAACTCGCAGGCGTTAGCTCTCGAGTCGGTCACGGGTTCGCAGAAACTATTCACAATTCTTGAAACCAGAGAGATCAGCAAGATGACCGCGGTGAGTGACGCCCTCGTCATGAACCCTCAAGTTCGAGATGCCCTTGCAGCCAAAGACCGCAGCCGGCTTCTCGATCTGACCGCGCCTCTCTATCCAGAACTCAAAAGCGAAGGCATTACCAACTGGATGTTCCACACGCCCGAGCCTGATATGGCCGTCTTTCTGCGTCTCCACAATCCAGCCAAGTTCGGCGATCACCTCAATCGATACATGGATAAGGAAGTGGTGCAGAGCCATGCGCTCGTCAGCGGGAACGAACTGGCCAGGGCCGGCTTTGCAGAGAGAATCCTCCGGCCGGTTTCCGACTCGCAAGGCAAGATCACCGGCTATGTTGAGTTTGGTGAGGAACTCGGGCAGTTCATTCACACGATGAAGAACCAGACCGGCAACGACTATGGACTTCTGCTGAGCAAGAAGTTTGTCGACAAGCAATTCTGGGCGGATTCAAGTGCAACCTGGAAGCGGCGCGATAACTGGAACGACAACGCCAACTTCGTGGTGGCCGATAAGACAACGGAGAATGACGGCATCATTAAATTCTCTGGAGATCTCGCTACTGTGCCGGATCAAGGTATGGTTCTCGAGCGGTTCCGCGACGGAGATTCAGTCTTTGTCCGCGGCATCTTCCCGATTCGTGACGCTGCGGGAAATGCGGCTGGCGCAATGTTCGTGGTGCGCGACATATCCGCTAGTTATGTTGCCATGCGGCAAACAGAGAATATCCTCGTACTTGTCATCATCGTGTGTCTCTTATTCGGCATGACTCTTGTCCTGCTGCTGCTCCATCGCCTTGTGTTTGCGCGCCTGAAGCACATCATCAAAGTGGCAACCCGTGTTGTTGGCGGCGACTTCGAATCGGAAATCAAGGTCACGTCCAACGATGAAGTGGGTCAGCTGGAACAACTCTTCGAGCAATTCAGGCAAGTCTTCGTGAGCATCCTAGTGCAGTTCACAGAAATGCAAGAGAAGAAGTAGAGTGGACGCCCCTGGTATTCAGCCCTGGGGCGTGCGACTTCCGGCTGCACTGTTTGAATGCTGAAGCCTCACAGCCCGCAAGGCTTCGTCACGAGATCCGCGTTCTCAGTGATTGTCCCAGTATTGCTGTTCCATTGCAGGTAAACAACACCTTTGAGCCAGGCCGGATAGTATGTGTAGATCGATCCGGATGTAACACATGTCGTGCTTGGGAGCTGATAGCCCGCGGAACTTGCCCCGCTCGCCGATGGTTGAAGATCATAGATGGCAGACGGATTTGTCAGTGTTTTCGTATTCGCGTTATATCCCATGCAGGCCGTAGTGTTTGTAAATCCACTGCAGTTGGGCGTCCCGCTTTGATTATTAATAAGATCGGTTGGATTGTTGAAAGCTGGACTTGTGTAATAGTTGGTTCCAAGCTGCGCCGCTGTACCGAACGATGAAGCACCATACGGTGCGCTGGACGGCTCACATGCGTCGCCACGGCATTCAGTAGCAACCCCGTTAAAGTAGTTCTGGCTGCCGCTTCCGCCAACGGTTACGTTGCTATACGGGCCCCCGATAAGGAAAGCATATACTGGCCCGTTACTACTGTTGCCTCCCTGCCACTCCTGATTTTCCTGAACCAGGTTGTCCTGTATGGTCAAGCCTCCCCATATTGAGGTTGCGGTTGAACTGCTGTCCTGGACGTTTATATCGCCATTTGCATAGCCTGGATAGCTCGGGTCATTCAGCTGATTGCTGCCGTAGAAAGTGTTATTGAGGATGAACGCTGTAGCAGTTGTTGGTGCGATGTTCTGAGCGGTCACCTCGAACCCAAAGCGGCCTGAAAGCCATCCCATGTTATTTTGCGAAACTCCCTGATTTGAGTAACCGTTCGCGTCCCATGTATCGAACATAAAATTCTCTACATCTGTTTCACAGCTCGTCTGGTTGTTATAGGAGAAATTTCCGTACTCATATAGATGCGTTCCAGGCTGGGTATCGTAGTTCGCCGGCGCAACTATATCTATCGCTGCTACGCAATACCATGAATTCGGATTGCCCTGCGCGGAATTCTGCGCGATGTCCCCGACGATGGCAAGGTAGTCTACGCCGTACTTACCTTGCTGGTCATAACCGGAAGGCCCGAATCCATCACCGGAGTTATAGGCTATATCGTTGATGAAAGCAAAATGATGATAAACGCCATTGCAGGGACCCTTGTTCCCGCCGCAAGCGCCATCGAATGCCGGAGTCACCGCGTCCCCGGTATCCGTGCCGTCCGTCGTGGCCTTGAAACCCTCTACAGCCCAATTACTTTCTTGTTCGATGTCGAAGCCATAGTTATTCGCGCCTGCATTCACCTGACACGCCTCCAGATCCGGCCCCGCACATAGAAGCGCAGCGAAATAGATGCCGCCTTTCCCGTCAATTCCTCCGCTCGCAGACGGGCAATTGGATACGGTTCCCCAACTCTGATTGAACTGATTCGTATAGCTGCCCGCGGCTGCAATGATCACATCCCCGCAATCGACCGCGTGATTGGGCGTTGCCCACGGCTCAGTTTGGGACGTGCCAGAATTGCTATCTTTTCCCGTTGGCGATAGGTAATAGAGGTGAAGAGGGGTGAATGTTGTTGCCAAACCAGCGACCACCGGACCAACGGAAGCACTTGTCGCGGGTGTCGATCCACCGGAATTAGTCGCCGTGACTGTGACAGTGATTGTGTCTGCTACTTCGCTCGACACAAGTGCGCATGTCGATGACGTGGCGCCTGAGATTGCGGTCCCGTTCGCGTTCCATTGATAGCTGTAGGAGGTTGGGCTGTTGGTCCATGTTCCGGTCGACGCTGTGAGAGTATCGCCGACTTGCGGTGTGCCGGAAATGGACGGAGCGGCCGTATTCGCTGGTGCTCCGGACGCGACTGGGCCAACGGAAGCACTTGTCGCGGTTGTCGATCCACCGGAATTAGTCGCCGTGACTGTGACAGTGATTGTGTCCCCAACTTCGCTGGACACAAGCGTGTATGTCGATGACGTGGCGCCTGAGATTACTGTCCCGTTCGCGTTCCATTGATAGCTGTAGGAGGATGGACTGTTCGTCCATGTTCCGGTCGACGCTGTGAGAGTATCGCCTGCTTGCGGTGTGCCACTGATGGCTGGGGGCGCTGTATCAACCGGAACAACCGGTTGAGGAGAGGACGATTTAATGGGTTTGACACACCCCTGCAATGCACTCAAACTGAGCACGCCAACAATCAACATCAACAGACGCGACCGTTGGAGTTCTCTCCACGCGACCCGAGGCAAGTCGGGAAGTCGCCTGCTGATTGATCCCATGCACTTCGTGACTGTGGCGTTCATATCAACTTTCCTGAGTGGATTAAACTCCCTATCGCATTTCACGGAACTGTGTCTTGAGTATAGAGAAACTGCACGGGCAGACGGCCGCTTTTCAGAAAACGCCAGCCGATAGCGATAAGGTTGACGATATTCTCACTTCGGGAGGGAAGTACGCTTATAGGCGAAGGGCGGTGATCGGGGTCTCCATTTTGCTCCCCCAACTCTCACTTCGCGCCTCTGCAGTTCGATCCGCTGGGAAGCCGGCCTGGGTCTATTGCGCGGCTTCAATCAGCGGACCGGTGGTGAGTTGCTGGTGTCGGGACTCTGGATACCACAACAGCAGGCAAATACCGGCACGTGGCTGGAGTGGATAGTGGTGGTAGTTGCTCCAATTTTCTTCGCCTGAGCTGTTTCGAGGTCGGGCGAGATTGCACGGTCATTTGCAGCGATGATGTACCACGACGGCTTCGACTTTCAAGCTGGAATCGTGACCTCACCTTTCATTGCGGCAACGCTTGTGGGAGTGAGCTTCAATAGCAGTTGCTATCTATCTTATCCCTTGGTGAATAGCATTGAGATCGCCATTGAACAGCCGGACCATTTTTACATTCGCGGGGGGCAAATGGATTTGCCGATATCGGAAAGATCCAGCAAAACCAGAGTCGCAGTATTCCGGAATCTCAACTAGCAAGTCGGTGCTTTCTACAGGAAGCATCGACTTGCCTGAAATCACCATCACACTCGACTCTGGTTTTGCCTTAATCCAAGTTCAGTTAGCTCATGGAACGTCGATTGTTGTGACGCTATACGCGGGTAACGTCAACGTCAGCGACGAGCCACTGACCGCCATCGTCCCAATAGATACCGGCGTTACCGGGCTACCAGCCGTGCTTTGTGCCGAAGCTGTGGTCGCCGTGATTTGATAGAGATTCGCTGTGCCTGAGAGGCTGAGTCCGCTAATTGCTGCAACCTGACTTGTGTTTGCGCGATTGACGGCTACCATGACCACACGGCCAGGCGTTGTGGTGTCGGTGCTTACGTAAACCGTCACAGCGCCTGGGTTGCTCGAGGTTGTTTGCACCAATTCATTGCCGAAGTTCGAACCTTCGCCATCGAAGTTGCGGTAGGCGCGGAAGCCCGCGAGTTCATAATCGTAGGTTCCGCTCGGCGGCCACATCATGCCCGCGAACAGCCCGTTGCTGGCAAAAACGCCGAGCTGATCCGCCTGTGCCACTGTTCCTGCGATGTTATTGAATCCGCCCGTTTCGTACTCGCTGATGGAGAGCTTGATCGAGGGGAATTCTGCATTGATCTTTGCCTGCAGCCTGGGCAGGAACTCGATGGGCGCGCCTCCGAGAACTGAGTTGACCCACGGATTGCTGTTGCCAGGATCGGTGAATGTCGGATCCCAGAGGTTGCGCGGAGCCTGCACGATCAGCTGCATATCCGCATCCGACAAAGTCGCTGCGGTCATACTGGTCACTCGGGTGCTTCCCGCATCGTAGTCTTCCGGATACCAGTGGAAATCGTAAGAATCCACAAGTGGTTTTCCGAAGGTCGCCGAAGCGGTTGCCAGAGCCTGGAAATACATGTCGGGGAACCAGTTTTCGCCGGTTGGAGTGGTGTCGGTGATTCCGGACTGCCAGTTGTAGACGCCGAGGAAACCGTAGTGCGACGGTCCAAAGATTTTGATGTTCGGAAACTGAGTCTTCAGAGCCTCCGTCACGGACAGGGTCTTGGCAATATAAGCGGCCGGTGTAATTTCTGTCGGGCCCTGTACTTCCAGATGCGTTGAATTCCAAAGATCGGGTTCGTTATCCAGATCCACAAAAGCCGGCGTGGATGTGGTTCCGTTGAAAAGTTCCTGAGTAGTAGAAAGCTGATTCATCGCCCAGACGAACTCGTCGTCGTAGACATCGCCGGTGTCCTCGCCACTGACCACAACAACGGGAGGCGTCGTGGTAAAGGGAGAGGAACTGACGGAGCTCTTTTGATAGACGACATCCTGGAACCTTGCCAGATCGGGCGCGTTGGTTGTGGGGACTGGACCGGACTCATCTGCGGATACCAGCCCTTGTATCGGTATCGTGAAGAGGGTGGCTTGTCCCGCGGCAATGTTGGCATTGATCGACGGATAGACAGCAAATCCTGGAATCGTACTTGAGCTCAGGAAATTATCGCTCTCGTACTCAAAATCGCTGCCTGCGTTGGAGGCGTTCGTTGTCCAGTTATAGGCTGTCCAGCGATTGCCGCCCATGCGGAAGATGGTGACATCCGGAACGTTGGGAATCGACGCGTTGGTGTTTCCGTCGATTCCGTAAATATACGGCGAGATCGGCAGGGTTTGAGCGGGGTTGACACTGATCGTAACATTGGCAGGGACTGCGCCGGGTTCAGCGAAGACCTGCGTTGAATCGGCGCCGGTGCCGGCCGCGTTCACCGCTGCGACCACATAGTAGTAAATCGTGCCGTTGGTCAAACCGGTGTTGGTGAAGCTGGTTGTTGTCGACGTACCGACCGTTGTGTACGGTCCGCCACTCGTGGTCGACCGTAGCACGTTGTAACTGGTGGCAGTCAAACTCGTCGTCCACGAAAGCGCGATCTGCGCATTACCGGATGCGGCCGTCAACCCGGTCGGTGCGAGCGGAGGAGCCCCACTCAGTGCGCCACAGAGGGTCCCATTCACCGAAAACGCCGTCGGAACCGCATTGCCCCCAACGAGGGTTCCATTGAAGCCTATGTTTGTCACACTTCCGCCGGCAGGGACGGAGCCGTTGTAGCTCTCATTGGTCACCGTAACCAACGCGCCGCTCTGCGTTTCGACTCCGTTCCAAAGAGATGAGATTGTCTGCCCGTTGGCGAAGGTCCACTGTAGCGTCCAGCTCGTCCAGGCCGTGGTTCCAGTGTTGTCGAGAGCGATGGTCGCGCCGAAAGCGGTCGAGCTTTGCGGCGTGATCGTGTAGACCACATTGCATGCAAAGCCAGTGTTACCGGATGAGACAGTAATGCTTACGGCACTCGATGTGCTGGTGGCGAAGGTCGTTGATCCGCCGTAAGCAGCCGTCAGCGAGTCCGTTCCGGCTGTCGCGAACGAGGTTGCAAGTGTTGCCACACCGGAGCTCAACGTTCCGGTGCCGAGCGACGTTGTGCCAGAGAAGAAGGTAACTGTGCCTGTCGCCGTCGATGGCGAAACCGTGGCTGTCAAGGTGACGCTGGCGCCCACCGCCGGCGT
>JBEKPF010000107.1:0-23765 GCA_049521035.1 Occallatibacter sp. | reverse complement strand
TGCGGGAGTCGTAGTAGCGCGCCAGCGCGTAGTTCAGCCCCCTTGACTCATTAGAAATGGGCGTTGACTTCGTCATTTTTCAGCTTAGCGATCCAGGCGCTAACCTTGCCTGATGTGACGCGCATGCGTCTGCATCTAGGGATTGAACTTCCGTCGCTAATAAAAACGTCATAAAGGCCAGGTGGGAGCGAAACTTCATAGCGTCCAGCTTCAAGCATCTTGAATATGAAGGATTGCCGGCTCTTAGAGCTGGCGACATAGCCGTATGCCTCTACATACACGCGTTCGGCTGGCGTATTGTCCATATCGCCCCAGGTTATAAGGGCCCTCAGAGTTCCGTTGCTCTCCGCCGGCGGAGCTGCATGGAGATGCGTCAGCATCCCCACCAATAGGAACGCAAACAAGATGGTCGTGCTTGGCATACGTCTCGGCATTCGAATGATCGCTCCTTTTCTCTTGATAAGCGTTCGTCATAAACAGTGTTTTAGAAGCAATTTTGTGTTCGCCTCTGACTGTGCGGGGCCCGTATCCCATCTCCCATCATCTACAAATCCATGGATTCCCAATTGATGCGCTAGTTCGTGCAACAGAATGGTCATCCTAATCCTTTGGGTTCCTGGCTTAGCAGAGGATCCAGCAACTCCTGGGGGAATGGAGGATGCGTAAAATGGACCCCACGCACCCACATAGATCGGTTGCGGGTCGCCCAAACTCCCTTGGGTCCAACCCGGTGTCTCTGATTTTGGATCCAGTAGTATTGGCACCGTACTCATAAGTTTGTATGCGTCCCCTCCACCCGAATTCAGCCAGTGTAGACAGTCCTTATCGCTCTTGAGATAGTTGAGAACGGGAAGCCGCATCTGCCACGGTTCGTAGTTTGACGGAGTCTGACTATAGTTCGGTGTGTCAGTTTGATTCATAGCCGGATTCACAGCATCCGCCATGGTGGGCAGCCCGAGGGCACCCTGGATCCCGCTGGTCAAACCGCCGCTTGGCATGATTGGAGTTCCGTTCCAGGAGGCGCCCAGCGCCATGCTGCCGCCCAAGCCAAATTTCGGGGGCACTTGGCCATTAAAAAGAGCATTCCCGGTGTCGTCCATTCCGCTGGCAAAGCCCAGCGCTAACGCTTCAGAAGTTAATTCGGGGTCTAACGTAACCATACCCGCAATGGACAGAGCCACTGCGCCCAAATCGCCCCACCAGGATTTTCCACTCGGATCAGTAATCGTGATGGGATTGTTCCTGCCGTAGGGATACCGGTTCCAGGACTGCGGATCGCCGGGCGAGCCGGCCAGCGGATCGGCGGAGCAGAAGGTGCCGGTGCGGCTGTTGTAGTAGCGCGCCAGCGCGTAGTTCAGGCCGCTCTCTGAGTCCTGCTGGTAGCTTGTGAAGAACCATTCATTCGCCGCTCCAGACTCGTACCACTGCTCGCCGAACGGGAAGTGTCCCTCCTGGCTGAGCACCTGACCGTAGGTCGGGCTGCCGCTGGTACCGTCGGTCGTCAGCCGCACCGAAAGATGATCCTGGTGATAGTAGGTTGTCGCGCCGCCTGAGAACATTGCCAGCAGGCCGGTGGTATCGCCCGAGCCGTTGTAGATGTACTCCCGCGAGGGTAACGCCGGAGCCGCGCCGTTGTCGTATTCCGCGATCACAGACGAGCCGGAGAAAATGCTGACGGTCATCGTCCCACCCGACACCGACTTGACCACCCGCAACCCGTTGCCGTCGTAGGCGTAGCTGGCCGCGCCACCGCTTCCGCTGAAGGCCGTCATGCGGTTCTCCCCGTCGTAGGTCATGAAGTTGGACGGCAAGAGCGGCTCCACGGTCATGTTCCCACTGGCGTCGTACGTATACCCGTTGGGCTGGTTGGTCGTCGAGCTGTTCATTCCATTGTTGCCGAAGGACAGGGTTCCTTGAGGGCCGGTGCCCGCCGTCATCGTCTGGCTCCAGCGGTTCCCGAAACGATCATAACTCTCCGTCAGCCCCCACTGCGAAAATGCCGGAGAGCCGCAGGTCTTCGCGGAGGTCATTCTTTGCAGCGGGTCGTAGCCGTAGCCCACCGAGCGGCCTGAGTCCACGTTGTCAGTGATGCACTGGACGGAGCCGTTGTTCCCGAATGTACCATTCGCGCAGCTTGGGGCGTACGAGGAGTTTTGGCAGTACGAGTACTGCAAATTGAAGTAAGTCGAGTTCCCTTGCGTATAAGCCAGGTAGACAAGCTGCGTCCGGTCAGGAGAATAGTAGAACGTCGCCTTCACGCCGTTTCCGTAGCTGAAGCCGAGTAGTTTGCCGGGAGCGTTGTACGAGAAATTGGCGGCGTAATAGCTGGTCACGGCTGAGCAGTTTGTCGCCGAAGGAGCGATCTGGCAAAGCTGCCCCACCTGGTTGTACGCCTGCTGCACAATCCTTCCCGAAGGATATGTAATCTGCGTGACATCGCCGCCCGCGTCGTACTGGTAACCAATGCTATAAGTCTGGCTGTTGATGACCTTCGAGAGCTGCGTCGCGCGTCCATTGGCGTCGTGGCTGTAGCTCTCTGACCCCGTTGCATCGACCATCTCCGTGAGCCGCCCTATGGCGTACGCCGCCTTGCCTCCCTGGTCGTAGTAATTGCAAATGTTTGCCGAAGTGCCGTTCGGCACAGTGGTACACACGCTGGGCATGGCCGCAATGCTCAGGCCGCTGGGAATCGTGTAGGCAACACCCGTAAGCCGGTTGGCATGGTCGTAGGTGTAGGTGCTTACAACATTGCGGGCGTCGGTTCGCTGACAGACCTTCGAGGGGTCGCCGCTGCACAATCCGCCGCCGCTCGCCGTGTAGGCGTAGGTGACGGTTCCGCCTTCCGGTGTATTTTCGGAGATTTTGCGGCCGAGACCGTCGTAGGCGAAGATGCGGGTCTGCACTCCCTGAATCACCTCGATGAGATGATCCCCGGCGTCGAAAAGATAATTTGTCACCAAGGGCGAGGACGTTAGTGCTCCCGATGAACTTGGTTCATCGATTTCGATTACACGGCCAAAACCGTCAGACCATTGTTGTCGCTCGTTCCCCGATTCGTCTTCCGAGACCTGCGGGTACCCGTATCCGTAGGTTGTCGTCGAGCCTTGCTGGGAGGTCACTCCCTGCAGATTCCCTATATTCGGGCCGTAGGCTACCTGCTGAGCCTGGCCATCAGGATGCGTTATGGATATTTGACGATCAAGAGCATCGTAGCTGACGGTCTCGGAAACATGATTTGGATCACCGCTGCCGGAAAATGGGTGGCTTTGGGTCTGCAATCGCTCGTCCGTGTCATAGGAACTATCCACCTCTACGGAACCGATGGGGTTGTTCACTAAGATCTGGGAAGCCGTTCGTCCCCAGGAATCCAAATTCGTCTGCGTGTGTTGGCAGCTGACACACGCTATGGACGGAGAAGTATCTGCCACGGCCGTGTACATGTCCGACTGCGCGGCTGAAGAGTAGGTCGCCATCGACCATCCGATCGGGTCAATTTCCTCAGTCTGCCGGTCGAGGCCGTCCTGATAATGGCTGGTCGTCGAGACGAGATTGTAGTCAGTCGCGATGGCGGTCTTGCCGCTGCCCCAGTAGTAACCCATGGTCTGTGTCCCAATAGCATCCGTCACGCTGGTCACGTATGCATTCGTAGGACTCTGCGCCGAATAGCTGCTTGGCGGTTGACCGTTGCCGGGATCTGTGTAGAAATTGTCGGTATAGAAATACTGAGTGACGTTCCCAGCAGGATCCTTTTCGCTCACTACTTGTCCGGTCGTGTCATACGCATATGAGGTAGTCAGATATGTTGAGCCGCTCACCCAATGGGAAACCGAGGTGGGATTTCCACGGGCTGTGTTGCCCGTGCCAAAGTTGGTATCGTCGTGCTGCGCGACTCCGTTGACTGCGGCGAGTGCAGTGCAGCCGCTACCACTGTAGCAATCATAGGTATATACCGTCTGGGAAACTCGGGATCCGCCGCCGGGGCAGTTGGTGGGATCCGATCCGGAGTTGTTGCACAGAGTCACGCTCTGAGGTCTATTGATATTGTTCGTGCCTGTGGACAGATATGAGATATATGTCGCCCGGTCAGGAACCGATGGGAAACTGCCACTTAGGTAATAGCCCCATTCCTTGATCGTCGTTTGATTTCCCTGCTGTGGATTGTCGTAGGTATATTTAGTTTGCTTCGTGAGGTTTCCGACCGTCGAGGGCACGGTCGTCTGTTGACCAAGAAGCCGGACGTAAGACGCGCCATTGCAACTGATGGGTACACACGGCTGAGAAAAGTCCCAGGTATTCGTGACTGTAGACTGCACGTTTCCCTGCAGATCTTCGCGCACGACCGTGGCCGGCCAAGCGCCATTATTCAGCTGGAAGGTATAGATCGTTTGACCGGTTGGAGAGCTAACAGTTGTTTTCTGCTCACAACTATTAGCGGGCCAATATTGATTGGCGCTGCACGAATTCAGGACTTGCGGTGTATAGCTCCAGGAACCGCTGGCCGCTGAACGAGAGTGTACCCATTCACTTTTATTGCCATATGCGTCGCCGAAAACCGTGTAGGAGTAACTTACCTTGCCGCCCGTGGGCAAGGTGATCCCAATCAGCTCGCCGTAGTAGGCGCTCTGCCCGGAAGGCGATCCGCACTCCGGACCAGTGCTCTCGTCACAGTCATAAGTAAAGGAATAGGTAGAACCCGCCGCATCGGGCAGCTTCAGCGAGCTAATAACGGTAAGGGTAGTGCTAGTTTCCTGGACCGGGACCCCTCCTGACGACTGCTGGAAATCTGTCTTCACATTGATCGTCGCTGTGGACAGAGAGTATTGCGCAGTGCCCTGCGAAGTCGAAACGGTTGGGGTTAGGCCACATACGGAACAGCCCGAGAATATCGGACGGTTCAGTGTGTCGTAGACAGTCTCTGGCATAGAGTTCAACAAGGACATATAGTTACCGTTGCTGTCCTCGCTTATAACAGGGCGGCCTTGAGGATCAGACACCCACGGAGCCACGAGCGTTCCATCGGGGGCATAGACCCCGTCCGGGGCATAGCCTGGAGCCCCAATCTCGTGCGCTGGAGCCCCAGTCACGGAATAATACCAACCGCCGAGCACCCATCCGGGTTGCTGATCGCTGATTTCCCACGCTAGAGTGCCGCCCTCTACCTGCGGCGTCCATAGACTGCTGTCATACTCGAAGGTTATCGCTTGGGGCTGACTCGCACCGCGTTGTGAATACGACCCTAGCGGGATGCTAAGATGCAGGTTTCCGTTGGAAGCGTCGACAAATCCGAGTTCGACCGGCTCTGGCGCAGCAAAGCTGGGCGATCCAGTGCTCGTCTGGTAGCTCTGGCCGAATGCCAGATGAGCACAGAAGGTAAGGATGAGAAGCACCCCAAAGGGCACGCCCAATTGGCGGTATGCGCGCCCAATTTGCAGTTGGAATTGGCGAACCATTTGTTTCAGTGCATCTACCGTTCTGAATGCGCTTTCCATTGGATCTTTCCTCGGTGTGTTTTTCAAACTCGCCAATCGCAGTTAGGTGATTCACCAGGCAAAGTCGGAGTCAGACGAGCCCGAGTTAAATTTGACTTGGCTAAAGTTCATTTTGAGCCCAGTCACGCCGCGAGCAGTCTCCACGACCGCCATCGGTGCCATCACTCCATTCTCGGCTTGGTAATTCGAGTAAAGAATCTCGTGCGGAACGCCCTCGTCATTGGTGCCCCCGCCGAAGTGAATCCGGTCGGAGATGGCGGAGACGAGAAGCGTCTTGGGATCAATGTAGAAGTCGCGCGCCTCCCTTAACCCTCGATTCCCGCTCGGATCCTGCCTCTTTGTATATGCTCGCCGAAGTCGAATGTCGTAGGCGGAAGCCCCGTTGTGGATTATGAGCCCGCCGTAGACGATGCTGACGGATGAGTCCTGCATGGCACCAATCAGAGGCAGGTATGGCAGCGTGAAACTTCCGAGGTCAGCCGCGCTCTGGCGATAGATCGGCCATCTCCGACCATCCGCCTCCTTTAGTGAACCGCCTCCGCCGTTCACGACCGTTGTGCGCCTGCCGTTGGCGAGGTCGGCATCTATTCTGAACTGATGTAGCCCGCGTGATTTCACAGTGACGTTGCCTGTGTCCTGGTCGGCCAAGCTATAGGTGACCGTGCCGGTCTCCGTGAAATCCCGGACCGAAGCTAACAACTCCTGCCCGCCACCTGCCGCAATCGCCTGACTGAGTATCGTCAATGCTTCTTGGTCGCGTTGAGCAGAGCTCTGAGCGAAAGCCATCTTTGGGGCGGAGAACCAAAGACCTATCGCACAGAGCAACCCCAAAAGGATTGCGCTGGACCCTCCGAGGGGGAGATATTGGGCCAGGAAAAGCCTGAATGTTTTCATCTGTCTCCTTTCAGAAAAGCTACCTGCCTCGAAGACCAAATCAAAGTTACATAACGGCGCAGGTTGAAGAGCACAGCACTCCTTATTGAGGTCAGGCAAAAATGCTGTTCTTGGGGGTAAGGTTTGTGCTTCGCCAGAAACATCCCGCCAAAACCCGATACGGAGGTCGCGAACCGCTTGAGCCGAAGAACCGTCCATTACTGCCCGCCTCAATCACGCTACAAATTGCTATTTGCAAGACATGGTATTGACCGTGAAGATGATGTTGTTATTGCTCGTTTGGCCATCGGCAAGAGTTACGACAACAGGACCAGTAGTGGCATTGCTGGGTATAACCGCGGTAATTGAAATGTCACTCCAATTCAGTACCCCCGCGACATAACCATTGAATGTAACTGTGCTCTGTCCTTCAGCCGCCCCGAAGCCTGATCCAGAAATGTTTACTGCCAAACCTACGTTTCCAGACGAAGGGCTGAGGCTCGCTACCGTCAGTGCGGTTGCGTAGTTAACCGTCTGATTGAGTACAGAAGACGATGAGCCGGTATTGTCCGAGTCGCCGCCATAGACACTGGTAATCGAATGAGATCCTGGAGCCAGCGTAGACGTGCTGAACGTTGCCACTCCCCCCTGTCCGGCCTGCGGAGATGCGTCGGTCCGGACATAGGGACCTGCTGAAGACGCCTCCTCTACTTGGGCGCCCCAAATGGCAAAGGTCTGCGCACTTGTTGCGTTGCCCACAGTAAATGCGATTGCCATAAGATTTGATCCCGCAGTACAGGTGACACTGAAACGTTGCCAGGTTGTTGTCGCCGCAACTGGCAAGGAACACATCCCGGTCCACCCGTTGACGGAACTGTCTTGAGTAATATTTAAGAGGAGACTTTGCGAACCGCTTAGCGCCCTGATCCAGACTGAAAAAGTCAACGTGTCATTGTTGTACCTCCCCGGATTTGGAACCTCAGGATAAACATAGCCACCGCTCGATGCGTTGATCTGCATGCCCGTTGCTGATCCGTCCGGAGCGGCCACGGTACCGGTCTCTGAGGCTAAATACGTCCACCAGTTCGAGACCATGGACTGAGAATAGGGAATCAGATTCGTTGTGCTGATCGTGCTAATTGTGCCGATGCCGATGCTGGCACTCCCGTCCGCGAAGGTGACGCTTCCGGTCGGCGCAGAACCGCCCGTATTCACGATTGAGGTAAACGTGACCGTATTCCCGTAGGTTGAGGGATTCAGACTGGAACTTATCTGTGAGACGGTCCCGGCCGCATTGACGACGACACTCTGGCTAACCTGCGGCGCAGCGCCGTAGTTGGAATTGCCTGTCTGGTTCGCGGCCACTACACAGGTTCCGATACCGGTAATGGTCAAGGTGCTGCCCGATACCGAACATGGACCGGAGAACGAGGTAAAACTCACCGGCAGTCCCGAGCTTGCCGACGCAGATAGAGCAATCGGCGGAACTCCATACGTTACGGGCGTCGAGGGCGGGGCAAAACTGATCGACTGCGAAGCTGGGGTTACAGTTTCGGCCGTTACAGGAGAGCTTACTGAGGGATAGCCGTTGGAGCTGTTGTAGGTGGCTGAAATGCTGTGTGGTGTTGTGGATGCGGCCAATTGAGTCGTGATGGTGTAGCTGGCTGTTCCATTGGCGAGCGGAACAGTGGCCAGCTGAGTCGTACCGTCGAAGAACGTTATGGTGCCAGCCGCCGCCGAGTTCCATTGCTTGGCAATGAAAGTCAACGATGTGCCATAGGTCAGAGTCCCGCTGTACGGGGGAGTGAGCGTCAAGGTATTGATGCTCGTTGAGATGGTTGGGCTGCCATTTGTCTCGGTGACATATACCTCAAAGTTCGTACCCTGGAAGATGGCAGGATTCGGTCCGACCCACCCCGAAGGAGGGCATCCCGTTGTCCCAGATGTCAAAAGGAAGTAGATCGGACTTCCAGACAACGGTATAGGTGAACCACCCGCCGCTGGGGTAAAAGCAAAATTCGAAAACTCGTATTGAGTGACGGGTTGCGAATATTGGCCACAACTGAAACCTGTGGTTGTCTCCTGATACGAAACCGTTCCAAGTCCGGGTGTTGGCAAGGAGCCCCCAGTGGTGCTGTTAACGGTCTGATTGAGTACAGAAGATGATGAACCGGAATTGTTCGAGTCGCCACCATAGACACTCGTAATCGAGTGAGATCCCGGAACCAGTGCGGACGTGCCGAACGTGGCAACTCCGCCCTGTCCCGCCCGAGGAGAGGCATCGGTCTGAATATAGGGACCAACGGAAGAGGCAACCTCCGTTTGTGCACCCCAAACGTAATAGGTCGCATTTGCTTGCCACGATAAGAACTGAAACCCACGCGTAGGTTCGCAGTAGGAGTTTGTGACGGAGTATGTGTACCTATTCCACGTCGTCGTGAGGGTGAATGTCGCAGCATCACAATCATCAACCCCAATAATCAAGGACTCCCCACCAACCGCGCCCCTTGCCCAGATGCTGATGGTGTATGACTGCCCATTTACTAAACCGCCCGCTATTTCTTCGAGCGCACCCTGACTGGAACCAGTTTCTCCGCATGTACCATTGCTCGTGCTTGGGATAACAAACTGTGTTGCGGTGTTGCTGCCATCGGGAGCTGCTACAGCGGTCGTGTTCATGGTCATGTTAGTCAATGGACCACAATACCCCCCCCAGGTTGCGGAGTTCCCGATTTGCTGCGAATATGGCGCCTCATTCATCGTGCTCACCGTGCTGACGGCGCCGGTGCCGATGCTGGAGCCACCATCTTCGAAGGTAACGCTTCCGGTCGGCGTAGAGCCGCCCGTGTTAACGGTCGAGGCAAGCGTGACCGAATTCCCGTAGGTCGATGGATTCAAACTGGAACTGACTTGCGTTACAGTAGCAGCGGTCGTCGTGACGGTTGTTGTTCCAGTACCGGAGGCGAAGTTAGCATCACCTGTCCACACTGCGGAGATTGTCGAAGCTCCGGCCGCAAGCATGTTCCCGGTGATCGACGCATGGTTACCGCCATTCACTGGAGCAATCGACCAACCCAACAGCGAGGGAGAGCTTTGCCCTGGCGGAGTCCACAAAAGTTGAACTCCTGCCCCCCCCCTGGTTCTGCTGAAATTCAACCACGATCGTGTTTGTTGCGCCTGCGGTGAGGGCGATCGTTCCGGACTGCGTGTACGTGAGATTTCCGGCCGCGCCCTGTAGTCCTGCCAGGTTGCTGACAAGCTCTGTGCCGTTCACATACACATTTGCGCCATCATCCGAGTTGATCCCAATGGTGTATGTCCCGCCGATGGTTGAGACAAATGTCCCGGTCCATCGTGCGTAGACTTCTGTCGTATTGACACTGTTCGGAGCGCCTGTAGAGCCAGAAAACCCCGCATATCCAGTGATGTTGTAGTTCAAGCTTCCATCGTGCGTGATCGCTGCGGGTTGCTGGCCGATAGTCAGCCCGCCGGTGGCCGGATACCAGCTGCTCGTTGTGCCGTTCCACCACTCGCCCGTCAGTGTCGTCGGCGAATAGAATGTCACGAATCCGTCCGAAGCAGGAACGCTTGCGGTGCAGGTCGTGGCCTGGGTCCCAAGAGCAACCGAAGCTGGGGAACAACTCACCGAAACAGTCGGCGTGGCCTTCTGGATAGTCACAGTGGCAGCGCTCAACGAGATGCCGTTGTAGTTTCCATCTCCGCTATAGGTTCCTGTTACAGAGTAACTCCCAGTCGGCTGGCCGTTGAAACCCGACCATCCAGCGCTCCCGTTCGATAAGCTGTTTGTGCCCCAATTGTTTCCGTTCCAATAAAGCGTGACAGTTTGCGTCGGCGTCGCACCACCGCTGACACCCGCCACTGTGGCCGTACAACTTGAGGTTTGCGAACCGTACGTGATTGTACTCGGCGAACAGGAGATGCTGCCGCTCGGTGTGGCCTTGACGATTGTAATCGTGGTTGATCCGGCAACACTGTTGTTATTTCCATCACCGTTGTAAGTCGCGCCAACGGGGTAGGTGCCGGGGCTCCACCCGGACCATCCACTCGCCGAGGTCGAGCCGCCGCTCAGCGTCGTAGTGGTCCAGGCTGAGCCATTCGCTGTCCAGCTCACGGTCCCGGTTGCGCCGCCACTTACCGTTGCGGTGCAGGTAGTATTCTGAGCGCCGTAAGTGATCGGATTGGGTGAACAACTCACGGAGACATTCGGCGTGGCCTTCTGGATAGTCACAGTGGTACCGCTCAACGAGATGCCGTTGTAGTTTCCATCTCCGCTATAGGTTCCGGTGACAGAGTAGCTCCCAGTCGGCTGGCCGTTGAAACCCGACCATCCAGCGCTCCCGTTCGATAAGCTGTTTGTGCCCCAATTGTTTCCGTTCCAGTAGAGAGTGGCAGATTGCGTTGGCATCGCGCCACCGCTGACACCCGCCACTGTGGCCGTACAACTTGAGGTTTGCGAGCCGTACGTGATCGTACTCGGCGAACAGGAGATGCTGCCGCTCGGTGTGGCCTTGACGATTGTAATCGTGGTTGATCCAGCAGCACTGTTGTCGTTTCCGTCTCCGCTATAGGTTGCTCCAACAGGGTAGTTGCCGGGGCTCCAGCCGGACCATCCGGTCGCCGAGGTCGAGCCGCCGCTCAGCGTCGTAGTGGTCCAGGCTGAGCCATTCGCTGTCCAACTCACGGTTCCAGTGCCGCTACTGACAGTCGCGGTGCAGGTAGTATTCTGGGTGCCATAAGTGATGGGATTTGGCGAGCAAGACACTGATAAGCTCGGAGTCACCTTGTTTACGGTAAAGCTGAGCGCTGGGGATGTTGTAGAAGGAATGCCATTGTTGCTAATGTACGCCGCAGTAATCGAGTGAGAACCAACCGAAAGTGACGCTGTGGAGTAGCTCGACGACCTATTACCCATCGCCTCCGATCCCAACGTCGTCGACCCGTCGCTGAAGGTGACTGTACCACTCGCATTTGGGAACTGCTCCGTCGCCGTGAACTGCACGTTACTTCCGTAAACGCTTGGGTTCTGGTTGGCGCTAAGTGTGAGGGCATTCGTTGTGGCTGATCCTGCTCCGCTTAGGGAGGGAGTGAAGAAGACATAAAACCCTGACTCGCTCAACACGGATGGAATAGCTCCAGTCCAACCCGAGGTCGGACAATACGAACTCTGGCTAGGAGAGGATAGATACGCAACGCTGCCGGACAGCGGCTGGCCGTTGTACGCAAAACCGCTGAACGTGTATTGCGTTATTTGCTGGGAGGGCGCGGGAGGCTGGCTGATTGGGCAGGTGCCATTGATGGCGACCGTCTCAGTGTATGTGAGCGTACCGGAACCTGCGGGAATACTGTAGTTCGTCGTCTGCGCGAGAACGTTCGATGCCGCCCATCCAAGAAAAAGGAAGAAGAAAAATCCCTCCACTGCGCTACCGATGCTCCGCATCATAAGATTCGCCTCTTCCATTTCACTTCAACGCGTTCCACATGCCACTCTCGAGTTCTCAGTGTCACCCGTTAACTCTTTTCGTCCGCTATCAGGCCAACACTTCCAACGTGGTTTTTCAATGGCTTTGCTCTATCTCGATAACTGTCATCGTCGCCGCCCCAGATAAGACATAGTCAAGTTTCAGTTGAGTGATGCAGAAGTGTTATGCCAACCAAACTGAGTGATTGCGCACAATCATGGAAGCTGAAAGATGCTTGCGGAGAGTCCTTGGTTAAATTGAGGCACACCAAAAGTGATGGAGTTTACAGGAGCCCCATTGTCTAGGGTCTGCAAGGTCTGGGGCATCAGGATGCTTGGAGTTTTCTGCCAACTTGTAAAACGAACTGTTGTAGTTCCGTCTAGCGATGCGTTCGTGATGTTCGGGAGAAAATAGTCAACTCGCGATGGAAGTCCCGTCGTCATGTCGATATACCAATCCTGTTGAGTGGACGAGGTGAGAATTGGATCACTCAATTGCTTTTGGAAACGAACGTGGATGATGTTTTTGGTTGCCCCTGCATCCTGGACAACGGTCAACGATTCGTTAGAGTCTCTAAGCAGATTGAGGAGTACCACTCCCGGAAGATGATGTGGAAAGATCGTTAGCGCCAAGCGGGGATCCATCGGAGACACATTTCCGGTTGCGTCTTCAACTAAGCCTTTGCCGTTCTGGACGGCGTATGCCGAGTTTCCGGATTGTGAATTGGTCGTGGATCGGATCGACATTCCGATGGTCGTCCATGCGATTTGTCCTGTCGCGGCAACATTTGGGGAGTCCAGAGAGGTTACATGGGCCGTAACGGTAGCGTCCTGAATGGAGGCAAGGGCGTATGTTCCCCCCATGGAGGCTATCGCCATCCTCACTGCTGCGACCGCAGCAGGATCTTGCTGAGAGGCATTGCCGGAACCATTCTGTGCCGATATACCTGCGCCGCATGTGAGAAATAGGGAGGCGACCAATGCTGCTGCGGTTCTCCTTGTCAAACGCGATGACGATTCATTCCGATCAATGTTGAATAGGAATAGGGACGATAAGCAATCTAGCTTCACGAATCGAGCCTTTCGACAGACAGAGAGTTATGAACGAGGGCGCCCTATTAGGCGACTCAAGCACAGCAAACGCAGATCGGGTATCAGGAATTGCACCGCAAGTATTCCACGTATTCGATACCGGTCAAGTAACCAAAGTTTAGTGAACTAGTAGTTGAGGGAGTTGCTGAGTTGCGATCAAGACATTAGTGTGTCGGATGTCAGCTAGCTCTACACTGGCAATCTCGCCAAAACACAAGATCGGGCAAACCAACACTGTATGCCTGCTCTCCAAGCTCATTTGAGGAGACGGGATAATGTTGATAGTTCAGATCATCTTGGAGGTTCTGATTTTCCCGATCTGAATTCTGCTTCTTTGAGGTTGACGAGTCAAGGAAAAACCCACTCACATGTGATCGAGACCACAAAGCCATGTGATCGCGGCTAAAAAGTAACTTGTCTTGTTTATTCCTTTGATAATAACAGCGTCGCGATAAAACTATCGACTTTCGGGAAGCTATGAGGAGATACACCGCGAGAATAAAGTTAGCCGCGAAGAGGTGTCTGCAAAGACGTGGACGGTTGTTTTTCTAGTTGAAGGTTGCGGTGATCAACAGTGTGACCTGCCGTCGCTTGTGCATCGCAAGCTGAGCAACTTTCAAGCATTCGTCGACAGAATCGCCAGCAGCGATGAAGCCCTCTTGATAGGCTGTTCGGTAGGGATGCCGCCTGTGTTGGAGTACCTAGACGCCTGAGGGGTGCCGAGATCCCTGGTAGTGTCCAGGAAGGAACCTGTTGCAAGCCGTATTCGTCTTGCGGATCATGTGAGACGGCGATCGGATTTCGAGGCACCCTCATCACATATGCAAGCAATCGACTCGAAAAATTCGATTCCGATGTGAAGGGCTTTAGATCTACTCTTGAGGATCTTCGAAATACCGTTTTTAACTCAGTTGGGATCTTGATTGCGGCGATCGGCGTTGTTGTAACTGCGCTTGCTCTATTTGTCGGCGACAAAAGCCCTTCGATGGTATCTCAACTATCGGCACAGCTACTTCTTTCGTTTTCCGCTTTTGTGCTTTCGTTCGCCGCAGTTGTTTTTTCCTTGACAAAGAGCAAGAACCTTCGCATTCTTGTCGCTTCGTTATTAGTCTTGGCCTGCCTCGTCTGTGTTTACGAGTATTCGGTTCATGGAAGTCAATCTACAGGTACGCAGAACAAAGCACTTGCTACGAATCCAGCTCCGCCTGCTAAGCCAGAGTGATGCGCTCCCGACCAACGGAGTGATAGGCAGCTTGGAATTCGCCACGTTTGCAGGCCTTAACAGGAGTGTATTTCTCCCATGGCTATGTTTTCCCTTGTTGTTTGATGACGAGGAGCGTCTGCCAGAAGAAACCTGTCTGAAAGCTCAGGATCATGTTTCTGATTGAAATACCATCGTCCTTAATTTGAGTCAGTAGTGCTCCGAATGTAACCACGGACAAGAATAGCGGGTAGGAGAACTCCCAAGCATCAAACTCTAGGCCAGGCTTGTCAAATGCTCCGCCTCTCTTTTTCACGGCGACAATTCGCTCCCGGCGCACTTCGATCGCTCTTGTGAAGTAGCGAGAGGCCATGCCCACCAACATGAGGAAAAAGAAACAGGATTCGGGTATTGGGCTCTCCTTATACCAGTGCTCTGTACCCAGAGTCTTCGTGCTGGTTGCCTCGAAGTAGGTTATCAAAGTGGCACCCATCGCCAGGACCAATGCACACGAGACCCGAGAAGCTGCCTTCCAACGTGGTCGTTGAAGACACCAGATCGCCAGAGAAAGAAACGTCCCTGCTGTTATGTATAGTGCGACACTCATTGTCTGCCCTCTAGCGAGGTCCGTTGGTCAAGCTAGCGTTCTGCTCAATGAAAACTACTTTTCCCGTTCCCACTGCGTCGAGATTGAATTCTTCAACCTGTTGACGAACATTCTTCTCTGCGGCTCGCCGCGCTACCTCATCTGAGACATAAGTGTACAGTTCAGTCAGTTGGATAAGACGATCATTATTCAAATCAGCCTTGCCGTCCAAACCCGCTATCAGAGCCTGGGTAAACACTCCTCCGTTGTCCCACAACGCTGGTTGGTCGGCCGTACCAGCTACCAAGAAGTTTCGAGCTTTGGGTTCGACGTCGTTACGGATGATGCTCAATTGCTGAAACTCCTTAGGGGCAGTTGCACTCGGCGGCCCTAGTGTTTTATACACGGCGAGGCCAGACGCACAGGCATCAAGTGCGAATAGCACCTGATGGGTCGTCATGTTTTCAGAGTGTCGCGTGACGAGGTCTCGCATCAGAAAGCCGGTTGATGTCGGCCGCTGCCGGTCGAAATCATAGGTGATCAGTACACCTGATCCATCAAATGTGTCGCCGTGGCCGCCGAAGTAGAAAAACACCCGGTCGGCGGTCTCATGCGCGCCTCCTTTCCAAAAAGTGATGAGGGTTTTCTCAACGTTTCCTGATGTCGCGCGATCATTGTAGAGAGTGATGATGTGATCTTCAGGAAATCCAAGACGCTTAAGTGAAGCATGGAGTTCCTCGGCGCGTTGCACCATGAAACCACGAGGTTCGTAGCCGGTCTTCCCTCGGTGTAAAGGATCGTTGGTACGATCGTAATCGTCGATTGCTACCAGGACTGCAAAACTGGTGTTGTAGGGATTTTGGAATCTTTGAAGCTTCTCTGATTCTCTCCAGTAGAGGTACTGGTGCTTAGCCGTTTCTAGGTAGGTCATCCCTCGACCAATAAGACCATTCCCGTTTCCAAGAAGCACCAGCTTGTCCTGAGCGGAATGAGCGAGATCCACTTTTACCGACGTCCCATTGATTACCAATTTATCCGAAGTGGAGATATCGTCGGGCAACGGCAGGTCGAAGAAAACGGAGTTCTCAGGCAACGGTGCACGAGCAAGCATTAGGCGATGCACCCGTGCGCCCGCAAGCGTTGGGTGCTGTTTTGCGAAGGATGAAGAAACGACCATTGGATAAAGACTGACGAAGGCTTCCTCCAAAGAAATAAATCCGTCGCCATCTAGATCACTCGCTCCAGACCGTAGCGTAGATATCAGCGCCGTTGAGAAATTCCTACCGTTCGTTTCGTCCAAGGCATATTCGTCAAACTTGGACGCAGATAGGACACCCACTCGGGGATGCGCCGCGCTTATGCCCTCTGTGAATCCGGCTCCGATATTACAGCCGTCCCCGATGAATATGAGGTCTGCATTGTTGGGTGCTTCGTTCAGAAGATCAGCATCCAGTGCTATGGCTGATTCCCGGTAAGGTTCCCTGACGTCGTAAGGGAACAGAAGAATATCATTACTGGCCGCGTAAGGGGTCGAATGGCCCGAAAAGTAGATGATTAGAGCTTCATCTTCCTTTAATCGGTTTTGATGTTCCCGGACAGCCGTTAAGATTGAAGCGCGTGTTGCTTGGGAGCCAAGCAAGAGAACCGAGGTGGAGCTATCTGCTAAACCCGTTGATGGGTCAGTCAGAGCTGCGAACACATCTCTTGCGTCGCGCTCAGGTGTGTGCAACGCGGCGAGACTCGGGTCCGAGTACCTACCGATCCCAATGACCACTGCCGAGGTTTTTGATGGTCCTTTTGCGACAAGGGTGTTGACGCGGAACCCACCATAGACCGATCTGCTGCAGATTGCCAAGACAATTATCAGGAAGGCGGTCAATCTAGGTAGCACGGGGCTGCGTTCCTCGCGTTTGTCGGGAATTATACTGCGGCTGGAACTGGCGATGATATGTAAAGTTCGTTTTCCCCAAAGGGCAAGTATATGCTGGCCACACTATGGAATATTGAACTTGATTGAAAACTGGGTGGACGATAAACCGCCATAAGTGCAGCCACATTGTGGCCGTCGCGCCACGAAAACGCCGAATTCCACGCGTATGACAATTGCCGGGTTCGCCGACGCCAATCCAGAGCAGTTCGCAAGTCTTGAGTCTCCAGCAAGTCTCCAGACACCATTAATTTAGATTAAACCCGCATAAATACTGGGGTTCGGACTTATTTTCACATTCTGCATCGGCAAGTAGCAGCGCTACCGAAGACGTGTTGGATACGAGTCGGCTGGGCTTTTGGCGATTGGCGAACGACACAAGTTAGATATGCGAGAGCATTGCGGCGTTGAATGGCTTTGAACCGCCGGTGCGCCGCTTCGATCAGGCCTGGATACCGTTAGATGTCGGTACGAAGGGAAACGCTGACACTGTCAAAGGCACCGTTGATGCCACCTGCCAGCGCTTTCATGCCAGTGGTAACGCCGAGGGCAATGAGAGCGACAACCAGGGCATATTCGACGAGATCCTGGCCTTCTTCGCGATTCTTCAGATCCTGGAACTTGAGATACAGATTGAGAAGCATGTTATTCATTTCAATTCTCTCCGTTGGTTGTATTTCCCAGGCTCCCTCGTTCGACTTCTCGGGATAGCGATATCTTCAAACCGATGAAGTTTGAAATCTGTTGACAAGGCATTCAGTTGAGTGCGAGTCACCAGGACAGCTTGCGAAATGCAGTTGTTCCAAAGTCGAAGCCGAACAGCCGTACGACTCTGGTTCGTGTCTGTATTTGGATTATGCGGGGGGCAACTTTCCAGCACCATACACCGAAAGCCACAATCCAAGCACACGAATGGGTCATGCGGCGTGTGACCCAACCCGCATGACAGCAACAAGATACGGAGGGACGGAAAGGCAATATTGTTTGCGAATTATTTCTCGCTGGTTAATTTGCGAATGACATCGAGTTCGCGCTGACGATACGGGGTACCGTCGGGGTGGAATATATCGTGCTGCCAGACCGCTGGCTGGTCGGAGACATAAGGGCGCTGCCAGGAATCCCAGGGGATCCACGTCTGGCTCTTGCCGGCGACGAGGCCCCAGTTGATGGCACCCACTCTATATTGATGGGCGATGGGGAGGATGGTGTCAAAGGTGCTGCCGATGTTGCGGGCCATGTATTCAGTGCAGATGAGGGGGCGGTGGAATTGCTGAAGGAGCTTGACGCTGTGCTCGAAATCTTCAGGCCATCCGTAGTTATGAAAGCTGATGATGTCGGACTGTTCGATCTGTATACGGGCGAGTGGGGGCATGGTGTTGAGGGATGTCCAATCGCCATGCCAGAGGCCGCTGGTAAGTGGCTGCGTGGGATGAACTGACCGGGTCCACGCGAAGACCTGGGGCAAGAGGCCGATGATGATCTCATTCTTGTTTTTGGGGTCGCCGTGGGCGTAGGAGCTGTCGTTGCCGTTGTCGGGCTCATTCCACAGGTCCCAGGCAAGGATGCGGGGATCATTGTAGAAGGCGCCGACGATGCCTTTGACGTAGCTCTCGAGACGCGGGTATTGCGCGGGATCGTTGAGAATTGCTGTGCCTGGAGCCTGGACCCAGCCGGAGTTGTGGACGCCGGGGATGGGTGGATGTTGGGGACCAAGTTTGGGGTTGGGGTCCCAGCAGGAGTCGAAGAGAACAAAGATGGGGCGGATGTGGTGGCGGGCGGCGATGGTGAGGAAGGCGTCGATGCGCTGCTTGAAGCCTTTGGGGTCTTGATCCCAGAGGAGGTTATGGAGGAAGACGCGCATGGTGTTCATACCGGTGGCCTGGGCCCAGCCGAGTTCGCGGTCGATGGTGGCGGGATCGAAGGAGTCGGCCTGCCACATTTCAAGCTCGTTGATGGCTGTGGAGGGCAGGAAGTCGGCGCCTACCGGCCATGGCTGCTCGGCGTACCAGGTGTTTGCCTGAGCCTCTGCCCACGGCTGCTGGGCGTGAAGTATTGGAGCGATAGCTAAGGCGAAGATGAGGACGAAAGACAGGTGGCAGGAGTTCTGGAGTCTCAGGTGCATGATGCTCCTTCAGGACATACGAAGGGACATTTTACTTCGAGGACGCGAGGGTCGTCGCTTTGGCGCGCTCGACGACGGCATCCTGGGTGCGGCCCTGACGGTCGTAGGCGATGGCGAGCTGGGAGTGGGGCTCGGCGAAGGTTGGATCCGCAGCGATAGATTCCTGGTAACGGGCAACGGCGTCGGCGATTTGACCGCGTAGAAGAAGCTGGTTGCCGGCATTGAGAGCGAAGGCAGCCTTCTGACGATTGACGGCGCTGCGGGCCAGATCCGCGCCCTGGCGACGATAGTCGGCGGCTTGAGCGCGCAGGTCTTTCACTTGAGCGCGAAGTTGATCGGCTTTGGACTGGTCGCCGGCTGCTTCTGCGGCATCAGCGGCCGCAGTTGCTGTGCCGGCCTGCTCGGCGAGGACGGCGGCTAGCGTAACGCGGGGGCCGGGTTGACCGGGAAGGAGCGGGATGGCTTTTTCAAGGGCGGCCCGCGCTTCGTCGAGGCGGGAGTCCTGCTTGAGCGTGCTGCCGAGGATGGACCAGGCGTCGCCACTGTCGGGACGCAAGGCAACTGCCTTCTTGAGCTCGGCGACCGCTTCATCGAGTTTGCCGATTTGCATATAAAGGATGCCGAGAGTGTATGGCGGATCTTGAAGCGTGGGATCCATCTGGCCCGCGCGTGTGAGTTCGGCGATGGCATCGTCGACACGGTCCTTCATCTTGTAGGCCATGCCAAGGTCGTAGTGGAGTTGAGGATCGTTGGGGTCGAGAGCTAACGCTGACTGAAAATCGGCGATGGCATCATCGAAGGCGGAGAGCTGCACGTGGGCTACGCCTTGATCCTTGTGGACCGTCGCATCGTTGGGTGCCAGCGTGAGGGCCTGCTGAAAGAGGATCAAGGCGTCTTTGGCCTGGCCGGTGAGAGTAAGCGCGAGGGCGAGATTCGTAAGGCTGCTGACATTATTCGGATCGCGCTGAATGGCCTGGCGGAACCATGGGATGGCTTCCTGCTGTCGGCCCTGGCGCTGGAGAGCCATGGCTAGCTCATTCTGAACACCGGGCAGGTTGGGGTTGAGGTCGACGGCCTGCTGGAGGTGAGGTGTCGCGGCATCATCTTGACTGGCGGCTTCGAGGGTTCGACCGAATTCGAATTGGGCTTGGGGGTTGGCGGGTTCCTGTTTGACGGCAGCCTCAAGGACCGTGATTGCGGATTGGTTGTCGTTTCGCTGGCGAAGGACGATGCCTAGATGGATGCGTGCCAGATTGAAGGAGCTGTCGAGGCTCAGAGCGTGTTCGAACTCGTGCTGTGCGTCGCTCCAGTTGCCTGATTGGGCATAGAGCGAGCCGATGGCATCGAAGATGTCTGCGCGGTCGCCGGTGCGTTCGATCACGGCGCGGAACATTTCGATAGCCTCGGATTGATTGCCTTGAGCGGCGAGGGCGCGCGCATAGGCCTCGCAGAAAGCTGCATCGACGGGCGGCTGGCCGGCTTGCAGCGAGATTTGATAGGCCGCGCTGAAGTGAGGGATCGCCTTGGCGGGTTGGTCGGCCTTGGCATAGGCGAGAGCTAGATTGGTTTCAAAGCCCGGGTCGCCGGGCTTGAGATTGAGCGCGGCTTCGAATTCTGGAATGGCCTCAGTCGGCTTTCCTAATTCAAAGAGGACCGTACCTAAGGCTTCGTGACCCTCGGGAATCTGTGGCGCGAGTATGACGGCCTCTGCAAACTTGGCGCGCGCCACTTCGAGATTGTTTGCGTGTTGGGCTGCAAAGCCTGCGTGGAAGGCGGCGTCGGCGCGTTTGAGATTCTCTGGCTCTTTCGGGGCGGTGGGCTGAGGCTTGGCTGGGTTTTGAGCCGCGATGAAGGCTGGCGGGGATGCGAGGACTCCGGTTAGGACTGCGAAAAGAAGGGCGCGATGCAGGAACATACTCTATTTTCCCGCAGGAGTGTTTGCAGTGGATTGCGGCCTGACGTTGTTCTGTATGTCGACAACCATTTGGAATTCGCGATTGGCCTCTGCGACCTGGCCCGTGGCTTTGTATGCCTGACCGAGCAGGTTGTGAGTGATGTAACTGGATGGGTCCATCTTGACGGCATGGTCGAGATAGTGGAGGGCCTGAATAGGCTGGTTGAGCTTGAGGAAGGTTTCACCGAGCAGGATGTAAGGAGCTGTAGCGCTGGGCTCAAGTAGGACTGCGCGATTCAGAGCTACCTGGGCCTCGGCATATTGACCTTTGCGAACATAGGCATCTCCGAGGCGGTCATAGAGGAGTCCGTTCAGCGGGTTGATTTTGCGTTCTGCCTCGAACTCCTGGATGGCGGCGGTTGAGTCACCTTTGGCGAGAGCGACTTCGCCCAGGAGTTGATGGGCGAGAGGCAGCGCGGGATTGATTTCGAGGGCCTTGTGGGTCTGGAGTGCGGCCTGGTCAACGAATTCGCGGCGTAGGAAGAGGCGCGCGGCAAGCAGATAGGCTTCAGCGGAATCGGGATCGAAACCGTATTGAGCGGCAAAGGCGTGGCGCGCATCGTCGTAGCGTTTGACATCGGTATAGCAAAGTCCGAGGACATATTGGGGATCGATGTTGGCTCGTTCGACGGCAGCGTTGGCTTTTTCAAGGAAGGGCAGAGCCTCAGGAGACTTCCCCATGCGAAAGAGGCTCACGCCGTGCATTTCGATAGACTCGCGATCGTTGGGGTTCTGCGCAGCGGCTTTGGTGAAGGCGTCGATGGCGTCTGAGAATTGCTCCTTTTGATAGAAGATCATCCCTCGCAGGCGCTCTACACCAGCGGGCTCGGGGCTTTGCGCCGCGAGCTGATCGAGCTGGGCCATCGCCTTGTCCAGACGGCCTCTGGCGGCGAGGTTCTGGGCCACTTCAAACGGGGTGGGCTCGGGTGCTTGCTGTTCGGAGGTGGGAGGTGTTGGGTTTTGTGGGGACTGGGCAGAGGTGGCAAGTGTGAGTAGGACAAGCAGAAGAGCGGTAATGAATGTGCGCGGCATTTCAGGAAACCTATCTGGAAGTTTAATCCCTGCATGGTGGTTCTGCGAGAAAGTGAAGAATGGGATATTGGGACACAAAAGGAAGAGGGGAGCCGAAGCTCCCCTCGAGGTTTGTTGCGGCTCCTCGCACGGAATTAGAACTGAACGTGGAGGGAAAATTCAAGCTGACGCGGTCCGCAATCGTTGCCTTGACCGCAGCCCCCACCCTCGCCACCGATGGAGCCCGGTGACTCGATATTGCCGCCGGGGTTCCCTGCAGTGATGTGGTTGAAAGCATTGAACGCGTCCATGCGGAATTTGGTTTCCACATGCTCCCAAACGGTGAAGGCTTTTGTGAGCGCCAAGTCGGTTGAGAAGAACCTCGGGCCACGATAGGTGTTGATACCGGAGTTGCCGAAGTTGTCCAAGCCTGGGTTGACGAATGTACTCTGCCCAGCCGCATCGATTGGATCTGTGAGCGAGCCAGCGGAGCCATAGGCACCGTTCTTGCAAACGGCCGTGTCCAAGCAGGGAATCTGTTGAGCGTAGTAGGTGCGGGAACCCGTGCCTGTGCCATTGGGTTTGTAGCCAGAGAGACTGGTCGCCATTTTCTTAGTTTGGCTCGGATCGCCAGGTCCCGTTTGAATGTTAGATCCGGACCCGCTGTAGCCGAGCGTGAATGGCAAGCCGCCGGACCAGTTCGAGACTTCGCTCAACTGCCAACCGCCAACGATAGCTTCCGTTACATGGTTGGTATCGGGCATATACATCTTGCCCTTGCCGAACGGCAAGTCGTAGCTGCCGTACCAGACGATCTGCTGGTCGCGGACGTTGCTGTCGCGCATGTGGGTGATGGAGTGGCTCCAAGTATAGTAGCCGCTTTGTTCGTCGAAGGCGCTGGCCCATTCGTAGTTGGCGGTCATAGTAAGGCCGTTCTTCATGTTTTTTGTAAGGTTGATTTGCAAGGCGTCGAATTCGGTGTTCTGGTCGTCGCCCCGATACGCGATGCTGTTATTCCATCCGCACATACCCGGTTGCACCAAGGGCTCCTTGGGTGTGACGTAGTTGGGATCGTGGCAAGCTGGCAGCGTGGCTGCGTAGTAGCGCTCCAGGAAGTTGCCAGTGGTCCCTCCGTTTGCAGCAATGGTGTTGGCTGGGACGGATGGATCGTAATGCAATGCCTGACCGGTGACGCTATTTGCGCCTGGCAGGAAGATGGCTCCTTCGTTCGGGTTGGTACCGTTGCTGTCTCCGTCACCCAGAGTGTGGGTTCCTTTATTGCCAACGTAGGCCACGGTCATCGACAGGGTTGGAGTGAGAGCGCGCTGTACGCTGAGGTTCCACGCATCGATGGTCGTCAGGTGGAGCGGATTGGGGCGGGCGCTTGAGCTGACTGTGGTCCCCGGGTTCGGCAACAATCCGTTGGGCGGAACCGTGGGGAAGACTTCCGGAGCTGGTCCGGTTGCGAGGGTAAACGCTGCGCCAACGTTGGTGGGTGAGTTGAGCTGCTGGTTGGCCAAAACCGGGAGGTTCTGAGTAATGGTATGGCCGAAGATGGAGCCAAATACGCCGGTGTCAAAGCTGCGTCCGTAGCCGGCGCGAATGACGGTCTTGGGATCGAACTGATAGGTAATGCCAAGACGTGGCGAAAACTGTTTCCAGATACTGGTAGTCCAACCAAGGTTAGAGGGAATGCCGCCAATGCCGGCCACATGGAGGTAGCCATCGGTGATATTCAGCAGAGCGCCATTACCCGGGCCGTTGGTCGACTCAGGGAAGTAAAGATCCCAGCGGAGGCCAAGGTTGAGGGTGAGGTCCTTGGTTACGCGCCAGGTGTCCTGAGCGTAGAAGAAAGTGCGTTTCTGGAACTCCTTGGCGTTGGTGGAAGTGGAGACGTAGCGGTTGAAGCTGGTCACGTCGCCTAACATGAAACTGCCAAATCCGAGACCGCCCGGGGTTGTCAGAGCTGGATTTTCGGTCGGGCCCGTGTTGAAGTTGAGCTGGCCAGCACGGTCGCTGTCAGACGGCACA
>JBEKPF010000106.1:0-34636 GCA_049521035.1 Occallatibacter sp. | reverse complement strand
CCCTGACCGAGAGTGGTCTGGGCCCCTGAGCGAGAGCGATCCGAAACCTGCTGCGTCTCAACACTCTCTTGCACCCGCTTTGCTACGATAAGGTGTTCCCATTCGAGGTGCTTCCTTTGTCCGACTTCCCCCCCGTCCCGCTCACCCTGGAAGGTTCCGCGCTCCTCCACCAATTCTTCCGCTTCGATTGGAAGGCTTGGCGCGCCCTCCCGCAATCCGAACACGACCGCATTGCCTCCCAGGCCATTTCCGCTCTTCAGAAATTGGAGCGCAAAACGTCGGACGCTCCAGCCCACACTGCCCTTTTCTCCGAACTGGGTCACAAAGGCGACCTGATCCTGGTCCATTTTCGCGACTCTCTTGAAGCTCTCAATCAAGTTGAACTCGACCTCGCCCAAACAGAGTTGTACGACTACATCACGCCCGTCCATTCTTATGTTTCAGTCGTCGAACTCGGCCTCTACGAGTCCACCCGCAAGACCTACGAAGCCGCCGAAGCAAAGGGTTTTGCCCAGCACTCGCCCGAGTGGAACGCCGAAATCGCCGAATCCCTCAAACGAGGCGCCGACGCAATGGCTCCGCGTCTCTTCCCCGCCATCCCTGACACCAAATACCTCTGCTTCTATCCCATGGACCGCAAGCGCGGCGAGCAGGTCAATTGGTACACCGTGCCTTTCGCGGAACGCCAACGGATGATGCATGAACACGGCATGATTGGCCGCCGCTACGCCGGCGAGGTCAAGCAGATCATCTCCGGTTCCATCGGCATGGACGACTGGGAGTGGGGCGTCGACCTTTTCGCCGAAGACCCGGTAATCTTCAAGAAGCTGATCTACGAAATGCGCTTCGACGAAGTGAGCGCCGTCTACGCCCTCTTCGGCCAGTTTTACGTCGGCCTCCGCCTGCCCATCGAAAGACTGGGCAATTGGCTAGGCGGCAAGCTCTAACTCACTGCGGGCTTGTCGTAGCCGCATTCGCCTCCACGTCGATTTCGATTTCGACGTCCGGTCCCTTGGGGTTCGGCCCAAGCTCCATCAAGTTGTCGCGCTTCATGCCGAAGTCCCCTCGCTTCACCGCAGCGGTCGCATGGAACGACGCCCGAGCCGGCCGCCCTGCAGGAGTGTCCGGAAACAGCCCCTTGAACCTGAACATCAGCGGCTCAACTTTAGTCACGCCACGAATCGTCAGCTCGCCATCCATCACCCACTCCCCGTCAGCAGCCCACTTGATCCCATGCCCGTGATATGTCATCGCCGGGAAATCTTTCACGTCGAAGAAGTCCGGGCCGCGCAGGTCGTCATCGCGGCTCGTGTTCTGCGTGCTGATACTCGCCGTATCAATCGAAATATCCACGGCGCAATCCGCCGGATCTTTTGCTGCCGTGATCGTCCCTGTAACTTTGTCGAACCTCCCCCGCACCAGCCCGACAATATGATGCCATGCTCCAAAATAGGCAAAACTGTGGGTCGGGTCGACGTTGTAAGTTCCTGGGCCCGGAAGAGTCGCCAAACCCGACATCGGAGTTGCCACTTTCGCTGCTGACATAGTTACCGCGACAAATCCGCACACTGTCAGAACCACAATCCCAATTGCACCTTTGACCATCCCGCTTCTTATTCGCATGCTCCAGCCTTTCGCTTCTTATTTACTTTCAAACTGCAATGAAGATTTACCGGCTCCGGCGGTGAAAGTCCTGAATCTCGCCTGAAACACTCTGAATAGTTCTGAATCGGCGCCATACTCCATCAAAAGCACCGCTGCTACAATCGGAGTCACTTCGTTTTTTCCCGCATGACAGACAGTCTTCATCCCTCCGGCACAGACCGCCCAGCCCCTGCGGCACTTCGCATCGGAGCCTGGCGCTTCAATCCTGCATCCGGTGAAATCTCGCGCGAAGGCGAAACCCTTCGCCTGGAAATACGAACGTTACGTCTGCTTCTCTGCCTCGCCGAGCATCCCGGCGAGATTGTCAGCGTGGATACTCTGCTTGATCAGGTATGGACTGGCGTCAATGTCAGCCAGGACTCTGTCTACCAGGCTGTGGCCTCGCTCCGCCGTCTGCTCGGCGACGATTCCCGCCAGCCCACCTACATTGCCACCGTACCGCGCCTGGGCTATCGCATGGTCGCGACGGTCGGCCCGTGGGTGGAGTCCTCCTCAACAAATCACGCTGCCCCATCGCATCCGGCAACCCCGCAGGATGAACCCAGTCCCCCAATCGCGCCCAGCAACGTGGCGGCTCCGATGGTCGCGCACCCTCCCGCCCGCCGCAGTCTAGGACCTCTTGCAGCCATCGCCGCAGTCCTTTGTCTTGCTCTGACCGCGATCTATTTCCTGCATGCCCGCCTTGCGACCCCACGCCCGGTCTCGCCTGCAGTTCCAGCCACACGGCAAAACTCGGTCGCCGTGCTGCCGTTTCTCGATCTGACTCAAGGCATGAAGAATGAGGAGTTCGCCGACGGCATCACCGAAGAGTTGATCGACAAGCTCAGCAAGGTTCCGGGCCTGCAGGTCCCATCACCCACCTCGTCGTTCTATTTCAAAGGCAAACAGATCCCCGTTACAGACATCGCCAAATCGCTGCATGTGGCGTACGCGCTCGACGGCAGCCTGCGCAAGTCGGGCACATGGGTGCGCGTCGATGTCCGCCTGTTGCGAGCCGACAACGGCTTCATCGTCTGGTCTGAAACCTACGACCAGCCCATGAGCGACATCCTCACCATCCAGAACGACATCGCGGTAAAAGTAACAAAAGCGCTGAAGCAATCCATCGCAAGCACAAATCCCACCAGCCCTCGATGAAAGTTGAGTTCGATGCCAGCCGTCCGTCCCGCAAATAGGTAGACTTTTCGCTAACCGCGCACAGCTTCAGTGTCCCGCAACAGCCACCGCAAGCCCCGGAACCGCGCGCTGTCTGCAAACCACAGTCGTGAAGAATTCAATCAGCAGCCCAAACAGTCCATTCACAAAGAAATTGACCACTGGAAACATCCACAGTCCGAGGCTCATGAAAAGGAAATAGGAGAAGATCGATCCCACTGCGATCCCCATAACGACTCCGTTCCATGTCCAATGCATTTTGAGTCCGGATATGCCGATAGCAAATCCCATCACCGCCCGGTTCAGTAAGACGAACACCAGAGTAATCACAGCAAATTTCATAATGCCGCTAGCGAACAACAGACTTGCACAAACCGCGCCCATCAGCAGGCCGAAAAACGTTGCAGTCACTATCCTCTTCACACGTTCACCTCATCCTGAGCGCAATAGGCTCCGACCAGTGATACGCCCCGAGCAATCACTGGTTCCGCTAATATTTCAAGATTCTGAGCCCCATGTGTCTTAGATCACGCATCTAGCTCGGCAGTCGGCCTCAGACCTCTCCCTCACCCCCTGCGATAGCATGGTTCTCAACAGGTAAATCCGATATGCCCGCGACCCTCAAACCCATTCGCAAGCCCGCCGCAAAGAAATCCGCGCCCAAGTCCACCACCAGGAAGCCAGCCGCAGCCACACGAGGCGACCTCGCCCCCGACCGCATCGCCGCCATCCTCAAAGCCCTCGACGAAGCCTATCCTAGCGTGAAGTGTGCCCTCGACCATCGCTCCCCTTGGGAGCTGCTCGTCGCGACCATCCTCTCCGCCCAATGCACAGACGTCCGCGTCAACATCGTCACACCCGAGCTCTTCAAGGCATTCCCCACCCCAGCCGCCGTGGCCAAAGCTACCTTGCCGCAGCTCGAAGACCTCATCCGCACCACGGGCTTCTACCACAGCAAGGCAAGATCCATTCAGGGCGCAGCCCGCAAGATCATCGCGGATTTCAACGGCCAAGTCCCACAGACCCTCGCCGAACTCATTACCATCCCCGGCGCCGCCCGTAAAACCGCCAACGTTGTCCTCGGCGTCAGTTTCAAAAAAGCAGAAGGTGTAGTAGTCGACACCCACGTCTTCCGCATCGCCCATCGCCTCGGCCTGGCCAAAGCCGACACGCCGCAAAAAGTCGAGCAAGAGTTAATGAAGGTCATCCCGCAGAACCGCTGGATCGACTTCTCCCACCAGATCATTCACCATGGCCGCCAGGTCTGCGAAGCCCGCAAACCTAAATGCGATCGCTGCAACCTTGAGCAACTCTGCCACTCGAAAGACAAGACTTGGCATTCCTGAGATCCTACGGTTTGTTCTGAAAGTTCGCTCGTATCGAAACCACTCCGGAACTTTCTTGGCTAACTCTCCGTACCTCATGACAAGAAGAGAACGACATGCGGAATCCAACTGTACGATCCACCCTGTTAGATCTCGGGATTGGAATAGTTGCAATCGTAGTGGTGCTTGGCAGCTGTTTTGCCTCTGCTCGTATCGCATTCGATTTTCGAGCCATTTTTGCTATCTCTGCGGTGGCCTTCTTCTGCGCCGGCTTTGCCAGAGGCTCGACCCCAGCAAAGCTCATTTGGCAGGCGCTTCGGGTCGCCGCTGGTGGGCTTCTTGGAGTCGCCGCACTCGTAGTCAACAATGGCCTTCATCGGCTCTGGTTCCCGGCGAGTCTTGTGGTCGCGGGAATACTCTGTTCGGCCGCCGGCATCATCGCACGCCATGCATGGCCAAACGCCCGTGTCCGTAGCATCGGAATCTCGACAGGAATCTTGCTTCTTGTCGCAGTCTGCAGCATGACAGTCATTCCGAACCTCCCTGTGTATTCGAGCTTCAACCCACAGAACCAGGCGCCGGCCGCATTCGCCGTCTCCGTGAACGGCCAGACCATCCCCTCCACTAACTTCCGCGGGAAAGTCACTGTTCTCGCTTTCTATGCGAGTTGGTGCGCCGCATGTTTTCAAGAGTTGCCTCACGTCGACGGTGTTTATCGGCAGTTTCAGAATGATTCGCGGGTTTCGTTCTACGCCATCGATACCGGGTGGGAAGGCGATACGCCTGAACGTGGACAGAAATCTCTCTCACGACGGCACATCGAACTGCCAATGGCATTCGATTCGGGATCTGCTGCGCGGGCTCTTAAGGTGAATACCCTGCCGTCTCTAGTCCTGCTGGATTCCGAAGGTAGAATGCGTTTCGTGCATGTCGGATATGACATGTCGGAGCATCTCGAAGCGGGGCTGACTCACCACATTCGCGACTTACTCGACGAGAACATTCCGATAGGGAGGAAATGACAGCGGCTTCTGCCATCTGGAACGCCTAACCTGCACTTCACGCCCAAAACTGCCGCAGATGATGGTCCATGTGTAAGTAACCCCATCGCATCCATTCCGCATCCGTCATCTGTCCAAACATCGGATGCGCTTGGAACGTATACCCTCGCGGCACTTGTGTGAACCTCTCAAGCAGCTCCTCAAGCTCTCTCAAATCATTTTCCATTTCCACGGGCCGAGTCCCATCTCGCTGCGGATCGCATTCCGGCACCGTCTGAATTCCGTGTGGCCACCGCGTCGGCATCAACAAAGCCGCCCACTTCATTCCGTAGCGTGAGAAGATGTTGCTGACGTCCTTCGTCGGTATATCGCCCATCGCCGCCTTCAACGCATCGCTCGAGTGGCAAATCATTTCGGCAACCGACATCTTGCCCCAACGCCTCTTGCTCGCTGGACCAATCAAGCGCAGCCGCCGCACAATCTCCTCTTTATCCGCCGCATTCGCCAAAGTCTTCATCGGTCCGCGCGCTCACCCCGGCCCGGAGCCGTCTCCACCAAATCAAGCCCCGTCACTTCAATTTCCCCGTAGCCAAAAACTCCCGCACCCGACTCGATACAGCCTCCGCATTGCATTCCATAATTAAGTGCGCGCAATTTCCGTGCGATATGTACGTCGGAGCCCCAATCGCCGCAGCCCAATCTAACGCCGGCTGCGGATTCACCAAATGGTCCTCCGCGGCCACAATCACCAGGAACCGCGCCTTAGTCGACCGCGCCGCCTCCGTAATCGTCCGGTCGCCAATCACATCCTGCGTCATAATCGCTCGCAACTGCCATAGCCGATCGTTGGCGTCGATCTCTTGCCGTGCCTCAGTCTGCGCATAAAATTCGTCCAATCTTCCCCGCGGCGTAGCATCGTTGCGATATGCGGGCGTCGTCACCACCAGCTTGCCAAACAGATTGGCCAGCGCCAGTTGCGGCTCCTCGGTATACGCGCCATTCTTGTACCCGGCATCGTCCACAATCGTCTCCACCATGATCCGCTTCACCTGCAAGTCGTAGGCAGTCAGCCGCGGCGTTGCAATAATCGGCACCGCCAGATCAAAGAACTTCGGATGCGCCATCGACCACACAAAAGCCTGCTCGCCGCCCATCGAGAGCCCAACCACCGCATGCAGATGCCGCAATCCCAGTACCTCAGTCGCCACGCGATACTCCGCCTCCACTGCATCGCGCAGGTTGTAAGCAGGAAACGCCGTACCACGTTGCGCTTCGCTGTTCGAAGGCGACGAAGAAACACCGTCTCCCAGCGCGTCGATGGCGATCCCGAAGAAGTGTCCCGTGTCTATCAGATGTTGTGGCGAACTTCCGTCGCCAAAAAACTGAATCAGGTCAGATGATTTCCCATAGAGCCAAGACGGCATCAGCACCGCATTATCCCGCCCCGCATTCAGTCTGCCGAATGTCCGGTATCCCACTCTGCAGTTCTCAATCACCTGCCCACTCGTCAATACGCACCGGCCCAACTCCGCAAACTGCTGTTCTCCATCAGCCGCCCGCGCGGGTGTCGCCACCGCTGTCAGCAAAGCCACCATCATCCAAATCGCTGTTCCACAAATCGCCTTGAAACAGCCCCGTATCGATGGCCCCAATCCAATCCTCTTACGCCCCCTGAAAGCCATCATGGAATCCTGACCCAGCTTTCCGTCCGCCCAGCAGCGAGATCCCGATGTAGCCGCGCATCTTCAATCCATCTTTGCCCACAGCCCATATCTTGCCCTTGTATTCCTTGCCGTTCTCCGGATCCACCACGGTTCCGTCCACCCAGTCGTCCCCGTCAGAATGAAAATCACGCATCAAAATCATTCCCAGAATGAGCTGATTCTTGTACTCACCGCTGCATTTGTCGCACACATCCTTCGGCGTGCGCCCAGGCCGCACCTCCGTCACTTTGCCAAACAGTTTGCCGTTCACCAGGTAAGTATCCACCTTGCCACCGGGACTGCCATCGCTGTTGACCACTTGCCAACGCCCGATTGCGTTCTGAAGTTTTGGAGTCAGTTGCTGCCCCAGCACGCTGTATGCGTCCAGCAACACCAGAAGCACAACCACAACGCCGCAGAAGCTTATCAGTCGAATCGTTTTCAAATTCTCATCCTCTTCGCGGGATTATAGAGCGGAAAGGCGAAACCGCGTTCATTCATAACATTGCAGTTTCTCAATTGACAGCAAACGCATCCCGGCGTGTAATGGAACTGTTGGTTGTGGTGAAGGAGTTCACCCTTAACCGCTGTCCCTTCTTATAGGCCGGACAGATGATGACTCCTAACAGGGAATCCTGTTGCGGAATCATATCCCGGCGCGATCCCCGAGTACATCTTCAAGGAGCGAAAGCCCATGGCGAACGCATGGGTTCTCTCGCCGTTATTGCGCCGCAACCGCAACCGGGAAACCTTGTAATCTGATCAAAGGGAGACACACGCATTGCAGAAATACCTGCTCATCGCCATTGGCGGCGCGCTCGGCTCCATCGCGCGTTACTGGGTCGGATCCACCGTCGCCGGACGCATGGGAATCCGATTCCCCTATGGCACTCTCATCGTCAACATCACCGCATGCATCGTGATTGGCTTTTCGCTCACTTACATAAGCCGCCGAGCCGACCTCAATCCCGCGTGGAGATATCTAATCCCCATCGGCTTCATCGGCGCGTACTCCACCTTCTCCACCTATGAGTGGGAGACACTCTCCACCCTCCGCACGGGCGCATTCTTTCTCGCAGCTCTTTACGCCGGCAGCAGTTTCATCCTCGGCCTCATTGCCGTCTGGGGCGGCTCGTGGCTTGCAGAGGCAATCTCCTGAACAACTCGTTACTCGGCCGAAGTGAATGGCGAAGCCGGCAGACCAATCCCATTGAACAGGTTGCACTGCGGACTGTTCGCCCATCCATACCGCACATACTTCGGCTCAGCCACCGCATCGCTCAATGCAACAACTTCGTTGCCGTCAATCTTCGCCGTCGCCGGAACAAACTTCCCATCCGCCCCTGCGACTTCAAACCCGGTCAGCTCCCCACCTTTCGCCACCAGTCCTTTCGCATGATGATCGAACCAGGCGCGAATCGCATTTCCTTCCGGTGTAGCCTGCCGGAAAATCGGCCCGGAGTAGCTGATGTCCTCTCCATACGCAATCGCCCGCGCCGCCAGCGCCAGCCGCATCCCCACATCCACCTTGTCCGTCGGATGCACATTGTCCGGGTTGCCGATATCGATCGTCACCGCCATTGCAGTGTTGTTCAGCTCCAGCGTCTTCAACTGCTGTTCGCGCAGTTCCGCCCAATCCTCGCTGGCATTCGATTTGAAATTCGAGATCTGCACAAACAGGAACGGAAAGTCTCCAATACCCCACTCGTGCCGCCAATCCTCAATCATGGTGCTGAACACCCGCTGGTAAAGTGGTGCACGCTCCAACGCACTGTTGCTCTCGCCCTGATACCAGATCACTCCCCGAATCGGAAACGGCGTGAGTGGCGCAATCATTCCGTTCCATAGCATCCCCGGTGCCCAACTCTTCAGTTGCGGATGCCACGGAAACTGCGGATCCGGCTTACCTTGGGCTTCTGCTTCCTCCCGTTGCCGCTGCTCGTCCTTGGCCCGCAGTTGCTCATTCTCTTCGCGCGCAGCCATTTTGCCCCATGAAATGAATACCGGCGACAGCGCCGCATCCGCACCTAGTGCGTCGATGCGTGTCCATGCATCGGCCACCGTTCCACCCCAAGTCGAGTCGATCACGCCCACCGGCACATGCTCCCGCTGCTCAATCTCCCGCGCAAAATACCACCCCACTGCGGAAAAGTTCTTAGCCGTCTCCGGTGTCGAAGCCGCCCATCCCGACCACACATCAGTGTCAATATCGTCTTTCGGATATTCAATCGCCAGCCTCTTCACAATCAGCATCCTGATCTGCGGAATGCCGGCCTTAGGCAAATCCTCCGCTGCCGTAGAGGCTCCGCCAAATCCGCCTCCCATCGAAAACTCCATGTTCGACTGCCCCGCAGCCACCCACACATCGCCGACCAGCACATCGCTTAGCGTGATTGTCTGCGCGGCCGCAACGCTACCCGTTCCTGCGGTTCCCGTCACCACCATTTCAAACGGCCCGCCTGCCCCTCCCGGCTTCAGATACACGCTCCACCGGCCAAGTTTTCCAGCCTGCGCCGAGCGAGTCTCGCCACGAAAACTTACGCTCACCGTCTCCCCGGAACCCGCCAGCCCCCACACATGAACGGGCAGGTCGCGCTGCACCACCATGTGGCTTGACAGAATCTTAGGAAGTGTCACCTCCGCCGTAGCGGTTGTTATCGGAGCCAATGCGAGTAGCAGAAGAAGTCGCAAATTCACTAGAGAGCCTCATCGTGTACAGAATGCCGAAATACTTTCCGCTTCACATGGAAGCAGTATTTTTCCGGAAAGCAAAAGTTATCAGAGTCCACCGCCATTCGTCAGCCCGAGCTTCGTTTGTCCGCCCGATTACCGCGCGACAATTTTGCATAACACGGGCCAAATCTGAAAAAATGCGGCCTTCCCTGCGAGAACCGATACAGCGTCCGAAACTGCCGCAAGCATCTCGTTAGAAAGGCAATTGACTGCATAAGCGTCTCGACGTGCTGATGGAGACACAACCCTTTTCGCCCAGAAGGAATCGCAGTCATCGATGAACGCTGGACGAACAACTTGGCTCACCATCTTCACCCTCGCGGCCCTGGCATCCTCATCCATCCATGTTCATGCCCAGGCGGCTCTGCTCATGGAACAGCCCTACGGTCTCTTCGGCATCGCCGTCCCAACCGGGCACAATGCTATATATTTTGAGCGCGTCTGTGCAGAAACTCCTATCAAGCTCCGCCGTTGCGAACCCGGTGAACTGGGCGCGGTAATCGCCCGCTATCGGGGTATCGCTGGATATGACTGGATGGCAATTCCTCTCGTGCCTTACCTCTACGCCCTTGAAGACCCCTCAGACGTACCCACACGCGTTAATCGTGAAACCGTTGAGCGCATGCGCAATCGCTACTACGAGGCACATCTCCTTAGCACTCTCGGAGCGAACCTGTCTCCCGGCGGCTTCCTGCCTGGCGGATGGAGCGAAAGCCTTGGTGCAGCTTATGAGCGGCGCATCTATGCCTTCCGCTTTGAAACCACTGAAGCCCAGGACGATGCGCTCATCACCCGCATGAACTCTGCCACGAATCACTCTCAATTTGATCTGCTCTACAGCAACTGTGCCGATTTTGCGCGCGTCGTCCTCAACTCCTATTTCCCGGGGACTTTTCGCAGAAGTATGTTTCCGGATGCCGGCATGACCACCCCGAAGCAGCTTGCCTCGAAGCTCGAGCGCTATTCCCGCAAGCACCCTGAAACCGATTTGTCAGTCTTTGAAATCCCCCAGGTACCCGGCTATCGCCGACACAGCGGCTCCAACAAGAGCGTCGCCGAATCCCTCTCCACCACGGCCCATGCCATTCCGATTGCCCTCTTAAATCCCTATATAGCCGGAGGCCTCTTTTTGGATTATCTCGTTCGCGGGTCCCACCATCTCATCCCGAGCCATCCGCAGATCCTTACACCGGACACCCTTTCCGCCCTGTCAGCTCCCAGGTTGACAACCCCCGTCCGCTACGGGCAAGATGCAGGCAGCGCAAGCATTCAGGCCAACGGCGCAACTGACATCGGATCGGCGGAATCGCACGCCCCCGAAGCAGACCTCTTGGCCGGAAGGAAATGAGGGTCCTGCATGAGTAAGTCCTCTCCGCAAGACTTCAAGAACCATGGCCGCTTCGACCCGCCGTATCACATGGTTCTTCTAGCTGCCTTGGCTGTCAACGTCTACATCGTCGGTCTATTTGCATTCAAGCATCTCAATTTCTATACTGCATGGCTATTCATCCTCTCCATCGGTGTCTTTATTCCCGTCCTCAGGCTGCGTCAATATCCCATGAAAGTCCAGGATCGGGTCATCCGTCTCGAGGAACGCCTTCGCTTGCAGGCGCTCGCACCGGCAGAGTGGCATGCACAAATCTATCGCCTTTCTGAAGATCAGTTGATCGGACTCCGCTTTGCCTCCGACGAAGAAGTTGTCGAGTTGGCCAAGCAGGCTCTTGAGCACAATCTGAACCGCAAGCAAATCAAAGAACGCATCAAGACCTGGCGCCCCGATGAATTCCGTGTCTGAATCGCGAACCATCTTCCGAGCAAACAAGAAAGCCGCCTTCAAAGGCGGCTTTCTTGTCGTGTCTGAATCCTTCCGGTGAACCCTACTCGACGTTGCTGACCTTTCCATTGGTAAAGGTCACCTTCATATCCTTGTAGTAGTAAATCTCCTTCACTCCCAGTTTGGCTAGTCGCGCTGGCGGTCCAAAGGCCGCCGTCACTTGGTCCTTGGTCTGCCCGATGGCGATCGTCGGTGGCGGCTGATCCGGCGGTGGCGGAGGTGGTGCAATCGCCTGCATCGGAGGCGGCGCTGGCGCAACTGCCGGAGCCTGCGCAGCTGCTGGTGCTTGCTGGCCGCCCTGATCCTCTGGCGGAACCACCGTGATCACCTCCGCGATGGTCTGTAAGAAGCTATCGACCGGAGGCACCGTCTTCTTGTCTGGATACGAGATCTTCAGGGTCCCGTAATAGTGGATGTTGTTGTAAGGGTCGCTGTACAAGTCGAACGAAATGCCATCCTTCTGCACCATCACCCTTGTAACCCAGCACTTCTCCTCGGGCACAAATCTCCGCTGCTGTGTTTGCGGGTTCGACATGACCATCGCAGTGCCGAACCCCTGTCCCATCTTTCCGTCTTTATAGACATTGGTCGGCGGCACCGGCGAGTCCGAGCTGAACATCACCACTCCCGGCTTGTGCAACTGAACTACATCTCCGGCCGTAACAATGTCTGTTCGGTCCGCTGTCGTGGTGGTTACCTTGAACTTGGCGTTGAGCTTTTGCTGCATTACAGCCGGGTCGCCCGCCTGCGCCGCCAGAACGCCAGCTGTAATCATCACCGCGACAACCACTCCACAAGCGCGATGCTGCCTTACCTGATTCATAAATTCCTCTCTTGTTTCAGTTTTAGGGGACTCCTCACCGGATGAGAGAAACGTATATTGTGAAATCCCCTAAGTCAAGATCACAAACATAAACAAATGAGCTAAGCGCAAACCAGGCAGGTCTTTGCCGACCCGTAGGAGCCCGCCATTCGCTGGGCCCCGCTAAGTTCTCTCGTGGGCGCTATCACCCTTTGTTTTCGCCGCCCTCCGCCGCATCCTTGCCTTCAGGCCCCGCCGTGTCCAACCCGTGCTCGTGCCGATAATGCTCCGCCGGCATCTTGCCATCCCACCATGCCCAATTCATCGGATACACATCTGGGTCGAAGAACACCTGGTAGAAATGCCACACTAAAATAGCCAGCGTAGCCAGAATTGCCTCGTAGTAATGGATTGATGTCGCCACGTCAACCCACCACCGCGCCAGCAGGTTGCCAACCCAGACCTTCGCCCAGATCATCACGCCCGTAAGGCCCATCAATGCTGTGCCCCACACCAGCGCCCAATATTCAGCCTTCTCCGCGTAGTTGAAGCGCCCGAAATTCGGCCTGGTCTCGTTGAGTCCCAGGTAGTATGCCATTGTGCGCCATGCATCGGACGCATCCTTCCGCATCGGCGCCAAGTCACAAATCAACCGTCGTCCTTCCCTGCAGGCGATCAGATAGCAGATGTGATAAATACCCGCGCCAATCAGGATGACTCCCGCCACGCGATGGATGATGCTGCGCAGGTGCTCGTTCATGCCAAGCACATCCGCAATCCATGAGTTCGGAAATTTGAGCGCAAACCCCGTAACCACCAACACAATGAAGCTTGTCAACAAAATCAAATGCTGCCAGCGTTGATTCGCGGTCATCCGAACCATATACGGGTTCTGTAACCTGCGTTTCGCCACTGCTTTGCTGCGCCAGATGATCGCGTTATGCAGGAACATCGCCCCAATCACAAGCCAGATCAGAACAATATAGATCAGCCGCACCCAGCGCACCGCAATAGAGCCTGGATCCTGCGAAAGGCTGCGGTCCATATGCACTTTGTTCAGCGTGAATTTTTGCGTGACGCCCTTGTGGCACTTGCCGCAGGTCGCATCCAGATTTGCGTGATTGATCGTAGAACGCGGATCATTCGACGGCAGAATGTCATGCACCCCGTGACAACTTGCGCAGTTCGCCACTACCACCGAACCGCCCTCCGAGGCCATTCCGTGATAACTGTCTAGATAAGTGGAAACGCGATTTCCGGCAAATCCGAATTCCTGTGAAAGACGCACCCCTTCGTGACAATGCGCGCAGGTAGTGCGGGCAATATTCTGTTCCGAAACTGAAGAATTCGGGTCGACATGCGCCTTGATCGAGTGAATCCCATGGCAATCCGTGCATGCCGGTGCCAGTTGATTACCCCGTGCAATTGCCTGCCCATGAATGCTCTGATTGAATGTGTTCTCAATCTCCGCGTGGCACTTGCCGCACGTACCTGGGACGCTGGCCTTGTAGATGGGAGACTTCACATCGCTCGCCGGCAGAATCTCATGCGCCCCGTGGCAATCGGTACAGACCGCGGCTTTCTTTGATCCCTTCTCGATCGCGAGTCCATGCACGCTGTCCTGATACGAGAGGAAGGGTTGTGCACTCTCGCCATTCGATTCCATTAGAAACTTCTGTCCATGGCATCGGCCGCACGTGTTCGGAATGTTGGCGTGGTTCACCGGCGATTTCGCGTCGTCGGCTCTCAGGACTTCGTGCGCACCCCCGTGGCAGTCCTGGCAATTGGCCGCTGGTGCGCCTGTCTTCGTCGCCTTCGCATGCAGGCTCTGCTTGTAAGCCTGCTGTGCATCCGCATGACACTGCGCGCAGGTCACCTTCTGCGGAACGGCCTCGTGCGGCAGGCTCTTCACATCCTTGTGGCAATCCACGCACGAGAACATAAATCCGTGAATCGAGTGCTGCAGCTTGCCCGCATCCACAAACAGGCTGATGGTCTTGCCGTTTACTTCCGTTGTCAGCGTCTTGTCGGAGTGGCAGGCAAGACAGTCTGTGTCTTTCGGGTTCTGCTCCGCACGAACTGAAAGCGCCCACAAACAGAGGACGACGGCAACCATTGGCGCAATGATTCTTCGAGTCAACTTCACGCCATCAAGCAGATGCTTCCTTGAATTGCATGCGCAGTGATTGGAGTCACAAGGCCACAACGCAGAGGCCCAACCGTTCCCCCTTCCGCACAGTAAACATGTACTTTCGTTTACATGCGAAAAGACAAAGACCCATCCTCTTCAGCAGAATGGGCCTCTGTCTTGATCATCCGCTCTTCGTTAATCAACCATCGTGTCTTCGATCATCCGTCTTTACGTGAAGTAAGCACTTAGTGTCAGCACCAGCAGCGTTAGTCCAATCAGAATCGCCGTGAACCCAATCACCCGCGCGAAATTGATCCACCATGTCGCCGGCGCTGATCCAAGTCTCGACTCCAACTTCCCTGTCTTTTGCAGCGCCTCAAACTCCTCCGGCCGTTTATGCTTGAACTCTTCTTCGCTCTCCACGCCGGTAAAGATCACCATATCCATCGGAAAAGTGTCTGGACGCAAGTGCGTATTGACGAAATGAATTGAGAAGATGAAGAGAATCGCCAACAGCCCCTCTTCGCTGTGAACCACCAGCACCGCATTCAGCGCCCACCCCGGCAGGAACCGCGCGAAGAATGGCGCAAACCACATCGCGTATCCTGAGAAACCGATGATCATCATCCCCCAGAACACCGCCCAGTAGTCGAACTTCTCCCAGTAGGCATAGCGCCCAAACGTCGGCCGTTTTCCCAGTCCGACAAACCAGCGCACGTGTCCGACCAGATCCTTCACATCTTTCCAGTTGGCCACCATTGAATTCGGCCCCCAGAAGATCCCCTTCTCACGATTGACCACGCCGCGCGTGAAAATATCTTTCAGGTGAATCAGAAACGCGACTGTCAGCACCAGTGCGCACAGCTTGTGAAAGAAGATGATCGCGCCGAACCCACCCACCGCCGAAGCAAACTTGCGCGCCCAGAAGCTCTGGCTGAAGCGCATCGGAAGTCCCGTCGCAGCCAATCCCAAAAACGAGCTGAACAGAACCCCATGCATATACCGCTGCGCCGCGGTGAAGCGCGTGAAAAACCGCCCCTTCCCCGCTTCGTTCCCCGTACCACTGACTGCCGCTGGCTCAAGATCAGGCATGGTTCCCTCCCTCAGTCGACTTTCTCTTTACCTGTTCAAGGCGCTGGCGAATCAGCCAAAGTATCGTGTGAATCAGGAAGAACGTAAGCACACTCACCAATAGAAGATTCATGAATAGCCCAATGTAATAAAGCGCAGGATTCAGCTTCCGGTTATGCGCATTAGCGTGCGGTTGATACTGCACAAAGCTTGCGTTGGCGCCCGCATGACACCGGCCGCAGGTCTTCACTAGGTTCGCTTTGTTGACCGGCGAACTTCTCCTTGTGGCATGAACCGCAAATCGGTGTCGACTGCGAACGGAACACAGCCTCTGTCGGCTGCAGTATCGCGTGCGCGGTGTGACAGTCCGAGCACACCGGAGCGTCCAGTTTCCCCGCAGCCACAGCCTTTCCGTGCACGCCCTGTTCATAATCTGTAGTAATTCCTGCGTGGCATTTCCCGCACGTCTCGGGAACATTCGCTTTATAAGTCGCGCTTTGCGGATCTTTGTGGCTCAGGATGTGGTGCGACCCGTGACATGTCTGGCAGTTCGCCGCAACCAGCAGCCCTTCTTTGCTCAGCGCAAATCCGTGGATCGAGTCAATGTACGACGGGTAAATGCTCGGCAGACCGTGCTTTTGCCCCATCCCTTGATTGCTGTGGCATTGCCCGCAAGTGCGCGGCACATTCAGCGGATAGACCGCCGACTTCGGATCGCTCTTCGGAACAATCGTGTGCGCGTCTCCGTGGCAACTGGTGCAGGGATGCTCCTTGCCGTCCGCATGTACGCTTCCAACCAGCCCAGTTGCTTCATCGGCGTGGCAGGCGCTGCACTCCACCCGCTTCACCTTGTCCGGATGCGGATATTCCTTGATGTCGGCATGGCAATTGCCGCATTCCAAACTGCCGTGAATGCTGGAATGAAACTTCTGCGCATCCACGCTGATACTGTGTCCTGCCCCATCTTGCATCCCTGCGTCGCCATGGCACGAAATGCAATCAGTGGCCTGCGCAAAGCCTTGCGGCGCAAGAGCCAGTGCGATGGACGCAAAGATCGTTAGGGCTATGGAGGAAACGGTCTTCATCTTGTCTCCGGTTAATGCCTGCCGATCCCCGATGCGGGACATCCGCGATAGCGGTCCGTCTCTCCCGATTCGAGCCGCACGGTCAGGTCTGGCTTAATCTGTTCCCCTACTTCTGCAGCGTGCGAATGTACCCGATCATGTCCTTGATCTGCGGGTCCGTCAGCTTGCCCTTGTACGCAGGCATCTTGCCCTTGCCGTCTTTGATTGAAGCGGCTAACTGCGCATCGCTCGCCTTCACCATCGCCGGATCCTTAAAGCTGAGCACCTTGAAGTTTTTCGCCGTCGGCGTTGTGGCAAGCCCATCAGCCCCGTGACACATTGCGCACTTCGCCTTGTAGGTATCAGCGCCAGGAACGGCAGCGAACGCAGGTCCAGCAAGAGAAATAGCAAGCAGGCTTAATGCGGTATTTCTGACTTTCAGGTTCATTCTGTGGCTCCCTGCAGCGGCCATTCGCCGCTTACTCATCAGCTACATGGATAGTCCTCTCGCTTTGGCATCGTATGTGATGGGGACCACAGTTCGCCCTCAATTGAGAAGATCTGTACCACTTTAGTGTGCGCAACATCCCTGTACTCGCCGGTTTTCATCCTGCCGAATGATTACCTGAACGTGATACCGCTCACACCTCTTTATCGGAAGCCAGCCCGTCCTTCGCTTCCTCACGCACTTCAACCAGGACCTCCCGGTCTCCCGTTGCGGAGACAAGCGACACGCGACTCGGCAGGTGCCGCATCGGCGGGGCGCCGTGCCACTGCGCTCAACCTAAATTGGGTCTGGATTCACGACGAAACTGACGTAGTCACATCGCCGACGCCTTCACTTTTGGGGGGATGGGCAGCCTGAACTCGATGCCGGGAGCACCGAGGCTCAAACCCACAAGAATCACGCGTGCCCCATCCACGCGGTTCTTTCTACCGCATGGATGGGAAGCAGTACGCCAGTGCGAGCCTCCCGCGAGCGTTTGGCCCCACCGCAGGTGGTTGGCCGCACCGCAGGTGCCGAGCGTCTGTCGCACCGCAGGTGCCTATACTTTGAGCATCGCCGGAAGCGAAAGGGTCTCCATGATTGCTTTCATGGCTTCCTCATCGTTTCCAATTTTCGCGAGCAGTTTGTCTTTAAGCTCCTCGCGCTTGGCATAGAGGCGAAGCGGTTCCGGAGGATTATGCAGCAGTTCCTTCCCTACCAGCGCGCGCACAAGGAAGGGCATGTACGACGAGTAGTCGCCCTGCATGCTCACCGTCTGCGTTGCGTAGGTCGCCGGATTAACCTTGCCCCACGACACCGCCTCGGCTGGCGGACACGATGACAAACTGCCATCCGTCACCGGAGAGGAAACAATCTGAACGTCGTAGTCATATCCCCGAATGTTCTCAAGGAAGAATATCTGCGACAGAGTCGGTTCCGGCTGCAATGAGTAATTCTTGGGAACACCGCCCCCCAGAATCAGAATCGCAAACGACTTCGCATCCGAGTCAAACAATCCCCAGTGATGGTACGCGCAGCTCTCAAACACATCTTCGTGAAGATCGTAGTCAAAGCCGTATTGAATCTTGCTCATCCGCGCCAGCGCCCACAGCTTCACGGAATTCAGGAACAGGCTGCCGTCGGCAGGCGCTCCAATAAAAACCGGCAACTCAAGTTCGGCGCACGTGCTCATCAGGCCCGGCGCAATACCCAGCGCCTTTTCCCGCAAGGCAAATTGTTTGCCCAGCAGATAATTGCGCTCCGTCGTTGTCATCTTCTTTTGGAACTCAGGCCGTTGCAGTATCTCGGTCGCCACGGCGTCCTGGTCAAACAGTACTTGTTCATCGAATCCGGTATCGGCAACGCGAATCACGCCGTTCTCGCGAAGCTCACCGTCGTCCCCAAACATATCCACTTGGCGAATCGGCCGCTCCGCAGTCTTCCGCAGACAGTCGTGCCCGTCGTGGTAGCAGATCGCGTCAGTCACCGTGATGTACGCAGTGTTCGCAGCTTTGATCAGTGGAATGAGCCACGCCCGGTGTTGATCGGAAACCGTGATCGGCCCGGCGCAAGTGACCACCAGCGGAATACGCTTTTCGATTATCGCTCGCATCGCATCATAGACCCGCCGCAAGTAAGCCCCGCCGAATGCTGGAAGCGACGACAGAAACACCTCATTCAAATCCTGGCATTCCGTCACCGGCTTTCCCGTCACCGCCCCACCCATCAGTCCATCATTCGAGCACTTTGCCATTTCTAAAGAGACCTCCAATCAAGCTATATCCAGTATCCAACATCCCCAACGCATCCGCGAAAGCGCCCTCCATCCCAATGTAAAATTGCATTCACAATTCATCATCGGGTCCGAAGCCTCAATCGTGGGCCCGCGACTTTCCCCCTTGGTTCTCGGTGGGAGGAGCAAACTGTAAGATATGGCCTTGACTCGCAAGGGATCGGCGAATCTTCTCGGAAGCCTGAGCGTTTTGTGCTCTTTGGTACCTTTGGTATTGATTTTGAGAAGCAAGATAGTCGGAGGTTTTCCAACAAGTCTGAATCTGTCGTTCACTGGTGTGATTCATCTCTGGGAATTCGGACTATTGCTAGCCTTCATCGCTAGCTTCTTCGGGTCGAGGTGGTGGGCTCTCGCTGTATTGCTCACCATAGTCTCGATCTTCGGGACTTTAGCCTTCACTTGGTCTTAGAATTGATAGCCAAGTGCCCCTGTCCCGCGTTTGGGACAGGGGAAAAGTGCGAATTCAATGAGCGAATCGAAGCCACCCCAAGGATTTACTTCTCCGGGATCACTACAAATGCCCCCGGAATCTTAGATCCATCTCCCCCAGCAAACACCGCATGACCCAGTGCAGGAATCCCAATCTCCCACTTCGGCCCCGCCAGCTCCGGCATCGGTTTCGCCTGGAACAGCCTCTTGCACTGCTTCGCCGTCCACTTAGCCCAAGCCTTCGACTTCTTCCGCCGTGCGCTGTCCGTCGAAATGCCCGTCCCCGCATACATCTGCCTGTATAACTTCGATAGAAACATGAATGCTACCCGCGAAGTAATATTCGGGCAGCAAGCCGACCGCTCCCAGATAGCTCCCCAGTTATAAAACCTGTCCCAGACCTTCTGTGTCCTATCCCGTATCTCATCCGAGCTCATCGTAGGATGCGGCGTAAACATCTTCGGTCTTACTTCCGTCGGAATCATCCAGTACCGCGTAATTGGAACATCGCCCACCATCGTCGGATGTTGCGCCTGCTCCTTCTCCCATTTCCCAAAGTCCACAGTCCCCGGGAATGGTGTCATCATCACGAATTGCGCAAACGTCACGCCCGCCTTCAGCGCCATCTCCACCGTCGCGTCGAAAGTAGCCGGCTTATCCGAAGGTAATCCGAAGATGAACGATCCCAGCACGTGCACTCCATGCTGTTTGAATGTCTGCAAGCGTTTTGCTAGCGCGTCGCCCGAACAGTTCCAGTCCTTGAACACGGCCTTCAGCCCTTCAGGAGTTACCGCTTCCACGCCCACGAGCGCGCCCTTGATGTTAGCCTTGTGCATCGCATCAAGATATTCGCCGTCTTCGCCCGCCTCCATCGTGATCTGCGTAAAGAACACCATATCTTTCGGCAACTTTGCCAGCTCTTCCATCAGCTGGTACCGCTCCTGGCGAATCGCAGTCAGCTCTTCTAACTTGGCCGTGTTGTTCTGTTCGCGCGCCAGCCGCAGATCGGTCAATGTCACCGGGTAGAAGTTATCGTCCGCCAGGGCGATAAAGCGAAATCCCAACCGGCGTAGTGCAACAATCTCGTCCACCACACTTTGAAATCTTCTCTGCCTCGGCTTCTGTCCATCCGTCCGCCACACCGAGCAAAACGAGCAGTGCTTTGGACATCCGCGAATCGTCTGCACCGAGGCCCACATATACTTCTCGGGATTCATCAGGTCCCAGCGCGCAGCCAGGAACTGGCTCCCCTCCAGTCGCCCGCCCTCGTACACCTTCTCCGGTTTGCCCGCCAGGCAATCCGCGACCACTCTACCCCACGCAACATCACCGTCGCCCTTGACCACTGCGTGTGCCTCTCCCAGTCCCAAAGCCTCTTCGGGAAATAGCGTAGCGTGAATCCCTCCGTACACCACCCATGCACCGCGGCTCCGCGCCATTCTTCCCACGGCGTAGCCGCGCAGCGCATTGCCCGTGTGCACGCTGACGCCCACAATGTCGCCTGGCTGGATTGTCTCCGGCACAATCTGTTCCAGTGATTCATCCACCAGAATGGGATCGCCTGCCGCTTGCGGCGTAGCTGCTGCAAGCACAAAAAGCCAACGCGGTGTGATTACCGCCGTACCAAATGAGTTGTCGCTTGGATTCACCAGATGAACGCTCATCAAACAAAAACCTTCCCTCGTGCCGGTGGACGTGCGTTGCGAGTGCGGTGTAAGAGAGCGTTTTGTAGTCGGAAGAGTAATTGCAGACGTAAGCTTCCGCGCGATCAGCGATGACGCGTATTTTTCAGCTCGAAGAATTTTCCCCTGAACTGTTGTGCTGATCTTACAGGTATCGGGCTATGAGCGGTGAGCAATATTGACCGCTTTTGGTCAGGAATCTAATTATCTTTGCTTCAAATACATAAATAACTTAAGAACTAACTGCGCACGAGCGCCGCGTCACAGTAAATCCTCCATCATTGTAGAAGTTCGAGTCCCGGAATAATCAAGCGCCGTTCGCGAAAGAGTGCCGCGCATATACTTACCACTTCGGCGTCCAGCTTGGTACCCGCCTCACGTTCAACAGCCTTCAAAGCAACTTCCAATCCAAGTGCGCGTCGATACGGCCGCTCTGAAGCCATCGCTTCCACTATATCCGCCACGGTCAGCACCTTGGCTTCAGCCAGAATCTCATCTGCCTTCAGCCCCAACGGATACCCGGAGCCATCCAGTTTTTCGTGATGTTGGCGCACGATCTCCGCAACTGGCCACGTAAATGGGATGTCTTTCAGGATGGCGTAGCTGCTGTCCGGATGCCCTTTCACTAGTTTGTATTCTTTCGCGGTCAACCGCGATGGCTTGGTCAGGATATCCGGCGATATCGAGATCTTCCCTATGTCGTGCACCATGGCTGCCATGCGCAGTCCCTGCAGGCGTCCCTCTGGCCATCCCATCTCCTTGCCAATCGCGTACGCAATGTCGGCTGTCCTGGTTTCGTGGCCTGCCGTGTAGGGATCCCGCATCTCCATGGCCGTCACCATCGCCGATATCGACGCAGTCAAGGCCTCTGTCAGATGCTTCTGCGTCTTTTCAAGGTTTCGCCGTTCCTCATCCAGAAGCTGCTTGTGTTCCAGTGCCTTGATGCCGTGAGCCACCTGCTCTGTAAGCCGCTCGAACACCTCTACTGGCGCAGTTTCAAATGCTCTCGGGCGCGCCGAATACACAATCAACGCACCTTTCCACCCACTCTCGATATGAAGCGGCGTACACACAGCCGACCGAATCCCGAATTCTCGCGCTCGCTCTCGCCACACCGCAAAAGATGGCGATTTCTCGGTATCCTCCAGAATCTGGAGCTCATCGGTTCGAATGCAGACGCCCATCGGACCCTGGCCAGACGCCTCATCTTCTAACCAGCTTACGTGCACTCCATTCAGAAAACCCACCGCGCTCCCTGACGATGCGGCCACTCTGATCTTCTTGTCCGGCCCGTCCTCCGCAATGCCTACCCATGCCAGCACGTACACCGATTGCGCCGTGATCGCCTCGCAGATGGACTGCAGCAACCCTTCGGCCGTACGGGCTCGTCCAAGCGCCAACGCAGCAATCGAGAATGCCGACAATGCCCAGTTTTGCGCTGAAAGTTGATGCTCTTTTTGCTGTTGCTCGGTGATATCGCGGAACTCGGCGATCACCACGGTTCCGCCCCCAAGCCGGATCGGATCAGAAGACCAGATCGCAACCGGCACCAGCCGGCCGTCTTTGCATTGAAGGTGAAACCCCGAGTGGGGAGTTGCACGGTGCCTCGACTGCAGGAATTCCAACTCAGCCCGAGAGCGCTCGGCAGGCGGGTGAAGTTCCGTCACGTGCTTTCCGATCAGTTCCTTGCGAGAATAACCCATCAGCGCTTGCGCTGCAGGGTTCGCATCTACAACCACCCCACCCTCAGCATCAACCGCAATCTTCCCGTCCTGCGCATAGCTCCAACTCAGGGCGTACAAGCTGTTCCGATCTTCCTGTTCCGTCTCACACATTGCGGAAACGGTGCCGTTTCTGTCCATGCGCCTATCCAATCACGGCAAGCCAACACAGGAGCGGCAGATCCCCTCCTGTGATAACTCCTCAAAATGCGAAAAAAAGAGACTGAAAATGGGTGCTGTAAGAAAATTGACACTATTGTGTATATAGAAGTCAATACCCAAATCGGGTAGTGCCCGCTCCGTCACTCTACTTGGCTGCATTGCTCTATTTGTATCGGCATTTGCTGCACGATCTCTAATCCAAAGCCTCCGGTGTCCCTTTCTGCATGGGGCTATTTGGAAGCGGATCTGTGCTCTAGAACAAAACCAAATCCAACTGCCGCCAGCGTCGAAGGCCCGGAGCGATCTCTCCCCTAAAGCGCCGAGACCGTTACATTGCCATCGGTGCTATGAATGGTCAGCGGTACCCCGCCCGCATTCAAATGGCCGCGCAGGTTATGTCCAGAGCTATGGCTTGAGTCGTAGCCTTCCATTGTGAGCGGCACCGTGCTACGGATCTGACCGTCACTGGTATGGATATCCAAGTCAGCCGCGAGGGTTCGCGGCAGCTTCACCGTCACCTGGCCGTCAGAGCTCTCGATTCGCGACGACGAAGTCAACTGCGTGCCTTCGCTCAGCGTCACGTCCAGGTTGCCGTCGCTGGTGTGCGCCTGCAACGAAGTAAACCGGCCATCGATCGTCGCATGACCATCGGACGAGCGCGTCTCCAGCGTGCCAGTCGCATTGTGAATCTTGATTGTGCCATCGCTGGCGCTCAATCGCAGCGACCCGCTCACATCCTCAACGTCCACCGCACCATCGCTTGTATGCAACTCCAGGTTCCCCTGTACTCCAATGACCTTGAGACTGCCGTCAGACGTCCGCGCCTCGAGGTCCAGCCGGGAAGGCGTTTCTACCATGACGTGGGGCTCGTGCCAATTCCCCATCGTGAAGTGGATGCCTATGTGAGCCTTTTCTTTCAACTCGAAATTCACATGACCGCCGCTCTGGGACTCGGTCAGGTCAAACTCGCTTGGCTTGCGATCCTTCCAATCGATCCCGACCTTCACCTCACGGCAACTCCCGCAACTGCTCACCTCTACCGAGGCATCTCCGGTGCTCAAAGTGAGTGAGGCCTTCTCCGAAACCGGATAGGACTTGGACCAAGCTGCGTTGCCTGTCTGAGCATTCGCAATTGCACCGGCCACCAAGGCCAGTGCCGGAAGGTACATTGACGCTAGGCACAGATTTCGCATGGACGCATCCTCTGAGAATCATGTACGGCGCGAACGCACCGCCGGTTCCAATCTCAGGGGCGCCGGGGCGGGTAAGCTCACCCCACTGTGCTGAGCTTCTCCACCGGTATCGGCACCTGCTCCACAATCTCTAATCCAAAACCCTCCAGAGCCGGAATATGCATCGTCGTATTTGACAGCAACCGAATCCGCTGGATCCCCAGGTCCGACAAAATCTGCCCACCCAGTCCAATAGCCCGCAAGATTCGCCCAGTACGCGCCTGCGAACCTTCCCGCTGTCGAAGTTCCTGGTGCAGAATCAGCCGCCCCACGCCCGCTGCTTCCGTTTCATGGATTGCCGCTGCACCTCCCGGCTCAAATGCCTCCGTTGGAGTGGGCGCATGTTCAATCTCAAAGCCTCGCGACGTGTTGTGCAGGTACAGCACCACCCCGCACCCCTCTTCGGCAATCATCCGCATTGACTGGTCGAGAGTCTCGCGGCATCGGCAGTCGGCTGCAAACACATCGCCCGCCGTGCAACGCGTGTGCACCCTTACCAGCACCGCATGCGAGCAAGGCGCCCGCAACTGGACGCCGTTCCCCATGCCCTCTGCCGCCTGCTCCAAATTCCTAGCCAACCCATCCACCGCAGGCCCGCTACTCATCGCTGGACAATCCCCGCAAAGCTCCCCACGCACCAGCGCAATATGGCTCTCTCCGCCCGTCACCGCGCTCTCGTACGCAATCATCCGGAACTCGCCATAGCGTGTCTGGATGCGGCTTTCCCCAGCTCGCACTATGTACCGCTCATGTCGCAGACGGTAGCGGATCAGCTCCGCCACCGTAAGAATCGTCAACCCGTGTTCCTTGCAGAACGGAACTAGGTCCGGAATCCGCGCCATCTCCCCGTCGTCCCGCATAATCTCGCAGATCACTCCTGACGGATTCAGTCCGGCCAGCCGTGCCAGGTCTACTGAAGCCTCAGTCTGCCCCGCCCTCACCAACACGCCGCCTTTGCGTGCGCGCAGCGGAAATACGTGGCCCGGACGTGCCAGATCGGTGTAGCTCGACCGCGGGTCGATCGCCGTACGAATCGTATGCGCCCGGTCCGCCGCAGAGATCCCTGTCGTCACTCCCTCGCGCGCTTCGATAGTCTCAGTGAACGCCGTCCCAAATCGCGACGAGTTCTGCTGCGTCATCGGAAACAGCCGCAAATGATCGGCGCGTTCCTCCGTCAACGTCAGGCAGATCAGCCCGCGTCCAAACCGAGCCATGAAGTTGATCGCCTCTGGCGTCACGAACTCCGCGGCCAGGGTCAGGTCGCCCTCATTCTCTCGGTCCTCGTCGTCCACCACCACCACCATCCGCCCCGCGCGAATCTCGTTGAGCGCGCCGGGCACGTCGGTAAAGGGAGGCTCGAAAGTGCGTGCACTATTGGGCATGATGACCTTTTCATTCTCGCCTATGGCAGGTGAAAACGGCAAAAACCTCCCACACGATCAGATCAAAGATGCGCACAGAAGCGCTGCCTGATTATTGGATAGCAGTCTTAATCCGGCTCTGTCCGCAGCCAGCGAATCATGTGCGGATAAGACCGAGGTGGACTGCGGCCGCATAGGACCAGGTCTGCGCGGTAATCTCATCTCCCATGTCGGAGCCAGCATTCGATACGGCGGCGGCACGCCGCGCAGGCAACATGGTCGCCGGTGGCCAGCCGCTCCGGGTCGACAATGATGCCGCCCGGCTCCAGCGTGACGCCAGGCAAGAATGTCTCGTCGCCAAAAGGTGCCAAGCTTACAGTGAGCCCTATCTGCCAAAGCCAGTCCACGATCAGAGTTGCGGTAGGACCGAGCATCGACCTTGAGTGTAACGGCAAACGTCCGACTGCAATCCTTACACCACCCCAAACAGCAAAAGCGCCGCCCAAAGGCAGCGCTTTTTGAGGAACTTCCAAAGAAAAGGCCTACAACGTCGATTCGATCTCGAAGCCCCAGGCCTCCAACAGCGCCTCGGGGATATACTTGGAATTCTTGTTCCGCCGAGCCCACTCCCGAAGACGGGTGGACCGGATGTACTGGTCCGGGGTAAGCTTGAACTCCTTCACGATCTGCTCGAAGGAGGTCACTGTGGGCACAACGGGGCCGATGGGCTCCGGTTTGCCCCAATTGGGATTTCCACGACGCTTTGCCATCGAATTGGTGTCCTTAATGGAGGATAATTTCTACGTTCATCCTCAGATTCGGGCTGGGGGAACCTGTCTCTCCTGAGGTAACTCTAGAGTTTTATTTTACGGATTTTTTCTTCAAAAATCAATAGTAAAATGATAGAAATTTCGAAATGCCACCCTGATCCATCTCGAACCAACTTCTCCCGTATCTAATTCATTTAAAATTACTTACGTCCTCAACATGCCAACTTCCGCCTCCCCGGTCAAAAGGGTTACATGTGCGCTTGATAGTAACCATTTCCCCTGTGGACCGATACTCTTTTGACAACACCCAGGAGCCTCAATCGCACCACTCCTCAAACGCCCCACTCCGGAGCACACCAGCCAATGCATCCACATCTAGAGCCAGAACCCGATCCTGCTCCAACCGTGGAACCACCGCCCTCACCACATCGTGCGCCCGCTCCATCGCTGGGCCTGCCTTCAGCGGTCTCCTGCATTCCAATCCCTGCGCCGCGCACATCAGTTCAATAGCCGTGATGCGCTCGCCATTCTCCACAATCTGCCGCAGCTTCACCGCCCCGGTCATCCCCATCGACACGTGATCCTCTTTGCCTCCACTCGTCGGGATACTCCCCGTAGAAGAAGGATGCGCGAGAACCTGGCACTCGTTGATCAGCGCCGCCGCCACAATCTGCGCCATCATGAACCCCGACGAAAGTCCCGGATCCGGCGACAAAAACGGTGGCAGCCCCTCGTTGATGTCCGGATTCAGCAGCCGGTCGATTCGCCGTTCCGTAATGCTCGCTAGATCGGTCAGTGCGATCGCCGCGTAGTCAAACGCGTATGCCAGCGGCGCTCCATGAAAATTCCCTCCAGAAAGAACTCCGTCTTCTTGCGCCTTCGACGGGTCGCTTGGAAACACCAATGGATTATCTGTAGCCGACCCCGTCTCAACCTCAAGCACGTCGCACACATGTTCAAGCACATCCCGCACCGCCCCATGCACCTGTGGCATGCAGCGCAGACAATAAGCATCCTGCACGCGCGAATCCTGTTCCCGGTGCGCTTCGCGAATCTCCGAACCCTCCATTAGTCCCAGTAAATGCGCCGCCACCGCAATCTGCCCCGCATGAGGCCGTGCCTCGTGAATCCGCTTATCGAAGGCCGTTGGCGTGCCCATCAATGCCTCCAGGCTCATCGCCCCCGCCAGGTCCGCAACCTTCACCACCCTGAGCCCGCGCGCCACTGCCAGCGCCCCCACTGCGGTCATCGCCTGCGTCCCGTTCAGCAGCGCCAATCCCTCTTTGGCTGCCAGCGACAGAGGCTGCAAGCCGGCGCGCTGTAGCGCCTCGCCCCCAGCCATTAGTTCGCCGTGATAGAACGCCTCACCCTCGCCAATGGCGACCAATGCAAGATGCGCCAGTGGCGCCAAATCACCGCTTGCTCCCACCGAGCCTTTCTCCGGAATCACGGGATGCACCCCAGCGTTCAGCATCGCCACCAGTGTCTCCACCACCACAGCTCTGCACCCGCTGAACCCCTTCGCCAACACATTCGCCCGCAGCAGCAACATCGCTCGCACTTCGGCCTCAGCCAGCGGTTGTCCCACCCCGCCCGAGTGGCTCCTCACCAGGTTCGTCTGCAACTGGGCCAGCTTGTCTGCCGGAATCCGTACATCGGCCAGCTTGCCAAACCCTGTGTTGACCCCATACACCGTCTGCCCTTGCGCCAGAATTCCTTCAATTTGCTCCCGGCTGGCTCGCACCCGCACCCATGCAGCGGGCGCAATCTCCACCTGGCAGCCCTTCAGTGCCACCGATTCAATCTCAACCAGCGTCAGCGGCTGCCCATCCAAAATTACAGAATCCATGAGCCCGATGCTAAGCCGCGACTCCCACTCGATACAAATCCTGCCTCGCGTTGGCTCAACCACTCAACTCGACTATCCTTACATTCGTTTGCCGAGGGATTTCACTCATGATGAGTTTCACGCGCAGAGACTTTGCCCGGATAGGCGCCATGGGCCTCGCCGCCCGCTTCGTTCCCCCACTCAACGCCCAACCCGCGGATCGAAAGATTGGCTATGGCGTCATCGGCCTCGGCCGCATCGCCGATCACTTCATGCGCGGCGTACTCCCCACCACAAACTCGCGGATCACCGCCCTCGTCAGCGGCCATCGCGACAAAGCCGACCGCATCGCCGCCCAATATAACGTCCCATCCATGTCCATCTATAACTACGAAAGCTTCGACCAGATCATCCACAATCCCGCGGTCGATGCGGTCTACGTGGCCCTCCCCAACTCCATGCACGCCGAATACACCATACGCGCTGCCAAAGCCGGCAAGCACGTCCTCTGCGAGAAACCCATGGCTACCAACGTTGCCGACTGCGAGCAGATGATCGCCGCCTGCAAGGCCGCCCGCGTTAAGCTCATGATCGCCTACCGCTGCCATTACGAGCCCACCAACCTGCGCGCCATCAAGCTCATTCGCGACGGCTCTCTCGGCCAAGTGCAGGCCGTCGTCAGCGCCTTCGGCTTCAACATCGCTCCCGGCGAGTGGCGTCTCAACAAGAAGCTCGCCGGCGGCGGTCCGCTCTTCGACGTCGGCATCTACTCGCTCAATGCCTGCCGCTACCTCACCGGCGAAGAGCCCTCCGCAATCTCTGCCTATGCCTCCGTCATCGACCACGATGGCCGCTTCAACGAAGTCGAAGAGAATGTCGCCTGGACCATGAAGTTTCCCTCCGGCATCGTCGCCAGTTGCTCCACAACCTACGGCGCTCAAATGGAAGGCTACTATCGCGTATACGGTTCCAAAGGCTGGCTCCAAGTCGATTCAGCCTTTGTCTATGAGGGTCTACACCTGCGCGCCGATTTCTCCGGCACACAACTCGACGAGCTCAATCCCGCTCGCGATCCCTCCCATTTCCAGGCCGAAGCAGAACACTTTTCAAATTGCATCCAACACAACCTCGAGCCGCAGTCCCCCGGTGAAGAAGGCCTCCGCGACATGCGCTGCATCACCCAGATCTACCGCTCCGCCGGAATCGCCATCTGAGGTGAACAAGCGCACACTCGGCCCGCCCTCATTCCTAACCATTGCGATCAAGAATCAGATCCAGGTGAAGGTAGATAGGACCTGGTGTCCAATTTAAGTGCGCATAGATTCCTAAGCTGATTGCAAAGAATACCTGCGCGAGATGCTCTATCTCGCGCAGGTTAACAGATCCTCACGAATTGTGGTACGAGTCCCAATCTACGGGACACCCTTAATCCACTTCCCCATTAAGAATCGAGAGGCAGTAGTCGATTAACGTACTCCGCGCTCATTCATATAGGGTCCATACGACCGGTCAACTCCCTGAATGTGGGCGGTAAGCCAACTGGACAGGAATTCGGAAAGATCAAGGCTGAGAGAGAGATCACCCTTCTCGTAACGCGCAGAATACTCCTCCACCTTTTTGGTCAATGCCCGGTGCACCTTGATATGCTCGTCCAGCCCCGGATAACCGTTGTCGGCCATCATCTTCTCTTCATCTGAGAAATGATTGCGCGTATAGATCACCAAATCGCCAAGCAATTTGCCGACGATCTGTCGCGCCTGGCCCTTCAACATGGCGGCGTGAAGTTCATTGATTGTGTTGAATAAAACGGTGTGTTGATCGTCGATCGCCTTAATTCCGACCGAAAGCTTGTCAGACCATGTTACGAGCGCCATGTTGGCTTCTCCTTGCGAATCATCGTGGCAATCCACTTATCGGCAAGAGAAGCAAGAAGTTTTAGCGGATAACCTCGATACGCATCGACATCACGGCAATGTGAAGCAGGAGTGGACAGATTTGTCTATACCAGTCACGGCAGATCTATGACGCTGAACTATGCCTAGGTTGAGAAGGTCACGCTTGCCAATGTGGGTGCCCAACTGGGTTTCGCAGTCCCTATCGGTGCGGCCGTTGCAGCCTCCTTTACCGATTGATGGTTTTCCTCAGACGGACTCGCGCCTGGCAAAGTTTTCAAACCAAGCGGTTCGGCAAGATGAATACCTAAGAGCCCGAAGTTATCAATTTCATCGCAGGCTGACTCACTGAATTCCAGCCTGACTCCCTCACCCCAGTCCCAATATCTTCCGATTCTTCTCCGCATCCACCCCAGCCCCGGCAAAATCGTCGAACGCTCGCTCCGTCACCCGGATCGTCCGCTCCTTGATGAACTTCGCGCCTTCCGCCGCACCATCCTCCGGATGCTTCAAGCAACACTCCCACTCCAGCACCGCCCATCCCGGATAGTCATACTGCGCCATCTTGCTGAAAATTGAGTGAAAATCGACTTGCCCATCTCCCAGCGAACGGAAACGTCCCGGCCTGTTGATCCAATCCTGGTACCCTCCGTACACCCCACTGCGCCCGCTCGGCCGGTACTCCGCATCCTTCACGTGAAACGCCCGCACACGATCATGATAAATATCCAGAAAAGATAAATAGTCCATCTGCTGCAAAATCATGTGGCTTGGATCGTACAGAATATTCGCCCGCTTATGCCCGCCCACTGCATCCACAAAACGCTCGAAGGTCAACCCATCGTGCAGATCCTCGCCTGGATGCAGCTCGTAGCAAACATCCACCCCCGCCTCGTCAAACACCTGCAGAATCGGCAACCATCGCCGACCCAACTCTTCGAATGCTTCGTCGATCAGTCCCGTCGGCCGCTGTGGCCATGGATAGAAGAACGGCCACGCCAGCGCCCCTGAAAACGTTGCATGCGCCGTCAGTCCCAGATTCATGCTCGCCGCCGCCGCAAACTCCAGTTGCTCCACCGCCCACGCCTGCCGCGCCTTCAAGTCTCCCATTAGCTCCACAGGCGCAAACCCCGCAAACAGCACGTCATAAGCTGGATGCGTCGCCACCAGTTGCCCCTGCAAATGCGTAGAAAGTTCGGCCACGGCGAGTCCGGCCTTACCCACCACTCCCAGCACCTCGTCGCAGTACCCTTTACTTTCCGCCGCCAGCTTCAAATTGAACAACCGCCGGTCCCACGTCGGAATCTGCACACCGGCAAATCCCAGCCCCGCAGCCCACTGCGCCATCCCCTCCAGCGTGTTGAACGGCGCATCATTCGAAGCAAACTGCGCCAGAAAGATCCCCGGCCCCTTGATGGTTTTCATTGTTCAAATCTCCCGTTTGTCCGTCGTTTGAACCCCGTCCGGTGAAGCACCACCTTGCGAGGAGTGCAAAACCAATTGCGACTGCAAGGAACCCTATTGATGTGAGTACCTGCCGGCCAAGGCTTTGCCACGTATCCATGGGGCACTCACACGGTACCAGAAACGTACCGACTACCATCACGCCGGACCAAAGTCCCAATAGCGCGGCAACGACTCCCAGAGCGATCCGAAAAGGGGTGGGTAACCTCATGCCACCTCTGGTCCATTACCCAATTAGAATTCCACCCAGCTTTCCGTCCTGCTGCTCTCAATCGCCCGCTCAATAAAGCGCATTCCGCGCACCCCGGCCACGATCCCCGGTAGCGTTTCCGGCAGAGCATTCGGCTTCCCATCTTTCCAAGCCATCAACCCCTCCGCAAATTCCCGGTACAGCACCGCAAACGCCTCGATATACCCCTCCGGATGCCCGCCCGGCAGCCGCGTAACCGCCCGTGCCTCCGAGCTCAAATACCCACCAGCAGCATGACGAATCTCTTCCGGCCCATCCACCCACTTCACTCGCAGCCGGTTAGGATCCTCCTGACGCCAGTCAATCGATCCATTCTCTCCATACACCCGCAGCCGCAGCCCGTTTCCCTCGCCCGCAGCCACCTGCGAAGCCATCAGAGTCCCGGTCGCGCCATTCTCCATCCGCAGCAGCGCATTACAATCGTCATCCAGCCGCCGTCCTGGAACCACCGTCCGCAGTGCCGCATTCAGGCTCGTCACGCGCGCCCCGATAACGTACTCCACCAGGTGAAACGCATGCGTCCCGATATCCCCAGTGCATCCGCCCGGTCCGTTCAGCTTCGGATCAGATCGCCAGGCCGCCTGCTTCTGCCCAGTCGCCTCCAGCGGTGTGCTCAACCAGCCCTGCAAATATTCGACAGCGACCTTGCGAATCGCTCCCAGCTTCCCGCTTGTACAAATCGCCCGCGCCTCCCGCACCAGCGAATATCCCGCGTAGGTATGTGTCAGCGCATACGGCACCCCTGCCTTCGCCACCGCCGCTTCCAGCTCCAGCACTTCAGGGTAAGTAGCAGTGGCCGGCTTATCGCTCATCACCGCAATCCCCGCCTCCAGCGCCGCAACTGCAACCGGCAGGTGCAGATGATTCGGCGTGGCGATCACCACAAAATCGATCCCGTCTTTCCGCTCCCGTTCGGCCCCAATCATCTCGCGATAATCCGCGTAAGCTCTACCCAGATCAATCCCGAATCCCGCTCCAGCCCCCCTAGACCGTTCCGCCGACTGCGAAAATGCCCCCGCAACCAACTCGATCTTCCCGTCCAGCTCAGCCGCCATCTTGTGAACTGGCCCAATGAACGCACCCGGGCCCCCGCCCACCATCCCCATCCGGAACTTTCGCCGCTCTTCCATTTCTGCTCCCGCTATCTTCGAATTCCCGCCGCAATCAAGCCTCCGGCAAAGCTCGCTTCAGCCCCGGCGCCAACGTCCGCAGCAGCAGCAATCCGATCAGGTATGCCGATGCCGAGTAAACAAACAGAGGCACGTAACTGTGAGTAATCTGCAGAATGTTCCCCGTAATCATTGAGAAAATTACGCCGCCTGCAGCCCCGGCCAGTGTCCCAAAGCTCACCACCGTCCCCACATAGCGGTGCGGAAACATGTCCGGCACAGTCGTAAACAGATTCGCCGACCACCCCTGGTGTGCCGCCGCCGCTAGGCTCAGCAGCGTTACAGCAACCCACTCCGACTGCAATCCACCCACAAATAGAATCGGCACCACCAGTAGCGCACAGGTCAGCATCGATGCCAGTCGCGCCGGCTTCAACGCCATTCCCAGCCATTCATATCCGCGCGGCAGCCAGCCTCCAAAAACGCTTCCCACCGTGGACACGCAGTAAATGATCACCAGCGGCAGCCCCAGGTGCGACAAATTCAGACTGAACCGCTTGCTGAAGAAATCCGGAAGCCAGAACAGAAGAAACCACCACACCGGGTCCGTGAGGAATTTGCCCACCATGAAAGCCCATGTCTGACGGTGCCCGAGCAGCGTCCACCACCCCGGCTGCGGACCTGGCGGAGGCACAATCACCTGCCCCCGCGTCCAATCCATCGATTCGCGCGGCGTCCGATACGTCACTGACCACCACACGATCCACGTTGCGCTGAAAATGCCCGTCGACAGAAACGCCGCGCGCCATCCAAAGTGCAGTGCTACCCACGGCACAATCGCCGGAGCCAGAATCGCTCCCATGCACGCACCGGAATTAAAAATGCCCGTGGCCAGCGAGCGTTCTTTCGGGGGAAACCACTCCGCCGTTGCCTTGATCGCCGCCGGAAAATTTCCGCTCTCGCCCAACCCCAGGAAGACGCGCGCCACTCCGAAGCCAAAGACCGATGTCACCAGCGCGTGCCCCATCGCCGACAGGCTCCAAAGCCCAGTTACAAGTGGATAGCCCTTCCGGCACCCCAGCTTGTCCACCATCCGCCCCGCAAACACTACCCCAAGCATGTACGCAGCTTGGAAGCATGCAATAACGTAGCCGAACTGTGCATCGGTCATGCCGATCGACATCTCCGTCGATGACCATCCCGGTATCAGCGGCTGAAGGTGCACCACGTTCTGTTCCAGCACCGGCTTTAGAATCCCGATCACCTGTCGGTCCATGTAGTTGATCGACGTGGCGACAAAAAGCATGGCGCAGACAGTCCACCGTCCCGGCAGTGCCGGCGGATCCGCAAAAACCTCAACAACTTCCTGTGATTCCTTCATAGTGCTCCCAGACATCCAATCCCCCGCTGATCTTTCTTTAGTTCCTCAGTCCCCTACTCCCTGCCTCACTGATTCACACCGCTTGCCAGGAACCCTCCATCCACCGCAATCACTTCGCCGGTAATAAAAGATGCCGCCTCCGACGCTAGAAATACCGCCGTCCCGGCCACCTCGCGCGGCTCGCCGAACCGCCCCATCGGAGAGCGCAGAATCAGCTCTTCTCCGCGTGGCGTCCCCAGGATGATGGGCGCCGTCAGCTCCGTGGGAAACAACCCCGGTGCAATTGCGTTCACCGTCACTCCGCTCTGTGCAAGTTCAATCGCAAGTACTTTAGTTAACGACGTTACAGCTCCCTTGCTGGCCGCATAAGCCGCCACCCGGTAGAACCCCACAAACGACGCCAGCGAAGCAATATTGATAATGCGCCCATAACCCGCTTGCACCATCGTCTTGCCGAAAATCTGGCAGGCGCGCAGCGTTCCCGTCAAATTGGTCTCAATCACTCGCGACCAGTCCGCCTCTTCCACATCCAGAGTCGGTCCCTTCTGCGTAATTCCCGCCGCATTCACCAGAATGTCTACCTTGCCGAATT
>JBEKPF010000105.1:0-19035 GCA_049521035.1 Occallatibacter sp. | reverse complement strand
TTGCCGGTGACCATACTGCGAGGGATCACCCGTTCCCATCCCGAACACGGAAGTTAAGCCTCGCTGGGCCGATGGTACTGCACGGGCGACTGTGTGGGAGATTAGGTGATCGCCGGCAATAATATTCAACAGAAAAGCCCTGCCGTGGAGGCAGGGCTTTTCTGCGTTTGAGCGAAAATCATTGATTCGATCTACGCGTGTTCAGAGTTGAGACGCCATCGGAAGCTGGCCCGGAGCTGAGTAGTTGAGATAGAGCACAGGCTGTTCGAGCGTGCTGACAACTGTGACATGCGCTGACTCGTCAGCTTCAGATCGGATGTGGGCATTGAGATGTCTTCCGCCGGAAGACGATGTGACGAAGTAACTGCGAGCAGGGTTCTCCAGTGCGGTCGCGTCAAATCCACTCTGATCCATGTAGCTTAGATATTTCACAAACTTTTCGTGTGCATTGCCTTCGAACTTCATTGCGGAGATTCCAGCGGCCCAGGAACTCATCGTTGGAATCGGAACCGCCGTTCCCAGCACGTCAGACTTGAGGTCAAAGTGCATTCACGCCGGAAGAAGAGCCCAAAGGATTGGCACCTCCTTTGGGCTTTCGTGTCGTTTCGCTCCAATGACGAATGGAGGCTCAGAGTCGATAAGATATTCGATTTGTGCCCAGTACTCAAGGCCTGAGTCGGGATTTCTTAGGATAACTCGCCCGTCTTTCTCGCCTACAAAGACTAAGTACATCGGCTCGCTCTTGCTACTAAATGAAGGCGGCAGTTTTTCACCGTGCTTGATAGTCCAAAAGCTCGTTTTCCGATGCTGGGAAATCTCCAAATTCAAGTAGTATTCCGTGTTCTCCGCAAAAAAGCCGGGCTCGACCCGGGAGAGTCGGGTCATCTTCAGCGCATGGTCTACGACTGGATTGAACGTACTCTCAAGGCCGCCGTGGTCCGCGCAGTCCTGATAGTGAGTTAGGATGTTCTCTGCGTTCGCACACATGCTACGAGTCTCGGTGAGCGGGCGTTCGGGGTCTTTGAGATTCCTCGATTCCCTTACCTGGCTGCCTTCTGGGGCAATGAGCCAAGTTGGGCGCGGACGGTCTGGAAACTGGTGGTAGCTAAACGCTAGTTGACCGTCAGGAGCATAGCAGGCGAATTCACTTACCCATAGCGGTTTTGGTCCGCCGCGCCCCTCAATGTTCATGTGTTCGATTATGCCGGATGGCGTTGCGATAATCGTAATGGAGGTATCAATCCTTCTTAGGCCCTGCTGCGGATACTTGCTCGGAGGCGTTGAATTGGCGGAAATTGGACTCGAATTGGGCTGCTAAAGAGGTGGCTTGGCGGTCGTAGGCAGCCTTATCGGACCACATATTGCGCGGATTGAGAATCTCTGACGGGACTCCGGGACAACTGACTGGAATATTCAGGCCGAAGGCGGGCTCGGTGATGTAGTCGACTTTGTCGAGCTGGCCGTCGAGGGCGGCGTTGACAAGGGCGCGAGTGTGTCTAAGACTCATGCGTTTGCCAACTCCGAATTTGCCCCCGGACCAGCCGGTGTTGACCAGCCAGCAATTGGCCTGATGCTGCTTGAGGCGGGCGCCGAGCATTTCGGCGTAGACGCGCGGCGCCAGAGGCAGGAACGGAGAGCCGAAGCAGGCGCTGAACTCGGGCACCGGTTCGGATCCCAGGCCGGCTTCGGTTCCGGCCAGTTTGGCGGTGTAGCCGGACAAGAAGTGGTACATGGCCTGCTCGGGGGTGAGGCGGGCTAGGGGAGGCAGGACGCCGAAGGCGTCGGCTGCCAGGAACATGATGTTGCGAGGATGGCCGCCCTGGCCGGGGATGACGGCGTTCTCAATGAAATCAATGGGATAGGCGGCGCGGGTGTTTTCCGTCAGTGAGATGTTGGAGTAGTCGGGCTGGCTGGTGGCCGGGTCCAGGACCACGTTTTCGAGGACGGAGCCGAAGCGGATGGCGTGGAAGATTTGCGGTTCTCTTTCCTCGCTCAGGTCGACGCACTTGGCATAGCAGCCGCCTTCGAAGTTGAAGATTCCATTGGGACTCCAACCGTGCTCGTCGTCGCCGATGAGACGGCGGGTGGGGTCGGCGGAGAGCGTGGTTTTGCCGGTGCCGGACAGGCCGAAGAATAAAGCAGTTACGCCGTCTGCGCCGACGTTGGCGGAGCAGTGCATGGGGAGCACGTCGCGGGCGGGGAGCAGGTAGTTCATCACGCCGAAGATGCACTTCTTCATTTCGCCGGCGTATTTTGTGCCGCCGATGAGGACGATACGGCGGGTGAAGTCGGTGAGGATGAAGGCCTCAGAGCGGGTGCCGTCGCGGGCCGGCTCGGCTTGGAATTCGGGGGCGGCGATCACCGTGAACTCCGGCGCATGTGCTTTCAATTCATTGGGTTCCGGGCGGACGAAAAGCTGGTGGACAAAGACGGCGTGCCAGGCGTATTCGGCGATAACGCGGATGGGGAGACGGTAGGTGGGGTCGGCGCCGCAGTAGAGGTCCTCGACGAAGAGGTCGCGCTCGCGCATGTGGTGCGTGACGCGCTCAAGGAGAGCCTCAAAGCGCTCGGAAGAAAAAGGTTGGTTGACTTTACCCCAGTCAACAGACTCGTGGGTGGTGGCGTCGTCGACGATGAACTTGTCGCGGGGGCTGCGACCGGTGCGGGAGCCGGTGGTGGCGACGAGCGCTCCGTTGGCTGCCAGGCGGGCCTCGCCGCGGAGCAGGGCAGTCTCAATCAATTGGGCGACGCGCAGATTGCGATGGACTTGCGGTCCGGCCGCTAATGCCTTGAGTGCCTCCGTGGTTGAAAAATTGCCCATGAGTTCGGCTCCTTGCGGATGAAAAGAGAAGGATAGCAGTGGACAGGGACTAGGGACTAGGAACTGAGGGACTAAGGTTGGTCCACAGGAAAAAAGTGCACGGTGTGCAAACACGGGGGTCTATATGTCTCAAAAAATTCTGAGAATATGGCCCTGAGGAAGTCCCTCTGGAGGGATGGTCTGAATAGTAGTGGAAAGGCCGCCCCAAAGGAATGCCTAGCAGGGGCAAAGTGACTGCTGGAAGTGTGTACGAGGTTCGAAATAGGGCTTAATTGGGGTGCTGGAACGCTGTTTTGGCGCGCGTGCCGATGGCCATCCGAGAGGGGTCTGGGAGGGCTCCCCGGGGGTTCTGGCGGGCCACTAGAGCTCATTGGGTGCCTTGACGGTTCAAGCCAAATTATCGGCTCCGGTACTTGCCATCGTTCCCTCCGTCGGTTTCAGGCCTAGAACTTTCGCTGCTACCTTACCTACTTCGGTTGTGCCTTCTTTCAGCATGCTGGGCCTGCGATCTTCTCCTCCGCCATTTTTACGTCTTAAGAAAGGTCCCAATTCAGAGAAAAATGGAGACGAGAGCTTCTTGTCACCGCGAAGCAGAACAGAAAGCAACTCGCATAGGGCCGTGTCTCCTAGGTAGGGAGAAAGCTTCTCTACTGTATTAACGCAAACGCAAAGAAGGGATGTAATGCTCTTCCGCCAGTGCCTTTTGCCTAGAATCTCCCTAAAGCGGTCGTTCAGGTATGTATTCACTCCCATATAACCGCCGAACTCATCGCGGGTGATCAAAAGCGGCATCACCGTCGAGATCGTACCCATGTCGATTCCATCGATTTGTCGCGGATTCTCATCCGAACAGCAAGCCTTGAGGGGGTAATAACGATTCTCGATCTTCGCGAGTGGCTTGTCGCGTATGACACGAAAGTCATTCAGCCGCGGATTCTGCGCGGCTAATGCTGCACTATATTCCTCGGGTGTTGCAGAGACCAGCGAAAAGAATTCTCTTATAACTTCGGGTGGAAGAGGGACATTTGCGAAATAGGATTCATCGATTCCAAACTTGCTCGCGTCCTTCAAAACGTCTTCGACGTTGAGGAGACGCGTGAAGACCATGGCCATCAGGGCTTCGAAAGCCTCAAAGGTGATTCCGGTTGCGTTTAAGAGAGACTCCCGAATATCAAAGTAAGCCCCTTCTTTCTGTCTTAGATCTGCGATTCGAGTAACTACTAAATGGCCTCGTGCCATCCTTTGAATCGCATTCGTGAATAGATTTGCCTCCATGCTTGGCAACAACATCAGAATCAGTTGGAGTGAGGAATCACGGGGGGTCTCTGCTTCAGGGATCGGAATGTTAATCAGGTCGTTTGCCATTAAAAAGACCTCCCCGGTCTCTTCGAAGGGCAATTTAGTACCGGGCGGCTCTCCGATTTCTGAGCAACACCTGGCGACCTCTTGCATTAGAAAGAGGAGTTGATGGCGGTGAAACACCGTCGCTTTGTTCGCGAATATGACGTTGGCATCAGAGGTCGTGAATAGCTTCTTGACCCACATTCGATGGACATTATCCGTATGAACTCTGAGTACGAAGTTGAGCGAATCCCCGGCCTACCGTTCGGGCGCGGTTGACCCGGAGTGGGACTCGACACGTCCAATCGAAAGCCTGTGGCTGAAGCGGCGTCGATGGAAGGCTGGTTTTCAGGGGCCTGAAAGGCCCCTGCTCCCTCGACGGAGACAGAGGTTGCGCAGGGGCTAAAGCCCTCGGCTATTGTTTCGGCTTTGCGGCATGACTGAAGTCATGCCCTGATACAAGGCACTGATGGGAAACTTGCGGCCGCCCAGGGATGGGAAGGCTGATCCTACGAAGGTTGGCGAATTGCTGACCAGGCAATCAACGGCCGGCGTCGAGCTCGCATCTAACACGGGAGCAAGGTGGGCTTGGAGCAAGGTGTGCGTTCTTTCTCATCCGACAGAATACGCCGCAGACGACTAGATTGTTGTTGTGAACAGAATGACAAGGCGGCCAGGTAACTTGAATATCAGACATGAGCGTGCTGGCGCTCGCGTCGGCGTATCGCGACTCATGATGGCCGTAATTTACCACCTGCCGAGTTGGATACCGTTGGGGCTTGATGGCGCGCACATGCCCGCTGCGGAATTCTTCTGGCGGAATGCAGATCAGATAGCCGCTGCTCTCGTGTTTACGGGTCGTGCCTGGGGGTAGTGACTGCGGGCGTTGAGCATTCACTTACAGACCACGGCATTCGTGCCGCAAGAAGAGGCGTAGGCAGGGAATAACAAGCTGGCTTTGCGAGGGGAATGCGACGCCAGGTAGGCCTATGAGGTTTGACGAGAGGCCTAGATTGAGATTGGAGTAGTATCGTGGGCACGCTAGAATCCAAGCAGAACCGCCAAAACTCATGAATCAAACAGCCTTCACTGATCGCGCCGACACTCTGATTACCGGAGATAGCGAGATGGCGTGTCGCATTCGCGAGTTTGACTGGTCGAATACACCGCTGGGGCGGATTGAAGAGTGGTCGGAGACTTTGCTTGCCACTGCGAACCTGATGCTGCATTCTCCGTTTCCGACGATCCTGTCGTGGGGTGCGGAGATGGTGTTTCTCTACAATGACGCGGCTATTTCCACTTTGACGGCGAAACACCCGAAGGCGCTTGGCGGTCTGTATCGCGAAGTGTTTCATGAGGCGTGGGAACTGGTGGGCGATGATCTGGAGGCCTGCTTCTACCGGGGCAAGACGGCGGTGCGGGATAACATGTTTATCCCGATCCTGTTTAACGGAGTGCTGGAGGACCACTATTGGAGCTACTCGCTGATTCCTGTTTATGAGAACGGACGGATTGGAGGGGTTTACGACGCGTTCCGCAACATGACGGAGACTGTTGTGGGTGCTCAGCGGCTGCGCGACAGTGAAGCGAGACTCAAGCTTGCTACCGAGGTGGCGAACCTGGGAGTGTTTGTGTGGGACACGATCGAAGATAGCGGGAGTTGGGAAAACGACCGCATGTACGAGGTTTTCGAGCGGAGCCCCGCACAGGGCCCGATCAGCGGAACGGAATTTCTGCGCGACGTGGTGCATCCAGACGACAGGGAGGCGTTTCGACGGGCCGTGGAGCGGACGGTGCAAGAAGACGAGCCGCTGCATTTTGAAGGGATGATCTATCTCCCGGATAGAAGCCTCAGGCGCATCGAAGTCAGGGGAAGTTTGCAACCGGAGTCGAACGGTTCGAAGGGCAGGATTCTGGGTACGGTTCGCGACATCACGGAGATTCGCAAGACGGAGGAGGCGCTGAAAGAGAGTGCCAAGAATCTTGGCGAACTCGCGGCGATTGTCGACTCGTCTGAAGATGTGATTTTGAGCAAGGATCTGAATGGGATCGTCAAGAGCTGGAATGCTGCGGCGACGCGGGTCTTCGGATATTCCGCGGAGGAGATGATTGGGCAGTCGATTCTGAAGCTGATTCCCGAGGAACTGCATTCAGACGAAAAGAGGATCATCGAAAACATACGAGCCGGCAAACGGGTGGAGCATTTCGATACGGTTCGATTGACAAAGGACGGACGATTGATTGATGCGTCCGTGACCATTTCGCCGATCAGAGACGCGGATGGCCGAATCATTGGCGCGTCGAAGATTCTGCGGGATGTATCGAGCCGGAAACGATTGGAGCAATCGCTTCTGCAGTCGGAAAAGATTGCGGCGACGGGGCGCATGGCCGCAACGATCGCGCATGAGATCAACAACCCTCTCGAAGCTGTTGTGAACCTGCTTTTCCTTCTGCGCACGATGATTACCGACCCGAAGGGAATCAATTACCTTGCGACGGCGGAAGGGGAGTTAGCGCGCGTTTCGCATATCGCCAAGCAGACGCTGGGGTACTACCGTGAGCATGCGTCGGCAAGCTCCGCAAGCCTCAGCAATATTGCGGAGCATACCATTGCGATTTACGAGCCACGCTGCACGGCGGCCGGTATCATCATCGAGACGTCACTGGGACCTTCAAGGAAAGTGATACTGCGGCGCGGCGAAATGATGCAGGTGATTTCGAACCTGATTATGAATTCGATCTATGGAATGCCTGCCGGCGGGACGCTTTCTGTTTCTGTCAGCGATACCGACGTGCCATCCGAGGGAGTGGTTCTGACAGTTGCGGATGATGGGGTGGGGATTGCGCCGGAAATTCTGCCGAGGGTGTTCGACGCATTCTTCACGACGCGTTCCACGGTTGGAACGGGAATCGGATTGTTTATCGCGAAGCAGTTTGTCGAAGGCCACGGCGGCAGAATTGGCATCGAAAGCAGCAGCGAAGGTGAAAGGCACGGGACGATCGTACGTGTCTTCCTACCAATACACACTGCTTACGAGGTGTCTGGGAGCTGACGCCATTGGCGGACAGGTTCGGTGCATGCGTTTCAGGGGACCAATCCGGACGAGTGACCCTACTGAAACGGGAACACGCGATGTTTTGGGGACGTCCTGACCGCCTGAGCATTTGACTCGGGAGCCAGATCCTCTGAACGATTCCAAATATTCCTGTCACCTCTTCGTCCGGTCCGGGTACTTATACGATGAGGCATGGCGATGACCATGAAAACATCGGACCGCAGCGACGCCCAACTTGTGGAATGGACATTGGCGGGCGACCGGGCCGCGTTTGCGACCATCGTCAAGCGTTACCAGTCGCTGGTTTGCTCCATCACCTATAACGCCACCGGTAGCTTGACCCTGAGCGAGGACCTAGCACAGGAAACATTTCTTGCTGCCTGGAGACAGCTCTCCAAATTGCGCGAGCCGACGCGGCTAAGGTCGTGGCTGTGCGGGATCACGCGCTTTCTGGTGGGAAAAGAGTACAGACGCGAAGGACGCGAGCCGTTGCACGCGGCCGAGAGCCTTGATGCGATTGAGGAACCACATTCACTTGAGGCTTCGCCTGCATTGCAAGCCGTGAGCCGCGAAGAAGAAGCGATCCTGTGGCGTGCGTTGGAGCGGATTCCCGGTACGTATCGTGAACCGTTGATCCTGTTTTATCGCGAAGAGAAGTCGATTGAGCGAGTGGCGGCAGAGTTGGAATTGAGCGAGGATGCGGTGAAGCAGAGGCTCTCGCGAGGACGCAAGCTGCTCCATGAAGAAGTGATTGCTTTCGTTGAAGGAACGTTGAGGCGGACCGCGCCGGGGCAAGATTTTTCAAGCGCTGTGCTCGCAATGTTGCCGGCTGCTCAGGCGGCAACCGCAGGAGCAGGGATGGCCGGCAAGGGCGCGACGCTGATCAAGTCGGGTTCACTTGCCGCGTGGCTGGCACCCTCGGGACCGTTTGTCGGCCTTGTCGCCGGCATATTGGCGAATTGGCTATCTTCCGGAGCCGCTCCAACCGCTCGTGAACGCCGGTTTCAAAGACTCTCTTTCTTCTGCATGTTGATCTTCTCGTTGGTTTGGCCGATTGTTGGGCGAATTGCAATGCAAGCTCTGCGCCAGCGATATGCATGGAACGGCCAGACGTTTCTCTGGGCAATGACGGGCATTTGGTTGTTCTACGCCACCGTGGCCGCTGCCTATGCCGTCTACTTTATCCGGCGGGTAAGGTCTCTGCGGAGAGAGATTGAGCAAGAACCCGGTGTACCGGAGACCACCGGGACGCCACTCACCTTCAGATCGAGCCTGGTCGTGCTCATCAGCATCTATGTGGCGTCTTTCACCTGGCTCATTTACTTCGCATCGCGTGCCAGAGACCCATTGTGGGCCACAATCATAGCGGGGATCATGGCTGTCCTTTTTGTGTTGCATTTGCTCCGGTCCCGCAGACGAACTGCAGCAGCATCTTTGCAAGGAGCAACTGGTCACGTTGCCCTGGCCTGGGCAGTGATCCTGGTGATATTGAACCTGCGGCTGCAGGTTTGGCTGGCAGCTTTATCGGGTATCAAGCTTGTCGAGTTACACCGTCTGCTGCCAATGTGGGTCGTTCCATCGGCAACCCTGTTCCTGTTGCTTCTGGTCGGAGTGGCGACTGCCCTGACCCGATCGCAAGGTTCCATCCCCGGTTTCGGAAAACGCTGACAATCCTTCGCGGTCCGCGATCTTAACTCAGCCACAACACTAACCAAAGAACGAATTGTCAGGAGTTGAAATGACTTTGCAGGGACCCATTGTCGCCGTCCTCATCTGTATGCTTATGGAATCTCAGCCAGGGTTTGGAGCGGATCTCTCGCCGAACAAGTGGAAGCCGGAAGAAAAGGCGCGGGCCGAGCAAGCTGAGATGATTCCCTGGCCGTCTCAAGCGAGAGTTGTTGAGGGGAAGTCGGGATTGGTAGCGGCAACCATGTCTCCTATTGCCGTTCACGCAGGAATGGAAGCGCTGCGCCAAGGCGGAACCGCGGCCGATGCTGCCGCTACGGTGGCTCTGACGCAGATCACCACGGCCCTCGGTTCTTACGTATCGTATGCAGGCATTCTGCAGCTTGTCTATTACGACGCAGCTTCGGACAAGGTTTCCTCGCTGAACGCCGGATGGGGTTCGTACCTGGGCGAAACCGATCCCAAGACTATTCCCGTCTCCGACCTTGGATCGCTTCCCTTCGCTCGCAGGCCGACTGCAGGCGCTGAGGGGCGTAAGACATTGGTTCCTGGATTCATGGCCGGCATCGAGCAAATGCACAAGCGCTTCGGGCGGCTGCCGTTTGCAACTCTCTTCCAGCCGGCCATCGCGTACGCTGAGGGCGGCATTGCAGTCTCTCCATTGCTCGCGAACTACTTTTCAGCTTACGGAAAATTCCTGGCCCGCACCGAGGAAGGAAAAGCCTTTGTACAGCAAGGCGGCAGCGCTTCACCGGCAATGGCAGATCGCTTCATCCAGCCGGAGCTAGCGAAGACGCTTCGAGGCGTTGCGGCAAATGGCGCCAGCTACATGTACACCGGCGCGTGGGGTCAGCAGTATGTTCAGGCTGTGCAACGCGACGGCGGCAAAGTGACCATGGAAGACATGAAGCGATATCGTCCAGCTTGGGAGGAGCCGCACAGCACCACCTATCTTGGACACACTGTTTACGCTCCGGGCCAGAGCAATAACAGTGCGACTGGCGTGCTTGAAGCGCTCAACCTGGCCGAGGCAACACAACTGGACCAGCTGGGACCCTACTATAAAGATGCGAAGGCATTTCGAACACTCTCAAAGATTCTGCGGGTCGCCGCGTACGATGGCGCACCGGGCACTCAGCTTGCCGAGTTGAAACGCAAGAGAGGGCTCAGCTCAGCACCCGCGGACCGCCTGACCAGGCCCTACGCCAAGGCGCTGGCGTCTGTTCTTGACGAAGTCGGCGACGGAGGAGAGCAGGAGGGAAACCACCACAGCGATGCGGTGGTGGTGATTGACCAATGGGGAAACGTCGCGGCACTGGTACACAGCATCAACACGGTTCCGTGGGGCACTACTGGAATTGTTGTCGGCGGCATTCCGATTTCCGACGCGGCGGGGTTTCAGCAAGCATCGTTGGCAGCCATCAAACCTGGGGATATGCTTCCCCAGGACGAATCGCCTGTGATTGCGATGAAAGACGGCAAGCCGGAATTGGCAATTGCAACCATCGGCGTGTCGCTGCTGCCGGAAACCGTCCGGCTCCTCGTGAACATTCTTTCGAACCACATCGATCCGCTCGCGGCAATGGCTGCGCCACCTTTGCTTCTTAATCTGGAGCCCGTGAAAGCAAGCGAAGGGACCTTCACGAAGTTGGAGCTGGTCCCCGCAGGAGTCTACGATCAGGAACTGCTTCAACACCTTCAGGAGTCCGGGGTCGGCCTCGAGCAGAAGACTACGCTAGAAGTTTATGGGATCAAAGGGACTGCGGTTCTGGGGGTGTTCGATCAACCAAGCGGCGTCTTGCATGGTGTTGAAACTCCGCGCGTCTTCGGCTTTGCGGATGCTTACTGATTCAGTCGGCGTAGACCACGAGTCAGTATAGGGGAACGAGTATGTCGCCATATCGGTTGGTAAGTGGGATTTGAGCGCGGCTTCGCCGCGTACCTGATTTCCTAATATATTGCGATGGGTTCGTGCCGGGGTTGAGTGCCCGGCCTATCGCTTTGTAATGCCTGGTCCCGAACTGGGTGGAGGTTTCTCGAGTCCCAAGTCTCAAGGTCGAGACCTGGAGCACCCGGAAGCCGCTGGGAAATCATCGATACATCCGCGACCGAGTGATCTGGGCCAGCAAATGAGCTGGTTTGAGGTGACCTGGCGCCTCTAGAATTAGAGTTGGACGATTGAGCGGTTTTTTGCTGCGTGGTCCTATTTCCAACTGCACTTCAAAAGGAATCACAGTGGTCACAATTCAATTGGAATACCAGGGAGACTTGCACTGCAAAGCAGTTCACGGGCCCTCCGGAACCGAACTTAGCACGGACGCGCCCAAGGACAATCAGGGACGCGGCGAGAGCTTTTCTCCCACGGACCTGGTGGCAACCGCGCTTGGGAGTTGCATGCTCACCATCATGGGCATCATGGCTCGTACACTGAACATCGACATTGCCGGCACCACGGCAACGGTAGAAAAAGAGATGAGCACCGCGCCGCCGCGAATGATCCAAGGCCTGACGGTGAAGATTCATGTGCCCCACGATCTGAGCCCGGAGAACAAGGAAAAACTGGAGCGAGCGGCCCACACCTGTCCGGTGCACAAGAGCTTGCATCCCGACGTGCGCACTCCCATTGAGTTCACGTGGGGTTGAGTTCACTTTTCTGATTGAAAGGGCGGGGCACTCGTATCGACTTGCGATCAGCTCTTATGAACGACTTCGAACGAGTATCCGTCGGGGTCGAACACATCAGCGGCGTAGTATCCGGGGTAGTATTCAAGACGTGCGCGCGGTGAAATGTTGTCCCTGGCACCAGCGGAGATTGCCGCGTTGTAGAATTCATCGACCTTGCTATTGCTTTCGGCGATGAATCCCCAGTGAATTGCCGCTGGATCAGGCTTGCCTTGCTGGAGCCAAAAGTACGCCTGCTTGCCATCGCCAAATCCCCACAGATCAGGGTGACCGTCTTCGCCCTTGTAGGGCAGGAAGAACTTGATATTGAGAGGTTCCAGGGCCGCCTTATAGAACGTCAATGAACGCTCGACATTGCTGACAGCCAGAATGATGAAACCGAGCATTGTTCTCTCCTTCAGATCACGAGGGCTTCAATGGTCTTTTCGCCATAGGTTACAACATAGATGGTAAGCGGCGGTAGATTCATGCCGTCTGCCCTTACCGTTTGTACATAGTCGCTTCTAATGAAGCCTGAAGTCTTGTCGATTTCGGGTCGGATTTCAGAGCCCGAGAGGCCGCTGTGCACTCGGGCGAAAGAGTGCTGTGCTCTTGGACCTTACTTTGAAGACTGACCATCCTGAAGTTTTGGGTATAAGCTATCGTCTATGTCGCCCGTACGTGTGTTTTCCGCCTTGATTCTGTCGAGTCTCTTTCTGCCTTGCACTGCTCAAAAGCAAAGTACAAAAACTGCCGATGATCCGTTTCGTAATGAAGCGATTGTCTTTGAGCGCTCAGAGACGACTTATCGCATGCACGCAGATGCCACGGGCGAGCGCGACGTTCATGTTCGAGCTCGCATCCAGTCAGATGGCGCGGCGCAGCAGCTTGGGGTGCTTTCGTTTTCGTACGCTTCGGCGACAGAGACGCCGGTGATCAAGCTGGCGCGCGTGATCAAGCAAGACGGATCGATTGTGGACACGCCGGCTTCGGACGCGATCGACATGCCGGCCGCAGTCACCCGCGAGGCTCCGCTCTACAGCGATCTCAAAGAGAAACATCTGCCGATCCGGTCGCTATCTCGCGGCGATACGCTGGAATACGAGGTGGACACGGCGATCAACAAGGCGGAGACGCCGGGGCAGTTTTGGGGAGTGAACCACTTTATGGCGCCGGGCACCGTGGTAGTTCTTTCCGAGGTTCTTACGGTCCAAGTTCCTGCGGACAAATACGTGCAGGTCTGGAGCCCGAACCACAAACCCACAATCGCAGACCACGACGGCGTACGCACTTATACCTGGAATGTGGCGCAATTGGCGACCGCTCCGAAGAGTACAGGGGACGAAACCGACAAGCCGACTCCGCCGAAAGATCCGGATGAAGATGCCGATGGACGCAAGGTTCCTTCCGTAGCGTGGACGACGTTTCATAGCTGGACCGAGGTGGGCGACTGGTACCGCAGCCTGGCGCTGAACCGCTCGGAACCAAACGCGCAGATTCACGCGCAGGCCGATGAACTAACGAAGAACGCAAAGACACCGGAAGAGCAGGTGCGCGCGCTGTATGACTTTGTGTCGACGCACACGCGCTACGTGGGAATCGACTTTGGCATTGGCCGCTATCAACCTCATACGGCGGTGGAGGTGCTGGCGGACCGGTACGGTGACTGCAAGGACAAGGACACGCTTCTGGAAGCGCTGTTGCGCGCGAAAGGAATCAGTCCAGCTCCGGCACTGATTGGTGTGGGCATTGCGCCTGTGCCGGAGGTTCCATCTCCTGCGGTTTTCAATCATGTGATTACTACGGTGAATTTAGCGAGCGGCAGGATCTGGCTCGACAGTACACCGCAGGCTGCGCCTTATCAATACTTGTCGGCGATCATTCGCGACCAGAAGTCGTTGATTGTGCCAGCAACCGGGACGTCTGGTCTTGAATCCACTCCTGCAACGGCTCCTTACCCGTTCACAGCGCATTTTGAAGCGACGGCTTCACTGGATGGCGATGGCAAACTTACGGGCAAGATTACGTCCAGTTATCACGACGACGATGAGGTGCTGGTGCGCTCGCTGGCACGCAATATCGCTCCTGCGGATTGGGATAAGGCTTCGCAGTACATTTCGTCAATTACCGGATTTGGCGGAACTACGAGCGATACACAATTCACGAATGCGGATGATGACACAGTGCCAATCGCGCTCGCTTACAGCTACACGCGGCACCCATACGGGGACTGGGATAATCGCCGCATTGTTCCGTTGCTTCCGGTAATGGAGTTTGTCGCGCTGGACAGCGAGAGCAGCGAGCCGCAAGAAGACATTCAACTGGGCGCCCCGCGTACGCTGACTGCTCAAAGTCACATTCGACTGCCTGAGGGATATCACGTAGATTTGCCCGATCCTATTCATGTGAAGACCGATTTTGCCACGTTCGACAAGACGTATCGTTTCGATGGGAAGGAGATTCTGACGGAGCGCACGATTGTTGTGCTCAAGAGCAAACTACCGAAGACCGATTGGAAGAGATATCAGAGCTTCACGAAAGACGTTGGGTTGGCGGGCGAACCTTGGATCCAGCTGCTGGCGCCTTCGAAGCCGGTGGTTGTCCAGGAAAGGACGCTGGAGAAGAAGCCGCAGACCGCGGCGGCAAGAGCGGCGAAGTCGGGGTCGGACACGGTTGTTGGCATTGTGCCTCCTGCTCAGGGCAATGCGAGTTCGCTGGATTCGAGCTTACCGGACACCGGATCGGCGACCGAGATGATGAAGACGGCCAGTGAGAGATTGCGATCCGGAGACATTCAAGGCGCAAAGGAAATGCTGGAAAAGGTGAAGGCCAAGAATCCGGAGCAGGAGTATCTGTGGAGTGCGTACGCTTATGTCGCCGAACGAGAACGAAACTTCAGTGAGGCCAAAGCCGACCTACGCAAAGAAATCTCGCTGCATCCCGACAATGGCGTAGCAGTCGGTGGGCTGGCCGCCGCCGAACTGAGGGACGGGGACTCTGTGGCAGCTCGGCAGACCGTGCAGCAATATCTCAACCAGCACCCGGGCGACGTGCGGCTTTCGATGTATCTTGCGAGGCTGCAGACCGATGCGCAGGACTATGCGGCGGCTCTCAAAACTCTGGAAACAGTGGCGGATCAGAATCCTGACGACAAGTCGATTCGCATACAGGAAAGCGAAGCGCTGCGGCGACTGAATCGCAATGATGAAGCGGCCGCCTCCGCCAGAAGCGTGCTGGATGGGACCGACGATCCGGGCTTGCTGAACGATGCAGCGTACACGCTGAGTGAGACCGGCATCGATCTCCCGTTGGCGGAAGATGCCTCGCGGAAGAGCATTGCGAAGCTTGAAGAAAAGAGCGCCACCGTTTCCACGGCGGAGGTGAATAGCAAGACATTCGCTCAGGCCAACATGCTGATTGCTTCATGGGACACGCTGGGGTGGATTCTCTATCGCGAAGGGAAGCTGGATGCGGCAAAGCAGATGGTTTCTGCCGCGTGGCGCGCCTCGATGCACGCCGAGGTAGGCGAGCACCTGGCCAAGATCTACGAGGCGATGGGACAGAAGGATCAGGCTGCCAAGGCGTATGCGCTCGCGCAAGCTGCGTTGGACAGGAATGCGGCTCCGGACATCCGTGCGGAAATCACCGAAGGGTTGGCGCAGGTGAAGGCTGGCGCTAAGCCTGGCGCGGCGAGCGCGATTTCACTGCAGGAGTTGAGGACGTACAAGGTTCCCCGTCCTACGGGCGTGGGTGGATGGGGAACTTTCAGGTTGGAGATTACGACGACCGGCGTTCTTGAATCGCAGCAGATGTCAGGGGAGAAGCAGATTGCTGGAATCAAGAAGACGGTGGATGCGATGAAGTTCCCGGAACTGCTGCCTCCCGACTCAAAAGCCCATCTGCTGCGGAGCGCGGTGGTGAGTTGCTCGATGGGCACGACCTGCGAGGTTGTGCTGGTGCCGGATGGCGGGCTGCAAACGGAGCAGGAGTAGGTCGTCGTACGTGTTTGCAAACGAGATTTGAATAGAGCGGTTTGAAGCTATTGCACAGTGATGCTGATGCTGCCCGAGCTAGTGGCCTGATGCGTGGGAGTGGAAGTGCTCGGTGCGGTGGCGTTGGGTCCTGCTCCACAACCGATGGCCATGCCGGCAGTGAGCGTGACGGCAAGACAAGCGAGCGCGCTCAGCACGCGAAGGCTCCACTTCTTTCTAAGGCCGGCAAGCGGCAGCAGAAGAACTGGGAAAAGCACGAGGGCTGAAGCGTCTCCGGGGAGTGTTTCCGCAAAGACCGCAGTGACGGCATAAGTTCCGGGGGGAGTGGCTGTGGACGTCGCGATTGCGACTGCGCCGGTTGCTGACGAATAGCTGCACGTGGCGCCGACAGGAAGGTTGAGGCACGTCGCAGAGATGTTGGTGGCCGCTGTGGACAGGGTGACCGGATAGCTGGCGGTGGCGCCGGGAGGGACTGTGGCCGCGGAGGCGATGAAGGCCGGCGCAGAAGTTGAACCTGAGGCTGAGTCAACTTCGAATTGCAGTGTGTTGGACGAGGAAGCGCCCGGAGTTTGCACGGTGATTGATGTGACTCCAGCAGTCGCGATATCACCGGCAGAGATCTGGGCAGTGAGTTGTGTTGCGCTGACAAGCTGCGTGGAGAGAGCAGTCGTGCCCCAGTAGACCACGGCGCCGGAGGCAAACCCCGAGCCGGCGATGGTTAGTGCAAAGGATGGTCCACCGGCGTCGGCGAATGCAGGCGACAAGCTACTAATGATGGGGTCATCGATGGGCGGCGGGATAATGGTGTAAGACGCAAAGGCTACGGCGCTGGTTGAATTGCCGGGGGCTATGGCGGTGGCTTGAATGGTCTGCGAAGTGGAGACGATGATGGGAGTTTTATATTGCGATGAGCTGGTGGTTGGCGTGGTGCCGTCGGTGGTGTAGTAGATGGCTGCGGAGGGAGTCGCGCTCGTGATGGTGATAGATTGCACGGTGGCGTAGTAGCCTCCCTGCGGGGTGAAGGTTGGTATGGCTGCGGGTGGAGTGATGGTATAGGCGGCAGCGGTGAAAGCGCTTTGGGTATAACCCGCGGCGACGGCGACCGCCTTGATGGTCTGAGTGGACGAAACTGCGATAGGACTGCTGTACGCGTAAGAACCCGTCGTTGGTGCCGTCCCATCTGTGGTGTAGTAGATGGTTGCGCCGGCGGTGGCGTCGGACAGGGTGACCATTTGCGTGGTGGAGTAAGCTCCTGCGACTGGCGCGAAGACAGGCGCAGGCGCCTGAGATGTCACGGGATTCGCGGAAGCAGTTGTTGCGCTGTTGTATGTGTCATGAGAGATCATCGGCCAGTCGTTTGCGGCCGGGTTGTAGGGTGCACCCGTGGTAAGTACCTCGAGCGTTCCCTCATCGACACCCCCATCAATTCCACCTCCGGAGATGAGTCCATTCACAATCGCAATGTCCGTGGTGCCGTCGTGATTGAAGTCGCCCACGGCGAGACGCGGCAGATAGAACGGTTGCTCTCCGTGCATGCCAAGGATCTTCCACGACCTGGACACGGTGCCGTCGCGGCGAAAAGCGTGGAGCGTGGGCGCGAAGTAGGAAGGGGCGGAGGTGTCATCTGGAGTGGTCGTCTGGACCTGGACTGCCGTGCGCAGGTTGCTCGGGTCGGGAGTTGAGGAACGGACGACCGTAGCGCCACTGTGAGAATCGTCGGCAAGAGAATAGTCGGCTGTGCTGGTCAGAATCTCTGGATACCCATCGCCGTCAATGTCTGCCAGAACTACAGGCCCGAAGGGATTGAAGGAAGAAGTTGGCAATGGCCACGCGCTGGAAAAAGGTGTGCCATCGCTATTAAGAACGAAGAGGTTGTTATGCGTTGCAGCGACGATTTGATCGTAGCCGCTGCGGGCGAGATCGCCGGCGGCGAGAAAGATATAGCCCTGGCCGATATCGAGCGGCCATCCATTTCGCTCTGTGCCGTCGGGTTGGAGAACGTGAAGCATGTTATCGAACGAGTTGAACGGCATGGCGACGAGAATCGTTTCGAGCTTGCCGTTATGATCGAGGTCGGCAAGAATCACCTGGCCGAGCGTGCCGGGGAAAGTCGGCGGCGCCCAACTGAGGGGTGTCCCATCATTGGCGAATAACGCAAGCGTGAAGGAAGTGGAGGCGGTGGACTCCTGCACGATGATTTCCTGTTTCCCATCCCCATCGATGTCGCCGGCGACGAGCCCGGGATTTTCTGTATTCATGCTCGAAGTGTTGGCATATGGAACCTGGATTGGAAAATTTGAATTGAGGAGCTGTCCGTCTGAGCCCCACGCGAAGACAAAGGCAAGGTTGTTCCAGTTCTGAATTCCGACGGCCAACGTTGCCAGCGACGAGTCTCCCTTCAAGTCTGCGAGCGTGACCTGGGACATCTGAAACTGCACATTCTCGCCGTTCAACGGCAATTCACTGGTAGTGGCATCGCCATTGATGACCGTGACGTTGCGGGCGTCGCCTGTAGCGGAGACACCGGCTCCCCCTACGGTTAGATTCCCGAACACGGGATTCATATAACTTCCAAATGTCAGATAGGTTGAGATATCGGAAGAGCCGTCGAGCGAGAAGATACGATAGCGGGGCTTCGCAGTCGAACCCATATATGTTGGTTCCACTAGCCCCAATCCGGTATTGCCGTTGTTGTCAGTTACGGGCTGAACGCTGGAGTAAATGCTGGGCGAGATATCAAGCCATCTTGGCCAGTTAGCCGAGAGCAGATCGGGCTCAAGATAAACGAGCGTACTGGATGTTATGGTGGCGGATGAATACGTCGCAGATAACAGCACAGTGTAATAATCTGCCGCAACAACGGACGAGGTATCCCAAGTTGCAATTGGTTGGTTGAGGAAGGACGACGGCAACGCAGGATTCAGCGTGACACCCAAGTTAGTCCATCCTGTAGTAGGGGAGATTCCACGTGCCCATTGAACGCTGAAGCTTTGAGGATTTCCGAGCACGGTTCCTTGAATCGGAATGGGAGTTCCTGGTTTGAAGATCTGTGCGGCTACGGGCACTTGAGGCATCGCGGGACTGGTGATGGCGACGGCGTTCGTGGGCGTGTTGACGGTTACATAAGTAGTTGCGCTATTGGCTCCTGAGGTGCCCGTGATGGTGACAAGGTAGGATTGGGTGCTGGCGGAGACGCTCGCAGCGATGGCCAGCACGCTGGTTCCATTTGCAGGGTTGGTGGAGAAAGACGCAGTGACGCCGGCGGGCAGAAGTGAAGTGACAGATAAATTCACACTGCCTGCGAAGCCATCCTGATCGATGACCGCAATGGTCGTGGCGCCGGAACTGCCTGGATCGATCATCAAGCTGCTTGACGAAGTCGAAAGTTGGAACCCGACCGAGGACTTGGGCGCCATGCCGCCGATGAGGTTTTGTCCGGCGGGGCTTCCCCACCCGGTGACCAGATCATAACCAGGAA
>JBEKPF010000104.1:0-19397 GCA_049521035.1 Occallatibacter sp. | reverse complement strand
GAAGCCCTTCGGCTGCATGCCTTCCACGCAATCCGATGGAGTACAGTCGCGTGTCGTCAGCAAATTTAAGGACATGATTTTCTTGCCCATTGAGACTTCAGGTGAGGGCGAAGTTAATGCGCACAGCCGCGTGCAGATGGCTCTCGCTGAAGCCAAGGCAAAGGCGCGAGCTGAATTTGAAGGAGTGCTCCAGAAGACCGGCAAATCGCTTGACGATCTTCGCGAGTACGTCGCGGAGCATCCGCAGCTCCGGCGCGGCCTCTACAAGGTTCCGCATCGAGATGGGGTCGCTGGAACCGCGGCGCAGTTTGCCTTCCATGTGAACGATCTGATGAACAGGGACCGCGTCTATCGCCGTCGTATGCGCGTGGCGATGTCAACGCAGCAGGTGGCATGATGCGGATTCTGGTGCAAAACATAGCAGATGGCTGCCTGTCGGCGGTGAGCCTTCTATTCGCCGTGGCGCTTGATGTGGCGCTTCTCGGTGTTTTCAGGTCTCATCTCCGGCGGGCTTTCGCTGTTGAGCGATATCGACCGATTTATTTGCGGTCTGGTCGTCGAAACAGAGTCCGGCACTGACCCGAACTGAGGAGAAAAACTGATGCAGCAGCGTCTAGTGGGGCTTGATGTGGGCTCGACGACAGTGAAGGCCGTTGTTGTGGATGCGGCAACGGATGCAACCCTCTGGCAGGACTATCAACGACACGAAACTCGCCAGCCGGAAAAAGTGCTCGAGTTTCTGCGTCGCATGGAAGCCGACACGGGCATCTCCATCGAAAATACAAGAATATTCATCACCGGTTCAGGCGGCGGACCAATTGCTGAGATGATCGGCGCCAAGTTCGTGCAGGAAGTGCATGCCGTGGCGCTGGCTGTAGAGAAGTTGCATCCTGAGGTCTACTCGGTCATCGAGCTCGGCGGACAGGATGCGAAGATCATCGTGTTCAAAGACGATGAAGAGACCGGGCGCAAGAAAAAGATTCCTTCTATGAACGACAAATGCGCCGGGGGCACGGGCGCGGTCATCGACAAGATCAATGCCAAGCTCAAAATCCCTGCGTCCGAGCTGGCAAACCAGGCGTATCACGGAATCAAGCTGCATAAAGTGGCGGGTAAATGCGGCGTCTTCGCCGAGACGGACATCAACGGCTTGCAAAAGACTGGAACTCCCTCCAGCGAACTGATGGCGTCGCTCTTTGAAGCGATCGTGCTGCAGAACCTGAGCGTCCTCACGCGGGGCAACACGCTACGTCCTCACGTTCTGCTGCTCGGCGGCCCCAATTCATTCATTCGTGGCATGCGCGAGGCTTGGCAGGCCAACATTCCGCGCATGTGGAAAGAGCGCAAGGTTGAGATCCCCGAGGGCACCACGCCCGAAGAGCTGATCAAGGTTCCGCGAAACGCGCAGTATTTCGCAGCGCTCGGGGCAGTTGAGTTCGGCAAGGACGAGGAGCCTGAGGTTGGCCGCTATCTCGGTGTCGAGAAGCTTGCGTGGTACATCGACTTCGGACGCGCCGAAGAAAAGGCCGCATTCGGTGGCAAGGGGCTGGTTACGGACAACGCCGAGCTCGAAGAGTTCCGCTCATCCTACCGGCGCAGAAGATTTGTTCCGGTAGAGTTCGCACCGGGAGAGCTGATCTCCGGATTTGTCGGCGTCGACGGCGGTTCCACGTCGACCAAGGCGGTGTTGCTCGGCAAAAGTGGCGAAATCCTCTGCAAGGCCTACCAGCTTTCGAATGGAAATCCGATTGAGGACACGATTGAGATGTTCGAGAACCTGCGCAAACAGGTGGAGAGCCGCGGCGCAGCGCTTGAGGTGCTTGGCGTCGGCACCACCGGATACGCCAAGGACATTCTGAGAGACGTGCTCAAGGCTGACGTAGCGCTGGTTGAAACCGTCGCGCACACCGAGTCGGCGCTCAAGTTCTATGAGGACCCTCACGTCATCATCGACGTCGGCGGACAGGACATCAAACTGATCGTGCTCAAAGACGGCCGTGTGAAAGACTTCAAGCTGAACACGCAGTGCTCGGCCGGCAATGGATACTTTCTGCAATCCACTGCCGAAAGCTTCGGCATGAAGGTGGAAGAATTTGCCGACATCGCCTTCTCCGCAAAGTCGATGCCGTCGTTCGGCTATGGCTGCGCCGTCTTCATGCAGTCGGACATCGTGAACTTCCAACGCCAAGGCTGGCGCTCTGAGGAGATCCTCGCCGGGCTCGCAGACGTGCTACCCAAGAATGTTTTCCTCTACGTTGCTAGTATTCCAAATCTTGCATCGCTGGGCACTCGTTTTGTGCTGCAAGGCGGAACGCAGAACAATCTCGCTGTCGTCAAGGCTGAGGTCGACTTCATTCGCTCAAGCTTCCGCGCGAACGGAAAGGAGCCGGAAATCATCGTTCACGAGCACTGCGGAGAATCCGGCGCGATCGGTGCGGCTCAGGAGGCTTTGCGCCTCTGGCGGCGCGGCAAACAGACGACGTTCATCGGCATCGACGCCGTGCGCGCGATTCGCTATCGCACCACGCGCAATGAAGACACGCGCTGCTACTTTTGCAAAAACAACTGCCTGCGCACGTTCATCGATGTCGATGTGACCGGCGGAACTTCTCAGGAACTGGTTGCGCAGCAGCCGTCCCTGGATCGGGCCGCACAAGACCGGGCGGCCACCGACGAAGAAGTAGCCGCAATGGTTAGAAATCTTCCCAGCCTTGAGCAAATTCAGGCAAATCTCCCCACCGCTGCGCACGGCTCCTCATGTAGCACAGATCACGCTCACGATCACGCGGGTGGAGGATGCGGCTGCAACTCCACGTCCAGTACGTCTCTCCGCGCTAAGGTTGAGCCTCTGATCCAGATTCAGGCCGCGGCGGGCGCGAAGAAACCGATGGAGGTTCTCAAGCCCACCGGAGAATTCCAGCCGCGCAAGACCAAGGTCCCACTCCGCGTGGGCGAGCAGCGCCTGATCATCGCCACCTGCGAGAAAGGCGCCGTCGAAGACCTGAGCGACATGAAAGACATTAAGGCTGACATCGACAAGATCAAAGCCGCGAACCCCAACTTTGTAGACATTGCCGCGCGCGATGTCTTCCGCCATCGCGAGGTAGAACTCATCGCAGATCCGACTCCGAGCGCTAAAGGCCTGTTTGTTTCGAAGGCCGTTAAGGATCGCGCCGCTCTGATGGAGCGCCGTAAGGATTTCCGTATCGGCATTCCGCGCCTGTTAAACACATACACCTATGCGCCGCTCTTCAACGCGTACTTCGCGAGTCTGGGAATACAGGCTGAAAACATCGTCTACTCCGACTACACCACGCCGGATCTCTATCGCGCCGGGGCCAGCCGTGGCGCAGTCGATCCCTGCTATCCGTCAAAGATCGGCATTGCACACGTCTACAATCTGCTGGCCGCAAAGCATAGCAAGAAGCCGCTACACGCCATCTGGTTCCCGATGTACGACGTGCTGCACACACCGCTGGTGAATCTCACCGGCTCAAACGCCTGCCCCACGGTAACCGCTACGCCGAATGCGGTGAGGGCCGCCTTCACCAAGGAGAGCGATTTATTTGGGGAGAACGGGATCACGTACCTTGACCCGATTCTCAATCTGCAGGACCGGAGGATGTGTGCCGAGCAAATGTACAAGGCATGGGCGCCGATGTTGGGCCTGTCTCGTGAGGAGAATGATCGCGCCATCGAGATTGGATTCCGGGCGCTCGCCGATTACGAAAACGAGATCGGCCGCCAGGCACGCGAGACGTTGGATCAACTGGAGCGCGAAGATCGAATCGGCATCGTAATGCTCGGCCGTGTTTATCATCACGATCCAGGTCTCAACCACGAGATTATGGAAGAGTTCCAGAAACTCGGCTATCCAGTGTTCTCACAGAGCACGCTTCCGCTTGACGAAGATCTGCTGGAGCGGCTGTTCGGCGATGAGGTGCGCGCCGGCCTCATCACGCATCCGCTCGACATCAGCGACGTGTGGAAGAATCGTTATTCCACTAGCACCAACCACAAGGTTTGGGCGGCGAAGTTCACAGCGCGCCATCCGAATCTCGTCGCACTCGAGGTATCGAGCTTCAAGTGTGGCCATGATGCGCCGATTTATGGTGTAATCGAAGGCATCATCGAGCGGTCCGGCACGCCGTACTTTTCGTTCAAGGACTTGGATGAAAATAAACCTTCGGGTTCGATCCGCATTCGTGTTGAGACGATCGACTATTTCTTGCGCCGCTACCGCGACGACATCATAGAACGGAAGCGCAAAGAAATGGACATCGAAAGCGAACTCTCCAAATTCGCAAATGCCCTACGAGTCAAGGAGCAGGATAACTATGAACTGGCGATCGCCGGCGATTAACGTTCGCGGGAGGCGCTGGTCCTCTCAATGCGGAAGGCGAATGGGCCTGTCGGCCTTAGTCGGATGCGCAATCCTTCTCGTCAGTGCGGTCTCCTCACATGCGAGCGACCATTCCGCCAATTCACCCGCTGACGAAAGTACTGAGACCGCCTCGATTGTGCAGCGGCTGGTGGAGAGCAACAAGAATCGAGCGGACAGGTTACCGGACTGCGCTTCAAAGCGCCATTATCACATCCAGTTTCATGGTTTCGGCCGCACAATGGAAGCGGACATGAACGTCGAGGTGCTGGAACATGGTTCAGCATCAAAAACGTTCCACATCACGTCGCAGTCCGGATCGCATGTACTACTCGATCACGTGTTGAAAAAACTGCTCGAGAGCGAGCAAGAAGCAGCCCAGCACAGAAATCAGACGGGATTGACCCCAGAGAATTACAGATTTGCGCTGATTGGGACCACCGATGAAAACGGGCGGCAACTCTTCATACTGCAAGTTGAGCCAAAGACGAATCAAAAGCTTCTGTACCGCGGCCGGATCTGGGTGGATGCCGCCGACAACGCGGTTGTGAGAATCGAGGCCCAGCCCGCGGAAAACCCATCCTTCTGGATTCGAAGCACCGAGATTCACCACGTCTACTCAAAGGTGGGAGATTTCTGGCTGCCGCAACGGAACATGAGCGAATCGAAGATAAGGCTTGGCGGTACTGCAACGCTCACGATCGATTACGGCAATTACGACTTCGAGCGATCGGTATCTGCATCCGCGCAACCCATTTCGATCAACTCGACTAATAGGTCTAGCCAATGATCGGCCATGACAGTCTGAGCTGGGCCAGAGCCTGCGCGGTCTTGGGCCGCCGGCTCCAGGTCTCAAGTTCCAACCGCTGTTCGGAAGTGACCGTGGCAACCGCTACTGGACGACCTGTACGCATCGATACCCTCTACTGTATTCGATGCTCAAAGCCATCCAATTATGATAATTACTTAAGACTCAGAACGCTAGAGTTCGGTCGACTCAGGGATGCGATAAAGGCAATCCAATGAAGCTGAACAAGGTGATGAACTAGGAAGGGAAATCAATCGTTAGAACACTAGTCGTTGAAGACGAACTTACGAGCCGGATCCTGCTACAAAACATCCTCTCTCGCTATGGCGAGTGCAACGTTGCCGTCAACGGCGGAGAAGCCGTGGATGCATTTCGCATGGCCCTGGCCGAAGGGGCACCGTACGACCTGATTTGCATGGATATCCGGATTCCTGGAATGAGTGGGGTCGAGTCCGTAAGGCAGATTCGCGCCATGGAGACAGAAGATGGCGTACTGTCAAGCAACGGCGCAAAGATTATCATGCAGACGAGTGTCGACAATCCGAGGGATATCGTGCAATCCTTCCACGCGTTGTGCGACGCTTACCTCCCTAAACCCATTAGCGCGGCGAGCCTGATCGGTGAACTGCGGAAAATGACGCTCATATCATGACGCGCGAGTTGGCAGCGGCCATGATTTATGCGAAGCAGCGCTACCGGAAGAACCGAGGGCATCGTGGGCCAAGGCACCTGGTCTTCAATAACTGCTAAGAGATATCGATGCCGTGGCTTCTAACTTTGTGACAGTGTTGATTCAAGGAGCGACCCTACGCATGTGATCGCAGCTGTGCGCGACATCATTGGGAGCGAACTGGCTCGGAGAGATTCTGCGGGCAGCATTGAACATCACAGCGACCACCGATTTGGGTGGATATGGCGGGAGGGAGAGTTGTGGAAGGACCTGTACCCTTATACTGAACCTCGCTTTTACGCCACTCATCCTTCATAGGAACCGAATGCGTAGACGCGCACGTACGGGTCTGTCCGGGTTGCGCTTAGTGATGAGCGTCCCTACCGTGTCCAGATGGACTGAATATGTCAACGCTGGTCGACTTTGAGGAGTAATTCTGTAGACATCGAGCGATTGCCGAAAATACAGTAGTGATTCAAATTATCTTCCGATCACTTGAATTCTCGAGGTATCCAGACTCGAGGCACCATTTCACCCCTTGAGACGGTGAGATGGTGCCTCGATACGGTTGGCGCCCCCTGCACGCCAGATGCGCCGACGGCTTGTTGGGCTGCGAAGAAGTGGTGCCGACGAGCGAGCGGTGACTCAACCGCAGTGCGAAGGGCCGCCCATTTATAGAAGGCGAGATTGGTCTCCAAAAGATTTGTACGTTTGATGATGACTACCCCGTCCCAATTCTTACCAAAGCCGTGGGTGAACACGGCTTATCCTTTCAACGCAGCTCAATCTGCGCTCCATGGGTGTTAAGGGGAACTGTAACTCCCCAGCGACCGCCGGCTTGAGTGAGCGATGTGCTATTCCCATCTACTAACCCGCGACCGCTTTTCGGTGTCCAGCCTACTACCTCTATCCGGTATTCATGCCACCATGGTTTCCAGATACCTTCCTGCTCGCCGATGGTTACAGTCACGCTACCGTCGGTTTCCGTGGAGCATGTAAAGTGAACACGGGCAAAGACGCCGTTGCGAAAATCGAAACTGTGACCGTCGTCCGCATACACCTCACCCGCACACGATTCGCCTGGCATATTCAGGTCAGGAGGCAGAGGGTAGACGCGAAGAGTCAGCGGCCCATTCGGCACCTCCGCTGTGCTCTGGGTCAACGGAGCTATGGGGATGATGCTGCCGCCGCGCACGTAGACCGGCAATTGCTCCAGCTTGGGCGTGATGCTCAATGTCTTTTGGGCAATCACGTTATCGCGCTGTTCCAGGTCAAGTGGTCCACCGGATTTGCCGCGTGTGTACCGCTCGCCCGTCCAGTAGTCGTACCATGTGCCGGGCGGAAGGTGCACGGTGTACGGGGCAATCTCTTCCGGAGACGGGTTGGGTGCCACTAGGATGCGGCCGCCGAATAGGAATTCACTTCCGCCGGTGATTAAGTCCAACGGCGTGCCATTCTCGATGGCGTGAGGGAATTCGAGGAAAAGCGGCCGATCAATGGGTAGCCCATCGTGCGATGTTTCTTCGGCTACCGTGTAGAGGTAGGGCATGAGTCGATAGCGCTCCTCGATATAGCGGCGGCGAATGGCCTCCTGCTCCGGGCCGTCGACCCACACTTCGTGCATCCGCGTTCCTTTCGCGGAGTGATCGCGGTCAATCGGTTGAAAGGCCGAAAGCTCGATCCACTTAGTCAGCAAATCGGGAGGCGGCGATCCTGCGAATCCACCCACGTCCGCGCCGGAAAGTGAAAAACCGCTGAGCCCCAGGTTGATGAGCTGAGGAATGCTGATGCGCATGTGATTCCAGGTAGAACTGTTGTCCCCCGTCCAGGTTGCGCCGTATCGTTGTCCGCCTGCGAAGCTTGCACGGGTCATGACAAAGGGTCGCTCATTCGGCCGGAGCGCGAGTTCGCCCTCGTAAGTGCCGCGGGAGTTCTGCATGCCATAGATGTTGTGGATCTCGAGGTGCGTCGCGGTGCGCTTGCGAAAACCCGGCTCGTCGATTCTATGTTGCACGTCGTCGGGCATTGTCTTACCCGGACCATCGAACACGGATGGCTCATTCATGTCGTTCCAGAACCCAGCGACCCCGTCATCGATGAAGGTTTTGTAGAGAGTGCCCCACCACTGTCTGGTTTGCGACTGTGTAAAGTCCGGAAACACAGCGGAGCCCGGCCACACCTTTCCAATGTAAACGGAGCCATCAAGGTTTTTCACAAAGTGATCGCCGGCCATGCCCGAGTCATACGGCGCGTAGGCGACCTTCGGTTGTTTCGCAACATGGAGATCTGTGATGACCACCAGTTTGAAGTTCTCGCGTCCGAGATCTCGCACCATCCCGCTGAAATCGGGAAATGCCTGCTCATTGACTGTGAATGGCCAGTTGTCATGTTGAAAATCAATATCCAGCCAAAGCACATCGCACGGGATGTAATCCTTGCGGAATCGATCCGCAATCTCGCGGAACTGGGACTCCGGAAAGTAAGTGAAACGCGACTGTTGAAAACCGAGAGACCACAGAGGAGGTAGCGGTGTGGGTCCAGTTAGCCAGGACCACTTCGTGACCACCTGTTTTGGCTCCGGACCGTAGATGAGGTAATAATCGAGTAGCCCATTCACTGCGCCGAAGGTGTATTCGGTGGGATTGGCACGGCCGAAATCGAAATCGGTACGCCAGGTGTTATCGAGAAAGACGCCCAGGGCTCGCCCTTGGCTGATTTCCAGGAAGAACGGAATGCTTTTGTAGAGAGGATCAGTCGACTCCTGCCAGCCAAAGGAGTCGGTGTTCCACATCGTAAACGCTTCACCTGCGCGATCAAGGGGCCCCGGTTTGTCTCCGAGACCGAAGAAGTGATCATTGGCTGTTCGCTTTTTGCTGACGGTAAACCTGGTTCCTTCCCACTGCACGGCTGCGGCATCCTCCTGCAGCACATTTCCCGCAAGGTCGGCCACGGTAAGACGAAGCTGGTCATCTAGCGTGATGCGCAATTGCTTGGTCGCAAAACCGTTCGGCTCGGCAACAACCTGTACACTGCTGGTTCGGGCAGAAGCAAGGACGGCCCAGGAAGCGTCTTCCGGAACATCACCACCCTTCCATACGCGTACGCGAAGGACGTCGTCACATAGCGCCATCACTTGCAACGTTCTACCTTCACTTGTAGCGCTCACCCCGCCGGGTATTTGAGTAAACTGCTGGGCTCCTGCCGACTGCAATAGATTTGCGAGCGTCATGACTACCGAGAGCAAAAAACAAAGCCATTGTCTTTTCATATTCACTTCTTCTCAAAAATACGGAACTCGAACGCGTCTAATGAGACCGATGGAATCGCCACCTGCGAATCGTGGAAGAGAGGCTGTTTCACTTCCTGCCATTTACCTGAATACGTTTCCACAGTCCCGTGGAAAGGAGTGTTGGAGAAGTTGATGACCACGAGGAGTTCTTCTTTTCCCGAATCGCGTAGATAGCTGAGGACATGTTCCTCGTCGGAGTTGTGCACCCATGTGACTTGCCCGCGCCCGAGAGCAGGATGCTGCCTGCGAAAGGGAATCATGAAATCGTAGAACTGTTGGAATTCCGGATGTATCTCCGACCCCTGCCAATAAATTTTCAAGGTCTCGAACAGTGCGGGACTAGACGACGGTGTGGCATCTGCCACCTCCATGCCGTTGTAGAGCAAGGGAACACCATCCAAGGTGAACATCAAAGCGGAAGCAGCCAGTGCCCCCGGAACGCCGTAGCGCACGATTGCCCGGTCTTCGTCGTGATCGTCGGAGATCATCATGTGCAAGGCTTGTTCAGGGAATTTTGTCCGTTGCTGTTCGATAGTCTTGCGCAGATCGCTGGCGGGGGCGCCATGCATGATTACATCATCAACCTTGGACAGCAAAGGCCACGCATAGTCCACTTGAAAGGCACTGCGCAGCAATTCCGGCTTCGAGGCCTCAGCAAGCATGAGAATATCGGGATTCACTTGGTCCAACGCGCTGCGCGCCTGCTCCCAAAAGTCCGTCGGCACTTCTCCTGCAGCATCGCAGCGATACCCATCCACGCCGAAATTTTTTACCCAATACATGAGCACGCCGATCATGTATTGCCGCAGCGCCGGATTTGAGTAATCGAGTGCGGCTACGTCATTCCAGCCGTGAGGGGAGATGAGGCGGCCATTCTTGTCGTGCTTATAAAAGTCGGGATGAACCATCATCACGCTGTCGAAGGCAGTGTGATCGGCCACCATGTCGAGGATAACTTTCATATCTCGCCGATGAGCCTCATCGATCAGATGGCGCAGATCCTCTTTGCTACCGTAGTCCGGAGCAACGGCGTAGTAGTCTCTGACCGCATACGGGCTGCCGTTGGTGCCGAGTTTCTTGAGTTGCCCCACTGGATGGATGGGCATGAGCCACAAGACAGTGACACCAAGAGCTTTCAAACGATCTAAGCCGTTCGTGACTCCATTGAGGTTACCTTCTGACGAAAACGAGCGTGGAAACACTTCGTAGATCACTCCGTGACGAAGCCACTCCGGAGCGCTGCGGGCGCGCGTGGAGTTGGCCGGTTCGAAAAGATGTCCTGGCTCGGCGGGCTCTTGCGCGACGGTGATAAGATTGCCCACTGTCACGAGCGCGGTTGTCGTTAGCAGTAAGTTACACAGGCGGATTCTTCGCAAGGAGGTCCCTTTATCTGTCTTGATCTGATTGGTGGAGAAGTTAAATCATTGACAAGGTCGATACCCTACCCAATAAGACAAAACCCAATTCTCCTCGGTGCCGGAGAATTAAACGCTGAGTACGAAGCGAAATACAGACAACACCGGCCTTTGTAGCCGGTGTTGTCTGTGATGGAGTTGGTTAGAAGACGAAGCGCGCTGTCAACTGAAGTTGACGGACGTTGCCTACACGCAGCGAAGTGATCTTGCCAAAGTTGCCATCGCCCTCGCCGCTGTCTGGCTGCAGGAAGTTTGGAGTGTTGGCTATGTTGAAGAGGTCGCCATGGAGTTCCAAAATCTTTCCCTCGATGATCTGGAAATTCTTCTGGACACTGACGTCATCCGTCCGGTAACCGGGGCCGCGCACCCCATTCCGTCCCAGCGTTCCGACGCGCGTGTACACGGAGTTTCCCGACCCATCGGTTGCCGATGTGGTGGGAAGATTTGCGCTGGAGAAGGACGTGGTGTCAAACCAGGTGCCGGTGTTGATGCTCTTCGGGTAGCGAATGGGATGAACGAGGTCAGGCCGATTGCCGGGCTGTGCGCTGCCATTAGCGGAAATATCAACCGGCTCCCCAGACTGAAGAAGCAGGATGTTGTTGAACTGCCATCCACCGACCAGAGCGTCCAGTGCGCGGGGAGAGTTTGCCAGGTATTTTTTGCCGCGCCCAACGGGCAGATAGCCGACCATCGATCCACTGAAGACGTGGCGTTGATCTTGATTGGCACTGCCATAGTTGGCCCGCTGGTCGTTATAGAGCGGCCCAAATGCAACTGCCGTGCCGCCGTATTCAGTCGATGAATCGTCGAGTGCGTGGGCCCACGCGTAGGACCCGGTGGCCGTGAAGTAGGTGCCTCTGTGCTCAATATGCGCCTGCAGTCCGTCGTAGTTTGAGGTGGCGTTGTAGGCGTTTAGCGTGATGCCCTGCAAGGTTGGAAACGGCTTGGTGGTGGCGCCGATGGTGTAGATGTTGTAGGGGTAGTAAGTGGAGAGCCGGAAACCATGGGTGCCGACATACGCCACGCTAGCAACATTGTTCGACCCGAGCTGACGCTGGAGTTGGACGTTCCACTGCTCAATCCCGCTGTGTTCGTTATTCTGAAGGACGGCATTTGAACCATACGTGTTTGGAGGGTTGTCTGCATTGAAGTTTACGAAAGCCGGCGATGGCTGCCCATTGTAGGGGGCCGCGGCATCTGAATTGTAGGGGCAGCTGTAGGGGGTTCCGGTCGTTCCGCCCGGATTGGCAATTCCGGTGAAAGCGATGCAATAGCCGGCGTTGGTGCTGAAGGTTTGGGCGCCGCCAAACGGTTGCTGCTGACCCAACTGGTTGCTGATACCCCCGTAATCGGGGAAGTAGAAGATGCCATATCCGCCGTGAACCGCAGTCTTGCCGTCTCCGAACGGATCATAGGCAAATCCCACGCGGGGCGCGAAGTTGCCGTAGTCTTGGTTGATGATGCTCCTGGATATGCCGTTCTGACCAGCCAACATCACGTGGCCGGTCTGGACATTGAACGCGGCGTTCTGATTGTGTGCCTCATAGGGCCAGGTCAGGAAATCCCAGCGGATGCCGAGGTTGAGAGTGAGCCGCTTGTTGACGCGCCAATCGTCCTGGGCAAAAATGCCATCTTCCTGGCTGATCTCCGCAAAGTACCCGTTTTGAGTGCCGACAGCGTAGTTATCCACGAAGGCGCCGAGCATTTCGCTCACCTCATATCCGGTGAAGTCGGTTCCATCGCCGGCATAGGTGAAGAAACCCTTCCCGGAAATGGGGCGGAAGAATTCCACCTGACGGCGAAGGAATGTGCCGCCGGTGCTGATGGAATGAGCCCCGCGAACGATATTGAGGGTATCTGTCACTTCATAGGTGTTTTGAGGGGTGGCAAACAAGCCGTAATCGCCTGAGTACACGATTTCACTGTTCGTCGCGCCGATAATTGGGCCACCTTGATCTGACGCCGGGAGGTTCGAATTAATCATCCCATCGTCCGCGGCGACATTAGTTCCGATGTTGCTTGGGACGAAGCCGTAGTTGTCGCGGGTGTAGGCAAGACGCACTTCGTTGACGATTGTGGGCGAGAAGGTGTGCGTGTTTCCAAGAACCCAGCCACGAGCGTGGGTGTAATTTGTGTTGCCATTGTGTGACAACAGAGGTTCGCTAGGGGGCGACACAAGGTCCGATGTATTGAAGTTGTCGGAATTGTCATAGGACGTGCGCACGAAGTATCGATCATTTGACGCGCGGTCCCAATCGAGGCGGACATCGAAGGTGTTGAAGTTGTAACCCGTCTTTAGGGAGTATGCATCGTTGTTGAGGATGCCAGCCCGGCTTGGCGCGGGAAAAGACTTGAAATAGGCCAATGCCGCTGGATTCTGGCGGTTCGCTGGGATGATATTGGTGTTCGAGTTGGCGAACCCCCCGAAAGGCTGGCAGTTGGTGTTCGAAATCGCGTTGCAGGTCTCGGGGTCCCAAATATAACCCTTGCTTTGAGAGGTGGAAGTTCCGATAGCGCCGTTCAGATTGGCAGAATTGGGGTAGAAATGGGGAAATCTCGTGAGGAATCCAGTCGGATCTGTTGGAGAGCTTCCACCATTATTGACGGCGTTGAGCAACTCGGTGAAGTTACCTTGCCGCATGAGTGCAGTGGGAACGGTGTCAAACCCGGAGCCGTTCGGACTACCGTCGCGAGTGGCCTGGTAGTCGCCGAACCCGAAGAGTTTGTTCTTGAGGAAAGGGCCACCTACGGAGCCTCCAAACTGGTCGCGTCGTAAAGGAGGATTCACCGGGTTGGGGGAGGCGTCCAGGAACCGATAGTTAGGATTCGCCGACCATTTGCCGCTGCGGTTGAGGTTGAAGGCCGACCCGTGGAACTGATTGGTTCCGGACTTGATGGAACTCACCAGGAATACGCCACCGGCGCGGCCATACTGTGCAGGCGCCACGTTCGTATTTATCTTGAATTCCTCGGTTGCATCGACGGGGGGGAAGAACACAATGATGTTCTGCAATCCGTCATTGTTGTCTGCGCCGTCCAAGATGAAATTGTTCGCCTGGGAACGGGTGCCGTTGGCCGAGAGCTGGCCGCCGCCCGTGTCGTAGTAGCGGTTGATAGTGTCCTGGCCATACTCGACATAAGCGCCTATCGTCACTCCCGGGGTGAGCAACGCCAGGTTGAGCGTGTTACGGCCGTTCAAAGGCAGCTCGGTGAGCTGGGTTGAATCAATTGTCTCGCCAAGGGTTGGATTGGACGTGTTCACCAATGGCGCGGCACTTGTTACCACGATCGAGCTCGTGACCGCTCCCGGTGTCAACTTGAAGAGCAGGTCTTGTGTTTCGGTAACAGTCACCGAGATGGATTGGGTCTGAGACTGAAATCCAGGGGCCGAAATTTTGGCCGTATAGGCGCCACGTGCCACGGCGGGGAGATTCAACTCTCCGGCACCGTTCGAGGTGGTCGTCAATACAAGGCCGTTTTCATTGCTCATGAGGGTGAGTGTGGCCCCAGAGATAACAGCTCCGGTTTGATCTGTGACCGTGCCTACCACTTTGCCTGAATCGGATTGGGCGTTTGCCTGCACACCCACGCATAACGCGATGAGGAATACAAGAGCAGTTGCTCGGGTTGCGTGCCAGACACCTCTGAAGAGTGAGTCCGTTCTTGAAACCTGGTCCATGTCGCTGTTCTCCTTATAGTCTTGCGTTTCTGCGAACAAATGTGCCCCGTGCTTCCCATGTTTCCCGCTGTGGGCGTCGGAGCACCTTACCTCCAAACAGCTGTCACCACGGTGTTCGATTTCCGAGGCGGTGATAACAATCCGTGTTCTGCGCAAGGGAGCGCAATGGACGAATCATCAATTTCGCATTCATTCCGCATGAATCCACATTTACTCGCCATTAACTTCTAAAGCGCTTTTTATCAGTCGCTTATAGAGGAGTAAGCATTGAAATTGGAATTTCCGCGTGCTATTCGACGGTGTGTTAACCTTTGGTCACTGTAGGATTGCGGTCGGGTGGCTCGGAGTGGAGAATCTCGAAAAAACTGGACGAATCACCTTTGGTCTCTTTGAAGTGGATCTCCAGAGCGGAGAGATCTGGAAGTCCGGCCACCGGGTGAGATTGCAGGATCAGCCTTTCAGAGTGTTGGCGGCTCTACTGGCGAAACCCGGCCAAGTGGTGACCCACGGCGAATTACAGCTGCAAGTGTGGGGACCGGATACGAATGTCGACTTCGAGCGCGCTCTCGCAGTTGCGATAAAGAAGATACGAGAAGCTCTCTCTGACTCCGCCGAAAATCCTATATTCGTTGAGACGCTGGCGAAGCGTGGATATCGATTCATCGCGCCGGTGACGGTAACCTCCATTGCATCTCAGCCGTCGCCGGTCAATGGAACGGATGGCGATCGAAAGACGCTGGAAATCTCACCACGACCTTTCATTCCGCGAACGGTACCGGTTTCGACGCCGGTTCTTTTTTCGAGCATCCCGATCCGCAATCCGGAACCAGATGCGGGCCAACCACCGCCTGCGACCAAGAACACCGTTCGAAAACGGCCAGCTTGGCGCAGGCGCGAGCTAGCGCTCTCCGCGCTGGTTTCCGCGTTCCTTCTGTGCTTAGTGGCGATTTGGCTGCGAACCGGTCCGGCTGTCCTGCCGCCTTTGCGTGTAGAGCAGTTAACCCACGACAGCCCAGTTTCCGCCGGACCGCCCAGCATGGAAAACCTGCTCACGTTGGCTACGGATGGCGAACGCATTTTCGCTTCTGTACGAGGGAGTGGAAATCCCCAACTCGCGGCAATCGACATCAACACCGGCGGAGTGCAACTCCTCACCTTACCAACCCAACTCATCTCTGCGAGGGTGGCCGACATCTCAAGAGATGGATCGCACCTGCTGCTGCGTAGCCAATTGTCTCCCCAATCGGAACAGCCGCTTTGGATTGTTCCTACAGCAGGCGGAGGCGCGTTAAGGGTGGGGAATGTCCTGGCGCAGGATGCGACCTGGATGCCGGATGGAGCGAGCATCCTGTTCGCCAGCGGAAATGAATTGAATCAGATCCGGCTGGACGGCGGGACGATCACGCCTATTGCCAAGTTGACAGGAAGGGCCTTTTGGCTTCGCTGGTCCCCCGATGGCGCGCTGCTCCGCTTCACGGTCATGGATCCTTTGACACACACCGGCTCCTTATGGGAACTGAAGCGCGGCAGCCAGACCCCGCGGCCTCTGCTCAAGAACCACATAAGTCAGGTGCTCGACTGCTGCGGAAACTGGACGGCGGACGGCAAGACCTATGTCTTCCAGTCAACCGTAAACTCGAGTAGCAATCTTTGGGAGCTCAAGAGTAGCGGCATGGGGTCATCTTTGACTCAACTGACAAATGGGCCTCTCAGCTTTTATGCTCCCCTCGCCGCGCGGTCGGGTCAGCGCATTTATTTCTATGGCTCAGACCAGCCCTCCGGATTGCAGCGCTATGACGGAGACCAACTTGGCTTTAGGCCGGAGCGCAGCTTCCTTGCCGATGCAAACCGTGTGGCCTACTCTCAAGACCGCCAATGGGTTGCATGGGGAGACTTAGCTGGAAGATTGTGGCGTGCACGCTCTGCAGACGGTTCTGACAAGATACAGCTCACACCCAACGATCTTGAAGTTTTCTCGGCGCAGTGGTCTCCGGACGGCAGCAAGTTGGCGATCATGGCCCGGCGAGCCGGTGAAACGTGGCAAATTTACATCGTCAGTGCGGACGGGGGAAGGCCGGAGCTACTCATGAAGGACGACCGGAATGTCGCCGATCCATGCTGGTCCGCGGATGGGCGAGAAATCGTATTTGGTAGAGAGCCGGATTCAATGGGCAAGGAGAATGGACCACGTGTGATCGAGTTATTCAACCTGCAAAGCCAAACTAGGACCACCTTGCCTCACTCGGAAGGCCTCTTCAGCCCGCGCTGGTCGCCCGATGGCAAATGGATTGCAGCTCTAACTCTGGCGCAGAACAAAGTTATGCTCTTTGATGTTGCCAACCAGCGATGGAGTGAGTTGGCATCGACAAGTGCCTCTGATCCAACTTGGAGCAGCGACAGTAAGGCTATCTTCGTTCATGCATTTCTGACGGAGAACCAACCCATTCTCAGAATTTCGGTGCCGAGTGGCGAGGAGAAGGTGGTCGCCAGCAGCGCAGATTTTCATTCAGGTGAACCGGCGGACTACTTTTTCGGTGGTTTGACACCAGAAGGCTTTCCACTGGTCAGGCCGCGAGTGGGAACTGGAAACTTGTTCACGATGGACCTCGATCGACGTTAGTGATGTCTCTGCGATTTCCGGGCATCGAACCATTCCCATTGTTCCGCTGCAATCCAGAAGCATCCTTGCCATGAGATGCGCTCGAGCCTCCTCGCCTGCCTATCGTGGACGGGCGACCCCCGCTGTCCGAGCGCCGCCCGTTGAGAGCACTTTAGATTTACAGTTTGCCGTCGTTCAAGCTACTGAACCTGCCCGGTATAGATTGCGACCGCAGGCACAAGGGCGGTCCCGCTGCTGTTGGTTGGAATGCTAAGAGTAGCTTGACCACTGGAGTTAACGGTGACGGTGTCTGAAGTGCACTTGCCGCCCGACAAGCCGCCGTGCACCACATTGCAGTAGACGCCAGCCGGCAAACCGGTTGTGAAGGTCATGTTCCAGACGGTAGCGTCGTCGTTGTTCAAAGCGACAAAGCCCACGCTACCGCGGCTGAAGGCGATCTGATTGTTGGTACCGGTGGTCCAGTTCGCCTCGCTCAGGCCATAGGTGGCGGAGCGGAACTTAACCATGTTTGAGATATCGGTCCAGCGGTGGACGAAATCGTAGCAGCAGGTTGCGGTGCGGGTTGCCGGCAGTTGCGCCACGCCATTGATGTAAGCGAAGCTCGATGGATAGTCCTGGTTGTTGTTGGTAAAGCGGAAGCCGGACTCTACTGCCACCGTCGCAGCGTACGGCTGCGCCAACATAAAGATATTTGCCAGATCGTAACGATAGTTGCCCACCGCGTCGTTTTTGTCGCCGGTTAAATCGCTGGCAGTGAGCGAGCCCCCATTGGCGCGTTCCGTGTCCCAGTCGTCGACAAAAATCTTGACATCATTCGAATTAGACAAAAATCCGTAGGTTCCGCCCCAGCCGCTGGGAGTGCCCATTATGGTGGGAACAGACGTGAGGGTCTCTCCGCCAGTATTGCGGAAGGCCGCCAGCATGGCGTAGGTGAACTCGAACTCCTGCACCGCGCCCACGTCTTCATACCCACTGTAGTCGACTATGTCGTCAGGAGTAATCTCCTGGGTGATATACAGCTCATTCCCTAAGTTCGTTTTGGGATACTTGGTCTTCACGGCGGCGAAGATAGTATCCAGGTCCGCGTAGGGTTGGAACTTGGCGGCATCCATGCGAAAGCCGTCCACGCCCAGGCTGATCAACAACTCCATGTAGTTTTCAATCTGACCTTGGACATAACTGCTTTCGGTCTTCAGATCGGGCAGGCTCGCCAACCAGCAATCCCACACTTCGCTCTCGCTGGTATATGAACAAGTGGTGTCGGTGTGGAAGTCCGCAGAACTGAAGTACGGATATGTCAAGGTAGAGGAATCGTAGCTCGAGCCATCGGTCGCGGCACCTGGACCAACGGCCATATCGTTGACCGTCACGTCAGCGTAAACGCGGACGCCCGCAGCGTGGCAGGCATTAATCATGGCCTGATACTGGGCTTGGTTCCCCATGGTGCTGGTCAGCGAAGTAAAATTGACCGGCTGATATATGTCGTACCAGTAGCCATCCGAAATAGTAGCTTCCGGCGGCGAGGTCTGCACCGCACCATAGCCCTGCGGCCCTAGCCAGTTGGTGCACTCAGTGCCGATATTGGTCCAGCGCCATTTGAATAACGTGACCACTGTGGTGGCGGGGTTTAGCGTGGCGGCCTTTGCGGTCGGTGTCGGGATCGCCATGTTTGCAAGGGTAATAGCCAGGACAGCCAAGCCCTTGTAGGATCGCTTCAGAAGTTTCATCGTAACTTATCCTCGCTTGGTCGTGTGATTGGGAGTGGATGTCGAGCCGGTAACTGGTCTCTGTTCTTTCGCGGCTACAGCGAAACCAGAGTAGTCGTATGCCGAAAGCTAAACGCCAAGTGGCTTTTTCCCTAAGACAAAGCCACCTCGCATGCCTTTCGCAAGGGCATGTTTATTCTGGTTTTGCTCTAACCTGCACCTCTACCGACGAGTGTTCGCGCAATGTGTGGGGAGAATTGAAATCGAGCACAACCCTCTGCCCGCGCCACAATTGCTGTCAAATCATTCGGTATAGATTTGAGGTTAATTTGGCCTTTCTAGGTAAGCCTTTGCAAGTGAGCATTTAACGGTCTGCTATAGCCACTTAGTTAGTAGAGGCTTTTCACTGCTCTTAAGTAGAACGGCAAAGGGAGCACCGTCGCTAACGAACTAAGTCGAACTAAGCGCGATCGGGGAGCCCTAGATCCCCTCCGTTTCGGAGATACTTGACGATAGCGACACCGGTTTCTGTCGGCAGCGGGAGGTATCGCCCCGGACTTGTTCGCTGCAGTTCCCCGAAAGATTATGGAGGTTGACAGTCTTTCCTCCGTGCAGCACCCTTGGCGACAACGCCAAACGTCAGTGAGATGAGCTAAGAGGTGCATCCAGCTGTCCAGAACAATTGCACCCCTATCTAACACTGCTATCCACCCGAAACTGAAAACGCCGCGAGCTTTCCGCTTAGCAACGTGCCGATCGTCGAACAGGAGCAAGAAGTAGGTTGGTGTGTAAAGAATCAAAACGAATCGTCTGATTCTTAAGAAGTTAC
>JBEKPF010000103.1:0-30303 GCA_049521035.1 Occallatibacter sp. | reverse complement strand
GAAGGGGCGGCCTGTCTCCGGATCTCGAAAATCGATCATCCGATGTCGATCTGCGACCAACTGCTGTGGATCGGTAGGGTGGCCGTGTTTCTTCAGGTAGCCAGGCGAGGCCACGGTAAGAACTCTCGTCTCCAGCAATCTTCGGGCGACGAGTGTGGATGGGCGCGGCTCGCCGAAGCGAATAGCCAGATCGTACCCATCCGAGACCAGATCTCCAAGGCCCTCCCGCGTGATCAGGTCTACCTTGAGCTCGGGATACGCTCTAAGAAATCCGCTCAGTTGCGGTCCGAGAATGAGCTGCGAGAAGTAAGGGTCCATGTTGACGCGGAGTCTCCCACGAACGGTCACTTTACCTTCGGCCAATGCGGAGGTCGCGTCTTCGAGCGCCGACACAATCGGGCCGATGGTCTCGTAAAACCGCCTGCCTTCGTCCGTGAGGGAGACGGAGCGTGTCGTCCGCTCCAGCAGCCGGATTCCAACCTGGGCCTCGAGCCGAGCTACTGCACGGCTGATGCCCGGTTGGGAGACGTTCAAGGATCTCGCCGCGGCCGCGAAGCCGCCCGATCTCACCACGGCTGCAAGGGCACTCACGCCATTCAGAAGGCGGTCATCGAAGCTCATGCACCTATGCTAATTGGTTATAAGTAAAATGCCACAAATATTAGTTCCGAATCAATCGCCGTGAGTCAGATAGTTGGAAGCACTGAGAGGGATAGGTGAGGAACATGGCAATTCGCAGAACATCGGCGGTGCCCCGGCGCCATTCAGTTCCGTGAAGAGCAACCGAAGGCCATGCATGACGGGCATCAACTTTGGCTAACGACCTTGAAGGAACGGTCGTAGAAGCACCGACATTAACAACAAATCATTTCCAGGTAAGGAGGAGCATATGTACGCAGTCATGGGAATCACAGGGAATGTAGGCGGCGCCGTTGCGCGCACGCTCATTGCAAAGGGCGAGAAGGTTCGAGGGATCGTAAGGAATCCCGAGAATGCGGCAGAGTGGCAGAAGCAAGGTGCGGAGCTCTTCAAAGCCGACTATGACGACGTGGATGAGCTTACGGCCGCGTTCACCGGTGTCGCTGGCGTGTTCGTCATGGTTCCTCCAAACTTCGCACCGGCACCGGGCTTCGCCGAGACCAAGGCGACGTTGAAGATCCTGCATGAGGCACTCTCAAGAGCTCTGCCGTCGAAGGCGGTTTATCTGTCATCCATAGGAGCGGAACAGGCTAGTGGGTTGGGTTTGATCACGGGCTCACATCTCCTCGAAGAAACCTTGGCAGATCTTCCGTTCTCACATGCCTTTCTGCGCCCCGGCTGGTTTCTTGAAAACTCAGCCGGCGACGTAGCGAGCGCGCGGAGCGAAGGCAAGATCCGGTTTCAGCTCCATCCGCTTGATCGCAAGTTTCCTCTGGTTGCGACCGCGGACATCGGCAAGGTAGGTGCAGAGACGCTCACTCAGAGCTGGACCGGAATCCGCCATATCGAAGTCGCGGGCCCGGAGGGCTACAGTCCCCTCGACATAGCAAATGCTTTCGCGGCTGCTGTTGGACGCCCCGTCGAGGCGATCGCCGTTCCCAGAGCGGAATGGGAGACGCTTTGGGTCTCACAGGGGATGCCCCAAGGGCGGACAGCGCCTCGGGCGGAGATGGTGGACGCTTTCAATTCCGGTTGGATTCACTTTGGCGTACCCGGAACAGAGCATGTGGCAGGGGCGACACCGCTTCAAGCGGTGATAACCCAGCTCGTGACTCGCAGCCAACTTTATAAGGCGAGTTGAGGTCCGGCCTGGTCGATGGGCCACAAGGATCTCCGGAATTCGGCCGGAATCTCGACAATCGGACCTCTTCCTTCAGAAAAGACTTATCGGGATCAATCGGTCCTCAATGAGTTCAAATCGCCAAATCACTCACCGACAATGGAACGCGTGCCACTTGGATGTGTAGTCGGCATCTCGGACAGATGACGCAGAAGCTGGCAGCAAGGGCGAGCAGGGCTCAGTCAGTTCGCCTCCCCTCTCAAATGCCCATCGCACGTGAACACCTGGTTGGCGTTTACGTCTTGCGCCTAGGTCACCTCGGCGACACTCGCCCGGGTTCCAGCATCAAATGCCCAATTATAGCCCTCATTCCTTAGGGGCTTTTCCGCTGTAAGTTAGTGTTCTACCCAAAGGTTCGCGCGGTCACTTTCAGGGCAATTCCCAGTTGCTCCTGGCTGAGTGCGAGCTAATTTCTCGCATTAACGAGGGAGACCACGTAATTCCCGCTCGGACTGAAGTTCGGAAGGATCACCGGGCGGTGTCCACATCAGGGGGAAGAGCCACTGCGGGAACGGTAATTGCGTTGGTACCTCGAGTCCTACCCGCTTAGCTGAGATCAATCGTGACAGTCACCGGAACGGGATGAGCCACTTGGACCGACTTAGCGTCCGAATGGGTGCCCTCAGATCACGCCAGCCGCAGCGAGCAAAGGCGCAATCTTGCCAGATACTGGGGACAATCAGCTACTCATTGAAGGCCATAGGAGATCGTATGAGCAGATTTCAACAGGGAAGTCTCTTTAAGATGGAGCGCAAGAGCCGTCCTGACGTTTGGGTTTTCAGGTGGTACGACAATACATCCGGAAAGCGAATCTATAAGAAGCAGATCATTGGCAGCATAGCTCAAATTCGGAGTAAACGAGAAGCGGAAAAGGCCGTCGTTGTACTTCGCAGCTCGATTAACGTCGACATTGGAACGCCGCAAACCATATGTGATCTTGCGGCTCACTATCGAATGCACGAACTGACGACAGAGAAAAAGTCGTTCTCAACAATTGATAACCATCGCCATCTATTCAAACGTTATATTGAACCCCGTTGGGGAAGTCATCGGCTCGGTGCAGTTCGCACCATGGAAGTCGAGGAGTGGTTACACTCGCTTCCGTTAGCCCCCAGTTCAAGAGCAAAACTGAAGTGTGTCCTGTCGGTGTTATACAACCATGCGATCCGCTATGAATGGTTAACGTTCAATCCGATCAGCCGAGTGAGAACGTCACAGAAACGCCTCCGCGACAAAGACGTTCTCACGCCAGATGAATTTCAGCAGCTAGTGCAACAACTCTCCGTGCGCGACCGGGCCATGGTTTTGCTTATCGGCAGTACTGGACTTCGCAGATCGGAAATGATCGCTCTAACCTGGTCAGATCTGAACATTAGAACGATGGAGGTCAATGTTCTGAGGTCTTGCGTACGAAACCGGATCGGAAAGACGAAGACCGACTCGTCTTGCCGCCCTGTCCCACTCCATCCACTTGTGCTCAACGCGCTCCTCGAGTGGCGTGCGAAATCGCCGTATTCGACCGATTTGGATTTCCTGTTTCCCTCAGTTCGATTCAAAGGGAATAAGCCTCTCAGTCCGGACAGCATCCTGGAGAAGAGCGTTCGTCCCGCATTGGCGCGGATCGGAGTTGTCGAAAGACATATCGGCTGGCACAGTTTTCGTCACTCCCTCGCGACCAACCTGAGATCGCTTGGCGTGGACATCAAGGTCGCACAGGAGTTGATGCGGCATTCCAGCTGTCGCACGACGCTCGATATCTACACCCGTGCGGTCGACCAGCAAAAGCGCGAAGCGAGCCTGAAAGTCGTTGAATTAATGCTGCCGCTGGAAGTACAAAAACTTCAGCACCGCCTAGTAGGTGTCGGCAAATATCTAAGAATAAAGGGGTTGATTGGTGGACCTGATCGGGATCGAACCGATGACCTCTTCCATGCCATGGAAGCGCGCTCCCAGCTGCGCCACAGGCCCACATCGGGAGGGAAACAACTATTCCATTGTCAATGCTGGTGCGTGATTCGTCAAACTTTGGTTGGGTACAGAGGACAGCCATGCTGTCATTCCCAGGGCAATAAGGCGCATACCATCAAGAAAACGGGTATTCTGATCCGCAAACATTTCCGCTCCGGCCGCGTGGGCAAGCGGATATTTTTCCCTGTCGATGCGCCCGTCGCGGTGTGACAAATCGTACTTCGGGTTGGGCTCATCAGGAGCTGGCTGGACGGCCTGCTCTTCTATCACGAAGCCGACTACATAACAATAAAGAGTGCCAAGGCCAATCACCGATTGGCGCAAGCTGAACCCTGCGCTCGTAAGCTTGCGTAGACTGGCATCCATCGGCGCGTAAAGGGTGGCGTCCGTTAGATAAGTCCCGCTGAACATCTTTGCGCCCTCGCGGTAGCGGAGCAGCGTTTTACGTAATCCCAGACAGTAGCTCAAAGCCCAGTCCTGCCAGGTTTGCGTGGGATCGAAGGCCGGAGCTTCCTGAAGCACCTCTCGAAAAACTTGAGTGGCCATTTCATCGAGGAGTTCCTGCTTGCCTTTGAAGTGCCAATAGATCGCGGGCGCCTGCACACCGAGTCGAGCAGCGAGCCTCCGGAGCGTTAGTCCCTCCAGGCCCAGCTCATTGAGGATGGAGAATGCATGGCAGAGAATGATCTTTCTGTCGAGCGGTGCGCGCTCAACAGTGTTCCGTGGTGAGACGGGAGATTTTGCAGGCATAAAAAAGTGTAGCATTTTCTATTTAACGATGTTAAGTTAATGATTAACTAAGTTAAGGAGGAAGCCCCCAATGCACGCAGCAGTTGTGAACACGCTAGGTCAACTACCCCAATATCAGCAGTTTCCGGAACCGGTGCCAGGAGAAAATGAGGCTCTTGTACAGGTGCTGGCAGCCGGTTTGCACCCCATTGTCAAGGCACGAGCGAGCGGAATGCACTACTCCAGCGACGGAGTGGTACCGTTCATTCCGGGCGTCGATGGAGTGGGGGTGTTGGATGGAAACCGCGTCTTCTTCGGATTTTCGCGAGCTCCATTTGGATCGATGGCTGAGCGGACTGTCGTTCGTCGGTCAATGTGCGTCCGTTTGCCGGACGGGATCGACGATGTGCACGCCGCGGCGATCGCCAACCCTGGAATGTCAGCATGGGTTTCGATGAAGGAGCGCGCCCACATAGCTCCCGGGGAAACGGTGCTGATACTCGGCGCGACCGGCGTAGCGGGGCAACTGGCTATCCAGGTGGCGCGGCATCTAGGGGCAAAGCGAGTGATCGGCGTGGGGCGGAATGTCGAAGCTATCTCAGCGTCGGACGTGGATACGGTCATCGGACTCAGTCAGCCTGGGGACGCGGTGCGCGATGCCTTTGCCGCGGAGGCTGCGAAGGGGATCGACGTAGTAATCGACTACCTGTGGGGCAGACCGACAGAGCTCCTTCTGGAAGCATTGGCAAAGGGGTTCAAAGCCAGTGCGACACATAGCACGCGGTTGATAGAGGTGGGTGAAAGCGCAGGGAGAACAATCAGCCTGCCGGGAGGGATTCTGCGCAGCGTGGATCTGACGCTCAAGGGCAGCGGATTCGGTTCCGCGGCGATGGACGTAATCCTCGCCGCGATTCCCACGCTCTTCTCGCTTGCCGCAGAAGGCAAACTGAAGATTGATGTAGAACCGGTTCCGTTGGCGGACGTGGAGACTGCGTGGCCCCGCTCAGACAAGGGGCGAAGAATCGTCTTCACGATTTAGGCAGGCAGCGGCAGTCCAGCGGGGACCGATTCACGCGGTCCGGATTCCCACTCTTGGACGATTTGTCTATCGTGACCGGGAACACTTTGGGTGGGGTCCGGTGTCTAAGACAATAGAGGGCGTGGGACATGCGGTTCTTTTACCGGTGTTCCGTTTCCCGCGCACTCGGGAGTAGAAACCCAGGGCAGCATTGAGATTCCGGCGGGAGTTTCTGGGATTGCCGGTCGAGTGGTCGTAGCAGAATCGGTTAACTGGTCATGGGGAATGAACCTTTTCAGGTCGTTTCAAGTGCCAAGTCCGATTGAGTTGCGGTAAGGTGGGAGGATACTGAGTTGCAGGCGGACCTCACCATGGGTAATGTTGCCAGCGCGCTGACGCTTCAATCTGACGAGGCGGCTCTGATTGCAGAACTTCGAGCCGGCTCGGAGGAAGCCTTTGCGTGGCTGATTGCACGCTTCCACCAACCGATCTTCTCCCTGCTGGCGCGCACCTTACACGATCGGGCTGATGCCGCCGACATGACCCAGGAAGTCTTTGTGAAGGTTTTTCGGGGAGTGGGGAATTTCCACGGCGAGTCCTCGTTGCGGACTTGGATTTATCGGATCGCACTGCGCGAGGCCTCCAACCAGCGGCGCTGGTGGATGCGGCATAAGCAGCAGGAGATTCCCATTGAGCAGGAGATGACCAATGGGGATTGCGGATCGCCGGTACTCCTGAAAGATATGCTGGTAGACCCGGCCGAGGGTCCCTATGAAAATGCACTTCATGGGGAAAACCGGGCGCGTGTAGAAGCGGCGTTGAAACAGGTGCCAGAGCCATTTCGCACCACGCTGATTCTGCGCGACATTGAAGGATTCGTTTACGAAGAAGTAGCGGAGATGCAGGGCGTGAATCTGGGAACGGTGAAGTCGCGGCTGGTGCGCGGACGGGCTTGTTTGAAGGCTCTGCTCACGGCTCCGGCAGTCCAGGTCAAGCCTGCGGAGCATTCTGAATTTGAAATACCTCTCGGAGAGGAGGCGCGATGAAGGGCTGCGAGGCAGTGCAGGCAGGATTTACCGAGTATCTGGACGGCCGGCTGAACGGACATGATATGCAGCGTATCGCCGGCCATCTGGAGGGTTGCCGGGAATGCCGGCGCGAGTGGGAATGGCTGCGTCAGACGCAGTCGTCACTCTCCGAACTCGGTCCGATTCCGGAGCCCGAGGATCTCCTTCTGAGGATTCGCGTTGCAGTGAGCCAGGAGCGGGCGCGCAGCCGTCAGAGCCGCTTCCATGGCCTCAACATGGCCTGGAAGAATACTGTGGGTCCATTTCTACTTCAGGCGAGTGCCGGTTTTGCCAGCTCGGTTCTTCTCTTGGGCACCGTGATTCTACTGGTGACCATGTTTGCGCAGCCAGAAGCGGCGCAGGCCAGTAAGGACGAGCCGCTTGGGAATCCTACCGCGCCCCGCTTGGTGAGTTGGCCAACCGGGACCGGCAACGCTCAGATCGGAGACCTTTCCGGTCCAGTTGTGGTTGAGGCTTATGTGAATGACGAAGGCCATGTGTACGACTATCGCATCGTCTCCGGCCCTACCGACGATGTGACCAGGTCACAGATCGAGAACCTGCTGCTGAACAGCATCTTTGAGCCGGCACGCTTCTTTGGGCAGCCAGTGCGCGGGCTGGAAGTGCTATCGTTCTCTGGAGTTTCCGTACGGGGATAAAGCGTCGCAGTCTCGAAGCATTCTTTCAACTGCTTTTAGACGGCTGTACTTAGCCAATTACTTCACACCTTGGAGCGGTAGAGTCTCTCGCGTCGCCGGGCTTTCGACCTCCGAATCAAGTTCTCTCTTCCTCCGCCGATAAAGTTCAAGTGAACAGGAATTCCGCGTTCTTCGGCTGCGACACAGATCGTAGACGAGGGCCCCGGGTTCTACTTGTCCGCTGTCGAGCTCCGCTCTCACGAAGACCGAAAAGGAAGCATCAAGAAGGGATTCCCAATGAAGAGGTTGAGTCTGCAGAAGAAGCTTTGGTTCAGTTTCGGCAGCTTGCTCGCGATTCTGCTGATGGTAGGCGGCATCGGATACAAGACGGCTCTGACAACAGACAGTTTGGTTCACACGGTCCAGTTCAATGTTCATAAACAGAACTTGTCTGCAGCCATCGAACTGGCCGTCGAGAAGGAAAAGGTCGGCGGTCGAGATGCTCTGCTTCACGATGACGCCAAGTACCTCAACGATGCGCGCGCGGATTTCGATCAGCAGATGGCCACTCTTCAGCCGTTATTGACTTCGGCGACCAGTCATCAGCTATTCACGCAGACGCAGGAATCGGAAGCTGCATACCGGCGTTTTGTGGACCAGGCCATTCAAATGCACAAATCCGGAGACAGCGCCAGAGCGCTGGAAGCATTCTATGGATCGGCCGCGCAGCAAGCCAGAGCCGACCTGAAGAAGAGCACCGTCGGACTGGTCGATTGGTATGGCAAGCTGGCGGCGGATGCGGAGACCGAGCAACTCAGGTCCAGTGCCAGTGCTTCGGTGCTTACGTTGATTTTGACCTGCCTCGGACTGCTGCTCGGCAGTGTAGTTGCCGTTCTGGTAGGCCGTTCTCTGATTGGTTCCATCAGGCCCATCGTTGCCGTGCTCGATGAGATTTCCAAACACAATCTCTGCATTCCGGACATCGACATTGCAACCAGCGATGAGTTGGGCCAGGCCGGGGCCGCACTCAACCTGATGAAGGGCAATCTATCAAAGATGGTGCACGCCATTACGGAGTCTGCTGAGCAACTGGCCGCAGCCACCGAGCAGATTTCTATGGGAGCCAGGCAGTCCTCTGTCAGCGCGCACAGCGAGGCCGAGCAGGCCATGCAGGCGGCATCTGCTATGCAGGAAATGTCGGCCACAGTTCGCGAGGTCGCCGGCCATGCGGCACAGGCATCGGAAGCATCCATTCAGTCTGCCGAGGCAGCGCGCCAAGGGGGCAAAGTCGCCGAGGAAACACTGGTCACCATGAGTAACATCGCTGTTTCCACCAGCAATGCCGCGGCACGCATTCTTGAACTTGGCAAGAGCTCAGAGAAGATCGGCAATATTGTCGCAGTGATCACCGAAATCGCCGGACAGACCAATCTGCTCGCCTTGAATGCAGCGATTGAAGCGGCACGCGCCGGCGAACAGGGTCGTGGTTTTGCCGTGGTTGCGGGCGAGGTTCGCCGTCTTGCAGAACGCACTGCAGCGGCTACTCAGCAGATCGCCCGCATGATCGAGACCATCCAAACGGAGACCAAGGTTGCCGTTGACGCAATAGAGAAGGGCAACCGCGAGGTCGAGTTGGGAGTCAAGAAGACCAACGAATCCGGCCGTGCGCTCGTCCAGATCATCGGAATGTCAGAGAACGTAGGAAGCATGGTCGCGCGAATTGCCACTGCTGCCTCACAGCAGGAGGGCGCCTCAGAGCAGATCAATTCCAGCGTTTCTGAGATTTCCAACCTCACTCAGGCCTCTTCGGCCAACGCCGACCAAACCGCCGATGCCTGCAGGAATCTTTCATCGCTGGCCTCTGACCTTCATCGTCTGGTGGGTGAGTTTTGTGTTGGCACCGCCATCAAGCCGCGCGATTTCAACGCGGTAAGCGCCAATCGCAAACCCGCCAATCCGGCGTTAGAAACCAACCAGCCTCGCAGAGTTGCTGCTTGAAGGAAGCACCGCGTTCGGGGCTGACGACCAAGGGCTAGAAAAAGATAGGACCCTGTTCGGATTTGGTCTGGACAGGGCCTTCCTATTAGCGCAGGCGGGCGCCGCAATTCCGCGCGAACTTGAAGTTTCAAAGCTCGTCGATCACCTTGGCTGCAGCATTGATCGCCTCTGTGATCTTGCGGATTTGCTCCGGTCTCACGCTCTCCCGCGAAACACGCGCCATAACTGCTCCGCGCAGGTTCATGAAAGCCTTCATGATCTCCGGTGATCGGCCGCGCTCGAAACCGCGCCCTGTTTCTTCCAGCCGCTGGAACAACGCGCCAACCTGCAACTTGTTGGCTTCAAGAAATTCAATCCCTTCCTGCGTCAGCGAATAGATCTTCTTGTTGTTCTCGAGGGATGAGACAGCCAGGCCTTCCTCCTCCAGCATTGTCAGAGTCGGATAGATCACACCGGGGCTCGGTGTATATCCGCCTGCAAGCCGCTGCTCCATGGTCTTGATCAGTTGATATCCGTAGCTGGGCTGATCCGCAAGAAGACGAAGGATGACAAGCTTCACGTCGCCGGCATCGAACAAACGTCCTCGTCCTTCGCCGAAACCACGTCCAAAACCGCCAGGCCCTTGTCCGCCAAAACCGCGCTCCGGTCCACCGTGCCTGTGGCCGCCGAAAAAATGACCAAATCCCCCTTGCTCTCTACCGCTATCGCCGCGCCCGGGCTCATCGTGCGCGCCCTCTCTGCCTCTTCCGCGTCCTGCGAACCGGCGGTCCCTGCATTCATTGATCTCCCAAAAGTGTGTATTCACTGTTTTCTCCTTCAGTTTCGATATATCTTTCGATATATCGTTTTAACTGATTAGAACTATATCTTAAGATATATCTTTTTGCAAGAAGAAATCGAAACCAAACCAAATCACCACTCGGGAGTGTGCTCAAAGCGGCATCTCTCCCGTTTGACCCTGTCTGCGCGTCTAACTAGACTTGCAGGCAGGGTTACTGATGACGTTCCGCACAGTTCGATCGTTCGCCGTTCTTCTCTTCGCAGTTCTGACGCTCGTGGCTTTTTTTGTCTCCGCCGGGGCGACCGCACAATCCTCCGGCGGCAATTCGCAAAAGATTCAGAGTTCGTATTCGCAATATCAGCAGGAAAAGGCACCATCACTGGTGGACCCGGCTGGCCCCACCGTCTCGCTGGTGAGTTCAGAGCCAGTCTTCGTAATGGCCGCCGCGCTGAACGCCTGCGGGTACGACGAGGGGCTTGAGGAGAGCTCGCCGGTGCGCAAGAAGATCCGCGATGAGGTCAACCAGGCGCTTGCAAACAGTGAAGATGCCCGCAACAAGCGGGATAAAGTTTGCCTCTATATCGCGCAGCACCGAATGACGGGTTCTGAGCGGGACATAGCGCAATACATCTCGCTGGCCCTCTACCTTACGCCACCGCCCGAGCTTGAAATCTCAGATGATCTGGCCGAGATGCCGCCAGATTCTACGCCTGCACGATCCGCTGACCAAGATGATCGTGGGGACCAATCTTTATCTCAAGATGCCGGCTTCCACCTACGCAGGGCGGCGATTTGTTGTGGTCTTCGAGCCGCAGTTTTCGCCGCACATGGTGAATGCCCGCGTCTATGGGACCGACTACGTCGTGGTGGTCTCGCCAGTGAATGGGCAGATTCGCATGAACGACGTGCGCCACACCTACTTGCATTACATGATCGAGCCGCTGCTGCTGGCTCGTGCCAACGCCGTCGACCGGATGCAGCCAATTCTGAAAGAAGTTCGGGACTCGCCTCTTGAATTTCGCTATCGCTCTGACACTGTGCCGCTCACCATCGAATGCCTGATCAAGGCAATCGAAGCGCGGACCATGGACACCGGGGTTCCCTCGTACAAAATTCCAGCCGGTGTCGATCGTTCGGAGCTGCCGCGCTATCAACATGAGCTCCAGGTGTACCAACAGAAGGTAGACGCAGTGCGGCAGGCTACCGTGAATCGCGATTTGACCCAGGGCTTTGTGCTGACGCAATACTTCTATGACCAGCTAATTCCGTTCGAGAAAGATCCGGCCAGTCTGAGCGACACCATCGGCGAAATGGTCTACAGCATGGATGTAGATCAGCAGGTACACAGGGCCCGCCAAATCGAGTTCGACAAGGAATCGGATGGTGACGTCTTGACGCAAAGCAAGCCGCGCAAGCTCACAGGGCTTGATCTGGCCGAGGCGCGGCTCTCTGCCGGGGACGTGGCAACGGCCAGCGCGATGGCGCGGCAGGCACTTGTGATGAAGAGTGACAGCCTGGATGCCGTTGCGGATAGCGCCCGGGCCGATTTCATCCTGGCCCGGGCAGACCTGCTGACGGGCCATGCGGAGGAAGCCTTCGACGGATTCCAGAAGACGCTGGCGACCAGCAAGCAGCCGAGGCAGTTGGCATGGTCGCACATTTACCTCGGCCGCATGCTCGATCTGGAATGTAAGCGCGATGAGGCGATTGCCGAATACAAGGAAGCGCTTGCCTCGCGCGATGGGCAGCAGGATACGCGTTTGGCCGCTGAGCGGGGCCTGAAGACGGCTTATCCAAGAAAGGACCACGGCTGCGACGAGGACGCCGACGACTCGACTCCTGATGCAACGCCAGCCAAACCTGGCGCACCTCAATCTGCGCCACCTGCGAAGACGGGTGCGCCTGCACCGCAATAAGCAGGAATCCTGGGCGGTCACTTTTTTCGTGAGCCCGCGCGACGTTTGATGAAACCATTGAGAAGGTAGAGGCGGCATTTCCTGTCGTGGCACCGCCTCCGAAACCGGACAATAGGAATTGCGACGCACCGAAACCATTGAGGCGCCTGTGGAAGTCGAGCTAAACGAATTGGAAGTTGCGCTCGGGCATGACTTTGCCAGTCGCGATCTTCTTGTGCGCGCGCTCACGCACCGGTCGTTAGCCAATCAACGGGCGCAGAGCGATCATGCACCCGCAGCCAAGGACGAAGAGATTGCCGGTCCAATCGCTGGTCCCGGAGACAATGAGCGTCTTGAGTTTCTGGGCGACGCTGTGCTGGGTTTAGTGGTGGCGGAGGCGCTCTTCGAGTCTCATCCCGAATGGCACGAAGGGGAACTAACCCGAGTCCGCTCCCAGCTCGTAAGCCGGCAGCACATGGCGGAGGTTGCCATGGCCATCGGGTTAGGAATTCATTTGCGCCTAAGTCGAGGTGAGGACCGCAGCGGCCTGCGTTACAAGAGCACCGTACTTTCGAATACCATGGAAGCAGTGATGGCGGCGTTGTTTCTTGATGGTGGACTGGAGCCAGTGCGGACCTTTGCGCGGCGCTGGGTGATGGGCGAGGCTGCAGAGCATCTGGCTGAAGAATTGCGCTCCGGAGCGGCCCTGGGCAACTACAAATCGGCCCTCCAGGAACTATTGCAAGCGGAGCGAACAGGGACGCCTGTGTACAAGGTTAAGAGTGAAAGCGGCCCTGACCATCGCAAGCGCTTTCTGGTGGAAGTACGACTGAAAGCTGAGAATGGAGAGCCCGGTGTGGCGCTGGCCCGCGGTATGGGAGGCACCAAAAAACACGCAGAGCAGGACGCAGCACGGCGCGCGCTAGAGCGGCTGACGGCAAAGACAGCTGCGACAGGCGCTGAGTCAGCAGGGGCAAAGGAGGAATCAACCGCGGAATGAGTACCCTCGCACATGGTTCCGGCCCAGCAGCGCAGCAATCTTCAGGGCTGAGGATTCATCTGCCCACCGTGCCGGAAGCTTTTGCATCGCTGCTGCAGACCGTTGTTGTGGCACTGTTTCTGCTCACGTTTGTGCTGCAGCCATATCTGATTCCGTCAGAAAGTATGGAGCACACGCTGCTGGTGGGTGACTTCCTGCTGGTGAACAAACAGATATACGCCCCGGCCGGAAGCCTGAGCCGATGGCTGCTGCCGTATCGCGCAGTTGCACGCGGCGATATCGTTGTCTTCCACCACCCCGATCCGCCATTTCTGGTAAAGCGTGTCGTAGGTCTTCCCGGTGACCGTTTGCACATCGAGGATGGCCGAGTGACGGTAAATGGCCGGGCGCTGGATGAACCTTATGCTGCATTCGAGCCGACGGCGTCCAATCCCTTTCGTGACGACTTCCCGGGCAAAGTGTACACCGATCCGCAGGTTGATCCCTTGTGGTGGCGTCAGATGCAGAGCCTGACGCGCGACGGCGAACTGGTGGTGCCCCCAAACCAGTACTTTGTGCTGGGTGACAATCGCAACCACAGCAAGGACTCCCGCTTTTGGGGGTTTGTGCCGCGGCAATCGATCGTGGCCCGTCCGCTCGTCATCTACTTCTCGCTCACCAGGCCATCGACCACTGATATACAGCAATCCGCGCTCCAGGCCGCGGATGATAGACTCGGACACGACAGGCAACTCTCGGCAAAGCTGACAGGTTTTGCGCGCTGGAAGCGCATTTTTCTCGTTGTGCATTAAGAGCAGGGAACAGGGATCAGTAAGGAACCCGGATTACAGATCGTTGTTATCTGACAACTGACCACTGTTCACTGATTGAAGAGCGACAGGATGACGAATAAAAAAACACCAGCTCCAAAAACGCCGTCCGAAGCCGAAACACTTCCCGATTCAGCAGCCGTTGAAGAAAAGGTAGAAGAGACGCCCTTTGAGGCCGTCGCCAGCATCTGCTCTGTTCTGGTAGTAGGGCTCTTCATCCTCACGTTCCTGGCCCAGAACTTCGTCATTCCCTCAGGGTCGATGGAGAAGACGCTCCTGGTAGGCGACCACTTGGTCGTAGATCGGATCACCCTGGCGCCGCCTGCAAAATGGATGCCGCTGGTTCACTATCGCGAACCCAAGCGAAACGATATTGTGGTTTTTCTCAAACCGGTTGCCGATTCAAACGGCGAATACCTGTTCCTGGTAAAGCGCCTCATCGGCGTTCCCGGCGATCGCATCCACTTGCGCAACGGAATCGTCATCATCAATGGAGTGGCGCAGGACCAGCCGCACGCTCAGCCGACAACACCGGAAAACCACACCGACTTTCTTGACGAATTTCCGTCCGTGCCGCCAACGGCTACCCCCGGCGACCCTGGCGACGGCACTCCTGAAGAGTGGGCCATCGATTTTCCGAACCACGTCGAGAATGGCGACCTGGTGGTCCCTCCGGGGATGTACTTCATGATGGGCGACAACCGGCACAACAGTCTCGATTCGCGCTACTGGGGTTTCGTGCCTAGAGAAAACATCGTAGGCCGCCCACTGTTCAACTACTGGTCGTTTAAGACTCCGGAGGACCAGTACGAGCAAACAGGCATCGGGAATACCATCTCCTGGATGGGTCATGTCGTGCTGCACTTCTTCAGCGATACGCGGTGGGCGCGCACGCTGCACCTTGTAAAGTGATCTGTGGGCAGTGGTCGGTTGGCAGTTTATGAGCTCCGATCACTGACAACTGTTCACTGTTTACTGAAATGACCATGACGGAAGACGATCAAGGCCGGCATAGAAGGCGCAAACGGCCCGCAGCAGTGGGTCTGGTCCTGGTGGCAGTGATGGCTCTCTTGGCGGTAGTGGTTGTCGCTCCGCTGGTCAGCCTGAATCGCTACAAGAGCCGAATCACCGGTTTGATGGCTGCTTCGCTGGGAAGGCCGGTACGGCTGTCTTCGGTAGAACTGCGCCTGCTGCCACGTCCGGGCTTTGTTCTCTACGACCTCACCGTTGATGAAGACCCGGCCTATGGTACGGAACCGGTGTTGCATGCCAGCACTGTGACCGCATCGATTCGATTGCTTTCTGTCTGGAGCGGACGGTTGGCGATCAGCAGTATCAGCGTGGACGACGCTAGCCTGAACCTTGTACGGACCGCGGACGGGCAGTGGAATCTTGACCCACTGTTCCGTACAGCTGCGGTAAATGCCGGCGCAGCGGGCGTGGTGGGAACGCACCGCCCTGCGCCGCTGCCCTATCTTGAGGCAACCAATTCCCGGATCAACATCAAGAATGGCTTGGAAAAGCTGCCGTATTCACTGCTGGATACCGACCTCTCCTTTTGGCAGGATCAACCGGGTGAATGGCGCATCCGACTGCGTGGCCAACCGGCGCGCACTGACCTGATCGTACAAGGCGCGGATACCGGGGTGGTCCGTCTCGAGGCGAGCGTGCACCGCGCTCCCGAATTGCGACAGATGCCGGTGCATCTCGATCTTGATTGGCGAGACGCGCAATTGGGCCAGCTTTCGAGGTTGCTGATCGGCTCTGATCCCGGCTGGCGTGGCGACCTCACCGGGGAATTGCATCTGGACGGTACTCCGGATGCGGCTCAGATCAAATCCAGGCTGCGGGCAACCGGCGTGCATCGGGCGGAGTTTGCGCCGGCCGCTCCCATGGACTTCGATGCCAACTGCGGGTTCGTTTATCACTACTCGCAGCGCACAGTGGAGAACCTGGTGTGCGACTCGCCTCTCGGCGATGGTCGTGTTCGCCTGGCGGGAGATCATCTGGCAAGAGGCGTGACGCACTTTTCCGTTGAGTTGGACCGGATCCCAGTCGCCGCCGGACTGGATGCGCTGCGGACTCTTCGCAGCGGGTTTGGACCCGGATTGGAGGCCACGGGCGACATCAGCGGCAAGATCAGTTACGCCGAGACGGCACAGGTGAACAGCGAACCTCAACAGCCGGCCACCACGGCGCGTCCAGGAAAGATTCTTGGGTTCGAGCCTCATGCGACGGGACTACATGCTGCTCAAGCCGGGCCTCTCACAGGCAGCTTTACGGTGGAGCGTCTTCAACTCAGCGGGGACGGGCTCCACCAACCGATTTTGATTCCCAAGTTAGTTCTCGAGCCGGTGGCGAGCGCGATTCAGGGGCAGAAGGAGGGGGGATCGCAATTCGCTGCCGAGCACGCAGTATTGGCGGCCACAGTTGCGGTTCCGGCCGGTGGCACTGCTCCACTGACAGTGACGACGCGTCTGGGGCTCTCGGGCTACCAGTTGACTGCGCACGGGCCGGCTGCACTTGCGCGTGCCAGGGAGCTGGCGCACGTGGCTGGAATGGGAGATGCTTCAGTGCTTGATGCACTTGCCGGAGACGCCGTCACCATAGACCTCACCGCCGAAGGCCCATGGATGGAAGCCGAAATGGCTCCTCTCAGTAACATCTCGTCGGATGCCGGCATGTCTGGACCGCTTCTTTCTAAGCCAGCCAAAATGCCAGCCTCTGGGGATGCGCTCACTGATCGCCTGTCCGGGACTGTGACTCTGCACAATGCCAACTGGAAATCGGACTATCTAGCCAACCACGTCGAGATTCTTCAGGCGACGCTCCACCTGGACCGCGTTGGGGAGGAAACTGGACTTCGCTGGGACCCCTTGGTCTTCTCTTATGGTCCCGTGAAAGGAACGGCGATCATCACGCTTCCCGCGAGCTGTGCGGTTGGCGAGGCCTGTCCGCCGCACACCTCGGTGCACTTTCAGGTTGAGTTTGGCGCTCTGGACGCCGCGGCATTGCAGGCAGCTATTTTGGGTGCGCATGAAAAGGGAACGATGCTCTCCGAATTAATCGCCCGCTTGAGTCCGTCGAGCCCCGCTCCCGCATGGCCGGAGCTGGAGGGCACCGTGAAAGCAGAGGCTCTTATTCTGGGGCCGGTTAGACTGGACAAGCCGTCCGCCTTGGTGCATATCCAGAATAACGGGGCCGAGATCACTGACCTCAATGCGGAATTGCTCGGAGGCAGTTTGCATGGAACTGGTACGCTGACGACCGGCGAATCCACCCAGAGGCTGCCCAACTACGCGCTGACAGGCTCATTTGAGAAGATTAGCCCCGGCGCCTTGGGCCAGTTGTTGGGTCAGCACTGGACGGGAGGCGTACTTGAAGCCAGCGGCAAAATCGCGCTCCAGGGATTCACGGGCAAAGACTTGGCATCGTCGGCCAAAGGAGAGCTGCACTTCGTTTGGAAGCATGGAGCCCTAAGCACTCGGACGGGCGTTTCGCCCGTCCGGTTCGAACGTTGGACCGGGGAAGCTGAAATCGCCAATGGGACCATCGTTCTGAAGCAGAATGAGATGCTGGAGGGCCCTCGTAAGCAAGGGATCGACGCTTCCGTGCAGCTTGAAGATCCTCCCAGCTTCTCAATGGTCCCGTCCCGCGAGACCCAGACGAAACACTGAATCCGGTCCCGCTACAATCGAAGTATGTCTTTATCCCTTTCTTCTTCCCCTGTTCAGGTACGCTGCCAGGGCATTCTCTTCGACATGGACGGAATCCTCATCTCCTCCATCGGTTCCGTTGAGCGCAGTTGGACCAAGTGGGCTGAGATGCGCGGCGTAGACCCGGCTTATGCAATCAGCATCGCCCATGGGCGCAGGAGCATTGAGACCGTCGCCCAACTGCGACCAGACCTCGACCCCGAATCTGAAAACAGAGTCATCGAAAATCTGGAGATCGAAGACACAGATGGAGTGACGGTTTTGCCCGGAGTGCTCGCGTTCCTTGCCGCGTTACCCAAAGATCGATGGACCGTAGTGACCAGCGCGACTGAGCCGTTGGCACGGGTCCGGCTTGCAGCTGGCGGTATTCCCGTGCCGGAACGAATTGTCACAGCAGAAAACGTGAGCGAGGGAAAACCGCATCCGGCTCCCTACCTGGCGGGCGCGGCGCTGCTTGGGTTCGCTCCCAAGGATTGCGTCGTCTTCGAGGATGCGGCATCGGGGACCAAATCCGGCCGGGCCGCTGGCTGCACCGTAATCGCGACTACCTTTTCACATCCCATCGATACATTGGACGCGGCGCATTATCTGATTCCCGACGTCGCCGGAATTAGCGTGGAGAATCTTCGTGGTGACCATGGCGTAGTTCTCCGGTTTAAGCCTTTTATGCGCTAGCTTTTTACTCGTTTGCCTCGATGCGGCGACCATGCGGGTCCTGCAAGGGGCGTGAGTTCACTTTGAAGAGGTTTGCAAATGCCAGCAATTGGTCGCGGCTCAGGGTGACTTCCTGTTCCAGAACAAACCAGCGCACATCCTCTGTGCATGGTGGGACACTGAGTGATCCCACGTAGGTCCAGTAGCCCTGATCGGAAGGAAGCAGACCGCCGGCATTGACTATATCCGCGACCTTGTCCGTCTCGCCGGCCTTGGTGGGTAAGTGAGGCCACAGAGTAGCCAGCACGGCATTCGGAGCAGTGGTGCGGTCCTCAGCCAGCCGAATTGCCACCACCGCCTGCCTGCCTTCCGCGCTCTTGTGCACCAACTGCACGTCCATGTCGGTGAGCTTGCCCTTGACCGCTTCCTCGGCGGGATGATGGAAGTCGAACTGAACCAGGTCATAGCGCACACCATCGACGATGATGTAGCTGCCAGGGTCAACATGCACGATGACCGTGTGGCCGTTGTTCTCCAGAGTTACCGGGCCGCCAATGTAGTGAAATTCGATGGGCTTGAGCGCCTTGTTCAGGTGTGCGCCACGAATGTCGATCGGTGACTGCTCGTGACCCTGCGAGCAGGCTTTGTAGGCCGGGTCGAGCTTGCCCCAGGCCAGTGCCCCTCGCTTGCCTTCGTACTCCCAGGGGGCTGAGGTTTGTGCAGTGGCAAGGCTGGCCGTACAGATTGCAAGAATGGCAAGTACAGGAAAGCGCATCGATTACTCCTCAATAGAAGGACGCTCAGCACGCCAGAAAGCATTCTAAGTCATGGGCGCAAAGGACCGGAAAAACGAATGAGACCCATCGGGTGATGGGTCCCATTCGTTTTCTGTGCGTATCTCTCGAAGAGTTACTTTGCCGCAGTTGCAATTCCGGCCTGCTCCGCCAGTGCAGCGGCCTTGTCGGTAGCTTCCCAGGTGAATTCCGGTTCGTTGCGGCCGAAGTGACCGTAGGCTGCGGTCTTGCGGTAGATGGGGCGCCGCAGATTCAGGCTTTCGATGATGCCCTTGGGTGTCAGAGTGAAGTTCTTGCGAACCAGCTCAGTGAGCTTTGCTTCGCCCACTTTGCCGGTGCCAAATGTATCGATGCGCACGCTGACCGGATCAGCGACACCAATGGCGTAGGCTAGCTGCACCTCTGCCCGGTCAGCAAGTCTCGCGGCCACAATGTTCTTGGCGATGTAGCGGGCAACGTAGGCTGCACTGCGGTCCACCTTTGTTGGGTCCTTGCCGCTAAACGCACCGCCGCCGTGACGACCCGCGCCGCCATAGGTGTCCACGATGATCTTGCGTCCAGTCAGGCCAGTGTCGCCCATGGGACCGCCGATAACGAAGCGGCCGGTAGGATTGATGTGGTACTTGGTGTGCTCATCGAGCCATGCGGCAGGCAGCACAGCCTGAATGACGTGCTTCAGGATGTCCGCGTGCAGATCTTCGTTGCTCACACTCTCGGAGTGTTGCGTTGAGATGACCACGGCATCAATCCGTGCAGGCTTGTGGTTTTCGTCGTACTCCACGGTGACCTGGCTCTTGCCGTCAGGGCGAAGGTAAGGCAGCTTGCCGGACTTACGCACGGCAGTCAATTGCTTGGTGAGCTTGTGTGCCAACGAGATAGGTGCGGGCATCAACTCCGGGGTTTCGTTCGAAGCGTAGCCGAACATCATGCCCTGATCGCCGGCGCCGCCGGTGTCAACACCCTGAGCGATGTCACCGGATTGCTTGTTGATGCTGGAGATAACCGCGCAGGTGTTGGAGTCGAATCCGTAAAGCGCGTTGTCATAGCCGATGGAGGCGACGACACCGCGCACCAGGCTCTGAAAATCGACGTAGGCCTTGGTGGTGATCTCGCCGGCAATGACCACAAGGCCGGTTGCCGTGAGAGTTTCCGCGGCTACGCGGCTGTAGGGGTCCTGTTCCAGGCATGCGTCCAGGATTGCGTCGGAAACCTGGTCAGCTATCTTGTCCGGATGGCCTTCGGTGACTGACTCAGAGGTAAACAGGAAACGGTCGCTCAAATTTGAACTCCTACCCATGAAGGGATTTAAGTTTTTGGCCTGCCGCGATAGCTGCGTTGCTGTGGAGTGGGGATCGAATTTCCGATCTCCTTACCCGGCCACTCTTCCGCATCGGCGAGACACGCCTGCACCGGCAAGCATCGGCCTGAGGGTGTGCCTCTCTATGTTAATTGCGGTGGGCGTCCGGCGGCAAAGACTCTCATTGAATGGAGAGGCATTGGCCTTCAAGGGTGAATAAGGGCAGGTGGACTGCGGATGCATTCCAGGCCGGCAGCTGTGCGAGGAGCAAGTTATAGGACCGCGGTACGTCCAGATGCCTTGTAATAGAAGACCTTAGAGGTCAAACCTGAGGCTGGGATCAGAGTCCGGACAACGAATGAGCCTTCGAATATGCGGTGCAGACATGCGCGGCCGCAACGTGAGCAACCGACCCTGCTCCGGGGATGGGCAGAAGGCTATGCCACCAACCGGCGCGCACTCCTAGATAACGTATTGTGAGAAATCCAGCCACTGCGACCACAACCAGTAACACTATGGCGCCCACCCATCGAAGGCGAATCTCAACCGCCTCACGCCGCAAGATGCGCGCTTTCCCCACATTGGAAGCGAAGGCCATCCAACTCCGATCGTCGTCGATCACCTGGCCGGAGGCGGCATACGCTTTCATGAACCGCTCAGTCCAATCATGCTGGTCCAGACCAAGAGCCCCGGTGTAGCCCCGCACAATTCCCTTGCTGAGAATGCCGCCGGGAAGCAGGCGAAAGTGATCCTGTTCCAGCGCAACCAGATGGTGTTGGCTGATCTTGGTGACCGCGGTGATGTCTTCCAGCGCTATGCCGCGGGACAGCCGCTCCATGCGCAGGTCTTCTCCAAAGCTTCCCATCGGCGACCAGAAAACAGGGATAGAACCCTAGGAGTTTTCCAACTTCACGATAAACCGGGTTCGCATTTCCGTCAAAGCAGTTTACCGGATTTTCCTTTCTTTTCTTTAATCTGCACCATCCAAGGCACCCTCCGATATTTACAAACTATTCAACAGCAGAGCGGCAACTCTCAGATCGTCGCAACGACGAGTGCGGTCGTGACTGTTACCCTGAAGGCGAAGGTTATCGCGGCATTTTACCCTTGGGAGCCATGCTCAGGAATGAATAAGCTCATCTTTGCCAACCTGGTGCACCGCCCGGTGCGTTCGATCATCAGCGTCTTTGCCGTAGCCATTGAAGTCATCATGATGCTCACCATCATCGCCATCATGGTGGGGCAACTTACGGGGCAAAAGCGGATGAATAACGGCATTGGCGCCGATCTGATCGTGCGCCCAAGCAATGCCATGGTGTTCAACGGGGTTGGCGGTGCAGTGATCCCAATCAAATTGTCCGGAGTTCTGGAAGCGCTGCCTCATGTGACAGTGGCGTCACCGGTGAATACCAGCCTCTCGATGACGGACGGACTGGAAGTGCTCTGGGGGATCGACTATGCGAGCTACAGCCGGTTGAGTCCGTTTGTCTTTCTGTCTGGTGGGCCGATTGTGGAACCGTACGACGTTATGGTGGACGACGTCTATGCGACTACCGGCCAGGGGCACCATGTAGGCGAAACGATCCTCATCCAGAAACACCCCTTCCGCATATCGGGTATCTTCGAGCACGGCAAGGGTGGCCGCAAGTTGATCTCCATTTCCACCATGGGCGAGTTGATGGGGTCAGTAGACAAGGCGACCGCTATCTACGTGAAGGCTGACAACGAGCAGAATCTGAACCTGATTACCGACGAGATTCATGCTGTGCGCGGTCTTGCTGATTATCAGGTGATGACGATGGAGGAGTGGTATTCACTTCTCACGCCAGATCACATTCCCGCGCTGAATACCGCCATGCGCGTGGTCATCGGAATCGCGGTCATCATTGGCTTCCTGGTTATCTTCCAGTCGATGTACACCTCAGTGCTGGAGCGTACCCGCGAGATCGGGATTCTCAAGTCGATGGGTGCCTCCAATCTGACCATTGTTGGAGTTGTGCTGCGCGAGACCGTGGTGCTAGCTGTGGCAGGAGTGATTGTGGGAGTGTCGCTTTCTTTCGCCGCCAAGGCATTCCTCGCGGCGAGATTTCCCACGCTTTATCTGGACATGAATGCGGAATGGGTCATTCGCGGAGCCGTCATCGCCTTTGTTGGATCTGTATGTGGCGCGCTCTATCCGGCATGGATGGCGGCGCGGAAAGACCCGATCGAAGCACTGGCGTACGAATAGGCCTTGCTGGAAACGTGCTGAACTCTACTTATTTTCCAGTGCGTACTCCATCGACCAGATCGCTCCAGGACGCATATACATGCTCGCGCGGAAGAGTCCGTGAATATCGTAGGCCTCGGGAGTTCGAAAGAAGTACCCGCGATCGCGCCACACCACGTTGTAAACCCCCTTGGCCGTAGCAAAGCCCTCGTCGTTGAGGCCTTCCGCGATCATGTGGCTGGCAATGCCGAAGGTGGTCCCGGTCCACACTTCTTCGATCTGGTCGTTGCTGTGCAGCAGCCTGCCGTCTGTACCAATGCCGTTGACCGCGCCCATTTCTCCCTTTGCAAATTTGCGCACGTTCGTGTCGTAGACCTTGTGTAGCGCGGAGACTCGCATCGCCTTCGGGACAAGATCGCCCAGTCCCGTCAGATCGGCGTACCACTGTCCGGCCAACTGATCGGCCATGACGGCATCAGTGTCCTGCCCTTTCACGGCATATCGGAAGTAGGTTCCCGTCCACAACTTCTTCACGTAGGTGTCGGAGGCCTTGTCTGCCAGAGCATCGTATGCCTTGGCGGTGTCCGGCTCGCCCAGTTTGTCCGCCATGCGCGCGGTAGCTTTGAGCGCAGCTATGTATAGTCCACCGGAGTAAGAGCTCTCGCCAGTGGCGATCCAATCGTCGTAAGTCTGGTCAGGGAATCCGCCGTTTTCAATCAGACCGTCGCCATTCGTGTCGTATTGCTTCAAGTGCTCCATCGCTTGCTTCACGGCGCTCCAGCTATACCGCAGGAACGCCTTATCGTTTGCTCCCGTAAGCGCATAGTCGCGCCAGACCATCAGCACATACTTCGAATTCAGGTCGCGCCAGTTCGAAACGTCTTGATAGTTATACTGATTGGAATTGACGATGGGGTCTTCCTGCGGCGATCCCAGATCATGTGGAGCGGCTCCGGGCACCTTGCGCGTGTATTCCACAAGCCTGCCTTCGCGTGCGCTCTTCCAACCCCAGATGTAACGCTGCGGGTTCGATTCGGGAACCGTATCGGTGTACTCACGCATCTCCTGCTTCTCAATTTCGGGCCAGAAACGCAGCAGCGGAAACGATCCGTAAAACCGCACATCGAGGCTGCCGTAGTAGGAGTAATCGAAGCACTCCATATAAGTGAAACTGTCGTTGTCCTTCGCGGATGGATGAGCTGGATTGCCCAAGCCGTCGCGTTCGTGTCCCCAGATGGTCCCGCCGTCAGCCAGATAGTACAGCTCATTGAAGAGTTCGCCGCGATACCAGGCAGGCTTATGCACGTCCTCCACGATGGGCTTTTGCCAAGCGTCAATCGCACGGCTCCATTCCTCATGATGTTCAAGCGCGGTGCGTGCAATCTCCCACGCATGCGTTCCCTCGGCTCCGAAGAACCGTGTGTAGTGGCGATTCCACTTGCGGCCGCCGCCGTACTGCACGATAGGAAGGTCCCAGCTCAGCGCCATGGGGACGGTGCGCCTTTCATGCGGCGCAAGAGTGAAGCGAACGGCAAATGCTCCCGCCAGCGCTTCGCCGCTCGAAGCAATCGGCTGAGCAACATTGGGCAGGCGGCCATCTTTCGAGAAAGGCTTCCAAACCTCAGATCCATTTCCCGTGGCCGGGTAAGTCGCCAGATACGTAACCTCCGCGCCGTCACCCGGCAGAGTTGCAATCGCGAACTGGCCGTCCCACTCGTCCTGCACGGCCCCCTGACGCAGGCGGTCGAAGACAATCCCACTTGCTTTTCCGCCGATGCTGTCTTCACTCACAAAGCGATTAAAGTTCTGATCGTTGAGTGCGCCGTCGAAGTTACGCAAGTTATCGCGAAACCATCCAACCATGTTAGTCCACGAGAAAAGGACGGAGACCGTAACTGGCTTCGAAGAAGGATTCTCCGCGGTCCACTCATAAGCCGCGACCGGATAACTTGTCTCTTTGTAGTTATTCGGCAGGATCGGCGAGAACTGTTCAACCGTAAGCTTGACGGGAAGAGCTTTTGTTCCGTAACTAAACCAGCTTTTCGGATAGAGCGCAGCGTACTCGCCATCGCCGGCTGGGTAGTTCCAATTCCAACTGCTCAGGGCGCCGTTCTTCGGCTTGCCGGTGGCAAGGACCATGGAGACTGACGATCCACCCTCCGGCTGCGCGAAGGCAGCGAACTGGTTGGCAGGCACGTCCTGGTATTTATGCGTGCCGGCCTTGATATGCCAGCGCTCGAAGTGGCCGCGATAACTGCGAGAGAAGGTTCCCGCGCCAAATCCGCCCACCGGGGCACCTTGCCAATAGCCGTCATCAATGTTGCCGCCATTCAGCTCAGTTCTCTGTCCGCCGGGGTTAGCGGGAGGTGTTCCGATAGGGATATGCCAAGCGACGGTCGGGATTTGACTTTGGCAAAGGGCGGCGGATGCGCTTGCCGCCAGCAACGCCAACCTGCAGATTGAGCGATTAATGTTGATCTCCCCAGAGGATCTTGATTGCGACGGACATCAACATGATACATAGACCATTCTGGGCCGCGCAAAACCGTGCGGGTAGGAAGTTGGGCAAAGAAAAACGCGGCGATCGAAGTCGCCGCGTTGTGAATCATTGTTCCGTCTTAGAAAGTGAGGCGAGCAGCGATCTCGATATTGCGAGGGGTGTAAAGAAAGCCGCTGCTGTTGGAATTGGTGAACTGACCAAAGTTTGACTGCCAGGTTGCCGTGCCGCTCGTGGTCGTTGATCCAGACGAAAGCACATACCCGGTGCTGTTGATGCCGTCGAAGTTCTGGTGATTGGCAACGTTGAACACGTTGGCCATGAGTTGCAGATGGAAGCGATCCCCGAAGGGAACTTCCTTCTGCAGGCGAATATCGTCGACCATCTTGCGGCGGTAGCGCCTGTTCTCGAGCCCAAGCTCAGGCACGTAGGAGGACGCGCCCGAGCCATTCCAGCCCGAGCCTTCGGCAGCGGAGGAGTTGAAGCCGCTGGTGCCCAATGTGAAAGGCAAGCCATCCTGGATCTGGAAACTGTCGTCGAAACTCCAGTCGTTGCTCAGGTACTTCAGGAAGCTCTGCGTATGAACGTTTGGAAGCTTCCATAGTGCGTACCCCACCAGCCGGTTGGGGACATCCCATGAGGAGTTGCCGTAGTTCGCGCGCGGATTCGAGAACGGATCGTACCAGTTGTTGGAAGAAGTGGTCGTGGTGGCGTTCTGGTTGAAATCGAGAGAATGGGACCAGGTGTAGTTGAAATCGAACTGCACGCTCTTCAAGGAACTGTTCAGCACCTCGAAAACCATGGCGTTGTAGCTCGAGTTGATGTTGCTGACGTACTCGGTGATGGTTGTAAAGTTTGCGGCAGCCGACCCAAAGAGCGCCTGGTTGCCATAGCCGGTGTAGGTGGGAACTACGAATTGTGTTCCACTTGGGATTGGCCCCGCGCCAGCACTGTCGGAGACAGTGATGGTGACGTTCTCAATTGAGGCTGGATTGAGATTGAGGTCGAGGAAGTTGGGCAACTCGCGTCCCAAGCCGCCGAGATAACTCAACTGGATAGCGGTGCCGTGATCCAACTGGTGCTGCAGCGCCAGGTCGAACTCCTGTACTTCCGGATTGCGCAGATTGGAAGCCAGGAAGTAGGAGCTGGGTGTGCCTGCGAGGCCGGCCCCACCGAAGATATTCGGCAACGTCGGACCCGCCGGGGTTGCTCCCTGTGCGGCAGGCTTGAAGGTGGTTGTGAACTGTCCATTCGGGCTGCCGCTATTCAGCCTTATATTGAGCAGGCTTCCATTGTTGATGCGGCCATAGTAGATGCCGTAGCCGCCGCGTAACACCGTGTTGCCGTCACCGAGATCATAGGCAAATCCGATGCGGGGGCCGAAGTTGGCCTTGTCACTTGGGGTGTTGGTCAGACCGGGGTACGGCGTAAAGTTGAGAGTTGCGCTGATGGGGGCTGGGGTAACCAGATTGGAATACGGCTGTGGCAGAACCTCATAATCCCAGCGGAGGCCCAGCTCCAGTGAAAGCCTCGGGGTCACCTTCCAGTTATCCTGGCCAAAGAAGCCATAGTCCATGGTGGTAAGGCCGAATGTTGGTGGTCCAAACCCCTGCTGCATGCTGGTGTAGCAGGGATACGTTCCCGTCACAACGGCTGTTGCACTCGTCGGCGCGGCCGAGGCGGAGCTATTGCAAGTTGAGGTTTTGCCGGCGCCTTCGTTGAGCACATCGTTGATGTAGTTGCCCAGGTAGGTGTAGGTGAATACGCCGTTGCTTTCGTAGGTGTTGCTCATCAGGTCGGAGTTGTGAACGTTGTCCGTGCCGAATTTGAAGCTGTGGTTGCCGCGGTTCCAGTAGAGGATGTCGCCGATTTGCCACTTCCGCTCGTCAGGCAGGGCCTTGCGGTAGGAGTAGTAGGGAGAGCCAAGGTAAAAGCCGCTGATTGAAGTGGCCAGGGCTACCTCGGGAATGTTCGGCGAAAAGCCGAAAGAATTGGTAGCCGTGGCTCCGTTGTTTCCCTGCAGATATTGCTTGGTGTACGCGCTGAACGGCTGCTGGCCTTCATCGTCCAGTTCGCGGCCATATTGATAAAGGAGTTCGTTGCTGATGTTGGAAGTGATCAGGCTGGTGAGTTTGGTCACGCCGTAGTCGAGCTTGACGAAATCGTTGCCCTGCGTGTCGAAGGCATAGTGATCGGTGGACGCGGTCTGGACGCCACCGGGCGAATCCCATCGCAGGCGGTGATAGAGAAAGCTGACATGTTCCCTCTGATTGACTTGCCAGTCTAGTTTTGGAGTATTGATCTCCTGGTAACCGGCGTGCGGGGTAGTCCCGATATCCGAGTTGAGCGCCGCGATGCCGGCCGAGAACAGAGCGGCGCCTTGCGCGTAACTGACACCCTGGCGGGCGGCCAAGGTGCAGGCGTAGAGGTCTTGCGTCGCCGTCGTGCTGGTGTCGCCCGTTACATAGCCGTTCGGATCGCAGACTGCACCGGTCATTAGTGTGGACGCAGGTAGCGTGTAGAAGACAGACGGCGAGTCAGGAACGCCGACTATGGGATTGATACGGGAGTGCTGATCGTAGGTATAGATCCAGAACAGTTTGTCCTTGATCAGGGCTCCGCCTACGGTAAATCCATAGATCTTGCGTAGGTCCTCAGGTTTGATCGGCTCTGGCTTGTACAGGCCAGTAGTGGTGTTCAGGGTGGTGAGCTTAGAGAAATCGTTGAAGCCCGCCCAGTTGCTTTCGCGATCGTAGAAATAGGCTTGCCCGTGAAGCTCATTGGTGCCGCTCTTGGTGACTGATGTGACCACACCACCTGCGGAGCGGCCATACTCGGCAGAGTACACGCCAGAGTTGACTGCAAACTCGCGGACTGCGCTCCCTGAGGTGGAATAAGCCTCGCGGGTCCGGCCGCGCTCTTCAGCGTAGTAGGCCTGGTTGTCGTCGGCGCCGTCGATCTCAACGTTATTGAGAATGGTGCTGATTCCGCGCACGCTGATCAAACCGAAGCCGCTGGTATCGGCGACGATCCCCGGAGTCGTCATCGCCAGGCTGGACCAACGGCGGTTGTTGACGGGAATGTCGGCCAGCGCTCTTTGGTTCAGCGTGGAGGAAAGGTCTGGCGAGTCCATATTCAGCACCGGCGCCTGCTCAGTTACCTCCACGGAGGATGAGGTGGAACCGAGGGCGAGATGCGGCTCGATGGTGGTTACCTGACCCACCTGTACCAGTACGCCATCGGCACGATACGGAGCGAAGCCGGCCGCCGACAATGTGACTATATATGTGCCGGGTTCCAGCAGCGGAGCCTTAAAGTATCCGCTGTTGTCGGCGGTCAAAGTTAATTGATAATTGGTTGCATCTCTGCGGATGGTGACGGTGGCGCCGCCGACAATTGCTCCGGACGGGTCCTCTACCGTACCCGCGATTGCCCCTTCCGTGGTGGTCTGCGCGTTCAAGGCGACAGGTCTGAGGCAAAAGGTCAGGCTGAGTATCGCCAGGCAGAGAATGCCTGTGCGTATTCGACTGAATGTCATGTGGCTCTCCTATAAAGTGAATCTGTTTGCAGCGTGGATTGTGTTAGTAAATGGCAACGCCGGTGTTCAGCATCCATGTACAGCAGACAGCGTGCTACGCGGGGAAAGACGTGGCAGGATCGGTTCGCGATAGATTCAGACAAGAATCCGCCGCCAAATCATCAAAGGCTGATTTGTCCCCAGAAGAAAACCCTACAATCTTTGTGTGAAAACCCTGTAAACTTCAGATGTTCTTATCTACACGGCCCCGCGCAGGGCAGGCCGAAGCCGGAAACGAAGAAGCGGTTGTAACGCGATATAATCGCATAAACCCTCCGGCAGTTACTTCAATTCCACAGAGTCTTTCGACTAATGGGAAATATGGGTGGGATCATCTTATCCCGAATCCATATCGCGGGGAAAGAACATTTGACGATGTCGTCCAAACGGTGGTTCTACACGATTTGGCTGATCCTGATTGCCGGCTTTGCCGTTTTGCATGCGCTTCATCTTCGCGCCGATTTTCCAAATCACACCCTGTGGTACGGCGACTGGGCCAAGTACACAGACGAGGGCTGGTATGGAAATGCAGCTATTCGCGCCCATCTGTTCGGCAACTGGTATCTGCCGGGCGATTTCAATCCCGCCCCCGCCGTTCCTGTCTGGCCGTTTTTGGAGTGGGTGCTCTTCTTTTTTACAGGGGTTACGGTTGAAGCCGCGCGCGGCCTGGCCGTTGCGTTCTTCTTCGCCAATCTGATCCTGAGCTACCTGCTTCTCAGGACGAGCGGCCCACGCTGGATGGCGCTTCTTGCGCTTACACTTGTGGTCACCAGTCCCTTCCTTTACTGCTTCAGCCGGTTGGCGATTTTGGAGCCGATGCTGACCGCGTTCACGCTCGCTGTCCTGAATCTGGCGGTCCGTCTTCCGCGCATGAGGCGTCCGATATGGGCTTCGGTCTGGATCGGCCTGCTCTTCGCGCTCATGATGCTCACCAAGACTACCGCCGTGTTTTTGTTGCCGGCGCTCGGCTGGGCCATCGTGGTGTCCCTATGGAAGACGCGAGGACTTGTGCTGCGCTGCGTCCTCGTTTCTGCGGGTACATTTGCAGTCGCATTTGGTCTATGGATGTCGGTTGTGATCGGATTCGGCCTGATGCCCGATTACAAATATCTCTTTTTTGTGAACAAGTACATTAAGCCGTCGGAGTTGTATTGGCCGCTTGTGAGCCTCTGGTGGTCCTTTCACGGAGGATTGTGGATTGACCGTATTCTCGTACCCCTTGCCGGGTTGATTGTGATGGGTGCTTTGCTGTCGTGGCGCGGCTGGGGACGGCGTCTGCTCGTTGACCCCGTCTTCGGCGCTTCAATGTGGGCCGTTGCGGGCTACATCCTTTTCATGACGTATCAGAACCATCCGCAGCCGCGTTATTTTGCGCTAGTGGCCTTCTTCTGTTTCTTTGTGGTGGCGCAGGGAGTTGAAGTGCTGCTCGCTGACCCGCAGTTGTTTGGCAAAGTCATCCCGCACTTCACGACTGCCGAATGCGGGTCGCGCCGTACGCTGGCACGATCTGCAATGCAGCTTGCCGGCTCCGTCGTGATGGTGCTGGCGGCGGTGGCGGTGGGGGTGAACGCATTCCAGACCTTGAAGTACGCTGCTCACCCGGAGTACACGTTTGTGAATGCGGCCGAGCGACTCACCCAATTTATTGATGCGCATCCGAATGGCAAAAGGCTGCTGGTGTCCATCAGCGGCGATGAGATCTCGCTGGTCAGCCATCTGCCCACGCTGTGCGACGACTTCGGCACGCAAGATCTGGATGCCAAGCTTCCCGTATACAAGCCAGGTTGGTATGCCACGTGGAATGACATCGATCCGGGCACGCTGCAGGATATCCACG
>JBEKPF010000102.1:0-19702 GCA_049521035.1 Occallatibacter sp. | reverse complement strand
CGCAGGCCGCCGGGACAATCCTTGAGGTTGGGTTCGAGATGGAAGATGGTGTTGCCGTACTTGGCGTGGCGCGCGCGGGCGATTTCACCGAGCTTCTGAGTGATGGTGTTCCACTCGCTCAAAACAAGGCCGGGAAAGACTACCTGGTGGAGCTGCTGATAGAGAGGGAACTGGCCTGCGAGGAAGCGGCGGTCGAGAGTGGCGAGAGTGAATTCGAGGTTGTCGGGATCGAACTTGCCGGCTTCCTTGACGGTACGGGAACTGGGACTGGCACGGAGACCGATGTCCCACATGCCCTGGATGATGAGGCGAACCGCATCTACGGACTGCGCTTCGACTTTTTCGTCAGCGAAGGCAAAGAGGACGTCGATGTCGGAGTAGGGGAAGAGGTCTTTGCGACCGTAGCCGCCCAGGGCGAGGAGAGAAATGTTGAGGGATGGCTGCCCGGCAAAGGCACGACGCCACATTTCGATGAGAATTCGATCGACCACGGCGGAACGTCGACGGATGGCCGCGGTGCCATCTCCAGTGCGCTCACAGGTCTGGCGGACAAGCGCCATCTCTCGCAGATACTGCTCCCGTAGATCGTCAACCGCGAAAGCGACTGGAGTCATGAGTATTTTCGTGTGGCTTGCCGAGGCAAGTTGGGAATTGTTAACAGAAGAACAAATGTTAGTGTCCATCGTAGCAAACCCCCGCGCGGATGGACTGCGCGCAAGGCCAAGATTCAGCGACTATTTTTCAGATGGACCGAGCGGGAGGTCTCGGTTTGGAGCGCCGCCGCCACGCTAAGAGCGCGGGCATCAGCGAGACAAACAGGGCGGAAAGAACGGCAACCGTCCGCGCGAGGATGTCCATCATGGACAGTATCGGGGTGACACGTTTCGGCGGAAGTGTCGCGAGCCAATTGAGCGTCTGCCAAGGCAACCAGGCGAAGAGAATGAAGATCAGGACGAAGCCAAGCGAGGCGATGAGGACGGCTGCTGAGACGGACTTGAGGAGACGGCTCCGGTCAATGTCGGTGGGTGCGGCTGAGTCGCTTGGTGAGTGAGCGGTCATTTTGAATTCAGAGCTAATGCGGTTGGATGTTTTGGCTGGTAGAGACCTACTTCGCTTCCGCCGGAAGACGGAATTTGGTGATCGAGCTCTAGCGGCTTTCCGAACTTGCAAACAGGGTACGCCGTTCTTGCAGAGTGCGGCAATTCGTGGTTCGGATTGTCGTCCAAGGTCTCAAAGTCGAGACCGTGGAGCACCCATCTCTTATCCGATGCAGAAGTAGGACGAGCTCTTGAGTTTGGATTGATGTTCTCCCACCCATCGCGCGATGAGGCTGCTCGATGGATGGGGCATCCAGTTCTTTGTGACGAATGAGGGTCTGTGGGACGTCGCAGTTACAGCGCGGTCTCGCCGCGCTCGTCGTTGCGGATGCGGATGGCTTCATCGATGCGGCTGACGAAGATTTTTCCATCGCCGATGCGTCCGGTGCGGGCGGCGCCGATGATGGCCTGAACGGCTTTCTCCTTCAAGTCATCTGTGAGGACGAGTTCGATCTTGACCTTGGGCAGGAGGTCAACGGTGTATTCGCGGCCACGGTAGAACTCGGTGTGGCCCTTCTGGCGGCCATGGCCGCGGGCCTCGAGAATGGTCATCCCTTCGATGCCTGCTTCGAGCAGTGCATCCTTGACGGCATCCAGTTTGGAGGGCTGGAGAATGGCTTCGATCTTGAGCATGTTCTAAATGCCTCGTTTGACAGCGTAACAGGCGGGGGGGCTGATTGGCCGGGTCCCGCCTGAATTTGTTTGTTAAACCGATTCGATTGAGTCGAATCGGGGAGAACAGAAGCAGGTCCTTCGACTCCTCAACTTCTCGGCTCGCCTGTTGAATTGGCAGGATCGGCGGTTAGGGACGACAAGCTTGCAACGTTGGATTCCGCCACAACACTTTTCGCCGCGTCATTTTGAACCCCTTTTCATGTGCCTTAAGCGCCATCCAAGAGCAATTCCCAGCAGACCAATCATGGCGGAAGCCGCAGCGGCAAACCGCGCCTCATGGTCAAGGTCAGGAAGTGTGACAAAACATTGCCCGTTACCTTGACACCCTCCCCACACGAGCGATGCGAGGAGGCATGCTAATGCAAGCGCACAGCAGCCCAAGATCAGCGATGCGCAACCGATGATCGAAGCCATTGATGCTTTCACATTCACCTCAACAAAGAATTCCCTGGATGGCTTTTAAGCTTTCCGGAGCTTGTGTCCAGCTCGCTGTGCGATGACCCCCAATACTTGGGCCTAGGATGATCACTCTATTTGTGGTTACCATCCTTTGTTTCCCCCGCAGTACAGCCGGTCTGGAGACACGGCGCTACACTACGCATTCGTTCGCTCCAGGACGGTTTCTCATGAGTTGAAGTCGTAACCTTCCTCGTTGTGTTGCGAGAGGTCGAGGCCGGCAGACTCGTGATCGGGCGAGACGCGCAGTCCTATGACCTTATCGATTACGAAGAGCAGCATGAGGGTTCCGACGATGGAGATGCCCCAGGCGATGGCCACTCCGGCGAACTGGTTGAGCAACTGGTGCCAGTTGCCATCGACGGCTCCGGCGGGGAGGGGCTTGCCGGAGGCGTCTTTGCCGAAGATGGCGTTGATGGCGCCGGTGGCAAAGATACCGGTGAGGATCGCGCCGATGGTGCCACCGGCTCCGTGCACGCCGAAGGCGTCGAGCGAGTCGTCGTAGCCGAGACGGCTCTTGACTTCAAAGACCATGAAGGGACAGAAGAGTCCGGCGATGAGGCCGATGGCCAGCGCGGAGAATGGCTGGACGAAGCCGGAGGCGGGGGTGATGGCGACCAGTCCGGCGACTGCTCCGGAGATGGCGCCTAGAGCGGTTGGTTTGCCGTTGTGGATCCACTCTGCAACGGTCCAGCCGAGGGCGGCGGCCGCGGCGGCGAAGTGGGTGTTGACGAAGGCGGAAGTTGCAAGAGGACTGGCGGCCAGGGCGGAGCCGGCGTTGAAGCCGAACCAGCCGACCCAGAGCATACACGCACCGATGAAGCTGAGGACCATGGAGTGGGGCGGCATGGGCGTTTGTGGATAGCCGAGGCGCTTGCCGAGGTAGATGCAGGTGACGAGCGCGGAAACGCCGGAGGTGATGTGGACGACGGTGCCGCCGGCGAAGTCGAGCGAGGGAAAGTGGCCGCCGGTGGAGTTGAGGAATCCGCCGATGCCCCAGACCATGTGAGCCATGGGGCTGTATACGAAGAGCGACCAGAGGGAGAGGAAGACGGCCATGGCGCTGAACTTCATGCGTTCAGCGAAGGCGCCGGTGATGAGGGCCGGAGTGATGATGGCGAACATCAGCTGGTAAACCATGTAGGTCTGCTCAGGAATGGTGGCGGCGTAGTCAGTGTTGGGTGTGAGGCCGACACCGCGCAGGAAGAAATGCTCGAATCCTCCGATGAAGGCGTTGCCATGACCGAAGGCCAGCGAGTAGCCGGCGATGGCCCAGAGGATGGTGATGAGGCTCATCATGGCGAAACTCTGCATCATGGTGCCGAGGATGTTCTTTCTACGCACGAGGCCGCCGTAGAAGAGGGCCAGGCCGGGACCGGTCATGAAGAGCACTAAGGCGGCAGAGACAAGCATCCACGCGTTGTCGCCGGCGGACTGGGCGTTCTGGACGGCCTGCTGCAGGGCTGCTATCTGGGTTTGCGTGGCCGGGGCTTGTGCGGAAGTGGCCGCTGAGGACTGCGCCAGAGTCAAGACTGGGATTCCAAAGATGAGGGACAGGAAGAGGATCTTGCTGGTACGACTACGCATTTTGTTTCCGCTCCGAAAAAGACGTTCGCGCGTGCGAACGAGGAACAGGTTGAAGGTTGAGGTGATCAGCGATCGATGCTATTGAGAACCCCAACTCTCATGGCTAGCCAGTGACTCCGCAATGATGTCAGCCGGGCGCATGAAGGCTCAGAGTTTTGACAGCATGTCACGCCAGTTTTTCGTGAACATTGAAGGATAGCGCAAACGAGCGCAAGGTTTTCATAAAGCTTTTCACGGGATGCTGTGAAACCGGGCGCTGTGGCGAAGAATCTAGGCATCCAGGTGAGAGAGCATTTCCCCACGATGAGGAATCGAGCAAATGTGACCAGATGCTCTTGACGGAACTGGAGGTATATTAGGAATATGGCGGTTACAGCGGAGCGCGACCACTATCTTTTTGGCGCCCTGGAGAGCAGCGCGAAGAATCGCGCGAAGCTCCAGGAAGTGAGCTACAACTACGAGCAGCCGGAAGGCGTGTTCATGACCACGCTGGATTTCGCGGTGAACTGGGTGCGCAAGAGCTCGGTATGGCCAATGACCTTTGGCCTGGCGTGTTGCGCCATCGAGATGATGTCGATGGGGGCATCGCGGTTCGACATTGCGCGCTTTGGCGCTGAGGTATTCAGGCCTTCGCCGCGGCAGTCGGACCTGATGATTGTTGCCGGACGAGTATCGCAGAAGATGGCGCCTGTAATTCGCCGGCTCTACGACCAGATGCCGGAGCCCAAGTGGGTGATCTCGATGGGCGCTTGTGCTACCTCGGGCGGAGTTTTCAACAACTACGCCTTGGTGCAGGGAGTGAACCAGGTGATTCCTGTGGATGTGTATGTTCCAGGATGTCCGCCGCGTCCCGAGCAACTTTTATATGCGATCACGCTTCTACAAGAGAAGATACAACGTGAACCTCGAAGCCTTTTGAAGACTCTCAACGTTGGATAGGAGCGGAAGGCGAGGTATTTGGTTGAAAGTTACCAAGGTAATCTCTTGTGTTTCATCGATTCTGACCGTGAAGAACAAGGCATCTCGTTGAAAAAATGTGATCTCGCGGAATCTTCCTATGGTAAGTTTGAAGTTGCTGCTGTATTGAATGCCGGCTCTTGTTGCGCGGGGCCGAAAACGTATCGAGCCCTATTTCGCGCTTGAAGCAGCCTAACCCATCTGTTCAATCAGCTAGATTTTGCGGAGGAAAAACGCATGTGCGGTTGTGTTTCGAAGTCTCTAAGCCGGGTTCTTGCATTGGCATTTGTGGCGTTGATGCCCCTTGCCCTGATAGCGCAGGATGCAGCCAAGAAGCCGAGTACGATGGCTGACCCGGATGATTCCGCCTCGAAGTGGGACATTTTTGGGGGCTACAGTTACATAGCGCCTCACGGAACCGTTGTGGCCCCCGCGGGAGGCCAGAACCTTGCAGTTCCCTACACGGCAATCACGGGCGGCGGCATTGTAAGCATTGCGCGCTACTTCAACAAGTATGTGGGCGTTGAGGGTGTAGGCGACATTCACCTGCAGAAGGAAGACCAGAACCCCTGGGTGAGTCCAAAGGACGACATGAGCGGTGGGTCGGTTGGCCTGATCGCCCGATACCCCACGTCTGACATCACGCCGTTTGTTCACGCCCTTGTAGGCGCCGATTATGTAGGGGGGCCTTACTTTCAGTCGGACAACTGGGGCGCAGCCCTGACGGCGGGCGGCGGGCTTGATTATCACACCCCGCTGTGGCATCACCGTTTATCCATCCGGTTGTTCCAGGCAGACTACCAATACATTCACGATAACTTCGGGACTGGTTACAACGGAGGGCGCGCCAACATTAATGCAGCTCGGTTGAGCGCGGGCGTTGTCTTCGGAATTGGCGGATTCGCGCCGCCTCCGCCGGTGACCTTGTCGTGCTCGGCGAGCCCGACTTCGATCTTCCCCGGCGACCCAGTCACGGTGACGGCGACGGCTGGCGACCTGAATCCAAAGCTGACCCCGGTTTACACCTGGTCGGGCGACGGAGTGACGGGCAGCGGAACGACGGCCCAAGTGGCAACGGGTTCGCAGCCTGCCGGAACCTTTACGGTAAAGGGTGAAGTGAAGGAAGGCCCCAAGCCTGGCCAGACGGCAGATTGCTCGGCCACCTACACGGTGAAGGCCTACGAGCCACCGACGATCAGCTGCTCGGCAAGCCCCACCACCATCAATCCGGGTGACAGCAGCACAATTACCTCAGTGGGTGTGAGCCCGCAGAACCGTCCTTTGACTTACGGCTACTCTGCTTCAGCAGGCACCATCAGCGGCAGCGGCACAACAGCTGCGTACTCTTCAACCGGCGCACCGAGCGGCACGGTCAACATCACCTGCAACGTTACGGATGACAAGGGGCAAACCGCGAGCGGCAGCGCTTTGGTGTCGATCACGACGCCTCCGCCTCCGGGACCTTCCCCAGAGCAAGTACGACTTGAAGCTCGCCTGGCGCTGCACAGCGTGTTCTTCCCGACGGCTCTGCCTCGTGCCGAACATCCTGAAGGCGGTTTGGTTGAAAGCCAGGAAGGAACGTTGACCACTCTTGCAACGGATTTCAAGAGTTACCTCCAATACAAACCGAATGCCCGTTTGACTTTGACCGGTCATGCGGACGTACGTGGATCAGATGAGTACAACCAGAAGCTTTCCGAACGCCGTGTTGCTCGTACCAAGGCGTTCCTTGTTGAACAGGGCGTTCCCGAAGCAAGCATTGATACCGCGGCCGTTGGCAAGGAGAAAGAGCTTACCGTCGACCAGGTGAAAGAACTGGTTTCACAGAATCCTGACCTGAACGAAGAAGAGCGGGCCAAGGTTTTGAAGGAACTGAACGTCATTGTGCTGGCGCAAAACCGCCGCGTGGATGTCACTCTGAGCTCGACGGGTCAACAATCGGTGAAATTGTATCCATTTAACGCAGCCGATTCCATGACTCTGCTCGAGCTGAAGAGCCCGGCACCCAAGAAGAGGGCGGCAGCAAAGAAGAAGCCGTAAGGTGAAGCAGTGCTGGAAGGGGGTGCATGACGCCCCCTTCCGGTAATAGGTTGTCCCCCGTTTTACGCATGCAGTATAAGGAGCATCACGTGTATTTGCAGAAAATGAAGTCTGTATGTCTGGTTCCAGTTGTGATGAGCTTTGCACTCCTGCCTATGGGTTGCAAGAAAGCTCCGCCGATAACTCTGACAGCGCAGGCCACTCCGCCCGCAGTGTTTCCTGGTGAACAAGTTAACGTGACTGCGACCCCCGGGTCGGTGTCTACGCAGAAGAAGGTTGATGTTGTTTACGATTGGTCGGGAACCGGGGTGACGGCGAGTAAAGGACCGTCGACCACGGTGGCCACGAATTCATTGGCGCCCGGCTCGTACACGGTGAAGGCCGTGGTGAAAGAAGGCAAACCGGGTAAGGAAGGTCTGAAGCCGGGTGAGACGGCAGATGCTTCAGCCACCTTCACGGTAAAGGAATTCGAACCTCCGACAATCAGTTGCTCGGCTAATCCGTCCACGATCAACCCTGGTGGCAGCAGCACCGTTACAGCCACCGGAGTGAGCCCGCAGAACCGTCCGCTGACTTATAGCTACACGGCTTCGGCAGGTACGATCAGTGGCAGCGATACTACGGCTACGTTCAACTCAGCCGGGGCTCCGAGCGGCTCGATTGGCATTACTTGCAACGTGTCAGACGACAAGAGCCACAGCGCGTCGGCCAGCACCTCTGTAACGATTGTCACGCCTCCTCCACCGCCGGTTCCGCATACCCAGGCGCTTGCTTCGCTCAGCTTTGATCCGAAGCGCCCGGGACGTGTGGACAACGAAGCCAAGGCGGCCCTGGACGGGATCGCACTGTCTTTGCAGAATGCGCCGGATGCGAAGCTGGTTGTGGTGGGTGAGGCGACTGCAGAGGAGAAGACCCCGAAGAAGCATCACAAGCATGCCAAGGTCGAGGATCTGGCTGCGCAACGTGCCGTGAACGTCAAGGATTACCTGGTGACGGAAAAGGGCATCGACGCCAGCCGAATCAGCGTTGCTACTGGCACGGCCGATTCAGCGACGGTGGAGAACTACTTGGTGCCAGCCGGTGCGAACTTTGCAGCGGATGTGCCGGGAACGACGCCAGTGGATGAGACGACGATAAAGCCGGAGGCTCGGAAGCCATTGGGCGAAAGGCACCATCACCACAAGGCGGCCGCGGCGGCGCCCGGACTGTAGTTCGTCTGGCTTGATTCGGAAGCAAATCACTTGATTCCTCCCTTCATCGCTTTGCGACGAGGGGAGGGGTTAAGTAAAAGCTAAGGGCATTTTTCTGTAAACATGAGAGGCTGACCGGGGAGCCGGTCAGCCTCTCATGTCTTGTGTGCCTTTTCTCTCACTTATGCGGCCTGAGAGCCGGGAGCATTATTTAATCAATGAAACATTTGCGGAAGTTGCCTGAACCCCTAAGCCTGCGTGGATCATTCTTTGTAGCTGTCTTTGTTCTTTTATTGGAGATGGCTGGCGGGAAGCTACACGCACAGACGTCTTGGAACGCGGTTGGTCCAGCGGGTGGCGATGCGCGTGCATTTGCTTCTGTCCCAGGGCAGCCGAGTCATCTCTACCTGGGGACGACCAACAGCTGGATCTACGAATCGCTGGATGAAGGGGGATCGTGGCACAGGCTTGCCAAGCTGGATCCCGCAGAAGACCTGGTGGTGGACAACATTCTTGTGGATTCGGCGAACGTGTCGGTGATTTTCGCGGGTGGATGGAGGGCGGGCAAGCGGGACGGCGGCCTTTGGGTGAGCGGGGACAGCGGCCAGCACTGGAAGGCTGTAGATGACCTGCGGGGGCAGTCAATCCTTTCATTGGTACAGGCACCTTCTGACGCGAAGATTCTGTTTGCCGGAACGCTCGAGGGGGTCTATCGCAGTGAAGATAGCGGCGTGACGTGGAAGCAGATCAGCCCCGAGGGCAGCAAGGAGATTCACGAGGTGGAGTCGCTCGCTGTCGATCCCGAGAATCCGGAGATTGTGTATGCGGGTACGTGGCATTTGCCCTGGAAGACGGAAGACGGAGGCGCGAACTGGAACAACATTAAGAAAGGCCTGATTGACGACTCGGATGTGTTTTCAATCATCATCGATCCGCAGAAGCCGCGGACAGTTTTCCTGAGTGCGTGCAGCGGGATCTACAAGAGCGAGAGCGGCGGCGAACTGTTCCGCAAGATACACGGCATTCCCGCGACGGCGCGCCGCACGCGGGTGCTGATGCAGGACCCGGAGAACCTGGAGGTGGTGTATGCAGGAACCACCGAAGGACTCTACAAGACGGTTGACGGTGGGCGGACGTTCAAGCGCATGACCGGGCCGGACGTGATTGTGAATGACGTGTACGTGGACCCGGGCGATTCGAATCGCGTGCTGCTGGCGACCGATCGCGGCGGAGTGCTTGTGAGCCAGGACGCGGGGGCGAGCTTCACGGCTTCAAACGCGGGAATTTCTGGACGCAAGGTGGAAACTCTGCTGGTGGACCGGAACGATCCAGAGCGGCTCTATGCGGGTGTGGTGAACGACAAAAACTATGGGGGCGTGTTTGTGTCAGCGAATGGTGGCACGGCATGGTCCCAAATTGGCGACGGCCCCGGCGGGGGCCTGGAGGGGCGAGATGTGTTTACGCTGGTGCAGGCGCAGGATGGAACCGTGCTGGCTGGCACCAGCCACGGGATTTTCGCACTGAGCACGCAGGGAGCGGATCCGACCTGGCAGCCGAGAAATACGATTGCGAATACTCTTGAAAAGACGGCAACTGAGACGCTCTATGGGAAGCATGTCAACGTAGAGAAACAGGTGAAGGCGCCGGTGATCGAGCTGGCGAGTCGCGTGAATGCGCTGGATGTTTCGGGCGACGTGTGGCTGGCTTGCACCTCGTACGGTTTGCTGACCAGTAAGGACCAGGGCGCAAGCTGGCAAGGCGGGCCGGTGATGGGCTCAGGCGAATATCTGTCAGTGAGCGTGCAGGGGACGATGATGGCTGCGGCGCGTCCGGAGGGAGTGGTGATTTCAAAGGATTCGGGAGCGACCTGGATGCCGATGCAGATTCCCACGATGCTGACGCGCATCCACAGGGTCGCGTTTTCAGCGGATGGGACGTTGTGGCTGGGAGCGCGCGAAGGCGTCTACTTTACACACGACCTGGGCAAAAATTGGCTGTGGATCGAGCGGCTTCCATTTCGTGATGTGGACGATTTGTACTATGACGCGCATCGGGACAAGGTGCTGGTGAGTTCGAGAACCAGCGACCAGGTGTACATCATCGACCCGAAGACTCTGAACTGGAAGTGGACGCAGACAGGGTATGACATCGAACAGATCCGCGCTGCTGGAGAGCGGATGGTGGCGGCGTCAATGTACGACGGGGTGCTGGTGGAAGAGCAGGCCGCGGGGATGGAAATGGGGCAGAGGTGAAGGGGCAGGGAATAGGGAACAGAGAATAGGGATTTCTGTATCATGGGAGTATGTGCGCTGAGATGGTGGATTCCCCCCGACTTGCTGACTTTCGGAGCTACGACGCGCGGCTTGAGCCGATAGCGGCCAAAGTGCTGGCCTGCAAGCGGCTGGACTTTGAAGATGGACTGGTGTTGTACGGGTCGTCGGACGTGCTGGCAGTGGGCTGGCTGGCCAATCACGTGCGCGAGCGGATGCACGGCGACATCACTTACTTCAATGTGAATCGGCACATCAACCCGACTAATGTTTGTGTTGCGGCCTGCAAACTGTGCGCCTTCGGACGCAAGAAGGGCGACCCGGCGGGCTACACGATGGCGCTTGAAGAGGCATGGGAAACTGCGGCGTCCGGTTATTCAGAGGCAGTGACTGAGTTCCATATAGTCGGCGGGCTGCATCCAGATTTGCCGTTGGAATACTTTCTGGACCTGGTGCGCGGGCTGAAAGTGCGGTTTCCCCAAGTGCACATCAAGGCATTCACCATGGTGGAAGTGGCGTTTCTGGCACGACGGGCGAAGCTGACCATTGAACAGACGCTGGTAAAGCTGCGCGACGCGGGCGTGGACTCGATGCCGGGGGGCGGGGCGGAGATTTTTGCCGCACGGGTGCGGTCGATTATCTGCGATCACAAGATTGATGGCGAGGAGTGGCTGGAGACGGCGCGACTGGCGCATAAGCTGGGATTTCGATCGAATGCAACAATGCTCTACGGGCACATTGAGAACGACGAAGACCGTGTGGATCACCTGCTGAAGCTGCGCGCGGTGCAGGACGAGACGGGCGGGTTTCAGACGTTTATTCCGCTGGCTTTTCATCCAGAGAACACGCCGCTGGATCATCTTCCGGTGACCACGGGATTGACGGATATTCGGCAGATTGCGGTGAGCCGGTTGCTGCTGGACAACTTTGCACATATCAAGGCTTACTGGCAGATGATGACGCCGAAGATTGCGCAGATTGCGCTGCGCTTTGGCGCGGACGATCTGGACGGCACGGTGATTGAAGAGAAGATTTATCATGATGCCGGGGCGACCACGCCCCAGGGCATGACGCGCAAGGAGCTTTGCCGCTTGATCACCGAGGCCGGACGCGTTCCCGTGGAGCGCGACACGCTATATCATGCGGTGACGCGGACCGAGGACAGTTTTACTGTTGCGGTGTAAGGGGCTTCGAGAAAAGAAAGGGTGCCATGATTGCTTTTAGCCAGGCTGCTGTTGTGGGGCTTTTGATTGGCTTCCTGTGGGGCATGGGATGCTCGCTTGCAATTATCTACTCGATTTACCTGGGTGGTTATCGCAAGGCAGTGGAAGATTCTCTGAAGGAAGAAAAGTCGAAGCGGTGGCGCGAGACGCTGAAGAAGGTTGAGGCCAAGCGGACGCAGGAAGCTGCGGCTGCTGCCAAGTAAGCGTGGTTCGATAGAGATGAACGCATATATTGCTCTGCTGCGTGCGGTGAATGTGGGCGGGACCGGCAAGCTTCCGATGACGGAACTGAAAGCCATGTGTGAAGCGGCGGGCTTCAAATCTGTACGAACTTATATCGCAAGTGGGAATGTCGTATTTCAATCCGCCAAAACTGAGTCCCAGGTGAAAGCTACGCTGGAAGCGGCGCTGGCCAGCTATGCGGGCAAGGCTGTCGGCGTGATGGTGCGCAGCGCTGCGGAGATGGCTGGTGTACTGGCTAAGAATCCGTTTCCGCAGATGCCGGGGAACCGAATTGCAGCGTTCTTTCTCGACAAGGCTCCGACGGCGGATTTTGTCGCTGCAGTGACTTACCAGACGAACGAAGAGATCGGGCTTGGAGTGCGTGAGATTTATGTCTATTACCCGGACGGAATGGGTCAATCGAAACTCAAGATTCCAGCGGCAAAGAACGGCACTGCGCGGAATATGAATACTGTTGCCAAGCTGGCGGAGATGGCTGCAAGCTTGTAGCTTTTATTCCTTGACTGTTAGCTAAAAGACCATCTGCTGGACCGACATTATGGGTGGACTACTGCGCCGCCTTTCATGACAAAACTTACGTGTTCGACGGCGGTGATGTCGTCTAGCGGGTTGCCGGGGACGGCGACGATGTCAGCTAAGAAGCCGGGTTTGAGTTGGCCGATCTGGCCTTCCCAGTCGAGCAGTCTTGCGCCTTCAATCATGTCGGCCTGGAGGACGGCCAGCGGCTTCATGCCATAGCGGCCCATCAGTTCCATTTCGACGGCCTGAGTGCCATGCGGGAATGGGCCAACGTCAGAACCGACCGCGAAGGGAATGCCGGCGGCGATCTGCTTCTTGAATTCGCTGATTTTGTAGTCGAGGAGAGTGGACTCGCTGGCGGCCTCGGTTGCCGACGTGCGGTTGTGGGCAAAGTAATCGAAGATGGCGAAGGTGGGGACGGCGGGGATGTGTCTTTCGCGCATGAGGCGCATGGTTTCGTCGCTGAGCTGCGTGGCGTGGTCGATGGAGGCTACGCCGGCTTGCGCGGCGTAGAGCGTGCCGGGCTCACCCATGGCGTGGACGGCAACACGCGTGCCGAGGCGGCGGGCTTCTTCGACGGCGGCGGTGAGCTGCGCGGCGGTGTACTGATAGGGCGTGTGGAGGACTCCATCGATCATTTTGTCGGGGCCGGTCTCGTAGATCTTTGCGAAGTCGGAACCCTCTTTGTGCTGGGCGCGCATGACGGCGACGATTTCATCGGCGGAGTTGGCGTAGTCGGCGTTGGAGAGGACGTGCTGGGCGGGGTTGAAGTGGAGAGCGTCTTCGTGGCCGCCGAGAATGTCGATGGCGTTGCCGCTGATGCGCAGGCGGGGCCCAGGGATGAGGCCTTGATTAATAGCGTCGCGGATAGCAGTGTCGGCAGAGCCGGCGCCCTCGGTGCCCATATCGCGCTCAGCGGTGAACCCAGCGAGGAGGTCGGCTTTGGCGGCTTCGGCGGCGACGAGGGTGCGCCAGGGAACGGACTCCTCGACAGTTTGCAGGTCTTCCGCGCCGGGATGCAGGAAGAGATGCACATGGGCGTCGATGAGACCGGGGAGCAGTGTAACGTCGCCAAGATCGATGATTTTGGCCCCTTGTGGATGGTCGACAGATGTGCCGACGGCGCGGATGCGGTCGGCTTCAACCAGGATTTCGGCTGGATGGAGGATGGCGCCGGTATCAACCTGAAGCAGACGGGCCGCGTGGAGAACGATGGGCGTGGGAGTGGCGTTCTCCGGGACTTGAGCGGGTGCGAAAACCGAAGAGCAGAGGAATGCGGAGGCAGCGAGCAACGACACTCGCGGAAGAAAGAGAACGCCATGATCAGAATTCGGCATGGATAGAACTATGCCGGATCAGCCTTCGGTTGTCGATGGAAGTCTTGCACGAGGGCTGAATTCGGCAAGCGCGTTAGTACGCGGCGAATCCGGTGATGTGCTGGCCAAGGATCAGAGCGTGGATGTCATGGGTGCCTTCGTAGGTTTTCACGGACTCGAGATTCATCATGTGGCGCATGATGGGGTAGTCTTCCGTAATTCCATTTGCCCCGAGAATGTCTCGGGCCATGCGCGCGGTTTCGAGGGCCATCCAGACATTGTTGCGCTTGGCCATGGAGATGTGTTGGTGGCCTACTTGCCCCAAGTCTTTGAGGCGGCCAACATGGAGCGAGAGCAACTGGGCTTTGGAGATTTCGCTGACCATCCAGACTAGCTTTTCCTGAATGAGCTGATGGCTGGCGATGGGCTGGTTGTGGAACTGCTTGCGCATTTTCGAGTACTGAAGGGCCGTGTCGTAACAGGCCATGGCTGCGCCGATGGCGCCCCAACTGATGCCGTAGCGGGCCTGGTTGAGGCACATGAGGGGACTCTTCAGGCCGCCGGTGCCGGGGAGCAGATTGGAGGTGGGGATGTGGACGTCCTGAAGCACAAGGCCGCTGGTCACGGAGGCGCGGAGGGACCACTTACCGTGAACATCCTTGGCGGAGAAACCGGGGCGGTTGGTCTCGACTAAAAAGCCGCGGACCTTATTTTCTTCGTCTTCAACTTTGGCCCAGATGATGGCTACGTCGGCTATGGAGCCGGAGGTGATCCACATTTTTTCGCCGTTGAGGATGTACTCGTCGCCGGATATCCGGGCGGTGGTGGTCATGCCTCCTGGGTTGGAGCCGAAGCCGGGCTCGGTGAGGCCGAAGCAGCCTAACTTGGCGCCGCTGGCGAGGGCCGGGAGCCAAGTGTTTTTTTGCTCGTCTGAGCCGAAGGTGTAGATGGGATACATGACGAGCGCGGACTGCACGCTGACGAAGCTGCGGAAGCCGGAGTCGCCGCGTTCGAGTTCTTGCATCACCAGGCCGTACTCGACGTTGGACATGCCGGCGCAGCCGTAGCCCTGGAGGTTGGCGCCGTAGAAGCCGAGTTCTCCCATGACGGGGACTAGCTCGCGCGGGAAGCGGCCCTCGCGGAAACAGTCCTCGATGATGGGGATCAGGTTGTCTTCAACGAAGTCGCGGGCGGTGCGGCGGACGAGGAGCTCGTCTTCATTGAAGCTCGAGTCGAGATGGAGGAAGTCGAAATTTTGGAATTTGAAAGACATTTGTGCCTGCTTTGCGGCGGAAGCTCAAAACAGGTAAGGCTAGCAGATGGGAGATGGGGCGGGGAAGGTGGGGCAAGTCCGTTTGCGAATTCTAAAAAGAAACGGCATGGAAGATGGAAAGACCCGAGGGCCGACGGTTGGCCTTTGTGCTCTCCCACCCATCGAGCAAAAGACGCTCGATGGATGGGGCACCCGGCTAGTTCTTCACTGCTGGAATAATGGGGTTCTATTGTTCGTTGGCAGGAAGACGGTTCAACATGATTTCCCTCACGCGCTCGGGAGCGATGCCTTGGTGATACTCCTTTGCGAGAGGGTGGTCGGAGGGCTCCGGCCGAAAATGTGGGCGCATTCCAGGCTCCTGGATGTGGGCGTACATTTTCAAGCTTAGGGTGTCGGGGTAGTCGGGTAACCGAGTGCTGAGCCAGGAGAACATGGGTGGCAAATCAACGCGTTCTCCGGATTGGTCGGCTTTCAGCAGAGTTTCAAAGTTCGTGCGGCTGAGCGAGCCCCAAACTCCCCAGCGAAAGGTCTCGGCGGTGCCGATGATGGGAAGATGAATGAGTCCGCGTACGAAGAAGTCTTCGTCGTTGATGGCGCAATAGTCTTCGTCCAGAAATGACTCGTTGGGCTTTTCAACAGCTCCCGAGGGGAGAATGCTCCAACGAATTGAAGCGTCGTATCGGCTGTTCCAATAATTTGGTTGATCGTAGCCGAAGTCGAGGGCCGGGCCGGTGTGCCATTCTTCGCAGTTTCCGCATTTCCAGCGAAGACCAGCTAGATCGTCGAGAGTGACCGTGGGGCGGGTATTGCGAATGCGGGCACGCTCGTAGCAGGTTGAGCAGAGCAAAGTGATTTTGGTTAATTCTTCAGATTCTTCGTTCCAGCCGCCGTGCGCGGCGCGGATGATTTCGCAGTTATCGCACCACGCGTCGGGAAAAGGCTTCCTCTTGGTTGGCTTGCGACTGTTGAACCCGAGGCCCGCCGAGGATTCTCCGACAAGATGAGTGCAGACGTAAGTCTGCTCAGTCTCTCCGTGGGTGTCGCAATGAACGGTATCGGGCACAGGATTATCTTCGCGATCTGATGGGAGTGGCGTCAACCACTCCCATGATTTGGATTTATGCCAGTTTCCAGGGGGCGCGGTAGGGGCGGGAGAGCAGGTTGGTGGCGGCTTGGTCGTCGATGATTTTTTCCTGGGCTACGTCCCAGTGGAGTTTGCGGCCTACCAGCATCGAGATCAGGCCCAGGTGGCCGGGGAGCGTGGAGTGGTGCGCTACCTCTACGGGCGCGATGGTGGGCTTGCGGGATTTGACGCTGTCGAGGAAGTTGCGGCGGTGCTCCTTGGACTCATAGAGCTTGATTTTGCGGAGATCTTCGGGAAGCGGCAGGGGGATGACTGCGGAGGCCCATGGCTCCTTGTTGACGGCATTGGGGTCTGGCTTGACCCACTCGGGATTGGAAGCGTCGAAGCCGCTGCGATCGACCCATACCCAGCCGTCGGTGCCGATCCACTTGGTGCCCATGGCGAACTCAGGATAGCCGCCGGCGATGGTGATGCCGACGTCATTGGGATAGCCGGTGACTTCCTTGCGGTATTTGCACTCGACCTTGTAGGAGGTTGCGGCGTTCCAGACGGCGTTGGAGGCGGGAAACTCGCCGTGGCCTTCCACCTCAGACGGGCCGGTGAGATCGAAGCCGAGGCCCCAGTGGGCGATGTCGCCATGGTGGCCGATCCAGTCGAGCAACTGACCGCCGCCGGTGTTGTAATTCCAGCGCCAATTTTGATAGACGCGCGCGTCGACGTAGGGCTCGGCGTGCGACGGGCCTAGCCACAGGTCGTAGTCGAGTTCAGGTGGGGGTTGGGTGACGGCTAGATCCCATGCAGGCGTGCCGGGGACGATCTGGCTGGGGTTGGTGATTTTGCCGGGCAGCGAGGAGAGGCGCTGCATGAGCGCGGGGACGGTGTTGGGGAAGTCGTGTGGTGCGCCGGGCAGGCCGACTTCGACGCGGACGACGTTGCCGATGAGGCCGTTGCGGACGATCTCCGCAGCCTTGTGAAATGTGGGCAGAGAGCGTTGCCAGGAGCCGGTTTGCCAGATGATGTTGTTCTGCTGGACGGCGCGGACGATGGCCTGCTGCTCGGCGACGGTTTTGGCAAGGGGCTTCTCGCCATAGATGTCTTTTTTGCGGGCGGCAGCCTGGGTGGCGACGATGGCGTGCCAGTGGTCGGGGATGGCGATCATGATGGCGTCGATGTCGTCGCGGGCGATGAGTTCGCGGTAATCGTGATAGGGCTTGCAGTCTTTGTTGCCATATTTGGCGTTGATGGTGTCGACGGCGGTTTGGAGGTGCGCGGTGTGGATGTCGCAGGCGGCGACTACCTGGCAGTCGGGCTCGTTGAGGAAGGCCTTGGTGTTGGCTGGACCCATCATGCCCCAGCCGATGACGCCGATGGTGATGCGGTTGGAGGCGGATGGGCGGGCCTGACTCCATGCGGCGGAGGGGAGGATGGCTGCGGCTCCGGCTACCTTGATGAAATCGCGGCGGGTTAAGGGATTTGCGGCGGATGGATGGGATTTCATTGGGTCTCCGGAGTTCTCTGGATTGCGTGGAGATGCGGGCGGACACGGAATTTGAGCGCCGGTTTGAGTACCAGCCTTTATATCAGAAACTCCTGCTCGCTGATGCTTGCGTTAGAGGAGGAACTCACGGACGAATGCGTTGTCGGTGTGGACGAGTTCGTGGAGGGAGCCATCAAAAATTAGGCGGCCTTCTTCAAGCATGAGGAAGGTGGTGTTGGGATCGGCATGGCCCTGGGGGAGTGGAACCATGTGGCCCTGGTCGGCATCGAAGCGGTGAGTGCAGAGGGTGAAGGCGTCCTGCAGGCGGTGCGTGACGAGCAGGGAAGGCTTGCGATAGACGTCGCGCTCCTTCATGACCAGCTCGATGATGGTGGTGGAGGTGATGGGGTCGAGGCCGCCGGTGGGTGAGTCGTAGAGGACTAGATCAGGCTGGTGGATGAGGGCGCGCGCGATGGCGACGCGACGGCGCATGCCACCGGAAAGGCTGCCGGGAAAAAGAGAGAAGGTCTGGTCGAGTTCGACAAAATGCAGGGCTTCATGGACTCGGGTGTCGATGACGTCATCGGGAACGTGCTCCTGGATGAGCTGGTAGGCCACGTTGTCGCGGACGGAAAGCGAATCGAAAAGCGCGCCTTCCTGAAAGACCATGCCGGTGCGGGTGCGGAGGGGGAAAAGCCGCTCCTCGCTCATTTGGGAGATGTCCTGGCCAAAGATGCGGATGGTTCCCTCGTCTGGACGGAGCAGGCCATTGGTGAGCTTGAGCAGGACACTTTTGCCGACGCCGGCGGGGCCGAGCAGAATGCGCGTTTCTTCAGGTCCGACGGAGAAGGTTACGTTCTGCAAGACCGGAGGGCCACCGAAGGCGATGGAGACGTTATCGAATTCGACGATAGGAGCGGATTGCGCGGAACCGCCGGTTTCAGACGTACTCATAGGCGGGCGAAGAGCGAGAGAAGGATTTGGGTGAGGAGAAAATCGGCGACGATGATGAGGACGGACGAGAAGACGACGGCCTGAATGGTGGAGCGGCCGACGCCCTCTGTGCCGCCAGAGGTTCTCATGCCGTAAAAGCAGCCGATGGAAGCGATGATGAAACCGGAGAAGAGAGGCTTTACAAGCCCTTGAATCACATCGGGATAGCGGAGCGAGTCCCATGCCGTGGAGAGGTACTGCATGCCGTCCTGATGGTTCATGAAGATGGTGACGAAGCCGCCGCCGAGGATGCCGAAGAAGTCGGCAAGGATGGTGAGGAATAGGAGCATGAGGACGCATGCAAAGAGGCGCGGAGTAACCAATTTGCGCATCGGGTCAACGCCAAGGGCGCGCATTGCATCTATCTGTTCAGTGACTACCATAGACCCGAGTTCGCTGGCCATTGAACTGGCATTGCGCCCAGAGACCATGACGCCGGTGAGCACCGGGCCTAACTCGCGGATCATGGTGAGGCCGACAAAGCGGCCAGTCAAGTTGCTGGCGCCGAACTCAGAAAGAGTTGCCGCGGATTGAAGTGCGAGCACACCGCCGGTGAAGAAGCCGGAGAGCAGCACGATGGACGTTGAACCCACGCCGATGATGTCGGACTGGATAAGGAAGTCAACCCAATAGCGCGGCGGGCGAAAGATATTCATGACAGCACGATGCGCGAACAAGGAATAGTCCTGCACAGTGAGCACGAGTTGCCTGGCGGTTCGATCGATTGTGTTTATCGCCATGAGGTTTGACGGGTGACGACGAACTGCTTTCCGGGATTGTTCCGCATGGACAGAATAGCGCATAAGACTTGGCACCCGTGATGAAGGATGCGGAGACGCGCCTCAAGATGCCAGGGGGCGGGGCAGAGGGTGGCAAGGATTACCTGCCGGCATGCAGAAAATCCAGGGATTCCACGGCGCGGGGTGTTGCGAGTTCGCGTGTTTTGAGCAAGTTAGAGCGTGGACTCAAGGGTGCAAGCTACCTCAATGGAGTTTTTTCTACTCAGGAGCAGCCCACGGAGGGCTTCATGCGTTCATTTCGTCTTCGTTTGATCATTGCACTCATTACGGGAATCACGCTGGTTTCAGTTAGCTCGACCTATTTTGAGGTGCTGGCGCACAAGCACATGCTGCGAGTGGACTTGCAGCGGCGTACCGCCTGGCTGGGTTCAAGCATGCAACTGGAGGTGGAGCAGGCGATGTCGGGGGGCAGGGTGGATGACATTGAAGCGGCGGTTACACGCCTGCGCCAAAGGGGCGACACAACGGGGCTGGCGATCTACAGCCCTGAGGGACAGCTGCT
>JBEKPF010000101.1:0-24569 GCA_049521035.1 Occallatibacter sp. | reverse complement strand
TTGCGCGCCAGGTAGCCGCGATAGTTGAACGTTCGGCCGCGCGTGGCGGCAGGCTTCGAACAATTGAGATTGTCGGCCGCGGTTATGCCATATTTCGACTGCCAGTCAGCCGGGCTGTAGTTGGGATACTTCCCGCACAAAAATCCACCGAAATCGGCAATATTTGCGTCGTCAAATCCCTCGTCTCCATTGTCTTCATTCCCGGAAGTCGAGCCTTGATAGCTAAAATCGACCTCGTCGAAGAACAGCCCGTCCACGCCGCCGTCGATCTGCATCTCCCCGATGCCGATCAGGTATTGCCGGTAAGCCGGGGATGCCACGCTAGCGCGATAGAATTTCATCGCGGAATGAAACACTGGCTGGCCCGTCGCATCGCATGAGACGACTGCATTGAATGTCGACGCTGCCGGAAACTCGTCCCTGAAGAGAGCAGTGGCCGTTGTTCCACCTATGAACGCGATGCCGGCCGCTTGCGCCTGCTTGGGATAGACGAAGTTGTATTCGGATGGCCGAACTCCGCCTCGATCCCACCGCGCCCACGCGCGCGGGACGATATTGGGCGACATGGCAAGAACCTGCGGATCGGCGGGGAGATTCTGGTCTTGCTGGCTGAAGCCAAAGACCGTAAGGCCGGAAGTATCGCGCTTCCCATAGACTCGCGGATCGATCGCGATCTGCGTGTAAATCCCTCCGCCTCCAACAGGATTGGTCGCCGCAGGCGTAGCGCAGGTAGACTGGGTCGGAGGAGGCGGAGAAGGCGGCGGAAAATTGGTCGACGTCTGACCCGAAAGTCCGCCGCATCTGGCAATCGCAACCGCCAGAACAAGCGAGCAAGCGCATCCAAAGACTCGATTGCAGCCCAACCGGAAAATCAGATTCAATGTTGACATGACGGCTCCGAGGCGATGTCCTTCAACACCACCTTCTCAATGCTCAGCTTACTCAACAGCCGCTTCAACTTTGCCCTCTCCTGGTCCAGCTCGTTGAGTCGCCGGGCCTGATCCACCTACAAGCCACCGGACCATCGATAACCATTCTTCATCATCAGTTCGGGGCGCATTCCCCGCTGCAATCCACTTGAGCGAAAAGTCGGCTTGTCGGACAACGTGAGTTCTCCTGCGTCCAGCTACCCAGACAGCGTATTAATCGAGAAGCCGAGCGCCGGGAATGCAATGAACGTTCCGATCAATGAGACTGGCACAGCGAGAAGCGGAATCAAGGTTGCCCGCCAACCTTGCAGAAAAAGGAACACAACGAGAATCACTAAAAGTAGGGCCACGCCTAGAGTAATGACGATCTCGTGGATGCCTGCCGTAACGGCCTTCGTTGTGTCGAGCGGGATGTTGTATTCAATCCCCTTCGGAAAGGTCTTGGACAACTCCTGGAGGCGCTTGGTCACGACGGCCGCAGTTGCTACTGCGTTTGAGCCAGGTAGTTGATACACGGTCAGGGCAGCGGAAGGGGCATTGTTATATCGCGCCGTCAAGTCGTAGGTCTGAGTGCCGAGTTCGATCCGCGCAACATCACGCAGATGGAGAATGGAACCGTCCGGGTTGGATCGGATGACGATTTCGCCAAACTCTTCCGGGGTAACCAAACGACCCTGCGTTCGAACGGTGTATGTGAACTGTTGGCCCATCGGAGCCGGTTCGCCACCGATCTTGCCGGCTGGATTCACATTGTTCTGTACCTGGATTGCGTTGATCACGTCGGTTGCGGTGACACCGAGTTTGGCCAGTTGATCGGGATGAACCCAGACGCGAAGAGCGTACTGACCACCGAACACCTGAATTCGTGCTACCCCCGGAATGCGAGTCAATTCATCCTGGAGATTGATGATTGCGTAGTTCGTCAAGAAGTTAACGTCGTATTTCTTGTCGGGTGAGATCAAACTGACGACCATCAGAGGCGAACTAAGCGACTTCTGCACGACGATTCCCGCCGTATTCACCTGGGCTGGCAATTGCGCCTCAGCCTGGGCGACGCGCAGCTGCGCCAGCACCTGATCGGTGTCGGCGTTGGTACCGCTGCACAATGAAGAAGAGAATGTTACGGCCTTGTATGCCCGGCTGAAACAGGTGATGGAACAGGTCGGCGGCTCGTTTGAACTTGTGCTGGTGGACGATGGTTCGACGGACCGGACCTTTCACCTGCTGAATGAGGTCGCCGCCGTGGACAGCCGGGTTCTGGTTGTGCGTCTACGGCGGAACTTTGGGCAGACCTCGGCCCTGGCCGCCGGCTTCGATCACGCCTCGGGCGAATTCATCTTGGCCATGGATGGGGATCTGCAGCACGACCCGAACGATATTCCCAAGTTCCTGAAAAAGCTCGAGGAGGGATACGACGTTGTTTCGGGCTGGAGGAAGGATCGAATTGACAACCTTGTCCTGCGCCGCATCCCCTCCCGCTGCGCCAACTGGATGATGGCCAGGCTTTCCGGCGTGGACATCCACGACTTTGGGACGACCTTCAAAGCATATCGCCGGGAGGTCATTCAGAGCGTCCCGCTGTACGGCGAGATGCACCGCTTTATACCGGCGCTGGCGAGTTGGTATGGCGCGTCGATCTGTGAGATTCCAATCCGAAATATCAACCGAGAGCGGGGCAAAAGCCACTATGGCATAGGGCGTACCTTCCGGGTACTCTTCGACCTTTTAACCATCCGCTTCCTGCTCAGCTATATGAATCGCCCGCTTCACTTTTTTGGTGTACTGGGCGCGTTGAGCATGATGGCAGGCAGCTCTCTGTCGGCAATCCTGCTTGCGATGAAGGTGATCAGTCCACATCAGAACACAATGAGCCTGCATGGACCGATATTCGTGATTGCGGCCGTGCTGATCCTGACGGGCATTCAGCTGCTCTCTATCGGCTTGCTGGGAGAGCTCCAGGTACGCCACTTTCACAGCATGGAAAGCAGCGCGCCGTACACCATCGACCGGCTCGTGCGGCTGACCTCGTCGCAAGAACAGGGCATGCTGTCAGGGGAACACGATGTCGCCTTCTAGCTGTTTCCTTGACCCTTTGGGATCTGCTCCAAATTGGACACGAGCCCCCGAAGAGCAATCGGATCAACCATCGCCTGGTGCGTGTCCGACCTATTGTTGGGGTGGTAGTTGAACTTGAAGTACGCTCCGATCACGCGCAGGTCCCTGGCCCAGCAGTTATGGGACTCCAGTCGTTGGCTTATATGGCTGATTCACGGATAAGCGGAAACCACGCAAAGGAGAAGTCATGGTCAAATTCAGACGAAACTGTGGAATGCTCATAACAATCCTACTGGTCGCAATGATTGCGAGGGCCGACTCGTTGGAGTTGAAGAATGGAAGCCTGATCAACGGCAGGTTCATGGGTGGCTCGGAGAATGAGGTCAGCTTCCAGGTCGGATCATCGGTGCAGAAGTTCAGTCGTTCTGACATCGTCTCAATCAAGTTTGACTCGGATGCGGCAGCGAGTGATACATCTCACGAGCCAGGTCGTGTGCCTCTCAATGATTCCGAGAACGGGGAACACCCCAGCCGACAGACATCGGTTAGCGTCACGATTCCGGCCGGCACGCGCATTTCAGTACGTACCATCGACAGCATCGATTCCGCTAAGAATGATGTGGGAGATCGCTTTCAGGCTTCCCTGGAAGAATCGCTGATCGTCGATGGCGATGTGGTAGTCGCAAAAGGCGCCGACGTATACGGCCGGCTGGCGGAGTCAAAGGAGTCAGGGACATTCAGCGGTAGATCGCAGCTTCGGCTCGAACTTACAGGGATTGTGGTGAATGGGCAAACAATACCGCTGGTTACGGGAGAATACGAACTGACCGGCAAGTCGCGCGGAGCAAGCACCGCAAAGCGAACGATTGGCGGTGCGGCTGTTGGATCGCTTATCGGCGCCCTCGCCGGTGGCGGCCAAGGAGCGGCAATCGGTGCGGGCGTTGGCGCCGGCGTGGGGGTAGGATCCGAAACGGTAACGAAGGGAGACCAGGTCAAGGTGCCAAGTGAGACCCTGATCGATTTCACATTGCAGCAGGAAGTCTCGATAACAATGCGCTCGTCAAGGGCGGAGTAAAACCAGGCCGCTGAGGCGGAGTTAAGGCTGGCCAGCAGTAGGAGGATCGGGTTGTTGTGTATGGGTAGTAAGTCGTGCGCAAGATCACATTGGCAGATCCGAAGAATCATGAAGACCGGAGGGCGGTGATCGATGTTCAAGCTTACGCTCTTTGCTTTAGCGATGGTGCCTCCGGTGACAGCCCAACTTCTTGCGCCTTCAGCAACTCGCGCCCCGTACACGGATAGCGCAATTCCAGTGGAGGGTTCGGAAGCCTTGGAACAAGGAATGGTCCCCAGACTGAGAATCAAGTGACGGATCAGAGTGAGCGGGTCCAAACGGAAACCCCATCCCCGAAAGGAAACGACCTCCCCGAATAAGGTCAACAGACCAAGCGCATTCTTTAGATCGTTCCAAACTTCAATGGGATCTCGGCGGGGGCTCATCTTCCTCCTCAAACCCCCGAATACATCGATGATGTACCACTCTTCCTCCAGTATCTCTGGCTCAAATCGGTGAGCCATTCTTTCGAGCAATACGGCCAATCGAGATGTAAACTAAGCAAGTTGGAGAAGGGGATCCAGTCTCGGTCGCTGGGTTGAATGCGTTTTTGCCCTGAGAAACAAAGTGCCACTAAAACTGCCACTTGTGTTTTTCGATTTCCTCAAATCATTGAATCTTGAGAAGATAGAGGTCAGTCGCACCAGACTTAGGAGCTAGCGCCCAAAAGGCTTAGGGGTTCAAGTCCCCTCTTCCGCACCAAACCTCCCAAGCGGCTTACTGCCTGATTCCCTGAGGAGTCGCCGTGTTTGAGGTGTCATCACGCAGGGGTTAAAACCCTCATTATTCTGGCCCTTTTCGGCACGACTAAAGTCATGCCCTGATACAAAGCGGGTTATTGAAACACGCTCCAGTGAGAGTGTGCATCGTGCTCCAGTGAGAGTGTGCATCGTGGCGTGATCTTCGCTGCAACTGGATCTCAAATACCGATCGCTGCGACCGGAACTCGTGAGCGAAAAACAGAACTGTGTGGTCGTTCGTCCCTCGCCTCCTTGCGGAGATTGAGGTCGGACGCCACGCAGCGCTTTGCGTCGAATTCATTTGACCAGCTTGGATTCGATTAGGATCGCCTTTCCTTTGGCTTGCGAGGTGCGAAGGAAATAGATGGCTCCGTAGATGCCCCAGATGGCGGAGATGCCGAGAGCGAAGAGCGGCTCCTTGAAAGTCCCTAAATTGAAGATGGGACCGATCAGATAGAAGGCCATGCACGTAAGGTTGGCGAGGAGGCCGAAGCCGGGGATGAGCAGATGAAGGACCACGTTGTAGTCGGGGCGCTTGTGGAAGGCCACGATGCACAGGAAACAACTGAGCGCGTAGAGGATGAAGGTGCCGAAGTTGGAGGTCAGGGTGACGATGCCGATTGAACTGGGCAGACTCGCCAACTGATCGTGCGTGGTGTAGCCGAAGCTGGAGAAGATGCCCTTGGGGAGGGCCGCGATGGCCGCATCGGTGGGCGCGCCGGAATCTGCAAAGTAGAGGGAAACGCCGAGGACACCGATGACCGCGGAGATCACTGCCAAGGTCCAGATGGCGCTGCGGGGCGACAACGTCTTGGAGTGAAGGATGCCGAAGTGCTCGGGAGCCTCGTTGTCCTTGCCCATGGCGTAAGTGACGCGAGCGCCGGTGTTCATGCAGGCGAGCGTGGTGCCGATGAGGGCCAGAAAGACGGTGATGGCCTCGCCCAGCATGAAGTATCGGCCATTGCCATGGCCCAGCAGCGCGTCGCCGACGATGATCATCATATCGCCGAGGGGAGCTGCCGAACCGGTGGCGCTTTGCATGGTATAGCCGGAGTTGAGGAAGTAGTTGGCCGCGAAATATTCAATTAAATAACAGAGCACCCCCTGAATGAGCAGAGAGGCGATGACGGCGATAGGGATGTGTTTGGTGGGATTCTTGGCCTCGCCTCCCATGGAGGTTACCGACTCAAAGCCGACAAGGATAAGGATGGCGACCGTGCCCTGAATGAATACCCAACTGAAATTGTGCGGTGAGACGACTGACGCGGCAGAGGTGTGTGTGAGCATGTTCCCGCTGCTGTCCTTATCAGGATAGGTAATCACATAGGGTACTGGTTTGCCGGCCGAGTCGAGCAACGGCAAAGGAGTGCCACCGGCGTCGCGGACAATAGAGCCGTCTTTGGGGTCGGTCTTGAATTGGTAGTTGTAGGTGGCCAGTGTCTGCCCATCGTACTGGTACGCTGTCGGGCCTGTGGTGCCGGAAGGATGGCTGGTGCGATAGCCGATGGCGAGAACGCTGAAGACGAGCAGCGCGGAGATTTGTACCACGTTGATTGCCAGGTTCACGGCGGTAGAGGCGCCCACACCCTTCTGTGCGATCCAGGCAACGAAGAAGGAGAAGACCACGGCAACCAGCGCCATGAAGACAGGCCCGGGGTTGGATCCGCTCATGAAGTTGGGATAGAGGAAGCCAACTACGTAGCCGACGAAGACGCCGGTGGTGGCAACCATGACGCCGGGGTAGACCCAGTAGTAGAGGTGCGAGCCCCAGCCGACGATGAACTTGGCGACGCGAGCGTACTTGAAGGCCTTCTCTTTGGAAAGCAGGGCCTGCTCGGCGTAGTAGTAGCTGGAGCCGGTGCCGGGATATAGCTTGGAGATCTCAGCGTAAGCTACGGCAGTGGCCAGGCAGAGCGCCAGGGCAATTACGATTCCCCACCACATGGCCGGGGCTGTGGATGGCTGTCCCGAGACCCCCGTGGTGGCCTGGAGATAGAACGTGAGCCAGAGGAAGGCGCCGGGAGCAATGAGGGCCATTGCATTGCTGGTTAGCCCGGTGAGGCCCAGTGTGGATTTCATCTGAGGTGCGTTCTGTTCTGCCATGAGCAATCTCCTCGATATGCAATTCGTATATCTGCAGCCGGCAACGCGGCCGGGGTGTTAATAGTGGATCTAGAGCAATTCCGAAACTGTTATAGCCGATCGCACATGGATGCAGTGGTTCTGGTGCGGTGCAGCGATAGTAATCGCCGTCAAATAAGGAACCAATAAAGAAAGCGGGGCCAATTCAATCCAAGGGGTTGGGATATCTATCTGCGCAGGGCCAATTCTCTTCATGCGTTCCTTATGGATGTAAGTCGAATTGAAGTTCCGCTTAATAGAAGAGGTGTGAAATAGGAGGTGTACGCTTACTGTCTTTTTGCCATGCGATTCATTTGCGTTCCTTACTCATTTCTTATGAGGATCTGACTAGGCTCAAATTAGGCCGTTCACTCGATGCGGAACCAGGGACAAATTGAGGCGTCGTGGAACGGTCCGACGGGGTGCACAGACTCTTGATGCAGGACGGAGTGGCCAACACGCAGGGGCGGCTCGCTCTGCCAGAGAAAGCCATGGAGGAAGGCTTGGACAACGAGCAGTCGAACGCGGGGCAGGGCACTGTTCTGCTGGTGGACGACGATAGCTCAACGCGGCGGGCATTGCGGGTGACGCTTTCAGGAATGGGTTTCACCATTGTGGAAGCGGCTCGGGGTGAGGAGGCGCTGTCGCTGGTGCGCGTGGCGTGGTTCGATGCAGTGCTGCTGGACGTGGAAATGCCGGGCATGGGCGGAGTGGAGACCTGCCGAAGTATCCGTCATGCGCTCTCGCGGTTGCCGATACTGATGCTGAGCGTGAGAGATGGCGAGGACGACAAGGTGGCTGCGTTGGAGGCGGGCGCAGACGATTACATTACAAAACCATTTCAACTGCGGGAATTGTCAGCGCGTTTGCGCTCCGCTGTGCGGAGAAGAAATGTTGAGGATGAGAATCGTGCCGCTCCGCTTCGTCATGGGCAACTGGAACTGGATCCGGTGAGGTACAGGGTGATGAAACGCGGTCAACCGATACATCTGACGCCGAGGGAATTCGAGATGCTGCACTACCTGATGACGCATGCCGGCGAGCCGATTCCTCATGCGCGGCTGTTGAAGTCAGTGTGGGGACCGGAGTACGGAGACCAGATTGAATACCTGAGAACCTTTGTGCGGCAACTGCGCAAAAAGATTGAGGACGATCCCGGAAAGCCGCAGTACTTGCTAACGGACGCTTACGTGGGATACCGGTTCAACGATCAACCGCCTGAGGCTTGATGAGTTTAAGCGGCACCTTAGAGCGGGGTGCGGCGCGGACCCCGAAAGAATGTTGGGAGGCAGACCTGAACCGACCGGAGTAATCTGGTGGAATCATGAGTCAAACAGCCCAGCAGCCCCAAGTAAACCTGGCCCAGACCCCCGACTATCGCGAAACCTATGCCAACAGTGTGCAGGTGCGCGTGAGCGTGTGGGATTTTCAGCTGGTTTTCGGTCTTGCCGCGAGCGAGAGTCCGGAGCAGGTGACCATTCGCAACCACCAGGCCGTATTTCTGAGTCCACAGCAGGCAAAGGCACTATGGAACGTACTGGGGCAGAATCTTTCCCAGTATGAGCAGGCATTCGGAACGCTAAACCTAGAACCGAAGAGCCACAACTTTCCGCAGGGCCCCGTCAACTAGACCAGAGGAAAATTCTTGCGCCTTAGAAGCCTGATGCAGCCACGGCTGGACGCGCCAATGCCTCTCTGGATGATTTTTCCGGTGATCTTTGCGGCGCTGTACGCCAGTCATTTTACCCTGTTGCGCGTTCCTTATTTTTGGGACGAAGCGGGGTACTACATTCCCGCGGCCTGGGATTTTTTTCGCACCGGGTCGCTGATCCCGATCAGCACGGTGACCAATGCGCACCCACCGCTGCCGAGCATTTACCTGGCGCTGTGGTGGAAGGCTTCAGGGTTCTATCCCGAGGTGACGCGCGAGGCCGTGCTGATTGTCGCCGCGCTGGGACTGCTTGGCGTGTGGCGACTGGCGATGCGTCTGGTGGGTGTGGGCGCGGTCGCGTTCTGGACGGTGGTTCTGACGGGGCTTTATCCAATATGGTTTGCGCAGAGTTCGCTGGCCCATGCGGACATATTTGCGGCGGCGTGCACGATTTGGGGGCTGGTGTATGCGCTGCCCGATGAGAATCGCAAGCCGTGGGCCGCGGCGCTGTGGTTTGCGGCTGCTGCGCTGTGCAAAGAGACGGCAATTGCAATTCCGCTGACGCTGGCGGCGATGTGCGCGGTGGAGGGGTTTCGCGCGACGGGGGCGGCGCGGCTCAAGCTGTGGTGGGAGGCGATGCTGCTTTCAAGCTGCGTGCTGCCGTTGGCGGGATGGTATGCCTGGCACTACACGAAGACTGGATTCTTGTTTGGCAATCCGGAGTTTCTGCGATACAACGCGCAGGCTACGCTGGACCCGGTGCGGATACTGGTGGCGTTTGGGCACCGCGTGCTGCACCTGACAGGACACATGAATATGTTTGTGCCGGTGCTGATGACGATTGCGGCGATGATGCTGCAGCCGAGGCCGGATGCGGAGGGGAATGCGCGGGCGACGATCAGCAAGGCGGTGCTGTGGCGGATTCTGAATTTACTTTTGGTTGAGGCAATGCTTTTCAGCGTGCTGGGCGGCGCACTGCTGACACGCTATTTACTGCCGATGTATCCGCTGGTGTTGCTGGTGGCGGTGTCTACGTTTTACCGGAGGGTTCCTTACTGGCAGGGGCTGGCCGCATTTTCCGCGGCGGCGTTTGTGCTGGGGCTGTTCGTCAATCCACCGTATGGGTTTGCGCCGGAGGACAACCTGACTTATGCACGCGTGGTTCGGATGGAACTGGCGGGGATTGCGCAGTTGAACAAGCGGTATCCGGGAGCGACAGTGCTTTCCGCGTGGCCGGTGACCGACGAACTGGCACGGCCGGAGCTGGGGTATGTAAAGCAGCCGTGGGATGTTTACAAGGTGGAAGATTTCACCGAGGCACAGATTGAGCGTGCAGCGGCCGAGCCTGAAAAGTATACGGCGGCGCTGGTTTTCTCAACCAAATACGATCCTCCGCCGTTGATTTCAATTCCTGGAGTGAGCAGCGATGCGATGGAGGAGCGGTTCTTTGGACTGCATCACGACCTGGCTCCGGAGGCGATTGCGCGCGACCTGGGCGGAACGCTGGTGTGGAAGCGGGAAGACCATGGAATGTGGATTGCGCTGATCCGATTTGAACGGCGGCTGGATGCCCGGGTGGAGAACGGATGGGGATTGCAGGCGTCAAGGCGTTCTGCTGCACCGGAGGGCTCTTGTACAATCGGCGCACGAAGGGGATGCGCGCAACCATGAACAAAACCCGGGCAGGAAGGATGAGGACGGCGATGTCGCAAATTTCAACATTGATGACTACTGGCGCGATTGCGCTGAGTTCCGGCAGTGTGTCTGGTCAGGCTGTGCCCGGAGTGTTCGGACCGGAGAACCCGTTTTACGCGCCGAGCACATTGCCGTTTCACGCGCCGCGGTTCGACAAGATCAAGGACACCGACTATCTGCCTGCTATCGAGACCGGCATGGCGCAGAAGATCGAGGAGACGCGCGCGATTGCCGACAACACGTCGGAGCCGACGTTTGAGAATACGATCGTGGCGATGGAGAAGACGGGACAGTTATATAACCGGGTGATGGCGGCCTTCCATGGAGTTACCGGTGCGAATACAAACCCTGTGCTGGATGGTATTCGCGCCATGGTGGCGCCGAAACGCGCGGCTATGGATGATGCGATTTATTTGAACGGCAGGTTATTCGAGCGGGTATCCAAGATCTACGAGAAGCGGAATTCGCTGCATCTCGATCCGGAATCGCTGCGGCTGGTTGAGCATGACTATCGGGAATTTGTGCGGGCCGGAGCGCGGCTTTCCGATGCGGACAAGACCACGTTGAAGAAGATGAATGAGGAGATTGCAAATCTGTCGACAGCCTTCTCAACAAAGCTGCTGATGGCCACGAAGGATGGAGCCTTTGTGACGACGGACACGGCGGCGCTGGTGGGGTTGAGCGATGCGCAAGTTGCGGCGGCCGCGCAGACGGCGAAAGACCGCAAGGTGAATGGATGGGTACTCGCTTTGCAGAACACGACGCAGCAACCGGGCCTGCAATCGCTGAGCAACCGCGCGACACGGCAGGCGCTGTTTGAAGACTCATGGATGCGGGCAGAGCGTGGAGGTGCGAGCGATACACGCGAAACGATTGCGCGGCTGGCACAACTGAGAGCGCAAAAGGCAAAGCTGCTCGGATTCACGAATTATGCGGCGTGGAACCTGGAAAATCAGATGGCGCACACGCCGGAGGCGGCGTTGAAGTTCATGGATGCGCTGGTGCCCGCGGCAACGGCGAAGGCCGAGGGCGAGGCGAAGGATATCCAAGCGTTGATCGATGGACAGCAGGGCGGATTCGCGCTGGAACCATGGGACTGGAACTTCTATTCAGAGCAGGTGCGGAAGGCGAAATACGATCTGGACGAAGCGCAGACCAGGCCTTACTTCGAGTTGAATAACGTGCTGCACAACGGGGTTTTTTACGCGGCGGAAAAGCTGTATGGCATCACGTTCAAGCGACGGACAGATATTCCGGTCTACGATGCCGATGTGCAGGTTTATGAGGTTTTCGAAGCGGACGGCAAACCGCTGGCGCTTTGGTATTGCGACTACTTCAAGCGGGATAACAAAAACGGCGGGGCGTGGATGAGCAACTTTGTGGAGCAGTCGAAGCTGCTGGGCACGCTGCCTGTGATTTATAACGTGGCCAACTTTGCCAAGCCCGCGGCGGGTGAGCCGGCGCTGATCAGCTTTACCGATGTGACTACGATGTTCCATGAATTTGGGCACGCGCTGCATGGGATGTTTGCCGATACAGAGTATCCGAGCCTTTCAGGAACCGACGTGCCGCGCGACTTTGTGGAGTTTCCTTCGCAGTTCAATGAGCATTGGGCTAGTTATCCGGAGGTGTTTCAGAACTACGCGAAGCACTACAAGACTGGCGCGCCGATGCCGGCGGAGTTGGCCGCGAAGATAGAGAAGGCGAAGGCATTCAACCAGGGGTATCTCTTTACGGAGTTACTGGCTGCTGCGGAACTGGACATGCAGTGGCACTTGCTGGGAGCGGATGCGCCGCTGCAGGATGCGGATGCGTTTGAGAAAGAGGCGCTGATGAAGACGGGGTTGGCGCTGAAGACTGTGCCGCCGCGGTACCGCTCCAGCTACTTTGCGCACATCTGGGCTACTGGCTATGCGGCGGGGTACTACGCGTATCTCTGGTGCGAGATGCTGGACGATGATGCGTACCAGTGGTTCGAGGATCATGGTGGATTGACGCGGGCCAATGGGGACCGGTTCCGGCGGATGGTGCTGTCGCGCGGGAACACAGAAGACCTGGCAAAGATGTATGCGGCTTGGCTGGGGGCAGAGCCGAACATTGGGCCGATGTTGAAGGAGCGGGGGCTGGCGGCGGGGGTGGGGAAGTAGGCGGGGCACGGTCCGCTAAGTCTCCGCTTGATCGCTATGGTGGTGAGTCTGAAGTCGATCGAAAAACAACCGCAGATTCTTCGACTCACCACCCCCGAACTGAAAGGCGTTCGGGGCCCCGTTCGCTCAGAATGACAAGCAGTTGTTTGGTTTATTTCCGATTCCGAATACTACGTATGCCGAGCCGCAAAGAATCTCCGCTGCGCTGCATACAGGATTAGGAAGACTCCGAGGAAGGTCAGGCAACAGTCTCGCCACATGGCAAAATGTGCAGCAAACTCTGTCGAATATGGATATGGGTACGCTTTATGTGGCGGAAAGTAAAAGTGGTTGAAGGATTCCATCGCAACCTGGAGAAAAACAAAGACAGCCGAAAGTAGCGCGGCAGAAAATGCGATAGCTGCCTGAATTCCCTTCGACCGTGGCCAGTTGATCATGCCAGCCATGCTCTCAAGATACAAGGCGAAGCGCAAGGTTGTGAAATTCAAACTGAGATGCCGCCCCTATCCGCGCGATTTGGTATGGCGGTGGTCGGGATGTATTCTGAGGGGCTATGAAGTGGCCTACGGAATTATTGCTGATTCGGCATGCGGAGTCGGCTTATAACGATTTGAAAAAGAAGAAGGACGCTGATGCGGATTACCGGCGATTCAGGGAGCTGTTCGAGACCGATCGACGGAATGCCGAGGTTTTGCCGCTGGCACAGATGTTGCGAGAGCGGCACGCGCTGGGATGCAGTGACCGCGATACGCCGCTGACCGCGCGCGGCGAAGCTCAGGCCCGGATGACGGGCAGGCGGATGCGGGAGGCGGGCGTGCACTGCCCGGAGGTGATTTTTGTGTCGCCCTACCTGCGCACGGTGGAGACATTGCGCTTTCTTAAAGAAGAGTGGCCGGAGCTGGGGAGTGCGCGGGAGTATCGCGAGGAGCGGATCCGGGAAAAGGATCATGGGCTGGCGCTGCTCTACAACGACTGGCGCATTTATCACGTGATGCAGCCGGAACAAGGGGAGCTGAACGATCTGCTGGGCGGATATGACTATCGATTTTTGAATGGGGAGAACATTCCCGATGTGCGGCAGAGGAACCTGTCGTGGATTGCGACGCTGACGCGGGAGTTTGCGGGGAAGCGGGTGATGGCGATTACACATCACCTGACGATTCTGGCGACGCGGGCGAATTTTGAGCGGCTGAGTCCGGAGCAATTTCTGCACCTGGACATGCACGAGAAGCCGGTGAACTGCGGCGTGACTCGCTATGTGGGCGAGGCGCTGCAGGGAAATCGCGGGCGGCTGGTTCTGCGCGAGTACAACGTGAAACATTGTGAAGACTAGTAAATGTTAGGGTAGTTTGCAGATGGGCATTACGAGGAGGTCGCGATGGCTGATTCTGTAACGGATTATCCCTATGAGACGCGGTTGAATATTCTGCACGGACCGCTGGAAGTGATTGACGAGAAGGCGCTGGCGGATGCGTGCGAATACAAGTGGTTTAATCAGACGCTGTGCAAGGTGAACGAATCGGTGGTGCGGGTGGCCATCATCGAGGGCGAATACCACTGGCATAAGCACGATGAGGATGATGAGTTCTTCTATGTGGTCGAGGGCAAGCTGCTGATCGATCTGGAAGGGCGCACGGTGGAGCTGGCGCCACGGCAGGGTTTTGTGGTGCCCAAAGGCGTGGTGCATCGGACACGGGCTCCCTTGCGAACCGTGATTCTGATGGTGGAGAACGCGGGGATTATTCCTACGGGGAATTAGGCTGCTTCTGCTGAAGCATCGCTGATTCGGGGTTTCGTATTTCCAGGTCTCAAAATCGAGACCTGGGTCACCCGGCGAACCAAGCCGGGGGCATTTGCTACGCCTATAATCAGGCTGTTGTGCATACATTTCTTTCATCTCGTTCAAGTGGAATTGGGCAGGCTGCTGCGGGACTTGCAATTGCCGTCGCGGTGATGGTTTGCGGCGTGGCACAGGGGCAGGGGGCAGGGCAGGGTCCGGCACAGGGTGAAGGGCGGGGCAGGATTTTGCTGGTGCTGCCGTTCGATAACCGCAGCGGGCAGCCCAGCTTGGAGTGGGTTCGCGAAGCGGCGCCGGAGATTCTGGGGAGCCGGTTCGCTTCTGCCGGGTTTGCGCCGATGAGCCGGACGGATCGGCTTTACGCACTAGATCATCTGGGAATGCCGCAGGGTTTTCATCCGTCGCGGGCCACCGCGCTGAAGCTGGCTGAGACGCTGGACGCCGATTCCATTGTGGTGGGGAGCTTTTTGACGGATGGGAGCAGGATTGTGGCGGAGGCGCAGTTGGTGGATGTGCCCCACCTTCGGATGAGCGTGCCGGTGAGCGCGGATGGCGAGATGCGGGACATGATCGCGGTTTTCGATTCGCTGGCGTGGAAGCTGACGCGGGAGCTTGACCCGCAATTCAGCGTGGCACAAGAGACGTTTGTGGCCGCCGGCGCGGGGTTGCGGCTGGATGCTTTTGAGCAATATATCCGGGGCATTACGGAGCCGGACCAGGCGGAGCGGCTACGACACCTGAACCAGGCTGTGAAGGAGAGTCCGGAGTTTGGGCCAGCGTGGATGGCGCTGGGGCGCGAGGACTACAACGGACAGCAGTATGAAGAGGCCGCGGCAGCATTCGCCAAGGTGGGCAAAGGTGATGCGGCGTTTCAGGGGCCTGATGTTCTAGAAGCGGGATTTTTTCGCGGACTGTCACTAGTGTTTTCCGGCGACTATCCGAAGGCCGAACAAGCATTTAGTGGCGTGGCCCGGGTGCTGCCTCTGGCCGAGGTGGTGAACAACGAAGGCGTTGCGGTGAGCCGGCAGGGCCACGATGGAACTGCGCTGTTTCGACAGGCGATTGCCGCCGACCAGAATATCGCAGATTATCACTTCAACCTGGCGGTGAGTTTGAAGCGCCATGGAAATGGCGCGGAGGCTCTGACGGAGTTGGCGCAGTGTCTCAGGCTGCACCCAAACGATGGTGAAGCGCAGGCGCTGGAAGTGGCATGGAAAGGGCCGGCAACGGGTCAGGCGGCGGGGATGAACTCGAGCGGGGATGGGGAAGCGAAGGCCGATCCGCTAGAGCGAATTGCACGCAACTTCGATGCGCAGGCATTCCGGCAAGCCGCGCAAATGCTCGACCAGGTTGACGCATCGAAACTGGCCGCGCTGACGCCGGAGAAAAGGGCGCAGGCGCTGGCAGGACAGGCGAAAGAGTTTCTCGACCGCGGGCTGCTGCTGGAGGCGGAGCGGCTGTATCTGGCTGCCGAAGGCGCAGACAGCGCAGTGGCGGAAGCACATACTGGATTGGCCGAAGTCCGGGAGCGGACAGGGGACGGCGGGTCTGCCCGGAATGAGGCGCACGCGTCGTTGAAACTTTCTCCCTCCGCGGATGCGTATCTTGTGCTGGCACGGCTGGATTTTGCAGGTGGAAATTTGGACGAGGCGGACAATGAGGCTGGCGAGGCGCTGAAGCTGGATGCTTCGAGCCGGGGGGCGATGGAACTGCGGCGGCAGATTGAGGCTAAGGAAGGGCAGAAGAAGTAGGGCGAGGCGGGGCAGAGGGTTGTGGGGTCCCACCCATCGAGTAAAGAGCGCTCCATGGATGAGGCACAGCACATTTGTTGGGCGCGAGGCTGATACAGATTTGCATGATCAGAGACCTGGTGTACTTGGCGCGGGTCTTGAAGGAGTAAGCCATGATTCAGCGCAGACGCGGATTGGCGGTTGCTGCAGGACTTTTTCTTGGATTTGGACTGGGTTCCGTGGCGCGGGCTGACGCGCCGTTGGTGGACAAGGTGATTCTCTCCGACACAATTCAGCCAGTGAGTGCGGGCGAGTTGGACAGGGCGATTACACGAGCAAATGCAGACGGAGCACAGGCGCTGCTGGTGGAGTTGAACACGCCGGGCGGACTGCTGGACTCGACGCGCGAGATGGTGGGCAAAATTCTGGGCTCGCGGGTTCCGGTGATTGTGTATGTGTCTCCGGGTGGTTCGCGGGCGGGTTCGGCTGGGTTCTTTCTACTGGAGGCAGCGGACGTGGCTGCGATGGCTCCGGGCACCAATGCAGGAGCGGCGCATCCGGTGCTGGAGTTCGGCGGGAAGCCGGACGAGACCATGAACCAGAAAATCGAGAACGACACGGAAGCGTTTCTGCGCTCGTATGTAACCAAGAGGAACCGGGACGCAGATGCTGCGCAGGCCGCAGTGCAGTCGTCGCATTCCTATACTGCCGATGAAGCGCTGGAAAAACACCTGATCGACCTGATTGCGAATAACGATGCGCAGCTGATGACGGCGCTGGATGGGCGCACGATTACGCGCATCGATGGGACCAAGCAGGTGCTGCATGTGAGCGGGGCGCAGATTGTGGTGGTGCAGGCAACGCTCCGCGAGCGGTTGCTGGGATGGCTGGTGAATCCGAACATCGCGATCCTTCTGCTGGTGGGCGGGGCGCTGCTGATTTATCTGGAATTCAATTCGCCGGGAACGATTGTTCCAGGAGCACTGGGCACGCTGATGGTGCTGCTGGCGATTTTTGCACTTGATCTGCTACCGGTGCGGTACACGGCGGTGCTGCTGCTGGTGGCGGCGCTGGTGCTGATTTTGCTGGAAGCGAAGTTTGGCGGGCATGGGGTGCTGGCGATTGCGGGGATTCTGTGCCTGACTTTCGGCATGCTCACGCTGGTAGTGGCACCGGTGCCGGAGATGGGCGTGAATCCGGTTGTGGCGCTCTCAGTGAGTGCAGCGTTTGGGTTGATTACGGTGTTTCTGGTGAGGCTGGCGGTGCGGGCACGTCACATGAAGAGCCAGTTGGGCGTGGATGCCCTGGTGGGACGGTCCGCGAAGGCGATGGAGCCGCTGACACCCGAGGGACACGTGCTGGTTGAGGGAGAGATATGGAACGCGGTAGCCAGCGAGCCGGTGGATACCGGAACCCAACTGCTAGTGGCCGGGCACGAAAACTATCTTCTGCGCGTGAAGCCAGCTGGGCCTGGAGGGTCAGCAGTGTAAGGTGCGCTGGAGTACAATCCGGGCTGAGTGAGGAAAGCGCAATGTTATCGCCAATGCTGATCGTTATCGCCATCGTGGTGCTGTATTTCTTCAGTTCTATCAAGATTCTGCGCGAGTATGAGCGCGGGGTGATTTTTCGGTTGGGCCGTGCTTTGCCGACGCCGAAGGGACCGGGGATCATCCTGGTTTTCCGTCCGTTCGACCAAATCGTGCGTATCTCGCTGCGGCAGGATGTGCTGGAAGTTCCTCCGCAGGATGTAATCACGCGCGACAACGTGACCATCAAGGTGAACGCAGTTGTCACCTTGTATGTGGTGAACCCGAACGATGCGGCCATCAAGGTGGCCAATTACGTTTACCAGACGTCGCAGTTTGCGCAGACTACGCTGCGCTCAGTGTTGGGCGAGGTGGAACTGGATACTCTGCTGAGCCATCGCGATCAGCTCAACCTGCGGATTCAATCGATCATTGACCAGCGGACGGAGCCGTTTGGCGTGAAGGTAACTTCTGTGGAAGTAAAACAGGTGGATCTGCCGGAAACGATGACCAGGGCAATGGCGAAGCAGGCCGAAGCCGAGCGCGAAAGACGCTCAAAGATTATCCATGCCGAGGGCGAGTTCAACGCCGCGCAGAAACTGGTGGATGCGGCCGCGCTGCTGGCAACGCAACCTATGACATTGCAGTTGCGGTACCTGCAGACGTTGACAGAAATCGGTGTGGAGAAGAACACTACCATCGTCTTCCCGCTGCCCATGGAACTGCTGACACTGCTGAACAAGATGACGGCCATCCAAGGGGCACCCTCCGCTAAGGCGTAGGGAGAATGAAGCGTGCGGTTGAGATTGCGAGGGGCCGGCAAAGAGCGCCGGCCTTGCGCGTTGCGGAGAGCGGGATCTGAAAAGCCGTAGATCCGGAGACGGAGTATGAGGGGAGTTTTCGAAGAAGAAGAGCCGGCGCAAGCACCGCGCGACAGGGAGCTCACGCTGGGCTCTGGATCATTGCTTGCCATGCTCTTTGGGATGGTGTTAATCTGCGCGATCTTTTTCGGACTGGGGTATGGGATGGGGCATCGCGGATCGTCGGGCGGCGCCGATGCCGGTCAGGCATCAGGCGCGCCGGCAGCCGTTCCGCAGACTGATGGATCGCGGACCAAGCCCTCGGCGAGCGCGAGTGGCGCAGTGCAACCTGCCTCAGGTTCCATGGCGGATTTGTCGGCCAGTGCAGAGATGACCACGGTTCCTCCTCCGGGACCGCAAGGGACCGTTGCAGCAACGGAAGGCGCATCGAGTAGTGGTCAGTCTCCGGTGCATCCGGCGTTACCGGGAACGTCGATTCAGCCCCCCCAGGTATCGCCGACTGGAGTTGTGGCGCCAGCGATGGGACAACCTGCTTCCGGCACGCTGATGGTGCAAATTGCCGCCGTAACGAACCCGGATGACGCCGCAGTGCTGGTGAATGCACTGCGCAGGCGTGGCTATGTGGTTGCTGCCCAACGCGAGGCGGCGGACGGAATGATCCACGTGCGGATTGGGCCGTTCAACAGCCGCGACGAGGCTGAGAAATGGCGGCAGAAGTTGTTGAGTGACGGCTATAACGCGATTGTGCAGCCCTAAGCTTAACCAACCCGAGAGAAGGAAAGGCTTCAAATGTTCGTGAACGAGCGGTTTCGATTTTCCATTGAGAGAATAAGCCGGTTGGTCTTGGTTTTGATTTGGATGGCCGTAGCGTGCTGCTCCCTTTCCGCGCAAACTGAGAGGACGATTATTATTCGACTGCTCGACAGTCAAACTGGAGAGGCGATTGCCCCCGTTGCTGGTGACAATGGAATCAGCGTGACAGTGAACGAGGACGCTGCGAGTCCTCGGCTGACGGCCCGCGTGAACAAGGATGGCGTTTGGGAACTCAAGATTGGGCCGGAGGTTGAAAAGGTGCAGATTGACACTCCGGCTGGCCCAGGAGGATGGGGATATGTATTCTGCGACTGCTCCAAGTTTCATCCTGCTACGATACCCAGCTATCCGGTCGCGGAGATTCTAAAGACGGGCGTTGAGGCGGCCAACAAGTGCAGCAAGAGATTTGCCCAGGCACACGCGGGGGAAATTATCTTTTTTGTGCGGCGGCCGAACTGGCATGAGAGGCTGCCGGTTTAAGTATCTAACTTATTTATCTCTGTTCTCAGGCTTTTCGTTGCGCATCCACTCAGGGAGGCTGGAGGCGATGGCTGCACGGACAGCCCGAAGCAAGTCTTCGCGTGTAGCGAAGTTTGCGGGAAATAGCGGCTCGTGGAAGACAATGTGCGCGGTGCCTGGAAAGATGCGCATGCTGCCTTTTGCCCCAGATGGATACAGGAATGCACGGAGCGCCAGTCTCCATCGCCAAGTAGAACGGGCCTTTTTTGAATGGCAGCAGGCGGCCGTCCTTTGAGCGCGTGCCCTCAACAAACGTGGTGATGTGAAGGCCTTTTTCGAGGATGCACCGGGCCGCGGCTACGCTTTGCTGCGCGCCGGTTACGCTGCGATCGCGATCGACAGGAATGAACTCTCCGAGTTTGAAGCCCCAACCGAGGATGGGTATGTGCATGAGCGAGCGCTTGAGAAAGGCGGAGGTGCGACCGGGAATGCGAGGCAGGAGGGCGGGCGGATCAAGATTAGAAACGTGGTTCGCCATGAAGATACAGGCGGTGTTGGGTGGTACGCGCTCCGTGCCTTCGGCTTCGACGCGAATGCGCGCCAAGCGAAAAGCGGTGCGCGCAATAGACTGCGCGGCGTTGTAAAGCGGGTTGACGTTACCCGTGATGACCGCCCAGGGAATGAGGGTCAAGGCGGCCGGCGCGCCTAAAATCATGATGGATCCGACCAGCAGGATTGAGTAGATCATGCTGGGCTCCCCTTGTCGGCGAGACCGGAAAAACGTTCTTCGATGCGCGCGGGCAGCTTCTCATAGATGCCGTCGAAGCCGCCATTGGAAAGAATGGCAACCACGTCGCCGGATTGGAGACTGGGCACGATGTGACTCACGATGGAGTCGACATCGGGAAAAAGCTCGGCGGTAGTTCCTTCGGAGTTGAGCTCGCTGACCACATCTTCAGGATGAAGGCGCTCGGCGTCAGGGATGCGTTGCTGCTGATATACGCCGGAGAGAACGACATGGTCGGCGAGACGGAGACTCGCGACGAGATCGGCTTGAAGCACCTTGCGGCGGAGCGTGTTGGATCGCGGCTCGAGGACGGCCCAGAGTCGTGATTGCGGGTAGACGGAGCGCAAGGCGCGTAGAGTTTCCCGGATGGCGGTGGGGTGGTGGGCAAAGTCGTCAATGATGGTGATGCCTGCGACTTTTGCGCGGACTTCCAGACGGCGTTTGACGCTCTTGAAGCTGGCTAGCGCGGTCTGAATGGCTTGCACGGGGATGCCCTGGCTGGCGGCGAGCGCGGCGGCGGCGGTGGCGTTGAGGGCGTTGTGCTCGCCGGCGAGATGCATTTCGAAATCGGCCCAGAGGGCGCCGTTGTGAAAGATCTGCCAGCGGGTGAGGTCGTCTTCATGGCGGAGGTTCTGAATGCGCCAATCTGCAGAATCGGAGAAGCCGTAGCGCTCGACGCGACAGAAGGCGTGGGCGATGCATTCGGTGACGTTTTCGCTGCCGTCGTAGGCAACGATGACGCCGCGTCGGGGGACTAGATTTACTAATCGCTTGAATGCGGTCTTCACCGCTTCGAGGTCGACGTAGATGTCGGCGTGATCGAACTCGACGTGAGTGAGGATGAGCGCGTCGGGGAAGTAGTGGAGGAACTTGGGACCTTTGTCGAAGAAGGCGGTGTCGTACTCGTCGCCTTCAACGATGAAAGTGCGCGTGGGGCGGAGTTGAAAGCTGGTTTCGAAGTTTTCTGCCACGCCACCGATAAGGAAGGAAGGCTCGAGCGCTGGATTCTGGCGCGAGGCTACCTGGTAGATCCAGGCCAACATGCTGGTGGTAGTGGTCTTGCCGTGGGTTCCGGCGATGACGAGCGACTCGCGACCGGTGAGGAATTCCTCGCGCAGGAGCGCGGCCATGGAAGTGAATGGAATGCGCTGATCGAGGACGCACTCGACTTCAGGGTTGCCGCGGGAGAGCGCGTTGCCGATGACGACGAGGTCGGGCGCGGGCGAGAGATTGGACTCGGCGTAGGGCTCGTGAATGGGGATGCCGAGCGAGCGGAGCAGATCGCTCATGGGCGGGTATGCGGCCTTGTCAGAGCCGGTGATGCGGTGGCCTTGCAATTGAAGCAGGCCGGCAAGCGAGGCCATGGCGGTGCCGCAGATGCCGGACAGGTGGATGTGGCGGGTCATTGTTTTGATCCTGTTTCTTTTCGAAGTACCCGAGGGGCGGGGAACGGGCTGTGTGCTTTCCCACTCATCGAGCAAAAGACGCTCGATGAATGGGGCACGGAGCACTTGAAGGATGCCTGGCTTAGGTGCGTGGCTTGTTCGTTCATGGCTGCACCGCCGCTTCAAGGAGGCGCAGTTCGGGGGTGTCGGAGGCGAGCAATTCTGCTTCGATGCCGAAGATGAGCGTGACATTGTGGCGCGATACGTGACCGCTGCGGAGGCCGATGACGATGGGGCCGTCGAAGTCTTCAAAGACGCGGAGGATTACTTCGTCGAGGAGATGGGGGGGGGCGCCAGGTGAAGCGCAATCGAGCATTTCTCCGAAGATGAGGCCGGTGACGCCCTCGAGTTTGCCGGCGTGGCGCAGTTGCCAGAGCATGCGATCGATCTGGTACGGCTTGGCGCCGGTGTCTTCAAGGAAGAGCAGCTTGCCTTCCGTTTGCGGCTCCCATGGAGTGCCGAGGAGCGAGACGAGGATGCTGAGGCAGCCGCCGTAGAGAGTGCCAGTGGATTTGCCGGGCTTGAGAATGCGGAGGCCTTCCGCGGGCCCGACGGTGTACGGCCGACCGGCGAGGGCTGCTCGAAAACTGGGAAGATGGACGCCGTCTTCGAGATAGAAATCGGCTGCGACCATGGGGCCGTGAAAGGTGGGTAGGCCGAGATGATCGAGGAGATGGAGTTGGATGCCGGTGAGGTCGCTGTAGGCGAAGAACGGCTTGGGGTGGCTGCGGATCAGGTCGAGGTTGAGATTGTCGAGGAGGTAGTTGGATCCGTAGCCACCTCGCAGGGCCATGACGGCGCTGGTATTGGGGTCGGCGAATGCTGCGTGGAAGTCGGCTAGACGCTGAGGAGGTGTTCCGGCGAAAAAGTCGGGTCCGCGTTCGAGGGTGCGCGTGCCGAGTTGGGGCGCGAAGCCGAGGGAGCGGAGTTGCGCCAGGCCACCGTCAACCCGTTCGGGCTTGGCGAAGGAGGCGGGCGCAATGACGCTGATGGCCGCGACGGAAGAGACAGCGAGAGGGCGAAGAAGCTGAGGCGTTGAAGCGGACATGATTACCAGGCCTCGCCGCGGGCGATGAGAGTGGCGGGGCCGGTGAGGTAGAGCTTTTCGCCGGGGCCTTGCCATGAGACGTTTTGCGCGCCGCCGGGAGCGATGATTTCAAGTTCGTGGTCGGCGTCGAAGAAGGCGATGAGGGCGGTGGCGCTGGCGGAGGTGCCGGTGCCAGATGAGCTGGTGGGGCCGACGCCGCGCTCAAAGATGCGAATGGCGGCCTGGTGAATGGGCTCGGACTCGCTGCCGAGGATGTGAACGAAGATCACGTTGGTTTGATCGGGGAAATCGGGATGGTGGCAGATCTCTTCGCCGATGTCGTCCCAGGAGCGGTCGTTGATGGAGAAATCGAGCATGGAGAGGGTGCGCTCGCTGGCGTCGAGGGGATTGCCGCCGAGGAACTGATTCGGAGTGGGCGTGTCGAGGACAATGACGAAGTTGGGATTGCCCATGGAGACGTGGATGCCGTCGATGCTGGTGCCGTCGGCGAGATCCACGGTGCGTTCCTCGAATTCCGGGACGTCCATGTCGGCGGTGATGAGGGTCGTGGGTCCGTCGACTTCGGAGTCGCGGAATTCCTTGATGGTGCAGAGGCGCGGGCCGGCGTCGGTTTCGACGGAGAATTGATCGCCGGGCTGCGCGCCGCGTTCTTCGGCCATCCACGCGGCTACGCAGCGGGTGCCGTTGCCGCTGATTTCGGCGATGGAGCCGTCGGAGTTGTGGAGGCGGATGCGGCCGGAGGAGTCGCCGGTCCAATGGAAGAACTCGACGCCGTCTGCACCGATGCCGGTGTTGCGTTCACAGAGACGGCGGGTGAGTTCGGCCTTGTCGTAATCGTGGGCGTCTTCTTCAGAGATGATGAGAAAGTCATTGCCGCAGGCGTGGGCTTTGGTGAAGGGGATCAATCGTCCTCCGGATCGCGGAAAGCTAGCAGGCCGCTGATGCCAGGTTCGATGAGGAGCTGGCTGTGCAGGCGCTTGTGCTGGTTGCCGGTTGCGCTGAGTGGGAAGGTGACGCGCTGAGTGTTGCCGATGGTGTTGGTTTCAATTTCGGCGAAGCGCATGTGTGCCTGGTCCATGACTTTGAGGATGGACTGGAGCATCTGGTTCTGGTCTTCTCCGCGCGCCTCGTAGGTGACGCCGTAGGGGCGAAGGCCGGAGCGGCGCTCAAGGAAGCCGACGAGCTCCATGGAAACGATGACGATGAGGGCGGCGACGGCGGCTGCCAGATAGAGCCCGGCGCCGCAGGCCATGCCGATGGAGGCCACAGCCCAGACGCTGGCCGCGCTGGCGAGGCCGCTGACACGATTGCGATTGCGAAGGATTAGTCCTGCACCGAGGAAGCCAATGCCCTGCACAATGTTGGCGGCGACCTGGCCCTTGTTAGAGCTGTTTTCGCCGGCAAGCACAGCGGAGAGGAGCGTGAAGAACGCAGCGCCCATGCAGATGAGCAGATTGGTACGGACACCGGCGGACCGGCGGTGTAGCTCGCGTTGGAGGCCGACTGCGCCGCCGAGGAGGCAGGCGAGAAGCAGGCGACCGATGGCTCCGTTGACCACGTCCATCTGCTCCAATTGACTGAAACTGAAGGGTTGCGCGAACTGTGCCAAGGCCATGTTCATGGGGCTACCTTGAGCGATGCTACCACCGTGGTTGCGGGTTTGTTGAGGACGGATGACCCTGGCGTACCG
>JBEKPF010000100.1:0-20006 GCA_049521035.1 Occallatibacter sp. | reverse complement strand
ACAAACTCGGTTGTCGCCGCCTGAGCCGTTCATCCCAGGCCCCAGCCCCACAATCGCAGTGCCCGTGCCCGCGGTAAATTCCTCGGCCAGCGAGCCCGAAGTGCGCATGGTAAACGGCAGTCCGCTTCTGTACTGCCCAATCCCCGATAGCATCCATCCATTCGCCACGCGTCCCACACCGCCGCGCAACTTCCAGGGAGCTTCCCAAACGGCCAACACAGCAGCCGAGTGGCGCATGTCCAAGTTGCTGGTCCCATACTCCTCGCTGAAATGCGCGGGATCCAGCACGTCACTCCCGGCCACTGTGGTGCTCTCATTGGGATTCCAGTCCATGGCGTGCGCGTAGGTATAGTGCGCATGAAGGCTCAGTCCGCGATGCGCACTCCGCGACAGCTTCACCATAAGGGCCTCATAGGTGGAGTTGGCACGGCTCATGATTTGGGAGATCTGCTGGTAATCCGGATTCGATCGTCCCGCATCCCCTGTCGGTGAAGTCGCCGAGGGCCACGAAGCATAAAAGGGAACCGTGATCTGCGTAGTCTTGATCGGCCCGAGGCCCGACGCATCCACCACTCCGTATGTAATCGTCCCTGGATTCAATGCCGGGTCGATATTGGTGTCGATGGAGACCGGCAATCGCCTACCGAGACTCACCATGGCACTCGCGGTCAACTCCACCCGACCGGGCAAGCTCTCCTCCAGGGCTACCACTCCCTGGTGTATTTCTGGATTGCGGAATGTCGGCGTAAACTCGACCGCATCCGGTTTCACCATGCTCGCAGGTTCTCCAGCCAAAACATAGGGAAACGGGGGTGCGCCGCCAGCATTGAGATTGTCCGTGGGACGCATGAAAAAACTCAGATCGCCTTTTGCCGACCCAGTCTGCGTCAGCGCTGTCTCCAGTGTGGCGTTCTCTGTGCGACCGAAGTACATGCCATAGCCCAGCCGCAGAACGGGCCAGTGAGTCTCCGCGTTGCCCACCGCCATGCTGACCCGCGGGCCCAGGTTATTGCCCAAACCAGGCAGCTTTTCCGTGAGTGGAAGCTCGGGGTTGGCCAGCGCGGCAATCGGCGGGGGCATCTGCTCCATCTCCCAGCGCAGCCCGGTTGAAACAACGAACAGCCGCTTCGGTTGCCACTGCGCGGTGGCGTAACCGGCCCAGTCATTGGTGCTCAAGTGCCAGTCTGACGGCCCCATCGTCTGCGAGTAGTAGGAGTAGCAAGGAAGATAGCCCAGCCCGTGCAGCGTTCCCGTCGAATCGCGCCAAACCTTTCCCGTCTGATCGCAGTTGTGCTGGTTAAACTTGTTCAGCTCGCCACCTACGCCGAATGCAGCAAAGGCGAGCGCGTCCGATGCAAAGTTTTCCGCACTGGAGTAAGAATAAGTCCCGGTCTGGTTGCGCAGCAGACTGGTCGCGTCGGAGTTATGGCTCAGGTCGAAGCCTGCCTTCACGAGCAGGTTGCCGTGCACCCAGTCCAGCATCTCCTGACCTTCGAAAAGACGCTCATCCGGATAGCTGCCCTCACCGAATCGCGAAGGATTCCCGATCGTGAATCCATAGCGGTTGTCCACTACGATCTGGGGCAACTGTCCCCATATACTCGGAGTCAGGAACGTCTGCTCGAAGGCTGAAGGCGTCTCCGCATGCACACCCAGGATGTTGCGTCCAGCGGAGCCCTGCGTAACCGCCAGGAGATTCGGTGTAAGAAACGCCTCCCAGCGCCCCAGCAGCCACTCCTCACTGGCCTTGCTCGCGCCAAAACTGTTGGCTCCGTAAGTCTCTGACACCCGCGTCAGTCCTCCCCCCGGCGAATTCCATGTTGCGCCGATTCCTTCCACAGTGAATCGATGCCGCTCCGCTGCCTGCCAATCCATACGCGCGAATCCGACCCGCTGCGTAGCTGTTCGGGGAGAGGGCCCGAGCAATCCGCCCAACGATCCGAGCAGATTTGAGTAAGCTGCCAACCCTTGCACGGTGGGATTGTTGCACGCGAGCTTCTGCCCTGGCGCCGCCAGGTCTAGTCGTGCGCACAGCACCTCCATCTGGTCGTTCGAAGGCTGAGCAAAGAACTCGTCTGCATGCTTTACCGTGGCGAGTCCTGGATCATTGCGCTGGTAACCGTCAAGTGCAGTAAACCAGAAGAGCTTGTCACGCCGAATCTGGCTCCCCACGCCAACTCCCCACGTCGTCTCGTGGTCGGGCGGCGTATAAGGCTCCGGCGTAAACGTCGGCGTGGTGGTCTCCGTCGCTGGCGCAGTCTCCTTTACCCACTGGGTGAATGGGTTCTGCGCGCCCCAGACATTCTGCCGGTCGAACAAAAACCCCTGCCCGTGCAGCCCGTTCATGCCGCGCGCGGTCTCCACATTCATCCGTCCGCCAGCCGCACGGGCCCCTTCTGTCTCTACGTTCCCTGCGACCGTCTGCACCTCGCGGATCGCCGCTTCGCCCGGCGCGAATCCCTTTCCGCCAGCCCACGCCTGACCCATCCCACTCGGATTGGTCCCGTTCTCCGAACCGGATGCTGAGTTGGAACCAGTTCCGCCAAACGCCAGCCGCGTGCTGACCCCATCGATGGTGGTTTGCGTCGGCTGTTGTACAGCGCCCCTTAATGCCGTTTGAGATACGCCGCCTACCGCACCCACCGCCGTAGGAGTATCGAGCACAAAATCCTGCCAGCGTCGTCCACTCGCCGGCAACCCTTGCAACTGTTCCGCGGTCAGCGTCGTAGTCACTACCGGTGTAACGGGGTCCACATCCTTCACGTCGACCCCAGCGCGCACGGCTCCGTGTCTAGCCAGTTCGGTGTCCGTAAGTGTCAATCCCCGCATGGCTATTGGATCGATCGCCGCGGCAACCTCCGGAATTGCGGCAACAAGAGCTGTGTCCCCGACATGGATAAACGGCGATAGAATCGCCCGCACATCCAGCGCGCGATCTACGGTCCGCCAGCCGCTCACCGCCAGCTCTAACATCGGCTCGTTCTTAAGCTCCGCAGTCAATGCAGGCAAATTGGTCGCAGGTTTCTCTCTCGCTGGCACGACCGTCGGCGGACTCAATGCAGGGACAGTCCTTGAAGCAAGGTCCCGGTCTGCAGCGGACGGACGCACGGCCTCAGCAGCAATCACCCGATTCCCGTTCATGACGGGCGCCACCGGCGCAGGCTGCAGATCGACTGCCGTCTGCAATCGCGCTTCGTGCCCCGCAGCCACGACGATCCCGTCCAAATGTCCCGCGCCCAGCCCCTTGCTCTCAGCATCCAACGAGTACTCGCCAGCTTCGAGTCCGGCAAACCGGTAACTCCCATTCCTTCCGGAGGTAGTTCGCCGCTCCGCACCGGTGGCCTCATTCCGCACCACTACCGTAGCTCCGGCGAGTGGCGCAGAATACAAGTTCGTGAGTCTGCCAGCAATCGACCCAACGGCCCCGGCAGTCACATCTATTTCATTGATTTTGTTGGTCCCGCTGATTCTTCTTGTATTCTCAGCCGCACTCGACCCTATGGTCGTTTGTCCCAGGAGGGACAATCCCGCAGCCGCTGCAATCAGCAGCGCTGTCAAGCCCCAAGTGCAACTCTGTCTTGCCGCTGCCATCGAGTTACTCGCTCGCGGCAGACCATGGGAAAACCTACCACCCACTCGCTGCCCGGCCGCTGGACTTCAGGCCCGCACGGGCACACGAGCCCAGGCTTTCATTCAAGCCCGTTTTCTCGCAGCCCCAAATTGGCAAAAAGTGAAGTTGATCATGATTCTAAGCCCCAATTCGGTAAACTGGAATGACGGCCTGCAAGCTGTGTGATTTCCAGCACACCGGCATCACTGAGCCAAGCTCGCTTCGTTACTTGTTCGCTCTTTCACCGGTTCACTTTTCCACCAGTTCATTTTTGCGTTCGTTCACTGGTCCTCAGGTCCCCCATGTTCATCGATGAAGCTAAAATTCGCGTCAAAGCCGGTGACGGCGGCAATGGCTGCATGGCCTTCCGCCGCGAGAAATTCGTTCCCCGCGGCGGTCCCTCCGGCGGTGACGGCGGCCGTGGCGGAGATGTCGTCATGGTCAGCTCCCAGCGTCACAACACCCTGATCCATTTCCGCTACAACCCCGAGCACAAGGCCCAGCGCGGCCAGCACGGCATGGGCTCCAATTGCACCGGCTTGGACGGCAACTCCATCATCCTGCAGGTCCCTGTCGGCACATCCCTTTATGACCAGGAAACCGGCGAGCTCATTCATGATTTCTCCGAGCCAGATGAGCGCCTCGTCATCGCGAAAGGCGGTCGCGGCGGTCGCGGCAACCAGCACTTTGCCACTCCCGTCCACCAGGCCCCGCGCGAACACGAGCTTGGACGTGCCGGAGAAGAGCGTACCTATCGACTTGAATTGAAGCTGCTGGCCGACGTTGGCCTGGTCGGCTATCCCAACGCGGGCAAGTCCACACTGATCTCCCGCATCTCCGCCGCCAAGCCCAAAATCGCCGACTACCCGTTCACCACCCTCGAACCCAACCTCGGCGTCGTCACCGTTGGCGAAGAGCCCGATCAAGAATCCTATGTCGTGGCCGACATGCCCGGCCTCATTGAAGGCGCGCATCAGGGCTCCGGTCTCGGCATCCAGTTCCTTCGCCACATCGAGCGCACGCGCATCCTTCTCCACCTGGTCGATGTTTCTGACGCGTCCGGCCGTCCCGATCCAGTCGAAGACTTCAAAGTTATCAACAAGGAACTGGACAGCTTCACGACCACAACTGTGGCCGACCCCATGGACGACAATCCAGGCCCGTTGATCCAGCACCCTCTGGCGAATAAAACCATGATCGTCTGTGCCACCAAGATGGACAGCGCGAATCCTGACAAGCTGAAGAAGTTGCGCACACACGTCAAACGGAAGAAACTCGAATTCCACGAGATATCCGCTGTCACCGGGCAGGGAATCGAAGATCTGAAATGGTCTCTCGCTCGCCACCTCCGCCCTACCGAGGCTTCCAAATAGGAAGCCTCGCGGATTTCCTGCCTGCATTAACCTGTTCGGAATCGAACGCCCCTTTGCAAAATCGAACGCCATTCCCCTCAAGCTTTGACCATTCGTCCCCAAAACCCCGCCATTTCCCCCAAATTCTCCCCACCACTTTGGAATCACAACTGCTGTCCACAACCCAAGGCACTCTCCCTCATTTGAACCATCGCATCTCAACCGCCGTATCACTCATCACCCGCACGGCGCATCCAAACCCATTCGGAGGTCAGGCAAATGACAACGTTGATGACTCAGCTCAAGCAGGTTCTGCGCCGTCTCGGCCGCGCCCCCATGTTTACCGCCATCACGCTGTTGACCCTCGCCATCGGCGTTGGCGCAAACACGGTCATCTTCAGCGTCATTGAAGGCGTCCTGCTCAAGCCCCTGCCTTATCCCGACGCAGACCGCCTCATCGGCGTCTGGCACAGCGCTCCCGGCGTCAACATCAAAGACCTCAACATGGCGCCCTCGGTCTACTTCATTGACCGCGAGCAGAACACCACCTTTGAAGACATCGGCGCCTACGACGGCGACGCCGTCAACGTCACCGGCTCCGGCCAGCCCGAACACGTCCGCGGCCTCGACGTCACTGACGGCACGCTGCCGCTCCTCGGCGTCACCCCGGCCCTCGGCCGCGTCTTCACCCGCAAAGACGACACCGCCGGCGCCCCGCAAACCGTGCTCATCTCTTACGCCTACTGGCAGCAGAAATTCGGCGGTGCCTCCTCCGTCATCGGAACTTCCATCACCGTCGACGGCACCGCCCGCCAGATCATCGGCGTCCTGCCCCGCGACTTCCACTTCCTCGATTTTCCCGACGCAGCCATCGTCATGCCCTTCCAGTGGGACCGCAGCAAGATCAAGCTCGGCAACTTCAGTCAGCGGGCCCTCGCTCGCCTCAAGCCTGGAGTCACCATGCAGCAGGCCAGCGCCGACATGGCCCGCCTGCTTCCCATCACAATGCGCAGCTTTCCCCCGCCCGACGGCTTCTCCGTCAGCCTCTTTGAGAAGGCGCATTTCCTCCCCAACCTCCGCCCCTTGAAGCAGGACGTCATCGGCGACATCGGCAAAGTCCTCTGGGTCCTCATGGGTTCCATCGCCCTGGTGCTTCTCGTCGCCTGCGCCAACGTCGCCAACCTGCTTCTCGTTCGTGTCGAAGGCCGCCGCCAGGAACTCGCCATTCGTTCCGCTCTCGGAGCTCCCTGGAAGCGCTCCGCCGGCGATCTGCTCTTTGAAAGTCTTGTCCTCGGCCTCGTCGGCAGCGCCATCGGCCTCGCGCTCGCCTACCCCGCGCTGCGCGCCATCGTCGCCACCGCACCCACCGGCCTGCCCCGCATCCACGAAATCGGCATCGACATCCCGGTCCTGCTCTTCACCTTCGGTCTCGCTCTCTTCACCAGCCTCCTCATCGGCGTCATCCCCATCGTCAAATTCGCCGGCGTCCGCGCCACAACCGGTCTCCGCGAAGGCGGTCGCGCCCTCTCGCAAAGCCGCGAGCGCCACCGCGCCCGCAAAACTCTCGTCGTCGTTCAGGTCGCTCTCGCGCTCGTGCTGCTCATCTGCTCCGGCCTCATGATCCGCACCTTCCGCGCCCTCATGCATGTTGACCCCGGCTTCACCTCGCCAGACTCGCTCCAGTCCTTCCGCTTCTACATTCCCGAAACCCAGATCCCCGACACCCAGGCCGAGCGCGTCGTCCACCAGGAGCAGGACATCCTCAACAAAATCGCCGCCATCCCCGGCGTCTACTCCGTCAGCTTTGCCAACTCCGTTCCCCTCGATGGCTTCGACACCAACGACGTCCTCTACATCAAAGACCACGTCTACGGCGAAGGAGAACTCCCGCCCATCCGCCGCTTCAAATTCATCTCTCCCGGATTCTTCTCCACCCTCGGCACGCATCTGGTCACCGGCCGCGATCTCACTTGGGCTGACGTTTATGACAAGCATCCCGTCGCCATCGTTTCTGAGAATTTCGCGCGCGAATACTGGCACAGCGACAACGACGCGCTCGGTAAAAAGATTCGCGTGGCCTCGACTGACGACTGGCGCGAAATCGTAGGCGTGGCCCAGAATGTTCACGAAGACGGCATCGATCAGGACGCTCAATCCACCATCTATTGGCCAGTGATGATGCAGAACTTCGAAGGCCAGAAAACCGAACTGCGCCGCGGCATCGCCTTCGCCATCCGCAGCCCCCGCGCCGGTTCGCAAGCCTTCATGCGAGAAATCCAGCAGCAGGTCTGGTCCGTCAACTCCGGCGTGCCCCTCGCCGATCCCACAACCGTCGGCGAACTCTTCACCAAATCCATGGCGCGCACTTCGTTCACACTGGTCCTGCTCTGCATCGCCGGTGCCATGGCTCTGCTTCTCGGCATAGTGGGCATCTATGGAGTTATTGCCTATACCGTCTCGCAGCGCACCCGCGAGATCGGTATCCGCATGGCTCTCGGCGCCCAGCGTGGGGAACTTACCAACCTCTTTGTCCGTCAGGGAATCGTGCTCACCGCCATCGGCGCAGCCTGCGGCCTCATCGTCGCTTTCGTCGCCATGCGCCTGATGTCCTCACTCTTGTTCAACGTGAGCCCCGTCGACCCGACGACCTATATCGTCATCACCGCTGGCGTCTTGGCAACGGCGTATCTAGCTTGCTATCTACCCTCGCGTCGCGCCGCCACGGTGAACCCCGTGAACGCGCTACGCTCCGAGTAATACCAATGGCCGGGCACGGAGGGGAAGATCAGCAATCCCAATTCTCCAAACTGAAACCTGCGCAACTACCGTTTGTAGTTCGGCACAAGCGGTAGTTGCCTCACCGCAGATGGCTATTCTTCCTCTTCTTCCACTGGACGTTTCGCGTTGGCCAGGATCTTTTCCGCCACCAGTTGCGGCACAATATCGTAGTGGTCCATCTCCATCCGGTAGCTGCCCTTGCCCTGAGTCATTGAGGTCAAAATGGTCCCGTAAGTGAGCATCTCGGCCATGGGAACCTGAGCGTTAATCAGGGTTGTGCGACCCTTGGACTCCATGCCGCCGACGCGTCCGCGCCGCCCATTCAGGTCGCCCATCAGCGCTCCGGCAAACTCGTCGGGCGCCTCAATCTCGACCCTCATCACAGGCTCAAGCAAACAGGGTTTGCAAGCCTCCATGCATTTGCGGAAAGCGAGCCTTCCGGCCATCTTGAATGACATTTCGTTCGAATCTACATCGTGGTAGCTGCCGTCGAAGACCGTCGCCTTGAAGTCCACTACTGGAAACCCGGCAAGGTAGCCGCGCGCTGCCGACTCCACGATACCCTTTTCGATGGCCGGAATGAAGTTCCGAGGAACCGCGCCGCCGAACACTTCGTTGCCAAACTCAAATCCGCCTCCGCGTGGCAGTGGTTCCATGCGGATCTTGCAGTCGCCAAACTGCCCGTGTCCACCAGTCTGCTTTTTATGCCGCCCCTGCGCTTCCGCTTTGCTGCGAATCGTCTCGCGGTAAGGTACCTTGGGCGCTTTGAGCGTGACCTCGGCGTGATAGCGCTTCTTGAGCCGGCTGACGATGGTTTCAATATGCGGCTGACCCGCGCCGGCGATTAGGAACTCGTTGGTCATGGGATCACGGAAGAAACGAATCAGCCTGTCTTCTTCCATGAGCTTGTGAATAGCCGGCGCTAGTTTGTCTTCATCCGCGCGGCTCTTGGGCTCAATTGCATAGGTCATTGCTGGCTCGGGGAACGCAACCAGATCGACTTGAATGTCTGCACCCTTTTGTCCCAGCGTATCGCCGGTGAGGGTCTCGCGGAGCTTGGCTACTGCGCCGATGTCGCCGGCATGCAACTCAGCCACTTCAACTGCCTTGCGACCCTGCATCACGCTCAAATGCGAGAGGCGCTCCTGGCTACGCCGTGTGTAGTTCTCAACGGTGGCATCGTTTTTAACCACGCCGCTGATGACCTTGAAGAAGGTGATGCGCCCGGAGAACGGATCGGTCATTGTTTTGAAAACCACCATTCCCGCTGGCTCTTTATCGTCGACTCTGCGAAATGTCGTGCCGGCATCGGCGCCATCGGCCGCGCCTGAACTGCCACCAACAGCCGCAAACGACGGGGCGCGGACAGCAATGGGTGCGCGCTCAACCGGCGACGGGGCGTAGACCTTCAGAAAATCGAGCAGATGATCGGCGGCCATGTTCGCCTGTCCGCTGGTGAAAAGCATCGGGAAGATTCGATCCTCGCGAATGGCCTCATGCAGGGCCGCGATCAGATGCTCTTCAGGGATGGTGCCCTTCTCGAAGTACTCTTCCATCAACTCGTCTTTGCCTTCGGCCACCAGTTCCACCAGCGCCTCATGCCGCGCCTTCGCATCGGCTGCCAGACTATTCGGCATCTCGACAATCTTGCCTCGGCCATCCCCTCCCGGCGTGTAAGAAAACGCCTCCATGGTGACCAGGTCCACAACTCCATGAAATCCCTGCGCATCGGAAATCGGCAACTGAACGGGCACGCAATTGCGGCCCCAGCGTTCATGAATATCGTCAATCAGAGCGCTCAGACCGCTGCCTCCCCCTGCTTTGGGATGATCCATCTGGTTCACTACAACCACGCGCGGAACATTCGCTTCTTCGGCGAACTTCCAAACTTTTTCTGTTACGGCTTCAACCCCATTCTGGGCATTCACCAGAACAATGGCGGACTCAACCGGAAGCAGGGCTGCGCGGGCTTCGTGGCTGAACATGTGGAAGCCGGGAGTGTCGACAAAATTGATTTTCACGCCCTGCCACTCGGCAAAGGCGACCGCGTTCTGCATGGTGGTTGCGCGGGCAATTTCTTCTTCGTCGTAGGCGGTTACGGCCGAGCCATCGGCAACGCGGCCCTGCGTTGGTGTCATTTTCGCGGCATGCAGCAGAGCGGAAATAAGGGTGGTTTTGCCACTGTGCGCATGCCCCAATACAGCTACGTTGCGAATCTCACTTCCCTGGTACGTTTTCATGGGATTCTCCTAGGATTTGCGTGTCTCGACTTACGGGTTTTTCTCTGGACTTGCGAGCGTGGATGAGGGACGCACAGGCGCGGCGTGGGGGCGTCCGCTGGGGCGTCCAGGTGGCCGGATTGGAGGGCCACGTGTCCCGGTCTGCCGTCTACCTCGTCCATTGAAGAGGGTCTCGGCCCTGCCTCTTGCCGATTCGTGGAGGGCGAATCCGCAAGGCGCTTTCCACTAAGAAGCGGATGCTATCACAACCGGAGTGTGAACGTCCTGTGACTCGCGGCACAAACAGGCTACCGATTCGCGCCAGGAAAAGCTGAATCCCAGCACCGCGAAAGATAGCTGCCTGGTGGTATGGTTGCGCCATGCGATTCTTCTCATTCTGCTCCGTTGCCGGCACATTGCTGCTGGTCGCTTCTTCCGGAATTGCGCAGGCCCCGGCCGCACCTCAGGCCGCGCCGCACCTGGATGCGCCCGTGGGTGAAATCCTGCGAATGCTTGGAGATGGCGACGGCGCGTACAGGACGCACCATTGCCGCGACCTCTTTGCTGAACAGGGACACTCACCAGCCGAGACCAGGGCAAAAATCGACAAGGCTTTTCAGCAACTCTTTCACGGAGACGGGCAGGAGGAGCGCGTCTATTTTGAAACCGGAGCAAATGCGAACGGGACGCTGGCTTATATGACCGATTGGGCCAACAACGATGCGCGCACAGAAGGTATGAGCTACGGCATGATGATCGCCGTCCAGCTCGACAAGAAGCGCGAGTTCGACGCACTATGGAACTGGTCGAAGACCTACATGCTGGTCACAGATCCGCAGAACCCGTCCGTGGGCTACTTTGCATGGTCAATGAGTACAGACGGGACGCCGCGCTCCACCGGGGCAGCGCCCGATGGCGAAGAGTACTACGTTATGGCGCTCTACTTTGCGGCGCACCGATGGGGCAATGGAACAGGCATTTATAACTACCAGGCCGAAGCGGACAAGATCCTGCGCGGGATGAGGCACCACCCGGTTCTGACCGGCACAAGTCCCTTCCGCATCCACCCCGACGATGCGCCGTTTACCCCACCGGACCATCCATGGCCGAGCCCCAACACCCACAACATGGAGCGGGAGGCAGCCGCGAAAGGCACGCCATGGCCGCCAGTTTTTCGGTTCAATCGCGGACCTCACCAGGAGCGGATTGGGCCAATGGTGGATGAGTCGCACTTCATGATCAAGTTTGTGCCCAACCTGGATGGCGCCATGACAGATGCGTCTTATCACTTGCCCGCGTTCTACGAACTCTGGTCACGTTGGGGACCAGAGGAGGATCGCGCATTCTGGGCCAAAGCGGCTGACGTGAGCCGGGACTTCTTCAACAAGGTTACGGGGCCGGAGACAGGACTCGCACCGGAGCGGAGTCACTTCGACGGGACACAGGTAGCCGACTGGGGTGGCGGGCAGACGCCCTTCGGTTACGACGCGTGGCGAACCGTAAGCAATTGGAGTGTGGACTCCTCGTGGTGGCACAAGGATTCGCGTGAGACAGTCCTGAGCGACCGGGTACAGAAGTTTCTCTATGGTCAGGGCATCGATAAATTCGTCGATCGTTACACCGTGGACGGGAAGCCGCTGGCAACGAAACGCTCGATTGGCATCAGGGCGACGACAGCCGTGGGTAGTCTTGCGGCGACCGATGGGCCAATCTCAAAGGCTTTTGTCGAAAACCTCTGGAATACACCCATTCCCTCGGGTGAGGAGCGCTATTACGATGGGCTCCTCTATTTGATGAGCATCATGCACTGCAGTGGGAATTTTCGGATCATCGAGACAGAGTCGGGCCACTAACTAGATACTCACTGCGGCTGGAAGAATATCCTCAACATCAACCCACTGAGTCGGGTATTTGCCGGTATAGCAGGCGGTGCAGTAGCCGTTATGTTCGGAGCCGTCGCAGCTATTCAGCAGACCATCGAGAGATAAATAGGCGAGCGAGTCCGCTTCAATGAATTGGCGAATCTCTTCTACCGATTTGTTGGCGGCAATCAGGTCGCGCTTGCTTGGAGTGTCCACTCCGTAAAAGCACGGCGATATTGTCGGCGGGCAACTGATGCGGAGATGAACTTCTCTTGCGCCAGCGCCGCGGACCATGCGAACAATTTTTCTGCTCGTGGTCCCGCGAATAATAGAGTCGTCAATGAGAATGACGCGCTTACCCTCAAGCAAATTGTGCACCGGGTTGAGCTTGAGGCGGACGCCGAAATCTCGGACGCGCTGCTCCGGCTCAATGAACGTACGGCCGACGTAATGGTTGCGGATCAAACCCATGCGAAATGGAAGACGCGATTCTTCCGCGTAGCCGAGCGCCGCGGTCACGCCGGAGTCAGGGACCGGCACAACAACGTCGGCGGGGACAGCAGATTCGCGGGCCAGTTGCTGGCCCATCTGGTCGCGGCTCTCCTGCACCCAGCGGCCGAAAATGCGGCTATCGGGACGTGCGAAGTAGACGTGCTCAAAGACGCAACTGGATTGCGGAAAGCCGGTGGCGTATTGACGGCTGGTGACGCCGTCCTCGGTGACCATCACGAGTTCGCCTGGAAGGACGTCGCGCTCGAACTCAGCGCGGAGTAGGTCGAAGGCGCAAGTCTCAGAAGCAAACACGATTGTGTCCGGTCCGTTCGAGTTCCTAATGCGGCCCATCGAGAGCGGCCGGAAGCCGCGTGGATCGCGGGCAGCGAAGATGCGGTCGCGCGTCATCATCACGATGGAGAACGCACCCTCGACCTGGCGGAGCGAGTCGGCGATGGCGTCCACCAGCGAATTGGCGCGAGAGTGAGCGATGAGCTGGACGATGATTTCGGAATCAGAGGTAGTTTGGAAGTAGGCGCCGTCCCGCTCCAGGCGGGCGCGGATATTGCCAAGGTTCACCAGGTTGCCGTTGTGCGCGATGGCGATGAGCCCCTTGGTGGAGTCAACTCGGATGGGCTGAGCATTGAGCAGCGCGGAGTCGCCGGTAGTGGAGTAGCGTGTGTGCCCGATGGCCATGGGACCTGGAAGTTTGGCGAGCACATCGTCAGTAAAGATTTCAGAAACTAGGCCCATGCCTTTAATGTTGGCCAGTCGCTGACCGTCCGCGGTAGCGATGCCGGCAGACTCCTGGCCGCGATGCTGAAGGGCGTAGAGCCCCAGATAGGCTTGACGAGCTGCGTCTGGATGACTATGAACTGCAACTACGCCGCATTCTTCTCTGAGCTTTGGATCCTCTTGCTGAACGATGGCGGAATCTGGGATCACGGAATCCGGATCGTGGCCACTCCATTCTGTTGTATCAGCGACGCCTTCGACTCCCTGATAGGCGATGCGGATCATGCGGGGACCTCGTCGTGGAGGATGGCTTGAAGCGATTCGGCCCAAGGCTTGCGAAGGGCTGAAAGAGAGGCGGAGATGAAGGGGTTACTGTAAACGGAAATTTCAAGCTTATCGCCCCCTGTGGTGCCAATCCGCGCGGCAAAGAAGCTGTAACGATCGGCGAGTTCTTCAATCGCAGCCACCTGGCTTGGATGTGCTGAGACGAGCATGGTGGACGCGGGTTCTGAGAAGAGGCCGAAGAGAGGATGCACCATGAGAGATCGATCCTGATCGACAACTGCGCCGATACCCAACGGGAGCGAGGCTTGCGCCAGGGCTGTTGCGATGCCACCGTCAGAAAGGTCACGGGCCGACTGTAAAAGCTGGCGTTCGGCGAGCATCGCAAGCAGCGTATGGAGGTCCGATTCGGCTTCAAGATCGAGCGGTGGAGGCTGGCCCCAGAGGCCATCGAGCACCACCTTCGCGTACTCAGATGAACCAAAAACGATGAGCTCTGCGTTTGCTGTGGCATCGGTCTCTTCAGCGTCCTCAGACACCACAACCGCCTCATCTTCTAGCGCGGGAGCCATTGGGCTGGCTTTCGGTTCTACCTGTTCCAGATTAAACGGCACGTCAAGATTCGGGTCTGGCTGCTCGCCGCGCGGGATAGGCCAGAGAAGCACGATTGCATCGCCTGCTGTCTGGAAGTGAGCCGGAACAGCCTTCGTGACGTCGTCGAGGATGCCCACGATGCCAAGGACTGGAGTGGGATAAATACCTTCGCCACGGGTCTCGTTATAGAGAGATACGTTGCCGCCAGTGATCGGTGTCGACAGAGCAGTGCAGGCCTCCGCGATCCCATCAATGGCCGCGGAGAGCTGACCCATGATCTCAGGCTTCTCAGGATTGCCGAAGTTGAGGCAATTCGTGGCGGCCACTGGTGTTGCGCCAGTGCAGGCAACTTTGCGAGCGGCTTCGGCGACTGCATGCATGGCGCCGAGCTTGGGATCGAGATAAGCCCAGCGGCCGTTCCCATCCAGAGCCATGGCCAAGCCGCGCTCGTGGCCTGTTGTGCCCGTACCCTTAATACGCATCACGCCGGCTTCACCGCCCGGGCCTTGAACGGTGTTGGTCTGCACCATGGTGTCGTACTGCTCGTGGACCCAGCGCTTTGAGCAGACGTTGGGACTGGCGAGGAGCTTCTTCAGGTCTTCGGTGTAGTCGCGATCCTGAGCGAGTTTGGCAAGGACTTCTTCAGGAGGATTAAGCGGCGCAGGAGTTTTCCAGACGCCGACAGGGCGATGATAGAGCGGCGCGTCGTCAGTGAGGGATTGGTTGGGAATGTCAGCAACCAACTCACCGTGATGACGAATGCGTAAGCGCGGCAGGGGCTGAACGGTGCCAACTATTACCGCGTCGAGTCCCCATTTTTCAAAGACTCGCAGAACCTCGTCTTCGCGGCCCTTGATGGCGACCAGCAACATGCGCTCCTGGCTTTCCGAGAGCATGATCTCGTAAGCGGACATGCCGGTTTCGCGCTGGGGGACGAGGTCTAGTTCGACATCGAGACCCACGCCGCCGCGTGCGCCCATCTCGCAGGTAGAGCAGGTCAACCCAGCCGCTCCCATGTCCTGAATGCCGACGATGGCACCAGTGCGCATCGCTTCGAGACATGCCTCCAGAAGCAGCTTCTCCATGAACGGGTCGCCGACCTGAACATTAGGTCTCTTCGCTTCCGTGCCTGCGTGAAACTCTTCAGACGCCATTGTGGCCCCGTGGATGCCATCGCGCCCCGTTTTTGCGCCGACGTAAATGACCGGATTACCGGTCCCGGTCGCTTTGGCATAGAAGATCTCGTCGATCCTGACCATGCCAAGAGCAAACGCGTTCACCAGCGGGTTGCCGCTGTAACAGGGTTCGAATTTGGTTTCGCCACCCAGATTGGGAACGCCAAAGCAGTTGCCATAACCAGCGATACCGCTGACCACTCCTTCGACGACAGAGTGGTTTTTATGGAGAAGTTGACGCTGCTCCGCTTCCGATGTCGAGTCGCCAGCCTCGCCGGAAGTAATAGGACCAAAGCGAAGCGAATCCATAACCGCGAGCGGCCTTGCGCCCATCGTGAAGATGTCGCGCAGAATGCCGCCCACGCCCGTCGCCGCGCCCTGAAAGGGCTCGATGTAGCTAGGATGGTTGTGCGACTCGATTTTGAAGGCGCAGGCCCATCCATCTCCAACATCAATAATGCCCGCGTTTTCACCGGGGCCTTGGACGACGCGCTCGCTCTCGGTAGGCAGGCGTCTGAGATGCACCCGGCTGGACTTGTAAGAGCAATGCTCGCTCCACATGACGCTAAAGATGCCGAGTTCAGTAAGAGAAGGTACGCGGTCCAGAGCGGCATGGATGCGGCTATATTCTTCCGCAGTGATACTGTGCTGCGCGAGCAACTGCGGAGTAACCAAAGTCGGTTCGGGAACGACCTGTGCAGAAGAGACGGTGGTCATCACGGTTGCCTTAATTGTCGCACGGTTGCTGCGATGCTACGGAGGCAATTGGCCACTCCGCGCGTGGAAAATGGGGCGTGTAGGACAGAGGGAACAACGGCAAAACCCTAACGGGTGAGCTGCAACTGACAACGGCGGTTAATCTTCCGGCAGGCAAAGCCTTTGGGCCGCCAGCCTGCCTGTGGCGCTGTAGTCGAGGCTGTGCGATACTTTAAAAGTAGATTCCCACCCCAAGCCGGGATGGCGGAACTGGCAGACGCAGCGGACTCAAAATCCGCCGATCGCAAGGTCGTGGGGGTTCGACCCCCCCTCCCGGCACCAAGACTAAACAACTTTAAATTCAATCGTTTATAAAACCTGTAAATCGTTCGTGCCTATTTCGTGCCTGATTTGTGCCCAGAGTGTGCCCAAGCTTCCCCTTACCGGCATTACCAAAGAGTAAACGAAACATCCGTCGTTATTACCAATTGGCATCTGTCGGCTCCGCTTGAGATCTGGGCACATCCCTCGCCCACTTGAGCCCTCCGAGCGCCAGCAGGTTCGTGTTGTCATTCAGTGTAAGAGTCTCGAAAATCGGCTCGCTCTGCCGTCCTTACTTGAAGAGCTGGTGAAGTTTCTCCTCTACGACTACACCGAACGCTACATTTCTGAGGATGGGATCACATAGGAGTTCCGGGCTCCGGGAGGCCTCACCGAGCCGGCCGAACGTTGGCTGGCGGAATTTCCCCATTCACTCACGGAAGAACAATTGCGCGAGGCTTTCGCCCACGTGGTGCAGGCGAACAAGATGCTTGCCACCCTGGAATGGTCTGAGGTTAGTGCATATTTGCGGCAGACGTTGACGCAGCGCATTCGCCTCAACCGGCACGAGAGTACGTGCAGAATCGTCAATGGGGACGCTCAGTTTCCATATCGAAGGTCGGGGATGCGAGGAAGCCCTCAATTCCAGCGCGCATGGCGCTGGGAGAGCGATGAGCCGGTCCGAGGCGGCAAGGAAGGTCAGCCGTGCAGAACTGCAACGCCAAATGAAAGGCGTCTGGTTCGACTGGCGTCTCGCTGATGCAATCCGGGACGAAGCCCCCTCGGCATACAAGGACATTCGTGCCGTTCTAAAGCAACAACACAACCTCGTGAAAGTCCGCCGCACGCTCAGGCCGCTGTTGAACTACAAGGGAACGTGATCTACTGCGGCTATCCATGATCATGGAGCGGGCGGTGGGATTTGAACCCACGTGTGCCAGGATGGAAGCCTGGTGCCTTACCGCTTGGCGACGCCCGCTCACGGTTGGTCCAGGGAGTGGGAGTTGAACCCACGACCTCGCGATTATCGATCGCGCGCTCTGCCAACTGAGCTATCCCTGGATACAGAATTCAAATTGGTGCCGGGTGCAGGAGTCGAACCCGCGTAGCTTGCTTATAACCACCCCAGCGACGAAGACCTGTCGCTGGGGACCCCGGCAAGCGTTCTTCCGTTGAACTAACCCGGCCCTACAACTGGAGCGCGTGGTGGGGGTCGAACCCACAGCCTTCGGCTTCGGACGCCGACGCTCACTCCATTGAGCTTCACGCGCGTAAACTACACCACTGGAGCCGTCCGCGGGACTTCAACCCGCATCTTCATCGTTAGGACCGATGCGCTCTCTGCATTTGAGCTAGGACGGCATTGATCTGGAGCGCCAGGCAGGACTCGAACCTGCGTGTGACGGCATTAGAAGTGCCGTGCCTCATCCATCTCGGCCACTGGCGCGTATTGGTGGAGTCGGTGGGACTTGAACCCACATTGGGATTTCTCCCGCTGATTAAAAGTCAGGTCTCTGCGATCCAATTCGAGTACGACTCCAAAGTTGGTGGGTCACCGGGAAGTCGAATCCCGTCCGAGCGGTTAAGAGCCGCCTATGCTGCCGTCAACACCTGTGACCCATTGGTGGAGGTACCGGGAGTTGAACCCGGAGTCTCGCGCTTATAAGGCGCGGGCTACATACCGATAGCAGCTATACCTCCAAAATCTTGGTGGCTGCGGTCAGATTCGAACTGACTACCTTGCGCTTGTACTCCGGGGTCCCCAACGACAGGCCTTCGTCGTTGGGGTGGTTAGACGCCTGCTCATCCACATGAGCTTCGCAGCCTTGGCGAGGGTGGCGGGCATCGAACCCGCTTCATTCGGCTTTGGAGGCCGACGTTCTGCCAGTCTGAACTTCACCCTCATTTTCAAAGACCAATAAAGAACCCCGACCTGGGTCGGGGTCCGGTGCGCATTCGACGTATGCACTCAGACCCTCAAGACACGACTCCCCAAATGACCCGCTTGCCGGTCATTCTGACTATGTCGTGTTTGAAGATCCTAAGCATCATGTCAATTCACCGTCACTGCTTTCGAGACAACTGAGTACAACTTGTGGAGCGTCCGGCAGGACTCGAACCTGCGTCCGGGGTCCCCGCGGATAGGTCCTCGTCCGCGGGGTGGGTACACTTCGTTCGTAGCGAAGGCCATCAATCCCCTCTGGCACGGACGCTTAAAAACCTGGTCGGGAAACTCAGAATTGAACTGAGTCCACGTGCTCCCAAGGCACGGATGCAACGCATTACACCATTCCCCGATGGTGCCAGCACGAGCAAGTTGGACGCTTCTCTGAAGTTTTCAGCGGAGCGTATCGACCGCGCATACGCGACTGGCGAAATCTGGTGGACCTAGTCGGCTCTGCCCCGACCGCCTCCGCATTGCAAGTGCGGCGCTCTCCCTGAATGAGCTATAGGCCCGAAACTGCGCCGAGGAGTTTCACCCCGGCGATTGGGGTGGCCGGTGGGAGTTGAACCCACAAGAGACATGAGTCACAGTCATGCCCGACGTTCCGATAGTCGGCACGGCCACAGTTGGAGCACCTGGGGCTACTCGAAAACCCATTCTGCTGATTACAGGTCAGCCGGGTTGACATCTCAAGCGCAAGCGCTTTGGCACTTGAGCTACAGGTGCAATCTTGTTGGAGCCGGCAGCAGGGCTTTAACCCACATCCTTCGCCATACCGAGGCGACACTCTGGCATTGAGCTATGCCGGCTGAACTTCAGTAGTACAGATACTTCCTCCACTTCTCCTCGTCGACTCCCGTCTGGCGCATGAAAGCGCGAGAGGTGTGAATCGTCACTCGGCGCGGCTGGCGGAGCAACTTCATGCCTGCCTCCGTAGGTGTCCGATCTGCCTTGCGCCCGTTGCAGTCGCGACACGCGGCAACCAGGTTCTCCCACGTGCTCAGTCCGCCTCGAGCACGCGGAACTACATGCTCCAGTTCCAATTCGCTGCTCAAAAACTTCTCGCCGCAGTACTGGCAAATGTGTCCGTCGCGAATGAGGATGTTCTTCCTCGAAAGCGTCTGGATCCGCAGCGGCAAGCGCCGATACTGGCGCAAGCGAATGACGCAGGGCAAATGCAGGCCAACATGCACATACTGATCGTGCGCCTCTTCGAGAACCGCAACACCCTTGATGAGCAACACGAGGGCACGGCGAGCCCGGGTAATGTTTACGGGCTCATAGCTCGAATTGAGCACTAATACCGGCATCGTCATTGCACTCGTCATATAGCCTCTCTTGCATCTTGGAGCTGGCGGCCGGAATCGAACCGGCTTGATCCTCGTTACGAATGAGGTGCAGGCCCTCTCTGCCACGCCAGCTTCAGGTACTTCACCGTCGCATTCGTTTGGAGCGGCTGGCCGGAGTTGAACCGGCGATCTCCGCGCTCGCCGACGGCAGCGTCTTAGAGCGGTTCCAGAATCTACATGCCGTGTTTGTAGCAGTGAAGAATGGTGTTTTCTTAAGGAATACACCACTTGGCTCCATGGCTTTCTGACTCCGGCAATTCTGGAACCGCTGTTCCGCTCGACTACAGCCGCTCATCATCTGGCTCCGGGAGGGGGATTCGAACCCATTCCGTCTGTGGTGTCAAAGACCACCGTCCTGCCTCTGGACGATCCCGGATCACGCTCTCCTTCCGTCGTTCAAACACACGTTTCTTATCTATGTCAGATAACTCACTGACATAGTCACTAACTGGCTGGCGAGCAAGGCTTCGAACATTGACTTTCCGCGTTCAGAGCGCGGCGTGTTCCCAGTTACACCACTCGCCACTAATGCTGGCTGCGCAGGCGGGAGTCGAACCCGCATAACCCTGATTAACAGTCAGGTTCTCTGCCAGTTG
>JBEKPF010000099.1:0-20054 GCA_049521035.1 Occallatibacter sp. | reverse complement strand
AAATAGACCCCAAACAAGAAATCTAATAGTCACATAAGATCAAACGAATTAAATACGATGAAATAGTTGCCCAGCAACGAAAGCAGCGGCACTCGCTTGGCGTGCTTCATGAGCAGAGCCCAGCGGACGGCACGAAGGATATAGGCGAAGTAGATGCAGGCCAGGCCGATGGCGATGGTGCGCCAATCAGCAAGTGCGATCTGGGCGCGGAAGACACCGAAGTCGAAGTGAATCCTGTTGCGTCCCCAAAACCATAGCGCGACGAGCGCGGCAAGCACTACTAAAGCAAGGATCAACTGTCTCTTTTTCAAGAACGCTCCATTTCGTGCCTGAGGTCTTTGGTTAGTCTAAATCGCCGGGTGCCGCGATCGGCTTGATAGTAGCCCCGAGAACCTTATGAAGAAACTGTGAATGGGGTTGGCGCGGGGATGGAGGCTTTATTGACATGAAAGGGTCGCGATTGCCGATTTAGTTGGGCGGACTTGCAATCGAACGAAGAAAGGGCCAGCATGATTGCAGTTCAATGCGTAAATCTCGTGAAGTGCCACTTACCCTGCTGGCAGCGCTGACTCAGTTTGTGACGGGCCGCCGAGATGTGCCCGAATCCCGTTACTGTGTGGATGAAGCGGGAAAGATCGTTCCCGACTTCAACTGCGAGAACTCCACATTGGGCATGTCGTATCACTACGTCTACGGTGGCTCCAGCGATGGCAATATAGGCGATGTCGTTGTCGGCGGTAATGCGACGTCGAAGAGGGAATCCGAGGTTTCGCGCGGCGGCTTTGGTTTTGGAAGCGGCGGAAGCGCAGGCGGATAGTGCGCCGCATTGGGATCGCTCCTAGACAGCGCTGGAATGAGACTGTGGCGCGCCAAGGCCTCACCATTCATACCTGCGCCGACGGAATGCCCTATTGGGATGAGTCGGCCTACTGGGAGTTCTCTTCGAACGAAATTGATCGGATAGTGGCGGCGACGGCCGAGATTCAAAAGCTGGCACGGGCAGCAGGTGCTCATATCCTAGATCACAACCGGTTGGAAGAGATGAGCATTCCTACAGTAGCGGCGGCGCGCATTCGCGAAACGTGGAACTCTGAGCCACCTGCGCTGTATGGGCGGTTGGATCTGGCCTTCGATGGGCGCCAAATCAAGCTGCTGGAATATAACGCAGACACTCCAACGGGACTGGTGGAGGCTGCTGTGATCCAGTGGTATTGGCTGGAGGAATGTTTTCCGAAAGAGGACCAGTTCAACTCGCTGCACGAGAAGCTGGTGGACAAGTGGAAGGACCTGCTGCCCTATCTCAAACAGCCGGTCTACTTCGGGCATGACGGCAGCGAAGAAGACTTCTTGACAGTCAACTATCTGCGCGACACGGCACAGCAGGGTGGCCACAAGACTGTGCCGATCGCGATGCACTCGGTGGGATGGGAAGATGCGAAGGCGCGCTTTGTGGATCTGGAGCGGCGGCCGATTGAGAGCTTCTTCAAGCTATATCCGTGGGAGTGGCTGCTGGGTGAGCAGTTCGGTCCACATGCGTTGGAAACCATGGACAAGATGAATTGGATGGAGCCGATCTGGAAGATGATGTGGTCGAACAAGGCGCTGCTGGCGATCTTGTGGGAGCTGAATCCTAATCACGAATTGCTGCTGCCGGCATACCTCGATGGGCCGCGGAGTTTGAAGGACTACGTGCGGAAGCCGCTGTTTGGACGCGAAGGCGCGGGAGTTACCGTGTTTCGCAACTGGGTGGCAGAGGAAGGCGACGGGGATTCGGAGCCGAAAGCGAGCGATGGCAAATTTGTTTTTCAGAAGCTGGCTCCACTGGCTGCGGATGGCGGGAATACAGCGGTGATCGGAAGCTGGCTGATTGATGGAGAGCCGGCGGGAATGGGGATTCGGGAGTCGTCAGGGACGATTACTACGAACACCAGCAGGTTTGTTCCGCACCTATTTCGATAGGCGGCGTCTCAATCAGGTTCATTCTCGGATTTGAGAGCTTTGGTAAAAATCGCAAACGGGAACGTAACAGTATTGTTAGGATTCTCCCGATGGCGTATAAGAAGAGCTTTCGGCGCATTCGCGCTCTCATTGGGGCTGCTATGGGCCTTGGGGCGCTGGTTTGCTGTGCGGATGTTGCTCTTGTTAGCTGGGTGCTACCCTCATATTTGCTTCGCGCGCCAAGAATCTGTAAGGCGGTCGGGCTGATCTGGTGCGCCGGAACCTATCTGGTCCTACTTGGCGCGCTTTCCTGGGTGATCGAGTGGATTGTCGAAGGGTTCTTCAGGAATAGGCCCGATCCAACCTAGTTTTATTGCGAGCTCTTGCTTTGCAGAGTTGTGGCCGACGCTAGCACTTGGTGGGCCTGCGCTTGGTGCGCACGTACGAGGCGATTGAACTCGTGAATTACCCGGGCTACATAGGCTTGCGTTTCATGATAAGGCGGGATGCCGTGATAGCGATCGACGGCTAGCGGACCGGCGTTGTAGGCGGCAAGCGCGAGGGCGATGTTGTCGTGATAGCGGGTGAGCAGCGCGTCGAGGTAGGTGGTGCCACCACGGACATTCTGGTCGGGCGCGAAGCTGTCTTTTACACCTAATTCAGAGGCGGTGCCGGGCATGAGCTGCATGAGGCCGCGAGCTCCGGCGCGGCTTACTGCGCGGGTGTTGCCGCCGCTCTCAGCCTTGACCACGCTGGCGAGAAGATCTTCGTCGAGGTTGTGCTCGCTGCCGGCCTTGGCGAGCATCTGATTCAAATCGGCGGGCGAGAGCTTTGCGTCTGAAGCTGGGGTAGAGCTGACTGTAAATGAAGGCTTAGATGAATCAAGAGGCAAGGGTGGATCGGCAACATGCTCAACTGCGGCGATCTCCTCGGGCGCGAATTCGATGTAGTTGTCTTCGGTGGTGGTGAGGAAGAGGCGGACGCGGCCCTCGATTTGTGCGTGATGATTGCAGTCGACCTCAAAGCCGTTGCGCAGGGTTACGCGCTCGCCTGCTCGCGCTGCTGGTGAAAAAGCAGCGAGGCCGATGAGAGTCGTCACAGCTCCTATCGCGATGAGGATTCTTGCTCGCATTTTCGAGGACACTCCCTCATCTTAAACTTGCGCCTGCACTCTGGCAGCAGAAAACTTTGCGATTGCCGCTTCGAGGACGACGGCTACTCCGTCCTGGTCGTTGGGCGGGGCCTGCTTCCAGCCGCGCATCTTTGCCATGGTGCGCAACTCGCGGGCCGCATTACCCATCATCACGGCCTGACCGACCCACTCGAGCATATCGACATCGTTCCAGTTGTCGCCTATGGCCATGGTCTCTTTGCGGTCTATACCGAGGTGGGCGGCGAGCCGCTGGAGCGCCCAGCCTTTGGAGACGCCTTTGGGCAGCAGATCGAGAATGGAGAGGTCGCGGGCTGGATATTCGGTGCGGACGCTCTCGCAACTCTGACCCCACTCGCTGGCTTTGAGAGCTTCATCGGCCTTGCGCATCATCGCTACGGTCCCGGTTACCATGCCTTGAATGGGATCTTCGCCGTCAGGGAGCGCGAGCTCGAGCGGGGTGACCACTTCAATGGCGTTTCGGTTGGCCTCGACCCAGAGGGAGATGCGTCCATGCGTTTGTTCCATGTTCTCAAGCACCAGCTCGGCACGCCCCGGCCTGTCAAAGGTGAACACCACGGCTCCGAAACCACGGAGGAGACCGCAGAGGCCGCGCGCCACGCGTGCTTCCATGAGGGAGCGGTCGATGAATTCTCCGCCGAGGGTGCGGATCACTGCACCATTGGACGTGATGAGAGGCGTATCCGCTCGCAGGGCGAGGCCTTCAAGCAGGGGGACGGTGTAATTTGTGCGTCGGCCGGTGGCGATGGCGACCGTGACTCCGGCCTGCTGCGCGGCTTTGAGGGCGCGCGCGCTTCGCTCGCTGATTTTCTGTGCGAAGGTTTGCAGAAGGGTGCCGTCCATGTCGATTGCGACCAGGCGAGCGGGAGGGTGCATGTTTTGAGTGTACCGGCACCTGCAGTGCGGCAGACGCTCGCGGGAGGCTCGCACGGGATTCATGCTTCCCGTCCATCGCGCAAAAACCGCGCGATGGATGGGGCACTCAGCTTCTTTGGGCCGGCCGGTACGATCCGGTAGTCTTTTGTCTATGGAACTGTATACGGAACGCGTTTGCAGTAACTGCCACGCCGTGCTTGGGCCTGAAACTAAGGCGGATTGGTGTCCTGCATGTGGTGGGGCATTGATTGAGCGAGAGGTCGGACCGGAAATCCATCTAGCGAGTGGGCCGGCGGCGGAGATCGATCATCGCGGAATTGTGCTGCCGCGGAGGCATGCGCTGGGCGGGATTATCACACCGCAGTAGATTTTTTGTGGAGATCTATGCGCTGGTGTCGAGGCCCACTGCTTCTGCGAGGCGAGCCTGGCGGTCGTCGAAGGTCCAGAAACGCTGGGCTTTCAATTCGAGGGCGCAGGCCACATGGAGCGAGTCCAGGGTGCGGACGCCTAGAGTGGGACCATGCTTCTGCGCAAGTATGATGCTGCTTTCCCAGGTCGTTTCAGGCAGATCAATTCGCGTCCAGACTCCCTGGCCAGAGTCCTGATTGAATTCATCCCATGCCCGCTGCACTTCAAAGGCTGAGAGTTGACCACGAAAGGCATACTGGTGGAGGACGTTTGCCAATTCCGCCCGGTTAAGCGGAGTGATCCAGATTGGCAATCCCTGCCCCATACGGCGGTTGGCCTCTGTCGAGTGCGTGTCCTGTATGTAATTCGAGACGATGAAGCTTGAATCGGCGTATATGTTCAAAACCGATCCTCACGGTCCTCAATCAGCATTTCCACTGCGGGAATGATGCGGTCGCCGAAATTGCGTTTGAGACGGGCCTCGAAGTCGGGCCACGCAACTGGTTTTGGACTCGGAGGCGTTCGCGGGACCAAATCGCCCAGTACCTGGTTTCGCTCGCGAACCTCGATGTGGACGCCAGCTTTGAGCCAGGCTTTGACCTTTTTGGTGTCGCGGAGTTGGCGGAGGGTGATGCTTTGCATGCTCAAAATGTGACACAAAATGTGTCACATTGTCAAAATTCGAACCTGTAAATGCCCTTTGGCTCACCTTGATATTGAAAGGCGCTATGACTGTTGGCAGGTAAAAAGCAGCCCTATATACGCTATCGTCACTACAGCGGCAATCAGGGGAAAGCACAGAACCGTGGGCACCTTATCAAGTGGAAAAGCCCTTACGGCTAACGCAATCCAAGTTAAGGCGGTGAAATCGCTCAACGCAATCGCAAGCCTCGTAACCGAAAATGGCCACGCCCCCCATAGCCACTTGCGCTTTATTGGCTCGCGATTTGTGAACAAGTGCACACCAAGAACGTCTTTTTCGACGATTTCGACCTTTTGCTCCCAGGCCTCATACCAATATTTGCTTCCACGGTTTTGGAGCGTCCACGCAACACTGCACAAAAGGCCGAAGCAGGCGACAAGGAATGCAAGCTCGCCCTTACCGTCTGATTGCGCGTAGGCAACAAAGGCTGCGGCAATAAACCCCCAGAAGAACAGAGAACGCTGCCAAAACCTTTCAATCTCGAATTTCCGCACGTCCGTTGCATATTTGAGGATTTCCTTTTTTTGTTCGATAGTGGCTTGGGAGACGTCGAGCGGAGTACGTGCAACTGTCATGGCCTTCCTCCGCTCGGATTGTAGTCGAAAAATATTGAGTGGAGTAATCAGATGCTTCCATCTTCCCATGCTATTCATACCGGAGGGCTTCGGCGGGGAGGACTCTGGCGGCTGCTGACGACGGGTAGACGGTGGCCAAGAGCGAGATGCCGATGGAGACGGCGGAGACGATTACTGCATCGATGGGGCGCGGAGCGAAAGGAAGTGTGTCGATGGAGTAGACCTCGGCGGAGAGCTTGATGAAGTGATAGTGGCCGCCGGCCCAGGCGCCCAGATAGCCGAGGGCGAGGCCGAGGACGGTGCCGATCACGCTGATCAGGAATCCTTGCAGGAGGAAGATGCGGCGGATCTGGCCGGGCTCTACGCCGTAGCTCATCATGACGGCGATGTCGCGAGTTTTCTCCATCACCATCATAGTGAGCGCGATGAGAATATTGAGCGCGGCCACGATGACGATGAGCGTGATGACGATGAAGGTCACGACCTGTTCTTCTTTAAGAGCGCGGAAGAGTTCGCGATTCGTCTCCATCCAGTTGGTGGTCATGAAACCGGGACCGGCGGCCTGTTCGATCGTGCGGGCAATTTCAGGAGCGCGGTCGAGGTCGTCGACTTTGAAGCTGATGACAGAAAGCAGGTCTGGTTCGGCGAAGAGGCGCTGCGCGTCGGAAAGACGCAGGAAGCCCATTTGCGCGTCGTACTGATAAAAGCCGGAGTGGAAGATTCCTGCGAGGCGAAAGCGCACGTATTTTGGGATGATTCCCATCGGGGTCATCTCGCCCTGCGGGCTGATGATCATGACCGAATCACCCACGGAGGCTCCGACGGTCTCTGCAAGGTCTTTGCCGAGCACTATGGGGGGCAACTCAGAATTCAGCTCGGACGCCGACTCCGGTTGCGGTTCAAGCGCACTGATAGCGCCTGGTGATGCGGTGCTGAGGAGATCGCTCACGGTCTGTTCGTCGGCGGGAATAATGCCTTCGAGGAGCGCGCCCCCATCGCGGGCGTTGCGGGCTACCAGCACCTGTTCAAAGAGGCCGGGCGAAGCTGCGGTGACGTGCGGGACCTTGCGCAGCTTTTCGAGTAATGGCTGCCAGTTCTTGATGCCGTCGCCCTTGATGCGCATGAGCTGCACATGAGCGCTGGAACCGAGCAGACGATCCTGCAAGTCGCGCTTCATGCCGTTGGTTATGGCGAGCGCGATGATTAACGCGGCAACACCCGCGGCTACTCCAGCGATGGAGATAGCGGTGACGACACCGACTACAGCCTGACGGCGTTTAGCCTTGAGGTACCGCATCGCGAGAAACAGCTCAAAGCGCATGGGCCTTACTTTACCTTTCAACTCCAACGACGAAAACTTAATGCTGAGTTCTCGTGGCCGCTGAGTGGACAACGGTCTTGGCTACGCCTACGTTGTCGTGCCGGTCGTAAACGCGCACGGTAATGAGGTGCTCGCTCGTTTTGGCATCAGGGGGCATCGGCACAATAAAGTCGTAGTGCTCGCGTCGGGAGTCGGAGAGACCGCCAATGGGATCAGTGAATTGCCAAGGTCCGGCATCGAGCGAGTATTCGGCGTGAGCGATGGGCGAGAAGCTATCTTCGGCGTCAAAGAGCGCGTGGATTGCGGGTCCGCATGGCTTGCCTTTGGGGCAGTTTGATTCCACGGTTGCGGTGAGTGCAGTGACGACGGGCGGTGTGGTATCCACTTCGAAACGGTCGCTTACTTTTTCGCCGGTGAGCGAATCGCCGGGGGTGTGCGATGGTGCGTCCGAGGCGACGACCTTAACCTGGTAGCCGCCGTCGGGAATCAAGGTTGCGTCGAAGGTATAGAACTTGTCGGTAACGGAATCTTTGAGCAGCCGCCAGACGGATTCGCCGTCTCCGCGCAGGTAGAGGGAATAGATGAGGTCGTCGCTGTCGTCGTCATGAGCTGCCCAGCGGACGGTGATGGCGGTCTTGTCTTTGATGGCTTGCAGCGGAGCAGAAGGTCCGCCGTCGAAGTTGATGGTGACGCCTTGACCGGCGGCATTCGCGGACGGGAGCGCGATGCTGATGGGCTGCGCCGTGCCGGGTGGCTGACTTGGGGAATTTGCGCGCGCACCGGGCACCACGACCAATTCATCCACAACCGGCACAGAATTCACAGGCAGGTAATTAACGCCTACGCTGCCGACGACTGCACCTTTGTTCAACACGGCCTTCCACTGCAAGAAACGACCTGCTGGTGAAGCGACAACGCCGTCCTCCAAAGGCGACCAGTCAGACCAACCGCGCACCGGCTGCTCGACGTTGCCTGACCGGGTGAAGAATTCGTAGCCAGTAGAACCGGGATCGACTTCGATACGGCCAAAGCGGGCCAGCGCGCCGGCATCCAACACATCGCTGGCGTACTCGTGCTTTTCGGATGCTCCCAAAGCAACCAGCTTGCCGGTGTTGCCAGTGCCGATGAGGATGCGGTCCGTGGCTTCCTTCCCTGGAATTGCGGCCATGCTGAGCCCTTGCTGCGCATTGAGGCGGGCCACGTCGGCGTAACTACCGTCATCTGCAATTCGGAAGATTCGTCCACGGTTTCCGGTGAGGGCAAGTAGTCCGTCGGGACGCGCGGCGAGAGCATAGATGATCTCGTCTTTGCCGGACCAGAGTTTGCGCGGCGCCTGTCCCTCATTCAGCGCATAGATTTCTGTTCCCTCAGGCAGAGCGGCACTGTTGTTGGCGGCCTGCATCGATCCCGGCTGAACGACGGTGATGGTCACGGTTCCGACGCCCGATAAGGGAAGCGGTGGAAGGGGATTGCGACTCTTGTCTCCTACGCTGGCGGCATAGATGGTTCCGCTGGCGCCGACGGCAACTGCGGTGATCTCGCGCCGAGGAGCTTCAAAGAGCACATAGCCTTTACCGTGCGAATCGATGCGGTAGACAAGGCCCGAGCCATCGGACCCGGCGATCAGATTGCCTTTCGCGTCCCATGCGAGCGAGCGGATATGTTCCTCGTCGCTTTTGAAAAATACCTCAGGCTTCCCGGCGGGTTTGGCCGGGTCCACGCGGTAGACGGCTGCCGGGCCGCCAGTGGCGATGTAGAGCCGCCCCGACGCATCAAAGGTCATGTCCCAGATGTAATGCGAAGTTGACTCGGGCTTGTCCGGGCCAGGTTTGCCATCAGCGGCTTTATCCTCGGGCTTGCTCGCGACTGGTTTTCCATCGTCCAATTTGGTTGGATCGAAGACAACGGTTGCGGATGCGTCATCTTGCTTGGTGGCTGAATCAGCCTTCAGCCGGTAGACTTTGCCGCTGGGTAGCGTAGCCACGTAGAGAAAACCATCCGGGCCGAGGCGGACCACCTGCACGCTCAGATCCCTTGTCTCGAAGAGAGTGAAGGGAGTGGCGCCGGTTCCATCGCTCACACGGAGTACTGTGGCGGGTGAGGCAGTTCCCAACCAAGCAGTGCCTTTTGCGTCAGCAGCGACCGACCAGACAAAGGTGGAAGGCGAGGTGAGGAGTTCGGTCACCGCCGGTCCTTGACGCAGATGTCCGTCGCTGGTGAGGGCAACCCCTTGCGGCGTGCCTTTTTCGAACTCTTCTACTTTCGATTGAGTCCAAAGGTGCGTGCCCTGAGCAAGAGTGGGTTGCGTGGTGGCAATTGCGGCGACCGCAAGCGCCACCGAAAAGGCGGCGGATTTCCGTGCGGATTGGAGGCGGCAAATTGAGTAACCTGAAACAAACATGCTGCCGTTGAGTCTACTAAAGTTGACCTGATTCGGGCAGATTGGCGTTATCGAGGGATCGGCAAGGGATTCTTTGCTCAACAGGCTGTATTGTCCAGGACATCTGGACTTGCTTTCAGGGAGGGCGTGGATGAAGTGGATTGCCGTGATTGCGGTTTTCAGCGCATCTGCTGTGGCTGCGCAGACTTTGACTATTCCCATGCCGCAGGGGACGCCGCTGCGCACGCAGACCACGGTGGTGCTGGTTCCCGCACTGGTAAGCACTGGCAGCGGCGAGCCGGTTTTTACGCTCGCGGCTGACGATTTCAAGATTACGGATGACGGCGTGGAGCAGAAACTCACACTGGACGAGGACACGGGCGGAGAGCCATTAGCACTGGTGGTGGCGGTGGAGACAGGAGGCGCTGGGGCACGCAAGCTTGCAGACTACGGTCATCTCAACGCAGTGATTGGGGCCGTGGTGGGGGCCGTTCCGCACCGGATTGCGGTGGTTGGATTCGACAGCACGCCAGGGCTGGTCGAGGATTTCTCTCCTGACATTGATGTGGCCGGCGCCGCGCTGCATGACTTGAGTCCAGGTGACAAGGGCGCGGCGATTCTGGATGGCCTCAGATTCTCGGTTGATCTGTTGCGGAAAGAGCCACCCCTGTGGCGGCGCGCGATTCTGTTGATCAGCGAGACAGTGGACCGTGGGAGCCAAACAACCATGGATGATGCGCTGCGCGCGGTGAGCGACACAAACACTGTGATCTATAGCCTCGCGTTTTCAAGCAGCAAGTCCGATGCGCACAGTCAAGCTTCGAAGGTGTTTCAACCCCATACGCCGGGCCCCGCGAAAGGCTGCATGGCAAAGGACGCGGATACAGAAGCGGAGTACGGAGGAAACCGCGCGGCACAGCTTTACGACTGCCTGAGTTTGCTTGCGCCACCATTGCGTTTGGCCAAGATGGCGGCCATTGCGACTACTGACAGCATGCAGCAAAACGCGCCGGAGACCGTAGCGCGAGTGACTGGCGGCGAGTATTTCAAGTTTGAAGACGCGCGAAGCCTGGTGCGCGGATTGGTGACCATATCCAACCACGTGCCGAATCGCTATGTGTTGAGCTTTCATCCGGAGGCGCCGCATGTGGGATATCACTTGGTCGAGGTACAGCTGCGCGATCGTCCAGGGCTGCGCGTCACAGCCAGAACGGGATATTGGGCGGACAGCGATTCGGGGGCTGCGGGCCAACCATGAAGATAATTGCGTCGCAAAGAGGCTAGCCTGCTGTTTAGAGGTTAACGTTCGCCACGGAACTGGATGATTCGACGGCGGTCGCGCTTGGATGGACGGCGCTCCGGCAAAGGGGCGAATTCCTGCATCGCCTTGCGCTCGGCGGCAACCTTGAGGCGCGCTGCCTTGCTGTCTTCAGATTCACGGTAGAGAGTTTGCGCTACCGCCGCGGGGCCGCGCATCTCGCTCAGCAGCAATACTTCGACTTGAAACTCGCCGCCTTCATTTCGGATGAGGAGCATATCGCCAACGCGCACTTCGCGAGCAGGTTTGGCTTGGATACCGTTCGAGTGGATGCGTCCGAGTTCGCAGGCTTTTTGCGCGAGAGCACGAGTTTTGAAGAAGCGTGCAGCCCAGAGCCATTTGTCGATGCGCACAGAAGTCATGATCGATTGTCGTATAGGCGGAACGGCTTCATGCTAGCTCGATCAAATGAAATTGCTTCACGATTCGGGCTCGACTCTCCACACGTAGAGATGCTCCTCATCGCTGGATGTGGCCACTTCAATGCCCTTCTGACGGGTGGCGCGATTAAGCGCAGAACGAATGTTTTCCTTTGAGTCAGGCAACGCGCTGAGCGGGATCTTCAGCGCGGAACCCACCGGCAACTGGTCGATGTCGCTCAACAGTTGCGTGACAATTTTTTTATGTTTTCCGTCCCGGCCCTTTGGGACGTCTAGCTGACGGACGGATTGAAAGTTCATGGGCGTCGAGTTTGCATCAGAATTGGTTGCCATTTTGTTGAGTTCCCCCAAGTTTTGGTGGCTGGCCAGGTGTCAAACGAACAACGCGTGCTTAACCTATGACTAAATTAACGTAAAGCTATGCTTCAGTTGAAAGCATACTAATAATCCGAAGAGTTTTCAACTCGTTAAATGAGAATATTTGAGCGCTATTGGACTACTATTGAGTAGAACGGCTAACCGGGATAGAAGTTGCGATGTCCACGGTAAGCACCTCGTTATCCTGTCAACTCTCTGATCTTCTGTATAAAGCACAGATAATAAAGATTTGGCACATATCTAAAAGAGCTTCCCCGTATCGCGAAAGCCCTGCTAGGTTTTCTCATTAGAGGCCGGTTTTCGGATCTCAAGGACTGTCCCCAGTGCCCGCCTGCCGCGCCGAACGGCTTAAAAGGGCATGTATGAACCGTGGAGACGCCAAGAAGGCATAGCTCGGTTCAATTCCTGAATTCACCTTAATAAGAGGAGAGAAACGATAATGAGCGTTGGAATGAAGTTCCCCACTGTGCCCGTTGATGAGGTGCCGAAGCAAGCAGCGTTATTGGGTGAAGGCGCAAGCCATCCCGTGATTCTTGTGGTGGACGACGAGTCAGCCATTGCCGACACGGTTGCGGAGATCCTCACCCGGAGCGGGTACGCAGCGGTACCGGCGTACGATGCAGAAGAGGCATTGGAGACCGCATTACTGATGCCTCCTGAGCTACTGCTTACCGATGTGGTTTTGCCAGGAATGAACGGGATAGAGCTAGCAATCAAGGTGAAGCGCATTTTCCCGGATTGCAAGATATTGCTTTTCTCGGGACAAGCTGCCACGACCGATATTCTGGCCTCGGCAAGCATGGAGGGGCATCGGTTTCAACTACTGAACAAACCGATCCACCCTAACGATCTGTTGCGGCATGTCTCGGCCAGCATCAAGCCGCGAAAAATGAATTCCGCAGTGGCGGTATCGTAAAGACCGATTGAGAGGGCGCTGCGCGCACAGGACGGTGAGCAACGCTTACTGCTCAGTTAGAGAGTACTGCCCGATATCGAACCTTGTTCTTCTTTACCTTCTCTATGGCTTCGTTGGCCTTGGCCATGGGGAAAGCTTCGGTTTGCGCCTTGACGCCGTGGCGGGCGGCTACGTCGAGCATTTCTCTCAAGCGATAAGGGCTGCCCGTGGGATTGCCGCTGATGGACCGCAATCCTGAGATTAGAGGGAAGGCGTGCACTGAAACCTGCGAGGGCGGAACGCCGACGAAACAGAGGGTTCCCGTGGGCCGCAACGCTTGAAGATAAATGCCCCAGTCCTGGTCGGCGTTGATGGTGCTTAGAACCAGATCCAGAGTTCCGGTCACTTCCTTCAGTGCTTTGGATTCACGGTTGTTGACGAAGTGATGCGCTCCCAGCGCGCGTGCCTCTTCTTCTTTCCCGGTGGATGTGGAGAACGCCGTGACTTCAGCGCCGAAGACGCGCGCGAACTGGATGGCCAGGTGTCCAAGGCCGCCGATTCCAATGACGCCGACGCGCGAAGAAGGGTTAATGTTGTAGGTGCGGAGCGGATTGTACACCGTGATGCCGGCGCACAGCAGCGGCGCTGCATTCTCGCTGTTCAATGCTTCGGGAATAGGAATCACAAAGCGTGAGTTGGCGCGGACGCGCTCGGCATAGCCGCCATTGCGATGGACGCAGGTACCTTCCGCAGAAGCACAAAGATTTTCCATGCCGCGGATGCACCACTCGCATTCCCCGCAGGAGTTCGACTGCCAGCCCAGACCCACACGCTGTCCAACGGACAGTGACTTCACGTTTTCACCGACTGCAGAAACTGTGCCAACAATTTCATGGCCGGGGATGAAGGGATACTGGCTGATGCCCCAGTCGTTCGAGATGAGATGGATGTCGCTGTGGCAGATGCCGCAATGGGTGACAGCGATCTCCACTTCCTGCGAGCCGAGCTTGCCCGGATCGTAATGGAAGGGCAACAGTTCTGCCCCTGCCGCGTGCGCTGCGAGTCCTTGTATTCGAGCCATGGTGTTCCAACATCCTTACTGGGGAGTCACCCAGAAACCGGCAGAGTTCACGACGTGGAGCCAGCCCGCAAATTGATAGAGGTGGATCACAACCAGTTTAGTCTAACCCGCCACCCGGTTCCACGTGGAGATTGAGAATTTGGAAACCGCTCAACACTCCCCCGGCAGGGGAGTCCGCCGCTACCACCGCCGACTCGCCATTCAAACTCACATCCTGCGCGGTGCGGAGGGGCTCGAGAGCATTAGCCATGGAAAGCGGCAGGCTAGAAAGCGTACGGCCAGCCATAGCCGCTTGTGTTTCCGGCACCAGAAGACTGACGAAGATGCGGTCTGCATGATGTTGCTGACGGGCCTGTGCCAGGGCCGTTTCCATGTCGGGCTGGATAGTGGACAGGCGGGGTTGATCCAGAGAACGATCCAGCGTTGCGGAGTCTGAAACAAGAAGTCGCAGGTTGCCTGTTCCGAGCCTGGCCGGCAAGGTAATCGGGATGCGCACATTGCGCGTCGGCTGCTGCCAGGGACGGATGGTTGCTTCCACCATCACTGAGTCTCCGGCGTGAACCGAGTCGCCACTGATCAGACGCGCTGACACCAGTTCCACCTGGACGCGGCGCTGGATCGCTTCGACATGAAGATCAATTGCGCGTACAGTGCCTCGGCGGGCGCCATTCAAGTAGAGCCGCGAAAATCGCTCGCCGGCCTGAAATGCGGCTGCCAAGGCTGAAGGTAGCTGGCCTCCAGCGGGAGCCCATGCATCGAGCGGGGAGGGGGGGTACCCATCGAGGAGAAAATTCCCTGTTACGTGGTAGCTGGTTTCCACCGTGCTTTCGTTGTTCTGGAGCAGCGCTTCATAAAGCCCAACCATGACTGCGTTGGGAGTAAGCGAAGGCAGGTCAAGCACCTCGAAGTTGAGCTTGCGGTTGTTGCCCGCGCCTCGCACATCTATATGAACGGGGATCATGTGCGCCTTTACACCGAGGACGCCTCGAATGGCGGAATCGCGATCCTCAGTGAACTCGCCGATGGGGTCACCGGTGTTGATGATTTTGAAGGCGTTCAATGGCGAAGCGAGGGTAGCAACCACATCCGTCGTGGTCATGGGCAGCGACACTGTCCCGACCTGAAGGATGGGATGGCCGCATGCGAGAAGCTGTTTGGGGTCGACGTAGGTGACAGTACAGGTGGCTGCGATTTCGATATCGCCCCTCACCAACTGAGCACTGACGGCAGAGCCGGGTACTATGGAAGCAATGGCAGCGGCTGTGATGGGAGGATCTTCACCATTCTCGGATATGGACTTGGAGGTTCCGCTCATTCCTCCGGCGGCAACCATTTCTAGGCCGGTTCCTGCCATCTGCTGTTGCCAAAGGCGAATCGCCTCGGGCCGGAAGCCGCTCATCACCAGGGGAGTCTCCATCGCCTGAAAATTCATGCCGTCAGTGGATGGCGTGCTGGCTGGGCTAGCGGACTGACTTGGAATTGCGGCGGGATCGCGGATGGCAGCGATCGCCAAGTTCGAATCGATTGGGAGGTCGCGCACCTTTAGCATCTGCTCGATGGGAGTGATGCCGGCGATGGGGTCTTTGCTGAACTGGCCGATGCGGTAGGAGAGAGAGCCGAGCAACTTGTCGCCGATATAGACGGGGCTGCCGCTCATGCCTGCAACAACGCCGGTGTACTCGGGCTTAGCTCCATGGAGCTGCGCTAGAATCAAGTCCTGTCCTGGTCCGCGCTCTCCACGAAGGACGCCGAGGATCTCCACTTGCATAGGTTCTGGCTTGTTGCCTTCAAAGACGGTCCAGGCGGTTGCAGTCATGCCGCGGCGCACTTCGCTTAGCGGGAAGAATCCGCCGGTAGAAGGTGGCGGAGTTGCGGAAGCGGCGGCACTTTGCGCGTAAAGCCGAACGGGGGAAGACAAAACGGCCAGCATTGCGATGACTATCGCAAGCGTTGGCATTCCAAGGCGGATTTCCTTCAGGCAAGGTTTCACGTCTATATCAGAGTACAGCTTTGCGGCAGCTTCAGGCTCCAGGCTTTTCCGGCTGCGAACCAGCCGCATTGGTCGCCTTCAAATTTGACTTTGCCAAAGATGCGCGGGTAGCAAAGCGAAGGCGCGAAGGATTGGAAGCTGGAGGCTTGTGGCTGTCTTCCCGTATGCTGTTGAGCACAGAGGTCATCATGTTCATGTCGTGCATGGATAGGCCGTGTCTGGAATTTCTGCGCCGGCCGGTATTTCGTTCCTTCTGTTCATTGCTTGTGGCTTTGCTGATTCTTTCCGCGAGCCTGGTGGTTGCACCGCGGAGCCGAGCTCAGACCACTCCGCCTCCACAACCGCAGCAACCGGATCAGACTGCTCCGGACGCGGGCGGTCCAAGTGGCGATTCGGGGGTGATTGCGCTGCCCAAGAAGAAGGATGCGACTACGGATGCGCCACTCCCGCCTGCTCCTTCCGCGCCCAAGATCAAAAATCCTGAGGGGATGGCTACCACGTCCCTGCGGATCGAGGTCCCCGAGGTCAGCGTGGACGTGGGTGTGTTGCTGGAGAAGACTCACCAGTTTGTACCTGGACTGAAGCCATCGAACTTCCGTGTGTACGAGGACGGAGTGGAGCAGAAGGTGGTGGGGTTCAAGCGCGTGGAGGCTCCGATCACGGCCTTGATGATCTGCGAATTTGCTTCACCCCGCAACATTAATAGCTACGGTGGCTGGGCTCTTATCCACGATATGCGCGACGCGGCGTTTTCTTTCGCGGAGCAGTTGCGGCCGCAGGACTATGTGGCGCTGATGACATTCGACATGCGCAACCAGATCCAACTCGACTTTACTCAGGATAAGCGCGAGCTGCTTCAGGCGATCGATTCCCTGCGCATCCCCGGATTCTCCGAGACGAATGTTTTTGATGCGCTGGCTGAGGGGTTGGATAGGCTGTCCCGGGTCGAGGGTCGCAAGTACATCATCCTGATTGCTTCAGGGCGCGACACGTTCTCGAAGCTGACGCTGGACAAGATTCTCAAGAGGGTGAAGGAGTCGCAGGACACCACCATCTACACGATCTCCACGGGCGGATTCATGCGGGCGGTCAATGGCGACAGCATTACCATGCTACAGGCCGATAATCAAATGAGGACTTTTTCCGGCCTGACGGGCGGCGCGAGCTATTTTCCACGTTTTCAAGGAGAATTGCCCGACGATTTTGGTCAGATTAACCAGAACATTCGCAGCAAATACCAGTTGGTCTATCATCCTTCGAACGCCAAGCAGGACGGCACTTACCGCAAACTGCGTGTACAACTGGTGGACGACGAAGGGAAGCCGCTGCAGATGCAGGACGAGAAGCACAAGCCGCTGAAGTACGACGTGATTACACGCGATGGCTACAGGGCCAAACCGGAAGTGGAATAGTAGGGAGAAGTGGAGTAACAGAAAAGAGGAACACAAGAAGGCCGACGGCTGCGCGAGGCAGCCGTTCGCGTATCTTCAAGGGCCGGGAAGCCAGTGACCTACTTGAACTGGTTGATCACATCCATGACGTAGTAACCGATAATCACCAGCGTCATGAGCCCCGTCAACACCATGACCGCGCGCTGCACCGGTTGTAACTTCTGGACTCTGGCCATCATGGCGGCCTGCTCGTCCTTCACGTGACTGAACGAATCAGCAAGAACGAGCTGATCGTCCTCGTCGCGGCTCAGGCGGCCGGCGTAAAGCTTAAGTGCGAGCACCAAGAGGACAAAAGCGGCCCAGACTGCCCACATTACCAAAACAAATCCTGTCATTACTCTACCTCCGAAGAACTTTCGGTCCCAGATACCGGCGGGTCCGTGAAGGAATCGCAGTCTCGTGAGTAGAGGGGCCGTACGGTTGACAATCATAGCCCCGAGCAATTTGCTGAGTAGTGACACGAGTCACAGGTAGTGGATTGAGCTGGATTAAGCGAAGGGCAGGTTTTTAAGCGCTTTACGAGGGAAGAAAACGGATCCTGCGCAGATCGGGGGCGGGCAGCTGAATGTGCGCCTTTCCGGTCTCGGATTGCATCCAAAGGTATGAATTCGTGTTTTGGGCTTGTGTCCGTGTCCGCAGCGAATTACATTTGAACTGTACAGCCCAAAGCAAGCTAAGAACTTCAGCAATCGGAGAAATTATGGCCACAGCGACGGTTACACCTGCACAGGAAACTGAGAAGAAAGCACCCCTTAACCTGACACCTCAGGCGATTGCCAAGGTTCGCGAGATCATGGCTACGCAGGATCCGCTCCCTGCGGGGCTGCGCATCGGAGTGGTGGGTGGCGGCTGTTCTGGCTTCCAGTACTCCATGGCATTCGAGAACCAGAGTGGCATGATGGACAAGGTATTCACTTTCAATGACTTGAAGGTGTTTGTGGACGCTACTTCGTTGATGTACCTGAACGGCTGCACCGTCGACTATGTGGAAACGCTGGAAGCGGCTGGTTTCAAGTTTGAAAATCCTCAGGTGAAGAGTACCTGCGGTTGCGGTTCTTCATTCAGCGTATAAGTCAAGCGGATTCAGCTTGCGATGCTGGAGTCCGAGCCTAGGTTCTTTCGTACGAAAGGCCCATCCCGAGTGGATGGGCCCTTTTGTGTTGGCAGCGCAGATGGATCTCTGGATCGCGTGGCAGCGCACCCTCATGGGTTATTGCTGCTGTGTTACGGAGCCGGTTGCGCCTGTGGAGCCACTGGCTCCTGACGTGCCACCGACGGGTGTAGTGGTGCTGCTTGCCGGTTGGCCTATGGTGCCGGTGTTCCCACCTTGCATCATCATCTGCTCGGCCAATGGGTCATAGAAGAACTCCCACTCGTTGTAATGGTTCTTTTTCTTGTAAACCAAGATGGACTGCTTGGGGCTACCGGGCGAGACGCCGATGATGCCGCCTCCGCCGAAGGTTTGCCCAGTCAGACCCGTTCCAGAGCCGGTGCCATTTCCTGTGCCGCTGGAAGCGTTTGGATCGGTGCTGCCGGAGGAATCCGTGGAGCCGGGGGGTGCGCCGGAGGAACCATTCTGGTTCGTGCCAGGGTCGGTAGAACTGCCACTGGTCGTGTTTCCGTTGTTGGTCGAGAGGATTCCGCCGCTAGCGCCCGGTGAGCCAGTCAGGCCATTTCCGCCGGATGGGCCGATTCCGGCCACGGTTGAGCCGCCGATGGGTTGGCCGAAGAAGCCCATGGTCTGCGTCTTGTTTTGGCCGAAGCGGATGATTTTCCACTCGTCCTTGCCGGTGGTGGGGTCGATGTATTTCTTGCGTAGGAAACGAATCTCGTTGGTCTTGACCAGGGCGTCGATGCTGGGCGGATAGGCGCCGAATTTCTTGTAATACATTTTGACAGCGCGGACGTACTGCTTGCCGCGGCGCATGGTCTCGATCTCTCGGTCGCGCTGAATTTGCTTGGCGATCTTGGGCACTGCAACGGACAACGCAATGACAAAAACGGCCAGCATGAACATGACGGCAATGAGCATGTAGCCTTCTTCAGAGGGCTTGGGGCGGTGGCGAGCTTGAGCTAGATTTGTCATCGAAGGCGTTGGCTCAATTGGCCTGCATGGGCAGGCTCTGAGTGCTGTTATAGCTGAGGTCGGTGACCTGAACACTGCCCGGCGCAATGGTGCCCACTTTGTAGCGATGGTCAACTATCTCCCCGGTGCGGGCCATGAATACGTCGTCCCCATGGACGAAGAAGGCTTTGAACGACTTGTCGCCATCCTGGGTGTAGCCGAAGTACTTTAGATCAATGGCAGGTGGTTTCTGCTGGCCGGGCGGCGGGGCAGGCGTGAACACGGTGGGCTGGAGGCGGGCGCTCTTTACCGGATTTTCGATGGAGATCGGCGGCGCGGAATCAGCCGAGAAGATGTTTCTGCCGGTGCCGGCGTATTCGACGTCTTCGGTCTGGGCCAGGCGCTCCAGATGCAGAGTGGGGTCAAGGCCTTCGTTGGTCAGCCTTTCAGCATCTGGACCTTGGGTACTGGAACCGGATCTATTTGAGCCGGCCACTGTGGATGCAGTTCCTGCAGCCGGGCGGCTGCTTGACGTGCTGGTAGTGAATTGAGTGGGTGTGGGGATGGGTCGCGTGGGAGCGGAAGTGAAGAAATAGTTCTTGATCTCCACTGCGCCGCCAATCACGACTACCGTAATTAGAACGACAGCCAGATAAACCTGGCGTTTGTTTTCAGTTCCCAGACGAAGGGCCATGACTATTCGCCCTCCTTGCCGGGAGCCGAGGGTCTGGCTTGGGACGGTTCGGCGGTGTCGTCATCGGGTGTAGGCGGCAATCCGCTGGCCGCAGCATCCGCCGGGCGCAGCCATGTTGAGAGCTTCATGCGCAGGCTCACCATGCCTGCCTGCTGGCCGGTGAGAGCCATGGTCCGGATGACGAAGAAGTTCTGGTCACGTTCCACGGTATTGACGAAGTGCATGATCTGCGGATAGGTGCCGGTGATGCCGGCATCTAGCGAGATCTCAGTCAGATCGGAACCTGGAGGCCCTTGGGTGTACTGGAGTCTGGAGAGCCGTACCCCCGATTTGACTTCAAGGTCGCCAATGCGGGTTGCGATGGAAGAGTAGCTGGCCGGGATCCGTTTGGCGTAGAAGTTCTTGATCTCGGAACGGGACTCATCCACAC
>JBEKPF010000098.1:0-20110 GCA_049521035.1 Occallatibacter sp. | reverse complement strand
CCAAGTTGGTCAGCGCGGACACGGTGATGGGCGGTTCGTTGCCGAAGACCAGGGAGTAGTTTGATTGCACCGCGCCAGAGTCCTGGCAGGTGATGGCGCCGTAGGTGGTTGTGCGTGGAAGACCGCGCTGGTCAGATCCGGTAGCGGTTGACGGGTTGATGAAGCAGATGGCTGGGCTGCCGGGCAGAGGTGGCAAGGTCTGCGTCGGGCCGCCGTAGTTGCCCAGAGGAGCGAGGACGATGCTGGATGAACCAACCACATTGCCCCCGTTGTCGGTATAGCCGGCAGGAACATCTGGATTCGTGCCTGCGGATGTGTTGCCCGAGATGATGGTGTTGGTCAGCGCCAGTGTTGTCTGAGATGCAACGCCGCCACCATCGTTGGTGGCACTGTTATTTGAGATGGTTGTATCGGTGAGAGTCGCGGCGCCGGAAAGGTTGATGATACCGCCACCGGAAGGAGCTGAATTGCCGGAGATGGTGCTGTTGGCGACGGTGAGTGCGGAACCCTGGGTGAGGATGCCACCACCCTCCGCGCTGGCCGTGTTGCCGGAAATCGTGCTGTTGCTGACCGTCATTGCGCCCCAGTTGTAAAGGCCGCCACCGAAACCAGCGGTATTTCCGGAGACGGTACAACTACTGATGCTCAAGACTGCGCCGGGACCGTTGTAGACGCCACCACCGTTGCCACCATTGCCATCCGCGATGATCAGCCCGCTTATGTAGGCTGTGCCGGAGGTGTGGCTTAAGACACCAACGGCGCCTGCGCCGCTCACGGTCACTAGATTAGTCAGCGTAGCGCCGCTTCCAGTGGTTGGTCCGGTGATGGTCGTATTGGGAGGAATGGTCAGCGTGCCGCTTGCGAGTGTGATGGTCTGCGGCGTCGCGAAAAATGTCGGGTCAAAGAGGATATTTCCCGAACCCGCGCTCGCTGCGGAGAGCAGTGTTGCACGCAACGATCCGGCACCTGAATCGTTGTTATTCGTCACCGTGAAGTTTGGAATGCTAACCGCAATGCTCCCGGATGTTCCTGTGATGCTTGGGGTCACGGTATCAGTCGCCGTGATGGTCTGGTTGCCAACCGTTTCAAGCGTTGCTGAGAAGGTACCTGCGCCGCTGGTCAGAGTGCTGTTCGCCGGCAGAACGGCGCTTGGATCCGTGCTAATGAAGTGAACTGTGCCGGCATAACCGGTGGCGACGTTTCCGAAGATGTCAAACGCCATAACTGTAACGTTGAGTTGCGAGCCGACAAATGTAGACGCGGAAGCGGTGATTCCGAATTGGCTCGCGGGACCTGGAGCGACGTTGTAGGTGGCCGAACCCGTCAGCGCTGGATTCGAAATGTCCGTTGCCGTGATTGTGTCGTTGGATCCTGCGGTCTTGAAGCAGGCGCCGCCTTCTGATCCAGTCCCGCCGGACAGGGTTAGGTTCGGAACCGCACAGTTGCCCGGAACGTTATAAGTGACTGCTACTGTCCCGTTGTAGCTTGTCGCCACGTTTCCAAAGGCATCGAGAGCCGTAACGGTAAAGTTGAATGCGGTGTAGAATGCGGGTGTGCCGATCGCGGCGATTGTCAGATGCGTCGCCGCGCCCGGGCTCACCGTCAGCGTGAAAGTTTGGGTCGAGATTGGCAAGATGCCATTGCTTGCGGTGATGGTAATGGGGAACGAGCCCGCTCTGGTTGGCGTGCCGCTCAGAACACCCGTGCCGCTGAAGGCGACGCCGGTGGGCAGAATTCCGGTCTCACTAAACGTTGGGGTGGGGAAGCCTGAGGCGGTCACGGTAAAGGAGCCTGCCGTACCTGAAGCAAATGTCGTGCTGCCGACGCTGGTAATAGCCGGAGCCTGATCCACAGTCAGGGTGAAAGTCTGCGAAGCAGTGGAAACACTGTTCGTTGCCTTCAGCGTGAGAGTGTAGACGCCGCCCGTTCCGGCTGCCGGCGTTCCGGAGAGAACTCCGGCGGAAGTGAGTGTGATCCCGGCGGGCAGGGTGCTCGTGGTGCTGAAGGTGGGCGTAGGTGTGCCCGCGGCCGTCACGGTGAATGTGCCTCCCGTGCCCGCGGTGAAGGTGGTGCTGCTCGCGCTGGTGAAGGAAGGAGCCACATCGAGGGTACCCGTACCCGTGCCGGTCACGGCGATCTCCTGCGATGCCGTCAGCATCACGTCGCCATTTTCTGCTGTGTTTCCGCCGACCGTGGGCTGAAACTGGATTGCCAGGGTGCAGGATGCGCCGGAGGCCAGCGTTGTATCCGGGCAGGTGTTGCCGCTGCCCAGGATATACCCAGTGGGAAGATCGGCGAGCGAATCCGCGAAGGTCAGTGCCGCGTTGCCGATGTTATCCAGGGTAACCGTCTGCTCTGCGGTAGCCGTGCCAACGTTCTCACTGCCAAAGCTCAGGCTCGGCGCGGCCTCGACGTCCACCTTGTAGATGCCCGGATAGTTGGCACTCTGGGTATTAATTACATTCAAAATGATGAGATTTCCGCTGTTATCGAGCACTACATCTTCGGGCGTCAATACTTCTACTGGAGTGCCGTTGACGGTCAGGCCTGTGATGAGCTTGGTGGGGGCATTAAACCCACCGCTTCCGTTCGGGGTCAGTTTGTAGATGAACCCTGCGTCTGCATTATTGTCATCGGAGACATAGAGATCGCCGGCGGGATCGAGCGCAATACCGTTGGGATCCACAAAGGCGGAGTTCACCACGGACTCGGTGTAACTGGTGCCGTTCCACGTTTCCTTATAAACCGTCCCTTGTACTCCGGTGTTGACAAAAACAGATACATACACGTTGCCGCTGCTATCCACGGCCACTGCGTAGTCGCTACTCCCGGCGCCCGTCGTTCCGGGTTTTCCGATCTGGGTGGTTGTGGAGCCCGTAATCTTGAAAAGGCCCCCGCCGAAATCGGCAACGTAGACATTCCCGCTTCCATCCACGGCCACCTCGTTGGGGCTGGCGAAGTCAGCGGTAACGCCGATGGTCTTCTTTCCAGAGAGAACTCCGCCTACGTACTCAACAACACTTGCTCCGCACGGAACGTTTTGAAAGTTTTCACCGGAAGCGGCTGAATTGGCTACATAGACATTTCCGCTGCCATCCACGGCCACGCCCCAAGGATTGCATAAATCATTTCCGTCGGTCTCCGCTGCGTCGATCGGGTCCGGTTGGGAGTAGCTGCCTCCCGAGTAGGGTATCTTGTACAGGATGTCCAACTGACTATCGGCAACCCAGACATTGCCGCTGCCGTCGACCGCAATACCTTCCGGTAGGTCCCATTCGGAAAAGGGGTTGGACGTGCTTGGCGGGAGGTTGACCGCTGGGGTCGCGGGACTTATCGATGTATTTGCATTTGCAGAGATGGCGCTATCGGTTCCCGGTGCAAAAATCAGCTGTGCGCCGCTTGCAGTGTCGAAAAGCGGATTGCCCCCAAGAGTCTTCCCGTCCAGGTCTTTCAACACCACCGCGCCTTTGCGGCCGCCTGCGAATTTCGGCGCGAACCTGACTCCCACCGTGCAACTGTCGCCAGCGGAGTAAGTGCGGTTCACTTCGCACGTGCCGTCGCCGGTGGCTTTGAAGTCAAGATCGCGCGCGCCCATGGTCAGCACGTCGATTTTGCCCAGCGTCGCCGGCCGCACAAAAGTAAACTTCACCGTCAGTGGAGCCCTAACCGCGCCTGTTTCAAGCACCCCAAATTCCCTGCGCTGTAACTCGCTCACCGCCGCCGCCGGTTCCTCCGTGGGCGTTGAGAGCAGCTGTGTCATGTCTCCCGCGTTGCGCTGAGTCGCCCCCGTCTGATGCCGGACTGCGCGGCGAGTCCCCCTCGTTGCGGACTCCTGCGCACTCGTCGGCAGGCAAGCAAAGGTTACGAGCAAGAGCGGAATCAGGGTGTTCATTCCGCCAAACCGCTGAGAAGAACGCTGAGTTGAGATGGAGGACAGACGAGCGAAAACGTGGGCGACCTGAAAATGCATGGGCAAGCATCCTTTGAGAATCGGCTCATGTGTTGCGATTCATCCTGCAAGGGGAATTGAAGCGTTGGCGTTTGACCAGCTGAATGGTGGAGGTCTTTCGCCGGCTACGATTATCTGTGGGGAAGCCATTGAGCGAACTGCACTCCCGGCAGACTCTGCCCCGGGGTGTGCAGCGTGTTAACCTGCCTGTCACACAGCTATTGTTCAAACAAATGGGGAAAGCAATTGGGGTTCCCAAGGAGCCTTCGCTCGTTGAGAGGCGGTACAGAGTCCACGCAAAGGTGTCTGAAAGACTACTGCAAATGGGGAGATGGAACTCGCCTCGCAGCTACTGAATCAAACCCAGTTACCACTTACACCCTAACGAACCGTAATGTTCAATGGACGAACATACAGTCAGTATTCGCAGACAATAGATGCTGGAGCTCTGCGGCGTCTATACATCTTCAGTGGCATAAATTGGCGGGTTTCGCGGTATGGACTGCGCCCTGGAATACAAGAAGTTAGGACGGAAACAGGACGGTGCGCCGTCATCGGAGAAGAACCAGTTCCCGACTGAGCCTTTTGTATTGAATGCAGCATCCAGGAAATCGAGGTTGTTCGAGCCGCCAGGAGCAACCGCAGAAGCTCCGAATCGATTCTCGTCCCCGCCGCACCCTGCGTGAAGCCTTTCGTTTCCGAGGCCATGTTGCCTGCCGTTGACCCTGCAGTATACCCGGAAACTGAGGTCATGGCTGGGTATGCAATCGGAGTGCTGTTCAAAGGGGCCGAGAACGAGCTGTTATTGAACCAGGTATCTGAACCGTTGCCATGATCGGATCGATGTTTCTGCATTAGATACCCATGAATCAGGCAATCCAAAGGTATTTACGCCGTTACCGCCATACGTTGTGCCGATCAGGTTAAACAGCGTTTCGTTCTGCGAGATTGACATCCGTTGTCCATTGCACGAGGCGAAGTCCACTGACGCAAAATTCCAGCCTCCCATGCGTATTTCGCCTATAAACGGCTGAGCCACCGTCTTTCTCCTGTTCGACACGAGGTGCGAAGTACGAATGAGCGCTCGATGAGTGCATTTGAGCGCTAGACAAAGGGCAAGAAGACAATTCCTAATGCGAACTCAGTTAACCGCTGCCAAACACTGTTTCAGGAATTGACTTCGCCGGTCTGATTCCGCCGGAGGCGTTGACACAGTCTTCTCGAACTCTGCCTGATTGATGCATTTACATGAGGTCTCAGGCTAAGAAAATGCCAGTGCTACTCGCCAACGAAGAAGTGTGGGGAGTTGAAGCGGAATCCCGATGACAGATAGTAACGACCGGCTACGGTAGTGTCGATAGAGATAAAGGCAGAAACTATCGCCCGAGGTGGGCTACGATTATTCTTTGATTTCACCAGAGTAGGAAGGCACCTGCTCAGCCTGCAGAGGTGGGTTTTACGCTGCGCTGGCACGCTGTATTGGAACCAATTGTGGGCGCTGCAGGATTCGAACCTGCGACTTCCACCGTGTGAAAAGATGCTCAGGGGTAGCTGGACGCTGATTATAAAATGGTTATAAGTCGGTGCAATGGTCAAAAAACGGCCCTTTTGGCGCTGTTTGCTACCAAATTGCTACCAAGATTTTCAACCATCAAAACCGTGGGCTATCGGGCTGGTCGTGGGGGACCAGCCCAAATCTCTTTCCGTTTTTTGCCGCACATCTCCAAAAGGCATCATAGCACAGAGTTCTCCCAGGTAGTTGTTCTACACTCCGCGTGCTACAGGTCCAGCAGTTGGCTCACATTCTTCGTGGAGACAAGAGATATATCTGATCAGTCCACATACATGCCATAAATGCCTGGAAGGCGCGAGAAAGTCTCTTCAATCTTATCGGCGGGAACAGAATGAACATAAAAGTGTGCCTTAGCAAGCAGCCCCGGTTGATTATACTTAGCATACTCTGCGACAGGAATCACAAATGCGTCGACGTTTGCAATTCTTGACAAAGCCCAGGCAGGATATCGACTCTTATACACAGTTAACCAAACTGCTCTGGGGCCAAGCTGTCTGGCTGCGCTCAATTCCGACAGTCGATAAATCTGGATAATCAAATGCGGTAGAATGTCGCCACTGTTTTGTCGAAGATACTCAAGGAGACGTAGATTGCTATCTTTCGTATCCGTGACCACAAGTGCGTCGGGATGGTTTCGTAGCCATTCGTGCAAATCATCAAAGCTTAATTGATGCAGCCCGTCTCGGCGTCTACCCTTTACAAATTCATCATAACTGGAAACGTGTGGCTTCGTGCCGAACTGAGAAGAAGCTAGATTCCAATCGTGGACAATGACCAGACGGTTGTCGGTCGTCCAATGAAAATCTAGCTCAAAAACTCGATAGCCTTTGGCATAATGCAGATCCAATGCTTCACGAGAGTTTGTGTAGGTGATGCCTTGAACTGCACCCCCAGCATGTGCAACCAGTTTTGCTTCGACAGGAGGTGGAATGAGCGCGTTAGTCTGCCCATAAAGGCACAAGTCAAACAGTGCTAACAGATTTCCTTTGACCAAGTTCCTGAAATGAATAGCGATGGCGACAAATATAAGAAGAAGGAAAATTCGGAAAGCGTGTGAGTAGAACCTCGTCTTTGTCATTATCAGATAATCTCAAGAACAGTCACCACAGAGTCTTAAAAAAGTCATTCTAGTACAGTCAGTTGACTGACGGACCAAAAAAAACGGAAAATGGGAAATGTCGGAAGTGCGGCCTAGGCCAAGACTCTATGAAAATGATTTCGCAACGCTTCCGAATACTGACGGAAACGATTTGAGCATGTAAATTGACTTTCTTTTGCCGCTTTTTATGTGATAGTCGCCAATATTTCTTTCACCAATGACATGCCACTGGCTCAGCATACCCCCATCCGATGGTTTTGCTGGGAGTGTGTGGGGGTGCTCGCTCTTTTGTGCCGCAAACTCTTCACGCGTCTTTTGCTTCCGCTGGTTGTTTCTGCGGACTTGACCAGTTCTGTGAGCGAAACCTAATCCGTCTCACCGGCAGAGTGCTTGACAAAGGATGTGTCTTACGAGAGTTCTCCGATTCAGGGCTTCTGGTAGTGGCTTCCATCGAAGTCCTCATTCTATTAGCCAACTCAATTGCAGCATTTCCAGTCTAGGCGATTCTCGGAGCTATGCGGGAGCACGATAGGTTCACGAAAGGTTTTCGTCTGGTAGTGGGCGCAAACTCAATATTCTTCCGCCTTGCTGAAACGCACCCCTACGCGTTCTCGCACAGAGATTCCATGTCCGATGTACAACACTATCAATGATATTCGTCTAACATTCTGAGCAGGCCAATCGTAGAAATCTAAGATTCTGAAGTGGAAAGAGAGATAAATATATTGCCGCTAATTATCTCAACTTTCTTCGGGAGTTGTAGGCGATTACTCTGTGCGCAGTGGCTTCTGATTGTAGCTTTCTACGCAATATTCGCCAATATTCCCTTCTGGGTTGCCAGCCACTGGCTGTTGTTGCTGCCCCTCGGATGGTTTTGCGCGGAATATGCCTTGGTTGGCCTGCTCGCACTTTTTGCGCCACGAATCCTATCCGCTGCCTTGCTCCTTTTTGTCATTGCTGCGGACCTGACTAGCGCGGTAAGCAAGACCTATTACCTTGCACCCACGGAATGCCTAGTGAATATTGGTTCATTACACGAGTTTCCAGGCGCTCGGTTGCTGGTCGTGGCCGCTATCGTCGTCCTCGTTCTGCTAATTACTTCAATTGCAGCATTCTTTCCGGTCGAGGCAATTCGCAGAACCTACCGATCACGTACTGCCGCGTGTCTCGTTGCTCTCGCCGTTCTGGCTGTTTCCGCGGACTGCATAGCCGTAGTTCGCGAAACAGGACACATACCAAACCCCTTCGGAATGGAAAGGTTAAGCGATGCGAACAAATTTAGCGACTTCAAGAACCTGTGGATTTGTCGTTATCCCGCGATTCGATTGGTGCTTAATGAGAGGCTTTTGGGCGGTAAGAGCAATGCCATGAGCGTTTTTCAGACAGATCGCTCTCCAGTTCAGAGTGCAGCGGCCTTGGCCGTCCGTTATGCGAGCCTTGCCGCAGGCAGGGGTACTCAGAAAATGCCTAACGTGGTCCTCATTTTGGTAGAATCCTGGGGACTTGGCTTGGACTCATCCATCCGCAGCTCGTTGGTCGGGCCCTACGCACAGCCGGGCCTGCTCGCCCGTTATAAAGTCTTGCAGGGATCAGTACCCTTTTATGGATCCACAGTTGCCGGAGAGGCGCGGGAGTTATGCGGTAACAAGATAGGTTTTCACATTCTGAACATCTCTGCGCAAGAATCGCAAGACTGTCTTCCTGACCTATTCGTCTCTCTGGGCTATCATAGCCTCGCGCTGCACGGCATGGACGGCCGCATGTTCAACAGGCTGACCTGGTATAGCCGTATCGGCTTTCAGGAGCAATGGTTCAGAGATCAATTTCGACAAGAAGGGTTGCCGGACTGCGTGGGTGCATTTGTTGGGATCTGTGACGCGGACATTGCCGAGTGGATTGGACGCCGTCTGGGAAAGGAGGATGCTACCCCAGATTTTATACACTGGACGACGCTGAACTCTCACCTTCCTGTTCCGATTCCATCAGGACTTCCGGCTGGAGCTTCGTGCTCACTGACATCACTGCTTGCACAACAGTCGGCACTATGCTCCTGGTATCAGCTCGTTTCTAATGTTCATGTTTCCGTGTCTAAGATGGCCATGAGCCACTTGGCTCGTCAGACTGTTTTTGTCATCGTCGGGGACCACGCTCCTCCCTTTGCCAATCCCGCATTGCGCCGTCAATTTTCAAACACTGAAGTTCCTTATGTCGTACTTATACCCCGCCTTGGAAACTGCATCGCGGACAGGTGAATCGTGATTGATGGGTTGCCGCGAACCTAAGCCACGGCCACCACAGGTCCTTTGCGGGTTGATCTGCACGGTCTTTGTACCAGCGAGATCGTTAGGGCAAATCGCGCCGAGTATCATAAGATGAGCCTCGTACAGTAAGAGAAAACATTGATGGCGGCTATTCTAAATGTCGGTCGGTATATCATCTTTCCACCTCTTAAACGCAGCTTTCAGCGAGCTGAGATCATTCCGGGGACAAAACGCGCCCAAAAATTCTCCCCTATTGTGTATAACCTTTACTAACTTCAAGGTTGCATTAACGGATGCGGCAACAAACGATCTCAATATTGGAATCCGTGGTTGTCCCGCTCTGTTCGTATTCGTAAATTGCCTGATCCATTACAGTGACGGCCTTCTGCCTACTATGCCCTTCGTCTTCATCAACTACACAGGTCGCTTTAGCGTTCCAGCTGCTCCTTAGCGAAAGGTGGCGCTCACAATGGAGAGACTAACATGGGCAAATCTAGAGAGAAGTTGAGATATAGGCTGCAGACTGACTCGTGCAGCCCTTATCCCGTCGAAAAGACCTGACCACTACATGGATGAGGATGGAGTTCACTTGAAACATGTTTGCGATTCAGGCTTACTTTCCGAATTCGGGAGAGCTGTTGCGAAGATATCGCAGATTCTTAAAGGACAATGGGATTTACTTATTTGCCTGACGCTTTATCAACTCCATCACTTGTGCGTTTCAGAGTAGTTTAATAGCTAGGAAGCTTTGCGTCCATAAGATAATGATCGGCCCACATGCCTATATCCGAGGCCTGTCATCAATTGAAATGGGGGAGGAATTCGCAGCAGGAGACGAGCTCTGGCTGGAAGCGGTTACAAAGTACAATGATCAGTTCTTTCATCCCCGCATAGCCATTGGAAAGTGCGTTCACTTAAGCCACTTTGTTCATATTGCTGCGACAAACTATATCGAGATTGAAGATGATGTGCTGATCGGGAGCAAAGTGGTCATCACGGATCACAATCATGGTCAGTATTCACGTTTGCACACCTCTTCACATATTGCGCCAGCGTTTCGCCCCCCCCTTGATCATGATCGTAGAGTTACAATTGGACGGAACGTCTGGCTAGCGGAAGGAGTTAGAGTATTGCAGAAGCCATCATTAGAGAAGGCACTGTGATCGGTGCCAACTCGGTGGTGCACGGGGCCATTCCGCCCTTTACAATAGCTTCTGGCGTTCGAGCGAAGGTGACTAGTACCTATAAGCTTAGAGATCAACGAATGAGTACGAATCTATTGATGCCACCCTGGGTTCATGACTGGGAGCGCAGTCGAGCACTCTTCAAATCTGCGATAGGTACGCGGGGAAGAAGGCAGGAATACGGTTAGGATTCAGGTGCTGTGGCGTCCTCGTATTCAATACTGATTACACGACTTGACAGGTGACTGGAATTTCACGATACACTAACGAAGTTGAACTGATCGATGCGATACGTAAAGTTGATCTGATTAGCTATATTTCTATGCAGCCGGGCTTATTGCAGTGCCGGCCGCTTTTGATGCTGCGTTCAGCCTCTTAGCATTCCATTTTGGATGAGTATGGCCGTTTCTTAGCAGAATGTGACAGGCATTTGGCACACTCGATGCCAGTGACAATTGGAGCTGCCACTCTCCTCAGAGTCTTCAAACGACTTTCATCAGCTATTCTTATATACTCAATTCTTGAAATTAAATGCTTCGCAAAGTCACAATGTAATCGTCGAGAGGTGATATGCATTTCATCAGAGACGGGCTGGGCGGTAAGTTGCTATGATCAGGAGAATCATTTTGGCCTTTCCAATTATGATCTTTGTGCTGATTAGGCAGATATATGTCAATCTCTTTGGCGTGAACAAAGACATTTTGTCTGCTTTATTGGTGGCAAGTCTAACGGGCCTAAGCGTGCTTGCCTTCTCTAAGAGGCTCCGTGCGCAGAGAAGCGATCTGCTACTTGTTGATGCCATTACCTTGGCCCAATTCTTCCTCGCCGCCATTGTCATTGTGGGATATATGGGTGCGTCACTAATTCATACAGCTGAAGTAGCATCGTCGCTCTATTACTATTGCCTGGCTCCCTTTCTGATCTATTCTGGATATTTTCTGTGCCGCTTTCGGAAAACAACACTCCAGGCGGCGCTTATCGCTGCAGGTCTAGCGTATCTGGTCACATTCTGGGCGGCACTATATCAGGTCCTAGAAGTAAATTTTTGGCTCTTTCAGTCTGATTGGTTGTTAGAAAGAAATTTCCTGGGAATCGGTCGTGCGACAGGGATGTACGGAACACAGATAGATTACGGTTGCCTTTCTTTCATGACGTTCTGCGTGGCCTATTATATCAATATACGGCGGCATAACTGGTTTGCTAAACTGATAGCTCTGACGGCTGTGCTTGGTGCAATATCTTCAATGAGCCGTGTCTGGATGGCTGGGATCCTGGGAGTATTCGTGATTGACTTCATCTTTCGCCAGTCGTGGAAGCATCGGGTTGCAATTGCGTTGGCGATTGCTGTTTTAACATTGGTCCTACATCCCATCGCAAGTGAACTTGGGATTACTTCGATAGTTGCGAGTGAAGACGAAGACACTCAAACCTCGAATTACAACCGCATCGAATACTTCTCCCAACTGCAGCAATGGCTGCTCCACGACTACCCACTAGTGGGCACTGGTCCCGGCACGCAGAATGGCCCTGATACTGAGGGGCAGAAGTTTGTCGGCGACTTTCTCTGGCTAGGGTATATGGTCGATTTCGGAGCATTAACAGGGGTGGTACTTGTGCTCTTGAGAATTGTACTTCTGATTTATCTAGCGGCCAGAAGTTATCGATCGCATGTGAATCCGAGTCTTCGCTGGGTAACCTCGGCTCTATGCATCTCGTTCATTTTTGCCTCAATCGTCGATTCAGCTTATGCGCATCCGGTTACAATCTCTGTTTTTTACATAATTGCAGGAGTGTTCCTGTACTGTGACCAACCAAATGGGCCGGCTCGATCCGATTCCAGAGAGTCGAGCAGGGCTTTAAGTAGACCTTCTATGGCGTGCCATGATCCCATTTGAGGCGTAAAGTGCGATACATTATCTGAGATGAAGGTAGGTTCTCCAGGGTCGATTGGCCATGGAACTGTCGGCTTATGGAAAGCACAGGAAGATGACGATACTGCTTTTCCACCTTTCTTACGGACCTTGGAAATCGTTGATGATTTTTCATTCCCGTCGCTATAACTACGAGAGGAATGAATATCTTTCAAGACCAGATTGTTGGGACATACGTTTTCTGAGTGCAACATCACTGACGCCAAGCAGTTCATACCACAATATGTAATTGTGGGAGGATCTTATGAGAAAAGTACTCGCAGATGCTTCTGTAGAAAGCGATCTTATTTCAATAGCACTTTGCACATACAACGGATCGCGTTTTCTCGGAGAACTGTTGGCAAGTATTGCAGCCCAGACCACAAAGCCGGCGGAACTAATAGTATGCGACGACGGATCACAGGATCACACCATTGCAATACTCGCAGATTTCGCCAAAGAGGTAGAGTTTCCAGTACGGGTATACAAGAATGACAAGAATCTCGGCTCCACAAAGAATTTCGAAAAGGCGATCAACTTATGTTGCGGAGAATTTATTGCGCTATCAGATCAAGATGATTGGTGGGTCCCAACAAAACTTGAAACATTGTTGGGTGCGCTAAAGCAGCATTCTGCCGGCGGCGCATTCTCTGATGGCGAACTTATGGAGGAGAACTCCAAACCGACCGGCAAGACTTTATGGAGCGCCAACCGCTTTGGCAAAGAGGTTGCGGAGTTCAATACAGGTTCAAGAGACGTGGCTGCCTCCGTGCTACTGAAGCAATACGTTGTAACAGGGGCCACCCTGATGTTTCGTTCTGACTTACGTCAAACATTTGCTCCGGTGCCGCTTGAATGGGTGCATGATGGGTGGATTGCTTGGATGATTGTTCTGCATTCACGTCTAATCGCAGTCTCTGAGCCGCTCATTCGCTACCGCGTTCATAGCGCACAGCAATTAGGTGTCACAGACTGGTCGATGGAGGCTAGGTTGCGTCGCGCGAAGGATCGAGGCAAGGAGGACTATCGACAAATTGAGAAGCAGTTTAGAGTGCTTCTTAGTTATGCCCAATCCCACACGAATGTGTGTGACTCTACGCTTTGCCACAGGATTGAGGCGAAGTGCAGGCATTCACAATTTCGCTCTGAACTATCGGATAGCCTCATCAAGAGGTGGTTCGAAATAGCGACTAGATCCTCCGCCTATAAGCTATATGCTCAGGGATGGTTGAGCATGATAAAGGATGCCGTGACGTAATATGAGGATGCTAACTGGAGCAATTTGCAGCGTTTCGTATCGAGGTTGTCCGATTATCGCACTGACAGAATAAGGTTGTTGCAGTTGACTAGCCCCCGTGCTTTGCAGCCCGAGGCGACTGGAGCGTCTCGGTCAAGGCTTGGAGGAGAATGTAACTCGACGCCGCCTTAGTCGAGAGGGTCGAGATACGGAATGCGCTCTTCGCCCTCTACATTTCCACAGCTCAGTGCGAAGTTGAAGCCAATAGGAATCCTGCGGCGGGAATCTTGTGGTATCCATTGCGTGCTCTTGCCGGAGCGATCTCGCGGATACGCATCTGCAATTCAATCTGGGGATCGAGGGAACTTCGACGGCGGTATGATACGCACAGAACAGGGCAGTCACCTCGTTCGCTTACCAGGAACGATTCCGAAAGCTGTTTCAGCGTGTTCTCGCCTCGAACGTAGGCCAGCAGAAAGTTATGACGCAGGTAGTCCGAATTAAGGTGTGCCATCGACTGAGTCGTCGCAGACTCTTGTCAAATGCAGTCTAAACCATTACGAAGAACGTCCTAAAACACCCCGCGGATAAAGCGAGGAAAACGCACAAGCTGATAATATGAATTGTCGCGTGATTTGGATGTAGTCGTGCAACTCTCCAAATGTGCCAGTGTCACTGCTCCAGAATGTTCCCAGTATCTCGCCAGTCAAGGAATCGAATTGTAAGGAATAGGTCAAGATATGGTTACAATCAGCATAGTCAATTACCGATCTCACCAAGTTACGGAAGGATGTATCAGAGAATTGTCGGCAAGCTTGCGCAGCTTGCAATATCGTATTCTGGTTCGGGACAACTCGGAAGCTTCTGAGATAGAATCTTTGCAGAAGTCTATTTCCCATCTGGGGGCTCCGGTCTTGTACTTTTCTTCACCCGAGAACCCTGGATTCGGCAGTGGACATAATTTGAACTTTTGGGAAGTGGAGCACGGCGCTCAGGATGTCTTTTTGATACTGAATCCGGATATCAGCCTTCCCGACACCGAGGCGATTCCAAAAATGCTCGAGCATTGTACGGGCATGAGGATCGTCTCCTGTGTGATCGAAACAGCGGCGAACGGGAAAGTGTGGTTTTCTGGGGGATTCTTTGGAAAAGTGACCGGGGAGCCGACCGTGAGCCGGGCCCGCTTTTCCGAGCCGCTACGGCGAACGGAATTCGTAACCGGTTGCTGCCTAATGATTTCTACTGCGCTTTTCCGCAGCCTCGACGGTTTCGATGAAAGTTATTTCATGTATTCGGAAGATGTGGATCTGTCTCTTCGAGCCAGAGAGCTTGGCGCCGACATGGTGGTCGTAAATCGACGTATCCTGCACAGTATTGGTTCTGGAGAAAGGGGCAGCTATTCCGACTTGTACCTATATGAAGGAACCAAGAACCGGCTTCGCTGTCTTCGCCAACACAAACATGGTATATATCCGATCGGCTTGGCTTATATGTTGTTGAAATACAGTGTCATACGCTCGCTACAATTGGCAATCCGATCACGGCATCCAGTGAGGCAGGTTAAAGCAGTGTGGCGCGGAATCTTCGATGGAGTACTCAAGTGACAATAAGATGAAGGAAGCATCGATGCAACATTTGAATGGCAATACAACTGAAGCCATCATCAGGACGCCACCGATTAGACGAATTCTGATGATTATTCCTTACGCTCCCAATCCGGTTCGGGTCCGTACATTCGAAGGAATTGCACAGCTTGTCCAACACAGCGAAGTGGACATTCTCTGTCTAGATGATGGAAGCCCGATCAAGTTGCCCGATGGAGTAAGGGATTTAAAGATAATATCAAATTCTTCAAAGCTGAGACGCCTCTTTCGAGTCATTTATGGGCTGGCGCGTGGTATTCCAGCAGGTTATGAGTTTTACAATTCAATGCGACTACCGGACGTACTTGCCGGAATCGACCTTAGCCAATATGACATTATTTATGTAGAAAGGTTACCTTTACATCTGTTGGGGCTAAGACACCCTCGAATCATCTTTGACGCAGTGGACTGCTGGTCAAATACAACTCGGGTCATGGCCAAACATATCACCGGCTATCGGCGCATCCTCTACGCGCTGGATAGCATGCTAACACTGCGGCACGAGGTCGCTGCCTGTAACTCAGCAAACATCGTTCTAGTCTCGGCTGAGCGTGAAGCCGCACATCTGCGGGAGTTAGGTGTGACCGCGATGATTCAAATACACTTGCACAGCCGTCAGTGCTTTGCCCCACTTCGCGTACTCCAGGAACGCGAACGGTTGGTAGTATCGTTTCACGGAAAACTCTCTTACGTAGCCAATGAGATGGCGCTTTGCACTTTGAACCGCGATGTTGCAGTTCGTTTGGATGCCAGTCGATTTGACTTACGGATTATCGGGAAATGCCCCCCAGCATTTCGTTCCAAATTCAAGAACCTGAAGTTCACAGGCTATGTGGAATCCATCTCCGAAGCTCTTCAGGACTCCGATTTGAGCGTATTTCCTCTTGTCATCAGCGTCGGTTTTCCGAATAAAGCTATGGAGTCCTTGGCAGCAGGCGTGCCATTTATTGGAACACACGAAGTAGTCGAGGGCCTTCCACCTATGCCGGAGTTACTGGAACAAGGCGTCTATATAAGAGAGTTAAGCGAGTTTTCCGCGGAGATTGAACGATTTAGTCAATTAAGCCTAACCGATCGACAGAGAATTGCGGAAAAGTGCCGAGCGTATGTTAGCGCTTTGTACAATTCGCCCTCGCAAAACACGCAATGGCAGCAATTGTTGGGAATACTGACAGGGGAGAAGGTATCCGAGGCAGATCCTATCACATCCCAACGATGAGATTATTGCTTGCTCCGTGATTACGATGGCTTTGCCATCCAATGTATTATGTTTATTATAGCCGCGCAGACTTAATCCACATTTTCAGGGATGAGCCTTAAGTCCGCGGTCAAAGCAGCCTCAGACTACTGCATCTGCGTGCCACCAGAGGAGACACCGCGCATCCAGGAAGCTCGTATCATGATCGGCCACATTCTGTGCGAGATTGCAGAAACGTCACTATTTCCCGTCGAGTAACGGGCTGTGAGAAGAGCTGGCAATCGGCGAGCCTAGCGCCGGAGAAAGCCTGGCGGGTGGCGGATTGCAAGAGGGCAGGCAAGTTTCCAAGAAATAGGGGGCAGCATGTCGAAATTTAATAAGCGACCAAAATACAAGAATCCCGTCATCCGAGAACACGACAATCTTCGGGCGCACGGTTTTCTTGCCGAGGTAGTTCTGCGCATTTGTTATAAAGTCGGTGGAATTTTTCGCGGGAAACGTTTGGAACGGTTTCAGCAGCTCTTCCCGATTTCGGAGTATCCCGAATTGCTAGATGTGGGCGGAACATTTTCATTTTGGGCCGGGACGAGCCGCAAAGTGACGATTGTCAATCCTTTGGCACCCCCGTCTCAGGAGGGAAACGTTACCAGTGTCCCGGGTGACGGAAGGGATCTCCCGTTTCCCGACAAGGCCTTCGGACTCGTGTTCTCAAACTCCGCCATCGAGCACATGTCTCACGAAGATATGCGCCGATTCGCCGCAGAGCTTTCCCGTGTCGGGGTAGGCCTTTATTGCCAGACACCAAATCTATGGTTCCCGTATGATACCCACTACATCGCTTTCTTCTTCCATTGGTGGCCTGGAATGCTGCGTAACTACTTTGTGGCCAGGTATCTCACTGGATGGGGGTGGGTATACAGACCGGATAGGAAGGCTGTTGAAGATTGGGCAAATGCCGTTCAGCTGATGGGCGAAAGAGAGTTCCGATCTCTGTTCCCCGACTGCGTGATTGAGCGGGAGAAGTTTCTCGGAATGACGAAGTCGTTTGTGGCGATTCGGCATGTCCCCGACCGCAATGAGATCCTTAGCAGCAAAGCCCGCAAGCAAATGCATCTCGCATCTCGATGAGCTACGTTCCTCCCGGTGGCCTGCCGGATCTGTTGTACCAGCGAGATTGCTAGTGTAGCGCGACGGGTGATAGATATGACTCGTGGTAGTAGTCGGGGGTGTGGAAAAGTGGGAAGCGTTGTTTGCTTTCCACTTTTCCATGCCACTGGGAAGCTTCGGTCAACTATGCAGCCGGCGCCAGCGCCGGATAGCCTAGCGATGAGTGAGGCCTAACGGTCTTATAGTGGACGCCGCCGAATCTGTGTTTCTCCATTGCGCATGCCGCGCAATGGGCTCCCAATATCGGTCCTCTAATTTCGGCAATTATATACTTGACTCAGAGGATGTATGGAGCTATTGTTGGAGCCAGTAATTCGAGAGCATCTATCTAACTCGGTGGGCGTGTGCCTCTGGGTGGAGAATCCGTATGCTCTCGTGGACTGGTGGGCTATGGAACATTTTTCCGCCGCAGCGTTTATGTTTATCAGCCGGAGTCTGGCAGACTTACGGGTGGCTCTTAGGGAGATTCCAGCAGACCGCCAGTTATGGCCGAATGGAGTGGGAAGCGCGCCTTCCCAACTCGTCTCTGCGGTCGGCGAACGGTGCGCCGAATTAGGCTTAGTCACCTCGGTGCGATGCGTGCAGGATATCACCTTGGATATTGGGCAGGGCGTGATTGCCAGTGCTCTCATTGCATCACTGGTTGAACTCGATAACACTGTTCGACGCGAGATGTCTACCCACCGCTTCTTTCATATGCCTGGGTCGCGCGCGGAGCTTTACGATCAAAATGAACTATTTGGCCCAAATGTAAACGCGAAGTTCCCGTCGATCCAATACGACATGGTTGAGGCTGGAAACTGCGTTGCAATGGGCCGTGGAACGGCTGGCGTGTTCCACTTGATGCGCATTATGGAGGTAGGCGTCCAGCGCTTTGGCGACAAACTGGGAGTGCGGCTGGTGGAGGAGAAGAACTGGCAGAACATCCTAGACGAGACGAATAAGGCGATTAAGGCGTTGCCGAAAGATCCCGCAACGGTCGAGATGAGCCAATCTGCGGCAAACCTGTACAGCGTCAAGCTGGCATGGCGTAACGAGGTCATGCACCCCAAGGACACCTATACCGTCGAAGAAGCCGAGAATCTGATCGGGCAAGTGAAGCTCTTTATGAGTCAGCTTGCGAGTATCATTTAACCATGAAAACGAATCCTGAATTCGACAATTTCACATCGTTTATGGACAAGTTGGCACAAGTGCCGAACAGTGAAGTAAAGGTGGCGCTGGAGACAGAGAAAGCCGAGAAGGCCGTGCGGAAGGCCTCGCGATCTAAGACGGGCGGAGGAGCAATCTTCACCCGGCCAGGGGCGACGAATCCGCTGGTACAGGCAGTGAACACGGTAACAGATCGGGAGCGGCGCAGAAAGGTGAACTGAGATGAGCGAGGACGAGAAGCGGGCGATCCAAGGCCAAGTTTTGCTTGAAGTAGAGGAAGCGAAAGCGAGTATCGCTTTACTGAGAGCAAGGGCTGTGCATTGGCGTCAGTTACAGGAAAAGGTCACTCATCTTCTTTCGAGGATGACACGCGAGAGTGCACATCTTGAATCCGCTGCTGCAGAAGTGCGCGCAGAAATCGAGAAAGACCTCACGGCCTTTACTGCCGTAACGACCATTGAGAGTGTGCTTTCGCTGGATACGGAGTTGAAAAACGCAGTGGAACGGCTAAAGAAGGCTGAAACTGCGAAACGATCTCTAGGCTTCGTTTAGTTTTTCTTTGCTCTTTTTCCCCGTCCCTGACGTTTAGAATTGCCTCGCTTCGTCCTTGCCAGTGAGTTCGGCATAGGTCAACCGTTTACCCATAACCTGATTCATCGCCAGTTCAAACCGTTGGCCGTCGTTCAAGTCTTTACGGTTGTTGTAGCGGAAGGATTGTTCATCGAGGTAGCGGAACAGATGGAAGGGTTCCACGCTGACATAGGTTCCGCTGATACCACGTTTCAAGAGGCTCCAGAAGTTTTCGAGGCCATTTGTATGAACCTGACCATCGACATAGGCAACGGCGTGATCGATAACCTGATGGGCGTAGTCGCCAGCCAGACCGTTGTAGGAGAGCAGCGCGTCGGTGTAGAGCGCGGTACCAGCTTCGACATGCTTGCGGACCTCGCCTTGCAGGACAGGCTTCTTGCGGTTGGGCACAACCTGGGTGTGGACCTTTCCGCCGCGTTCAAGGATGCCGAGGACAGCCACCTTGTCTTTAGTCCCGGTTCCGGTGATACGGCGCTCACGCTTCGATACGTGCATGTTGCGGGCCTTGCCGCCGATGAATGTCTCATCAACTTCGACGCCGTTTCCACCCTTGCCGCCGAGCTTCATGAAGGAGCCAGTCTGCATGGCCTTGCGGATGCGGTGAGCCATGAACCAAGCGGTTTTCTGAGTGACACCGATGGAGCGGGCAATCTCGCAGGAACTAACGCCGTTCTTGCAGTTGCAAATCATCCATGCGGCGGTCAGCCATTTGTCCAAGCCCAACGCGGAATCCTCGAATATGCTGCCCACCTTGATGCTGAACTGTTTGCGGGCGTGTTTTGCTTTGCACTCCCACATGCGGCGGGTAGATATGTAACTCACATCCTTGCTTCCGCAGGTAGGGCATTCAACGCCTTCAGGCCAGCGCCGGGCACTGAAAAAGGCAATGCAGTTATCGGGATCGGCGAAGTAAATGATGGCTTCTTGAAGTGTTTTTGGGGCTTCCATGACTCAAGAATAGCGGAGTTTTCTTTCTGAGTCAAGTATATAATTGCCCTAATTTCTGCTTCACAAGTCGTCAACTTGTAAGCGTTTGGTCTTTCCCTATTGACGTGTGATGGTTAGATTTGGTCAGGTGCTGAAGGCTCGATGAGCTTACATTTTGTCGAATAGGTTTGTTTGGCGCTGGTGTTTGTTCTTGGGTGT
>JBEKPF010000097.1:0-27733 GCA_049521035.1 Occallatibacter sp. | reverse complement strand
CGTCAGGTTTATTTGCGTAGGAATTTCGATCTGAAAACCCACAGCCTTAGATTTTGACTTGAAGACGTGGACCCGGCTATAAATGTTCATGTCATGGAAAATCGTTTCATGATATTTAGGCTGCTCATTTAGAGAGCAGTGCTGCTCACAATGGCAATCGCTAGGATGCTCGGGAAGGCGGTGAAAGTCCGCCACTGCCCCGCAACTGTGAGCGCCCCTGCTTCCGTCCCCGTGAGTATTGGGTTGCCGGAAGACGGGATTTCAGCCAGGGATTGTCCGCGTGCGGAAGACCCCACGAAAACCACTGGAGGTGAGTCTCATGACTTGTTTCCGGGAAGGTGGCTGAAGAAGGCGCAAGTCAGGAGACCGGTCCGAGGCGCCTTTACCCGCTTGCGTTCCGAGGGGAACGAAGGAGCTATCATGTCTATCGCTTCATCTTTGTGCGGACTCCGGTCCCGCGCATTCCAAAGTATTTTCGTGGTCATTTTGCTTGCCGCGTGCGCGATGCAGTGCGAGGCTGCGTCCGTTCGCGGTGTGGTGACCGACGCCTCGGGAGCCAAGGTTACTGGCGCTACCATCACTCTGCTCAGTAATGGCAAACCAGTTGCCAGTGCCGTTTCGACGGCTGATGGCAGTTTTCAGATTCTGACTGGGTCGGCCGGGCGGTTCTTCCTGGTTATCACTGCGAAGAGTTTCCGGCAGATTGAGACGCCGACGTTTTACGCAGGGCCGCTGGATAACATTGAGCGGAACCTGGTGCTAGAGCCGGAGTGGGTGCGTGAATCGATTGTGGTGACTGCAACCGGAACGCCTACGCCGCAACCGCAAACCAGTGCCGCAACCAGTGTGCTGGGGCCGCTTGACCTGGCGCTACGCAATGATTTTGTGAGTGCGCTGCGGCTGATGCCAGGTACGTTTGTGGTGCAGACAGGGCAGCGTGGAGCGGAGACAACACTTTTTGTCCGCGGCGGTGATTCGGATGACAATAAGGTCCTTGTGGACGGAGTGAGTGCCGGAGACCTTGGCGGCCAATTCGACTTCGGGACACTGGCAACGACTGCGGTGGAGCGGACCGAGGTTTATCGCGGGCCCGATTCGGACCTTTATGGCGCCGATGCGGAAAGCAGCGTGGTGAGTTTTACGACTCCGCGTGGGACAACGACCTTTCCATCGCTGCTGTTCAATGGAGATGCGGGGAACTTTCAGACGTCGCACGAGGAACTGGAGCTGGCAGGCTCACACAATAAGCTGGACTATCTTGGCGCGTTCAGTTGGTTCCAATCGGTGAACGACCTGCCGAACGATGAGTTTCATGTAGCGACGGCGGCGGGGAATTTTGGCTGGCAGCCTTCAGGGAGCACGCAGATTCGAGGAACAGTTCACTACGGTGTGGATGCGACGGGGGTTCCAAATGCGTGGGACTTCTACCATGTTGCCGACCAGGCTACTGAGAAGGACCAGAACATTTTCGCGAGTGCGTCGATTGATAACCAGACGACAGCGTCGTTGCATCAGAGTGTGCGGTATGGGTTGACACGCAAACGGGACCAATACAATCTGTGGTCGCCGTCCGGGACGCTGGTTACGTATGACCAATTTGGCGATCAAGCATATTATGGCGATAGTGTTACTATCACGGGCGCCAATGGATATTCGGTGAGCGGACAAGCTCTGCTGGATTACTCCGGGACCTATCCGCAGGAGCACCAAATCGTCTCGAATCGAGATCAGGTGATGTATGAAGGTGATTACAGCATTACTCCCCATCTCACTGGGATGATTGGCTTCCATTACGAGGATGAGCGGGGCGCGGAACCAAAAGGTGCAGAACCCGCGGTGGAGTGGTCCAACTACGATTACCTGGCATCCGTGCACGGCGATTTCAAGAACCGGCTGTTCTATACGCTGGGTGGAAGTTTGCAGCATTACTCGTCTTTCGGAATGCAGACATCGCCGCGCGCCGGCGTTACGGGATACTTGCTTCGGCCACGCAAGGGGATCTTCAGCGGCACACGGTTGCTGGCCAACTTTGGGGAGGCGGTGCGCGAGCCTGCACTGACGGACCAGTTCTATTCTCTGTATCACTTTCTCCTGACGAATGGCGGTCAATCAACGATCTCGGAGTTACATATCACGCCGCTGAGCGCGCCGCAGGATCGCACTTATGAGGGCGGTGTGGAGCAGACGTTCTTCAGCGAACGGCTGCTCTTCCGGACGAGCTTCTTCCACAATGAGTTTGGGCGGCAGATTGAATATGTGGGACTGGACCTAGTGCCGCAGCTTTTGCCTGGCCTAACTCCGAATGAGCAAAACGCTCTCGAACAAACTTTGCAAGCTGATGGAGCGTATGAGCTGAGCATTAATTCTGAAGCGTTTCGGGCACTCGGGGTGGAGACCACGGTTGAAGGTGGTATTGGGAAGAACATTTTTTTGCGGGGCGGATATACGTACCTGGATGCAGTGGTGCAGCGCTCGTTCACCAATGATGACGTGGCGCTGCTTGGTCCGATTCCGACGTACAATGGCATTCCGATCGGAGAGGATTCGCCGTTGCAGGGAGCGCGCCCATTTCGCCGTCCACCGCATACGGGATTTGTTTCGGCTAGCTACTCGACCAACCGGCTGACAGGCGTGCTTACCTCGGCATTCGCTTGCCGGTCGGACGACTCGGACTTTTTGGCTTATGACGATCTCTTTGGCGGAAACAGCCTTCTGTTACCCAACCGCAATCTTGATCATGGTTACGCGAAGGTGGATCTGGGTGGGAGTTATGGACTTACAAAGTGGTTGGGTATTTATGCGCAGGGGGAGAATCTGACGGGGAATCGGCACATTGCGCCAATTGGTTTTCCCAGCCTTCCAATTAATGTCCGCGTGGGGCTGAAGCTCCAGTGGGGATTTGGAGCGGGGCAATAGACGCTGATCGGATTGTGATTGGCAAGTTAAAAGGCCGCGCGAACTGCGCGGCCTTTTGTCATCGCTTCGCGGTAGGCGTCAGGCGACGCGCTCGATGGTGACGGACTCGAGGACTACCGGCTTATGCGGTTTGTCCTGGCCGTTCCGTGCGACCTTGGAAATCTTAACAACGATGTCCTGGCCTGTAACGACCTCGCCGAAGATGGTGTGCTTACCGGTGAGCCAAGTAGTGGGAGCTACAGTGATGAAGAACTGGCAGCCGTTGGTGTTGGGGCCGCTGTTGGCCATGGCCAGTTTGCCAGGCGTGTCGAATTTGTGCGGAGAACCCGCGGTCTCGTCCTCGAAACGGTAGCCGGGTCCACCCATGCCTGTGCCCGCCGGGTCGCCCCCCTGGATCATGAAGTCGGGAATGACGCGATGGAAAATTGTTCCGTCGTAAAGCTTGTCCTTTGACTTGGCGTGCGTGGTGGGGTGGGTCCACTCCTTCCCGCCTTCGGCGAGAGCAATGAAATTGGCGACGGTCTTGGGCGCGACTGCGTCAAAGAGTTTGACGGTGATCTTGCCTTCGGTGGTGTTGAAGATAGCGTATGTTCCTGGTAACAGTGCCATTGAGACTCCTGAGTAAGTTCGCGAACTATGGTTTGGAAACTGTGGGTAGGACGGCCTTGGGGGCTGACTCGGCGGGCGGGGGCGGAAGGGGTTGACCTTCCTTTATGATGGTCACCTTTTTGAGAACGACTTGCGAAAGCGGCTTGTCATTGCTGTCGCGTTCGACGCGGGCGATTGTCTTGACCACAAGCACGCTGGACTCATCGCATTGGCCGAAGAGGGTGTAGTGCCCGTTGAGCGAGTCGTATGCCTGTTCGGTAATGAAGAACTGGCTGCCGTTGGTGTTGGGGCCGGAATTGGCCATGGCGAGGCGGCCGGGCTGGTCGAAGTTCAGATTCGGATCGACCTCGTCGTCGAAGGCGTAGCCGGGATCGCCCATGCCGGTGCCGGTTGGATCGCCCCCCTGGATCATGAACTCGGGAATGACGCGATGGAAGATGGTGCCGTCGTAATACGGCTTATTGTGCTGTTTTTTCTTTGTGGTTGGGTCGGTCCAATCGATGGTGCCCTGCGCCAGACCGATGAAGTTGGCGACAGCCTTGGGCGCCTGCCGCTGAAAGAATTGGCAGGTGATGCGGCCCATGGAAGTGTCCATGACCACGGTAGGACCGTTGGGGTGAATGAGCGCGGCCGCGGTGGCTTGGGGCGCATCGGGCAGCTCTTCAGCCGGCTTGGTGGTGGACTGCTGGGCAAGAGCCGAAGCGGCGAAGGCCAAGGACAGAGCAGGAACGAAAAGCGCGTGCGTTTTTTTCATGCCATTGTCGAGGGTAAATCATGCGGCGGGTGGACTGCCAGTACGCCGAGCCAGGCTTGCTGTGTCGGTCAGCACCGCGCCCGTTGGAGATGTAGCAATTTTCCATTGACTCCCTACCCATAGATAATCTATATATCGATTCATGGTAAAGAAACCCGACCTCCTCCCCGGCACTCTCGACATGCTGATCTTGAAGACCCTTACGCGCGCTCCGTTGCACGGATACGGGATTGCGCTTTCTATCAAGCGGCTTTCGGACGATGTGCTGACCGTGGAAGAGGGCTCGCTGTACCCGGCGTTGCAGCGGCTCCTGCTGCAGGGATGGGTGAAAGCGGAATGGAAGATGACGGAAACCAACCGGCGCGCGCGTTTTTACACTCTGACTGCGGCAGGAAAGAAGCAATTAGGGATTGAACTCTCGCAGTTCGAGCAGATGATTGCGGCAATCGGGCGCGTGCTGCAAGATGCGCAGGAGGCATAGATGAACGCAATCAATCGCTTTCTGAAGAAGCTCTCGATTCTCTTTGGCCGCAAGCGCTTCAGCGGGGAACTGGATGAAGAGATGGCCTTCCATCGCGACCAGGCGGAAAAGGAATTTGTTGCTAGCGGGATGAAGCCGGAAGCTGCGCGCTACGCGGCGATGCGGCAGTTTGGGAATACGACCCGGTTGAAGGAGAAGAGCCACGAGGAGGTGGGCTTCAGCTTTGAGTCGGTCATGCAGGATGTTCGTTACGCGATCCGGCAGCTTGCGCTGAATCCCGGGTTCACGGTGGTCATCACTCTCACACTGGCGCTGAGCATTGGCGCGAACAGCGCAATCTTCAGTGTGATTGAGGGTGTACTGCTGAAACCGCTGCCGTATCCGCATTCAGAGCAGATTGTTCGGCTGTTCTTATCCAGCGCGGAATATCCGAAGTTTCCACTGAACCCTTTTGACTTTCGAGACTTCAGAGCGCGGAACAAAGCGTTTGAGTCAATTGCGGCTTTCACGCGCGGGGACATGCAACTCTCCGGCTCAGGCGAACCAGCGCAACTGACGGGGTTTCGAATCACGTCGGGATTCTTTCGTGTGCTGGGTCTGAAACCGAAGCTTGGAAGGGAGTTCGATTGGGACGCCGAGACGCCGGGGAATGGGCAGCAGGTGATATTGAGCGACCGGCTGTGGCGCACGCGATTTGATGCGGCGCCTGATATTGTTGGCCGCAAGATCTCGCTGAACATGAAGCCTTACACGGTGATCGGCGTCATGCCGGCCGGCACAGATCATCCAGGAAATGACTACCACTCACTTCCGTACGGCGAGAGCGTGGACTTGTGGTCTCCGTTCGAGTTTCAAGGCGATCCCTCGCATCGCGGATCGCATTACATTGAGGGGATCGGACGTCTGAAGCAGGGCGTGAGTGCAGAACAGGCAAAGGCCGAGATGAACGCGATTATGGCGCAGCTCGGTCGCGAACACGAAGGGGACAAAGGCTGGCAGGTGTTGGTGATTCCGCTGTATCGGGAGATTGTGGGAGCGAATCAGCGGATGCTGCTGGTGCTGCTGGGCGCGGTGGGGATGGTGCTGTTGATTGCCTGCGCCAATGCGGCCAATCTGCAATTGGCGCGTGCGGCGGCGCGGCAACGCGAGGTCGCAGTGCGACTGGCGCTGGGTGCGCCGCGGCGGCGATTGATTCGACAGATGCTGACGGAGAGTCTGCTGATTGCGCTGCTCGGAGGCGGGCTGGGCGCAGCGTTCGCGGAAGGAGGCGTGAAGGCGTTGGTTGCGCTTCTACCGGCGGGGTTTCCGCGCGCACACGAAATACATGTGAATGCCTGGGTGTTTGCATTCACGTTTCTTGTTTCAATTGTGACCGGAATTCTGTTTGGGTTGGCGCCGGCATTGCAGGCGTCACGCACTGATCCGAAACGCGGACTGTATGAAGGAGGACGGACATCCACGGGCAGCGCACGGCAGGGAAGGCTGCGGAACGCGCTTGTGGTTTCAGAAGTGAGCCTGGCTTGCGTGCTGCTGATTGGAGCGGGGCTGATGCTGAAGAGCCTGCTGAACCAGTTGAATGAGGACGCAGGATTTCGGCACGAGAATGTTCTGACGGCGAGCCTTTCGCTGCCAAACGCGGAGTACAAGACGGAGGCGTCTGTCGCACAGTTCTATGACAAGCTGACGTCGGGATTAAGCTCACTGCCCGGCGTTGAAAGTGCGGGAGCTGGAAGCGATTTACCGTGGACGGGATATGACGAAAACGCCGGCGGGTTCACGATTGAAGGAAAACAGCCGCCGCCGCATGAGATGTTTCACGCGCGTTATCACATGGCGACTCCGGATTACTTCAAGGCACTTGGGACACCCTTGGTTCGCGGGCGATTCTTCACCGAAGCAGATAAGGATGGCGCGCGGGTTGCGGTGATTATCAACCAGTCTATGGAGAAAAAGTATTGGCTGAGTGAGGATGCAGTGGGGAAGCGGTTTACCTTCAGTGACACGCCAAAGGAGGAAGACTGGTTCAGGATCGTTGGAGTCGTGGGCGATGTGAAGGACACCCCCAGCAGCCCCAGCGCGGAGCCTGCCTTCTGGTGGGCGCACCTTCAGCAGCCAAATCCAGATATGACGGTAGTGATTCGCTCCACTTCCGATCCGCGCTTATTGGTGGACGCGCTCCGCGATCAGGTGAAGAAGCTGAACCCGTCACTTGCAATAGCCGACATACGGCTCATGGACCAGATCGCGGACGAATCGGTTGCGACGCCGCGATTTGCATTCTCATTGGTTGGATTGTTCGCCGGATTGGCAATCGTCCTCGCCGCAATTGGGACTTACGGGGTTATCTCGTATTCGGTAAGCCAGCGAGTTCCGGAGTTTGGATTGCGGCTCGCGTTGGGCGCGCCGCAGCGTGACTTGCTGCGCATGGTTCTTGCACAGGCAGTGCGGCTGGCAGTAGCTGGTGCGATCGTTGGCGTGGTGGTTGCGCTCGCAATGGCGCGCGTGTTGAGGAATTTGATCTATAACGTGAGTCCGGCCGATCCGGTCACGTTTGTATCTGTTGCTGTGATGGTGATTGCGATTGCCCTAGTGGCTTGCTATCTGCCCGCACGGAGGGCTGCGCGCTCAAATCCGATGAGCGCACTGCGAGCCGAATAAACGGGATGAATGGCGAGAGCCGTGAACGTGGAGTCTTTGCAAGTGTCGGCTGCTGAAACGCGATGAGATTCAGTGCACACTGGAGGTTCAGTTGAACGCAATTACTCGACTAGGGAATAAGCTTTCGATGCTCCTCAGCCGCAGGCGCTTCAGCGGGGAACTGGATGAGGAGATGACGTTTCACCGTGAGCAAATGGAGAAAGAGCTGATTGCGGGCGGAATGACGCGAGAGGCCGCACACTACGCGGCAATGCGGCAGTTCGGAAACGCGACGCGGATGAACGAACAGAGCCACGAAGAGGTCAGTTTCTGGTTTGAGTATTTGTGGCAGGACTTTCAGTATGCAATTCGCCAGCTCTTCCGTTCACCAGGTTTTACTGCTGCGGTTGTCGGCACGCTGACTCTTGGGATCGGCGCGACGATGGCGATTTTCACGCTGGTTTATTCCACACTGCTGCGCAGCCTGCCGTATCCGGATGCCGATCGCATTATCGGTATTCAGGATGTGCGGACGCAGGGGCAGTCAACAGGCGGCCTGGTCAACGTACCTCGCTTCTTTGATATTGGCGCACGGAGCAAATCCTTTGAGAGCCTGGGATTCTTTTTCTTTGATGACACTACGCTAATTGCAGGCATGCAACTGCCGGTCTCGATCCAAGCGGCGAGAGCTAATGCAGGATTTTGGAAGGTGTTCAGCGTACGGCCGCTGCTGGGGCGCACCTTTGATGAGCGGGATGATCAGCCGAGGATGCCGGAAGTGGCCGTGCTGAGTTACGCGGCATGGCAGCAAGTGTTCGGCGGTGATTCCGGCGTGATTGGGCGGCAAGTCATGATTGAACAGAAATCGACGACCATCATCGGCGTGATGCCAAGAACCTTTAGCGTGCCCAACGGGATCGACCTGTGGCGCCCCGCGCAATTTGCGCCGGCGGACTGGAGCACATATCGCGGAGACGGACTGCGCTTTATCAACGTGTTTGCGCGGTTGGCGCCCAGTGTATCAATGGGGTCTGCTCAGAGCGATCTGTGGCGCATTGGTGAGCAACTTAAACGCGAGCATCCTGGCACCGATGAAATGTGGCAGTTCCGAAGCGAGTTGCTTCGAGATGCCCAATATGGAGGATTGCGTCCGGCACTTGTTGTATTACAGGTCGCATCGGGATTTCTACTGCTTATTGCGTGTTTCAATGTTGCCAATCTGCAGCTCACGCGGGCCACTGCACGGCATCGTGAAGTCGCGCTTCGGCGTGCACTGGGCGCTTCAGAATGGCGCATTAAAATGCAGTTCCTGACTGAAAGCGTGCTGCTGGCTTTCACAGGGGGATGTGCCGGGCTGGCGTTGGCATTCTTACTTGTACACAGCGTTGCCACAAAGCTTCCGGGCCGATTGGGAACTCCGGGAACGATTGCGATGAACTGGCCAGTGGTATGGCTCGCTTTCGCGCTTGCGGTTGCTGCCGGGGTTGTGTTTGGGCTGGTGCCGACGATCAAGAATACAGGTAATGCGCTGAATGCGAGTCTGAAGCAGGGAGGGAAGCAACTAGCCGGTTCGGCGAGCGGCAGCGCGCGTAATGCATTCATCGCCGTGCAGGTGGGACTTTCACTGATCCTGCTGGTGGGCGCGTCACTACTGGGTGAATCGTTGTGGAACCTGATGAAATCGCCGCTGGGTTTCATTCCGGACCAGGTTCTGACGTTTCGCATTGTTTTGCCATGGAATTCGGACGCGTCAACGGCTCGGAATCTGTTCGGAGAGTTCGAGCGCCGGATTGAAGCATTGCCGGGGGTGGCGGCTGTGGGGCAGATCAATGCGCTGCCAACGGAGGACTGGCACCAGCGATTCAGTTACGACGGGGATTGGATGCCCAGTTCGGTGCGTCGGGACAGTGTGAACGTTGAGGGCCGTGCGATATCCGGCGACTACCTGAGTGCCATAGGGACACCCTTGCTTGCAGGGAGGGCGCTGACACGCACGGACGCCGGCGCGAAGATACCTCCGGTTCTTGTCAACCGGGCGTTTGTCGAGCAGTATGCTTCGGGTGGGAATCTCATTGGAAAGCATTTGGTGAACGGCGACGGAGCGACAGAGATTGTTGGCGTGATCGGCGATGTGCGCGGGACCACCGGTTCCATCGCCGGTGAGGCCGGACCGGAGGTGTATTTTTCTGCCGATGGGCAGTATCCAAATGTAAGGCGGTCGTTCGTTGTGCGTTCGCACATACCTCCCGAGCAGTTGATCCAGTCGATCCGCGAGCAAGTGCATCAGGCCGATTCCCAGCAGGCGATCGCGAATGTCGCCACCATGGATGAAAGGCTCGATCAAGCGGTGGCGCAGCCGCGATTGAATATGGCCTTGATGGCGGCTTTTGCCTTGATTGCGCTGCTGCTGGCGTGCGTGGGAATCTACGGCGTGGTTGCGTGGTCTGTCGCGCAGCGTGTGCAGGAGATCGGCGTACGCATGGCGCTTGGAGCTACGCGCGGCCAGATTTTGAAGCTCTTTGTGCGGCGTGTGGTGTTGGCAACGACGATGGGTTTGCTTGGGGGTACAGTTGCGGCGTTTGCGCTTGCGAGGTTGCTGCGCAGCCAACTCTATGGTGTCGCGCCTGGAGATCCGCGGGTGTATGCCGCGTCGATTGTCATGTTGCTGCTTCCCGTGTTGCTCGCGACCGTGCGGCCTGCACTCCACGCGGCCTCAGTTAATCCAGTGGATGCACTGCGGGCGGATTAGCGCCCAGAGAGGGTTTCTGAATGAATGTAATAAGCCGTTTACTGGGTAAACTCGCGATACTTTTCGGACGCGAACGATTTCGCAACCAACTGAATGAGGAGATGGAGTTTCACCGCGAGCAAATGGAGAAAGGGCTGGTCGCCGGTGGAATGACGCGGGAGGCTGCGCACTACGCGGCGATGCGGCAGTTCGGAAATGCTACGCGGTTGAAGGAGCAGAGTTACGAAGTAGTTGGATTCAAGATAGAGACGGTGGTTCAGGATCTGCGGTTTTCACTGCGTCAATTGCGCAAGAATCCGGGGTTTGCGCTGACGGCAATCCTGATTCTGGCATTGGGGATTGGGGCTAGCGTGGCGATCTTCGCGTTTGTTGACGCGGCGCTGATCAAGCCATTGCCTTATCCGGATCCGACGCGGCTGGTTGCAATCAATGAGAGCACTCTCCTATTTCCTCGCAACAACCTCTCGTATCCGGATTACTTGGATTGGGCGCGGATCAACACGGTTTTCAGATCAATGGCAGTGTATGACTCGCGGCGCTATGAGATTAGTACTCCCTCCGGCGCAGAGCCGGTGCATGGGTTGCAGGTAAGCACGAATTTCCTGAAGACGCTAGGGGTTCAGCCTGTGCTGGGGCGCGATTTTCTCCCCGGCGAAGACTCAGCTGGTGCGTCTCCGGTGTTGCTGTTGCGCTATGGATCGTGGCAAAGGCGATTTGGCGGCAGACAGGATATTGTGGGGCAGACGGTGAGTTTGAGCGGAGTGGCGTACACCGTTGTGGGTGTAATGCCGCAGGAGTTCGAGTTTGCGCCGCGGGAGATTGCGGAGTTTATTGCGCCGCTGCGCCCTATATCGGATTGCGATAAGCGGCGCAGTTGTCACGATCTGGATGGCGTGGGCAGGTTGAAGGTCGGCGTGACGGTGAGTGCCGCGATGGCTCAGATGAAGTCGATCGCAGCGCAACTTGAGAAGCAATACCCGGACTCCAATCGCGGGAACAGCGCGAGCGTGATTCCACTCTCCGATGCGATTGTGGGAGATATCAGGCCGATTTTGCTGGTGCTGCTGGGAGGTGCCGGACTGCTGTTGATAATTGCTTGCGTCAACGTGTCGAGCCTGTTGCTGGTGCGTGCGGAGAGCCGCAGGCGCGAGATTGCGGTGCGAGGCGCGCTCGGCGCTTCAAGGAGTAGGATGAACCGCCAGTTTGTTACTGAAGCGCTAACGCTGGTGGGCGGGGGGACCTTACTTGGTCTTGGGTTTGCCGATGCGGTAATGCGGGGATTGGTGGGACTGATTTCGAAAGACATGATGAGCGGCATGCCGTTTCTGCGGGGATTGGGTTTGAATGCTCATGTGCTGGTGTTCGCCGGATGCCTGGCCGGGTTGGCAGCGTTTCTGTTTTCGATTACGCCGATTTTGCACTTCAGATTCTCAAAGATGCGAGACGGGCTGTCTGAAGGGGCGCGCGGTTCAGCTGGAAAGCTGTGGCGACGCATGGGCGCAAATTTGGTGGTGATTGAGCTGGCAACCGCCGTGGTCTTGCTGGTGGGAGCGGGGTTGCTGGGCAAGAGTTTCTACAAGCTGTTGCATGAGGATCTTGGTTTCAACTCGGACCATCTGGCCACAATAAACGTCCATTTGCCTGAGACCACGTATCCGAAAGACGAGCAGCGGATTGCATTTGAACGTGCGCTGCTGCAGCGGGCGAGGAGCCTGCCGGGTGTGCAGTCGGCAGCGGCGGAAGATGTGCTTCCGGTAAGTTGTAACTGCAATACCGATTGGGTGCGATTTGTGGGGAAACCTTATAACGGTGTTCACAATGAGGTGAATGACCGCATCGTGAGCCCGGGACTGTTTGGAACCTTGCAAGCCAAGTTGAAGAGCGGGCGGTTTTTCAGTGAAGCGGACGTCGCCGGCAAACCCAAGGTGATCGTGGTTAACGATGCCTTCGCGCAGAAGTATTTTCCTAGCGAAGATCCGATTGGCAAGAAGATTGGCGACACGGATTTGAGACCAGATTCGATTCGCGAGATTGTGGGTGTCGTTGAGAACGTCAAGGATGGGGGCCTGGGGCAGGAGCAATGGCCTGCCGAATATGAGCCATTCGATCAAGATCCGTCCTCTTACTTCTCTCTTGTGCTGCGCACGGGGCAGGATGCCGGTTCGATTTTGCCTGCACTGGCACCGATGATTCACTCAGTCAATCCGAATGTGAGCTTCGATTGGGAGATGACGATGAGCGAGCGGATAGAAGACTCGCAGACGGCATATATTCATCGGTCGGCGGCGTTCCTGATGGGCGGGTTTGCAGCGTTGGCACTGGCGCTGGGAGTTGTGGGATTGTATGGGGTGATCGCATATTCAGTGAGCCAGAGGACACGGGAGATTGGTGTGCGCATGGCGTTGGGCGCGCAGCGGAGTTCGGTATACAAACTGGTGCTGAGTGAGGCGGGTCGGCTGGCGAGCGTGGGGATTGTTCTAGGACTGGCAGGGGCGGTGGGGGCAGCGATGCTGATGCGGAACCTGCTGTTTGGCGTAGAGGCGTGGGACGCAGGGACGCTGATGGGAGTGGCTGCGGTACTGGGGGTTTCGGCGATGCTTGCAAGCTTTATTCCGGCGCGGCGGGCGGCCTCAGTGAACCCGACGGATGCGTTGCGGGCGGAGTAACCACCTGCTGCGGTGGGGCAGACGCTCGCGAGAGGCTCGCACTGGTTTCATGCACCCCATTCTTACCCCCTTCTGCTGGTGTAAAGATAGGGTAGCCTCGGGCGCTGTGGGCGAAGCACCAAGATGAAACGCCGCGTTAGATCAGGTTAAGGAAGCTGTCGGGCTGCAGCTTTGCGCCGGGGAAAACTAGTTCGAGGTTCTTCGCGCCCATGGTTTTGGCAACGGCTTCGCCGAGGACCTGGCGAAAGTCGGTAGTAACGGCGAGGTCCCGGCCTTCGTTCAGTTGATGGTCGGCCAAACCGGGCCAGTGGCCATACACTTTGCCACCCTTGACGTTGCCGCCGAGGACGAACATCGCGTTGGCGTGGCCGTGGTCGGTGCCGCCGGTGCCGTTCTGGCGCGCGGTGCGGCCGAATTCGGACATCGTAACCAGCGTAATCTTTTCCGCATTGTCGCCCATGTCAAGCCAGAATGCGACAATCGCCGAAGAGAACTCGCGCAGCCGGTCGGAGAGCTGGCCATTGACGCCCCCTTGGTTCTGGTGAGTGTCCCAACCACCGACGTCAGTGAATGCGGCCTCGACGCCCAGGTTGGACTTGAGCAGTTGGGCGATCTGTTTCATGTTGTTGCCGAATTCGTTGTTGGGATATTCGATGCCGGGGCCGGGCTTGTACTGGGCAGGATTCGCAGCGCGTAGCATTTTGACGGCTTCGAATGTTTCGTCGCCTGTGGCGTGAAGGATGCTGTCGCCGCTGTCGCCATACATAGCTTGAAATGCGTTGGCTGCTGGAGAAGGAGCGGGACCTCGGCCACCGACTGCGAAGCTGTTCACGTTGGCGAGTGCGATTGCAGGAATCTTGCCGGCGAGTGTTCGTGGAACCTGCGAGCCGAGGGCGAGTGCGCGAAAGGCAGTGTGCTCCTGATTGTGGCGTGGGCTGCAGCATGAGTCTTCAGCCTGGAGGGCGCGGTTGAGCCAGCCGTCGTCTGTGCCTTTCACGCCGGGCGTTCCGGATTCCATGTAATCCTGTGCGTCGAAATGAGAGCGGGACATATCCGGTGAGCCGGCGGCGTGGATGATGGCGAGATGCCCTTGATCGTAAAGAGGCTTGAAAGCTGTCATGGATGGGTGTAGGCCGAAGAAGCCGTTGATGTCGATGACCTGATTCTCTGGAATGGCGAGGCCGGGACGCATGGCGTAGTAGTTCTTCTCGCGATAAGGAACAACGACATTGAGTCCGTCGGCTGCGCCGCGCTGGAAGATCACCACAAGCTTTCGTTCGGGGTTGACCGCGGCTTCGGCCATAACGGAGCGGACGAGGAAGCTGGGGATTGCCGTTGTGCCTGCGATGGCCAGTGCGCCGTTGCGGAGGAAGAACCTGCGGTTAGTCTGCATAATTACCTCAAATTGGCTCTTGTAGGGCTATTTATCTGCGCTGAAATTCAGGAGAGCCGAGTAAAAGGCCGGCCAGCAGTTGATCCTGTTTCTCAAGTGCGGATGCGGCTTGCGCGGGACTCATGGGTTTGCTTGCTGCCGCCAACACCGGCTTGGGCGAGGCCGCATTCCTGGCGGGGGCCGGAGCTTGCGCACTCTGGGTTTCAAATTGTTCAAGTACTGCAGTGCGTGTGGAATCGCTCACTCCGCCTGCAACCAACAGCGATTCAAGACGCTGTTCTTCGGTGGCTGGTGCGGTAAGGGTGGCGGGAGCTGTTGTGACAACAGGCTCATCAGTGATGGTAGCTGCGCCGTGGGCGTCACCAGCTTTGGTTGTCCAAGAAACGACCGGAGCGCTCCAGGTGTACGTGATGCCGGGAAGCTTATTCGACGCCAGGGTCAATGCGAAGTTCATGCGGTTAACAAGTGCGCCGGTGCTGACCCAGGTGGACGAGTCCCACTTGTAGCCGGTGGGTGGAACGGCGCCATAGAGCGGCATGCCCATGTCGCGAAGGGCGTTTACCAAGGGCAGCAGGTTATCGGTATTTGCGCTGCTGGCGCGGGCGGCGGAAACCACGTATTCCAGCGGGGTTTTCAGTTTGGCGCGGTAGGCGTCAGCGGACCAGAACTCTGGGGAGTGGAAGAGAGTCGTGAGGACGGCGGAAATGTCGCCGTCGGTATGCATATAGGACTTTGCCATGCGATCGACGAGATTTTGCGGTGGATCGTCGGCTACAAAGCGTATGGCGAGTTTGCGGGAGATGAACTTGGCAGTGGCAGGTCGTGTGGCCAGGATGTGCAACAACTCGCGGCCTTCCTGCTCACCGTGTTCCTTGATTTTCTTGCCCAGGACTTTCTTGGGGCCGGGTTCATGGCGGTTCTCGTCGAACTTGAAACCGCCTCCGCGCTGCGGGCGATCGACGGTCCAGCCGGTGAGGACGCGGGCCACTTGGGTTACATCGGCCTGGGTATAGCCGCCGTTGACGCCGAGGGTGTGGAGTTCCATCAGTTCGCGGGCATAGTTTTCATTCAGGCCTTCGGGAGCTTTCCGCTTGGCGTTGGGGTTGCGCGCATCGCGCTGTTTGTTCTTTTCTGCGGCAGGGGAATCCGGGCCCATGCTGCTGGAGTTGTCGAGATAGAGAAGCATGGCGGGACTGTGGGCAGTGGCTTCCAGCAGGTCTTCGAATTTACCCAGAGCGCGGGGGCGAATCACGTCGCGCTCATAACTTACAAGATAGTAGGGGGTTGCCTCGTCTTTGTGAAGGTAGACATTGAAGTGGTTGAGCCAGAAGTCGGTCATGACTTCCTGAAGCTGGGCACTGGAGTAGATGTCGCGGACGAGCCGCTGGCTTGCCAGTTCCTCAGCCACCAAGCGTTGCGGATTCTCAAGCGCGGCAATGAATTCCTTTTGCGAAGGGTTGAGGTCGGCAACCAGGGCGGCGCGTTGCGGCGGTTTGAGGGCCTTGCGGAAGCTGTCGAACTCGGCTTGCTTCATGGAGGCGAGACGGGCCATCCGCCGTTGTACGGGTAGAGCCAGGATCTCGGTGATCAAATTGGGGTCGAAGGGCTGGTCTTGCGCGTCTGCGGCGGGAGCCATGGCCATCTGGCCGGAACTCATTTGGCCCAGATTCATTTGGCTAGCATTGGAGGGCTGCTGAGCGGGTTGCACGCGTTTTGGGGCCATGGTTGACGAACTGGGGTCATCCATCAGAGAGCCAATCATGGTAGCGGTGGCGGCTGCGGTCATTGATTGGGCGGGAATGGGGGACTGGGCGGGCATAGAGGACGGGGCAGTTCCAGCGGAAGAGCCACCCATGTCGGGTGTGGCAGCCATGGCAGAAGTGCCGGCCATTGTTCCGTTTGCGGGGGTGGCCATAGCTGCGGTTGAGGCCTGCTGCTTCAGCTCTTTTTCCTGGCGGCGAAACTCGACGCGGGCTATTTCATTTTCGTAGATGGCATGAAGCGCGGGACGTTCTGGTACGGGGGCCTTGCCGTCGATGGCCTGGCGGATTACCGCATTGCTGGGCAGGTAGAAGAGCAGGTCCTGCGGATTCAGCTTCATGGCAGGGAACTGGGCGAGGCGGGCGTCCAACTCAGTCTGGTTCAGGGCGTCAGGGTGCAACTGCTGATTGAACCAGTTGTCCAGGCCCATGGTGCGGACGGTTTCCAGATCGGCGGGACGCGGGCCGAAGGTGAAGCGATTGAGGGCGTGGAGAATGCGCTCGTCGCCGTGCAACTGGCCCGATTGGTAGGCGGGCCGGGCGGCAGGATGGGTGCCGGATTGGCTGGAAGCCGATGTCTGCTGTGCCTGCATGGGGGCAGACGGAATCAAAAGGCTGGCGCACATAAGAGCGGCTATCGGCCCATTGAAGCGTTCCATCGATGGTGCTCCTGTCTCTTTTGTCTTGCCGGTTCTGGGCCAGGGAGTTCCGCATGCTGCGGCCTGTTGCTTTCTTGAAACCCCGATCGACCTTGAAAGTTGCCAAGCATTGCCACGAGACTGAGTTATGCCGGGCGCACAAACGTTTCCTTTTCAACTAGACGCTTCCGCGTTATTCGACGCTTGCATTCCACAGGCTACAACTTCGAATTGAGCAATAGCCTTGCAGCTACTGCTGCACCAAGATCATAAACTCCTATCGAGTTGATCGTCAGCTTGATCCGGGCCATCCACATGGGAAGTCGAGGCGAGGGAGTGCCCCAGGGGCTAAAGCCCTTGATTTATGCAACATCTGCGGCACGACTAAAGTGAGGATTATCCCCTTGACTCAAGGGTATGCCCAATGAGACGATTCCGGGCATGTGGACAACTGTCTTCGATATGCTTCCTGACATTTCAGGAATACTTCTTGCAGCATTGGGGGTTGCACTCGTGGTAGCCCCAGAGATGGTGTCAAAACTCCCGACGTGGATTCGTTGGACGCTGGCAGCTTTGCTGATTGTCGTTGGCATCGCGGGTCTGAGGTCTTCGTATGTTCAACGTCAGGAAAGCGATCAGAAGCAGTCTGATTTGATGGGTTCTATTAATGACTTGAAGATTTATGGGAAGAATCTCAAGGAAACAGTTGATGTCTTTGGGCCAAAATTAGATGCGATCATTAACCACCCAAACTCCCCCGAACAAAAAGCTTTGGCTATTAAGCTCCGCGATGAACTCAAGCCAAGAATCCAAGTCGATGAACCATCTCTCGAAAGCGTGACACCTGTTTTTTCTATGCGAGCGGAAATGACAAATATTGGAGGCTCTGTTGCGAAGGGTCTAGTCGACACCTCTGATGCATTCATCGCTGTTCGAAGCAAGGCATCGGAGTCTGAATTGTTCAGTTATTTGAACGAGCACGAACATGATTCTGACAGAAAACCAATGGATATGAATCCTGGATATGGAGGGCGCGCAGGCACTACTATTGCGTCCCGCCCCGCCATCACCCCCTATGCGCTTCTTCACATGAAAGCCAATGAAGTTGTATATATCGGGATTCTAGTTACTTATTCAGACGAGGAGGGGAGACGTTATCATACTGAGAAATGCCTATGGTTCGACAATGTGCCAAGTCATTTCAGTCAGTTTTGCGAAGGACACAACATCTCGTATTGATCTAGGCCACTCTAGTAAGGTTTTTGTACTCCAACACCGGGGCTTCAATCAATTTCATAAGCGTATCGCGGAACAGGTAAGGGTTGGAACGATTATTAAACCGGAACTCCATTTCATCGAGGTAAGCGGCAAGATGCTTTGCAGAGATTTTATGCCAAGTTCCTATGATCCCGCGCTTGAGAAGCGAGAATGCGGATTCGACCGTATTGGTGTGAATGTCTCCATCAACGTAGACTTTCGCCTTATGCTTGATGGTCTTGTGCTCGGCAAATACACCGGCCTTCGCAATGGCGCTCGGATAGCCTCCGAACTCGTCAGTCATGATCACGTCAACATCCTGCGAGATGTTCTCTTTGATGTACTTTGCCAATGTGCCGCTCTTCGCATCTTCTGCATGAAAGAAGCGCAGTTCACCGCCGCGCTGCCGGATGCCTATTACGACCTCTTTCTTGCACTCAGGATGCCCCACCTTGTGCTGATGGCCGCGCTGGATTCCGCCAATGAAAGTTTCATCAACTTCGATGGTTCCACCCAGTTTAGGCCGATCCTCGTTGGCGCTCATCATTGCCGCCCGAATGCGATGGCAGAGGTACCACGCCGTCTTGTAGCTTCCTCCCATCATGCGCTGAATCTGTTTGGCGCTGATGCCTTTCTTGGATTCGCACATCAAATAAACTGTGGCGAACCATGTAGCCAGCGGCAATTTCGTGTCCTGAAGAACGGTCCCGACCAGAACGGAGAACTGATAGCGGCATGAATCGCAATCGAACACCTTACGCTCGTAAACGCGGGAGATTTTCTCAGAGTTGCAGCGGGGGCACGTTAACTTGTGTGGCCAGCGCAGAGCCTCAAGGTGTTCCCGGCAGCTATCATCGCTTCCAAACTCACGCAATACTTCACAGAGGGTAGGAGTTTTCGCCATGGTAACGGCTCCAAAGAAGAAGGTATTGAAGAAGCATCCTAAAGAGATGACTACAGAAGAAGCTGTTCGCCATGTATTTCATCCGAAGATCGTTAAACACTTGAAAAGAGAGGCGGAAAAGCTCAACCGTGAATCAACAAAAACAGAATAGCAGGAATGCTACCTTGAGTCAAGGGGATAATCCTCTTTCAAATCATCCTCTACCTGGCGCATCAGGACATAATGGAGATTCTGAAGCAGCGGGGTCTCATGGGCAAAGTATGAGCAGAATTGGCTATTGCGAGTTGGCAATTGGCTCCACAGGGAAAAGTTGCACGCTTGCAAAAATGAGGGGTCTATATGGCTCGGAAAATAGTGAAGATCGCCTCTTCAAAGACTGCAAAAGGAGCCACGTGCAGATTGACTGCGAGAATGCAGTTTCGCAAGTCTGCAGAAAAACGCGAAACCGCTACGTAAAGGTGGTTTCAAGGTCCGAAATAAGGCCACTTTGCCCCTGTTATTGAGGGTTAATTGCCTCTATAACAGGGGTAAAACGCACTCCGTCTGGCGCCAATGCGCATGGCTGATTACCTTGGATGGCTGAGAGTTGGAGTCTTCCCTGTGGAAGAGCCCGGGCAGAGGGCACCCACCCGGCGGGAAGTTCCGTGACTTTTCCTACCATTCTCGGGAGGCGTGCTGAATACATTCAATTGCGCCGTCTGATGCACTACTATGCCGCCAGTCTCTGCACGATTATGCTGCCACCCAGTACATCGGAATTTCGCCGCCGGCTGGGCTGCAATGAAAGCAACGTCATCGACGTCGAAGGCATGCGGGAATGTCGACGGAAAGGTCACTTATGGGATGATCCGCCGCCTTCAACCTCAGCGGAGGTATAGGCGGCCATCCGGGCGAAACGTAAAACGACGATGCCGCACCTTTTGCGACTAAGCGGTCGGGGAGCGTTTCCAGAGCAGTTCGCCCCAGAAAATGGAAACCACGTAGAGGGCGAAGGCAACGGCCAAGACCCAGAGTCCCATCCTTGCCGCTCCGATTCCAGCGAATCCACCCAAGAGAACCTGTGCCACTCCGAAACGCGGATCTCCTCCAACGAAACGCCATCTACGCTGGTTCGCCCGCTGCCTCAGCGAGGGGTACCGTCCGACTGCGATAGCGACCAGGCCAAATGCAATACCTGTTCGTAGACTTAGGAGTGAAACCATGATGGCGAGCGGAATCAGGACGCCCTTCATCCAGACGGAGCATGCGTTGCCCAATCGTGCTCATTGCAATACCCACGAATAGCGACAGCATCGGAAATGCTTCGGGCTCTGGTGCCTGTCCAAACAGTCGATAAAGGGTTCCGCTAATGGCTATGAACAAAGCAGCCCAAAAGTCGAGGGTTCCGGATATTTCCCGCCACATCTCTTGCGCGATGCCGCCGAGCTTTAAAGGCGTCCTTGAGATGCTGAGTCCCGCAGGCATGCTTAGCTCGAAAGGGAGGCGGCCAACGGCGTATATCAACACATGGATGATGAGTGCCAGTAGAAGAAAAAAGATGCCAGCGGCCAGGCCCATCCAGAACAGGTAGCCAAAAAACAACACTACAAATAATGGATTCAGCGCAAAACTTACTGAACTGAGCAAGAGTCTTTGTGTACCTGTCAGTGGCCAGGTAGCGACTCGCTCCGGGGGCAACCGATGTTGTGTATCTACGGAAAAAGTAACAAGCAGAGGCGCAAGGAGGACAATTTGAAAGAAGAGCGTACTCCAGAATGCTGCTTTCGGTGCCCCGCTTTCTAAACCCGCGGACATAATGAAAAGGATGGAGAACAGGAAGTTGTTGAAACGCACGGAGGAAAGGCTGCTCAGTTCCTTCAACATCAGTTTCTTCAACAAGAACAGAAGGGCTAGGAACTGAGCCAATCCGGCACCCCCGGCTGAGGTTTGCCAACAATGCCGAAATACACCTCCTCAACTCCTTCTTCTGTCGTGGGCGGATTGAAATCTGATTCAACTCGACCTTGGTGAAGAATGACTACGCGGGTGGCTATCTTCTGCACGATCGACAGAATGTGAGAGGTGAGTAAGATCGCAGTGCCATTGCTGGCGAGTTGGCTAAGCAGCATCTCAATGACCGCGGATGATGCGGGATCAATACCTTCAAACGGCTCATCCAGCAGCAGAACCTTCGGCTTGTGCAGGAGGGCCATGGCCAGGGCGGTCTTCTTCCGCATGCCGAACGAACAATTGCGTGCAACGGTGTGGCGTCCCTGCATAAGATCGAGCAGTCCCAGGAGGTCCGCTGCTCGAGCTGCTGTTTCGCTCTTCGTGAGTCCATAAATAGGTCCAACTGCCATCAGGTTTTCGATGACCGTCAAAGACTCGAACAGCCCGAGCCCCTCGGGGAGCACACCCAAATTTCGCAGGATTTCAGCTCCATGGTCCCGGAAACCCAGTCCGCCGATGAACACGGAACCACTGTGTGGCTCCTCTAGTCCTGAGAGCAAGCGTAGCAGCGTGGACTTGCCAGCACCGTTAGCGCCTAATAAGGCACAAATGCCAGGTTCTACAACGAGGTCTATGCCTCGGAGAACAGGTCGAGAGGCATAGCTCTTCGTCGCGGCTCTGCAGTCGATCACTCTGTTTGTCCCCGCTAATCAGTTAACCATACCAAGACTCCACAGCCGGCTATCAGCTGACCGCATAGAAGGGGTAGTGGAGTCCGCGGTCCTTTCTGCGCCAGTTTGAATAAGGGAAGCTAATTCAGAGGTCAGCAGCCGCTTACTTCAAACTGACTCCACATTGAGGGCCGCCCGGGCTTCCAGATCGTTTTTGTGTCAATTGCCAATGCGGGAACTGCGCGGTTCGCTCGACCGTATCCTTCCTGCAAGGAGCGCTATGCCCATGTTCCGCATCGTTGAGCGACATATCGGTTTGTTCGCGGCCCTTCTCGTCTTCCAGTGCGGTCTGTACCTTCACGCACAGACTCCGATCGTGGAGGAACCCAACTACACGCCGACGCTGACCTTTGACGTTGCCACCATTCGCCTTGCACCGCCGCCGGATGCCCATTTCCACGTATCCGTCTCCAGCCCGCCGCACTCCAGCCGTTTCGAAGCCACGAACCTTCCTATCAAGGCCCTTCTGCAGATAGCTTACGGCTTCGATGCTCCAGTTGTCGGTGCACCGGATTGGGTCTCGAACACGTTCTACGACATCCAGGCCCGCTCGGACGAAGTGGCCGATGCCAGGCTCGCGCGGCTGCCCACTAACGAGGTCCGGCTTGAAAAGCGGAACGCGATTCGCGTGCTGCTGACAGAGCGCCTGGGCCTCAAGACGCACCTTGAAACTCGCACTACCTCTATCTATTACCTTGTTGCAGTCAAAGGCGGCGCCAAGATGCAGGCCGTGCCTCCGCCTCCGCCTCCCGCTGATGGAGAGACGCCGCCTCCGCCACCACCCAGCGACGTTCAGGCACATGGGTCGCAACATGGCCTCGAGTTCGTCGGATCAGATGCCACTATGCGTGCCATCTCCGGCGTTCTGAGTTCAATGGTAGAAGCACCGGTCGTTGACAAGACCGGTCTCACCGGCCCGTTCAATTTCACGCTTCAGATTGGCCGGCAATGGTCCGAAGGCGATCCGGAAAGCTGGCCCTCAATTTTCACAGCGGTGCAAGAACAGCTTGGGCTAAAGCTGGAAGCTGCGCACGAGTCGGTGCCCAACCTGGTGATAGACCATATCACGAAGCCGACGGAAAACTGATTCTCGTAATGAAGGATGCGCTGTGCCGCATTCATCGCGATGAATGCGGCACAGCTGTTTTGATCTAACAGTCGTTTTGGTCTAGCAGCCCTTTTTGCAGCGGGCCATGATGGCGGCGTGGAGGCGCTCGCGGAGACCGGTGGGCAGGTCGTAGATTTCGTGCGACCGATAGATTTCGATGGTTTTGCGCGTGGTATTGAGGGTGACTTCGCAGTGCTCGCAGCCGTGCAGATGTTCTTGCAACTGGGCGCGGGTTTCGGTGGTCACCGTGTCGTCAATCAGATCGTCGAGAAGAGCGAGAAACTCAGTGCAGGTCACTTTTCATTCCTCGATTCCCCTGGTCTCGAATCTGCAGAGCCTTTTTTCTTGCGGAAGTAACGGCTGAGTCGCTCGCGCAACTGCAAACGGGCGCGCAAAAGGCGCGATTTCACGGCGGGGACACTCAGACCGAGCGTCTCCGCGGTCTCTTCCGTGGAGAGTCCTTCTACGTCGCGCAGGACGAAGACTATACGAAAGCCCTGAGGCAGGCCCTGGATGGTTTTGCGCAGAATCTCCGCCAGTTCGGACTGGGTGTAGTTCTGCTCCGGGTCGGGCGCCCAGTCTGCCAGATCGCGAGGAACGCTGCCTTCCTCGGTCTCGACGTCCTCGTCGATCGAAACCATTTTGCCAGTGCGCCGCTTGCGCAAGCGCATCAGGCTCTCGTTGACTGCAATGCGAACCAACCATGTGTAAAACTTCGAGTTCCCTTGAAATTGATCGAGCTTCTCGTACGCCTTGAGAAATGCGTCCTGCATCACGTCTTCAGCGTCTTCTCGGTTTTGCGTGATGTGCTGCGCAATCCGGAAGATCTGCCGGTCGTATTTGCGGACCAGCGTATCGTACGCCGAGACATCGCCGCCGCGCACCTTTTCGACCAAGGCTACGTCGGGATGCGGTTCGAGTTCTCCTGCAATCGATTGGATGGTCGACATAGGGGTAGGATGCGGAAATCGTTGGGGACCGGTAACACTTTCAGGTGAAATGCCTGAGATATGAGTGTACCGGACGGCAGGGCGAGGGGCCAAGCGATGGGTTTGGGCGGAAGTCGTTGTCGAAGGGGAGGATGGGACGGGGAATCGCGATTTCGCGTAACGGCGATGGTTCCGCGGCGCTCAAGGCGGGCAAAAGCGGCATATTGTGTAACTATGCGGTTCTTTAATTTCCCCAAAATGGATTGTTGGGCGGTGCGCGGGGTAAGTTACGCGTTGGCTGTAATGATGGCGGTTTCTCCTGTTTCCGGGCAGAACTCTGGGAGTTCTGCGGCAACACCGCAGGCTCCAGCAACCGCAAAAACTACGGCGGGTAAGACGGCGTCTACGACTAAGACGACTAAGCCTGCAGCGAGCGGGAAGACGCCGGCAAAGCGGAGGGGGAAGGCGTCAACGCGATCGCATTCGACGAGAAGTTCGCACACGTCAAGAGCTTCAAGAGCGGCGAGGGCGGCCAGGGCGGCGCGGACTGCGAGTATTCGGAAGGCTTTTGTGGCGTCGACAGAACTGCGGCCGATGGCGCAGCAACTATCTACACTGCGCACGCCGGCAGCCTATGCGGGCGTTACGAAATATGCGCACGCGCACACGGGTGAGGCGGCTGCTGCGGCGTATCTTGCGCTGGGGCATGCTTATCTGCTGGACAAGCGGTTTGGCGAGGCTGAAGACAACTTTCACCTGGCCAGACAGGCGGGCGTGGAACTGGCGGACTACGCGGATTTTCTGGGCGCACAATCGAACCACCTGGCGGGCAACGAGGCGGCGGCCGAGACGCTGCTGCATGGATTTGTGGTGCGTTATCCAGACAGCATCTTTGTTGCGCAGGCTCCGGAGTTGGAAGCGAATGTGCTTCTTGCACTGAACAAAGCGGCAGACGCACAGCAGGTACTGGCGGCGAATCCTGAGTCGGCGAGCCGCACCGGCTACCAGCTTGCGCAGGCGCAGGTGACGTTGGCGCTGGGACAAAAAGATGAGGCTGTGCGGCTCTACAAGCGGCTGTTGCTGGCGCATCCATTGAGCCAGGAAGCGCTGATTGCGCGCGCGAAGCTGACGTCGCTGGGTGCCGAATCGATGTTGACGACGGCGGAGTTGCGGAGTCTGGGAGATGCCTACTACAACGGCGGGCATTATGAGGAGGCGGCGGAGCAGTATCGCGCGCTGGTCCGGGAGCCGGGGTTGGATGAACAGGCGCGGAACGGGTTTGCTGTGGCAGAGGCGGCGTGTGACTGGAAACTGAAGAGGCTGAGCGCCGCACAGGTGCAGGGGTTGGCGGATACGAATGACGAGAATGGCGCGCGGCGTCTTTATCTATTGATGGAACTGGCGCGGGACCGCAACGACACGGAAGATCAGCAACGCATTGTTACGCTGATGGAGTCACGGTTCCCACGGAGTCAGTGGCTAGCTGAGGCACTTTTTTCAAGCGGCAACATGTACATGCTGCGCCGCGATTATCCTACCGCCGTGAACTACTACAGCTACCTGGCGGAGCACTTTCCTCAGAGCACAAACGCCTCTGCCGCGCATTGGCGAGCGGGGTGGCTGAGCTATCGGCAAGGACTCTACGCGGATGCTTCGCGGCTTTTCGACGAGCAGATCAAGCTCTATCCGAGCGCGACGGAGACGACGTCCGCGATCTACTGGAGAGGGCGGCTTTATGAGATGCAGGATCATAAGCCGGCGTTGGCGGCGGCCAACTACCGTACGCTGGTGCGGGCCTACCAGCACTTTTTCTATGCGCAAATGGCACGGGAACGGTTGGCAGCATTGGGCGATCTGAAACCAGCGGCGCAGCCGCAACTGGATGGGCTGCAGCCCGCGCCGGTCCCGGTTCTGGACGGGAGTTTTCCGGAAGACAGTCCGCATTTGGCGAAGGCCAAGCTGCTGGCGAATGCGGGACTGAACGACTACATTGCGCAAGAGATCGCCGCCGATCCTGACTCTGGCTCGTGGAGCGCGCTGGCCGAGGCGCAGATTTATGCCTCTTATGGAGAAACCTACCGCGCCATGCGAGCGCTGAAGAGGGCTTTGCCCTATGCCGCGACAGCCTCCATCAAGTCGATCCCTCTGGCGTACTGGCGGATTCTGTTTCCGGAGCCATGGTGGGAGACGATCAAGGCTGAGTCGGCAAAGAACGATCTGGATCCGTACCTGGTAGCCTCGCTGATTCGCCAGGAGTCGGAGTTTAGTTCTTCGGTGATCTCGTATGCGAATGCGTATGGACTGATGCAATTGGTGCCTGCGACCGGCCGGATGATGGCGCGCGAGGAGGGAATCAGCCACTTTGAGACGTTCCAATTGCTCGATCCTGAGACAAACATTCGGCTGGGAACGCGGTATCTGCGGCAGATGCTGAACAAATTTGGCGGCGTGACGGAGTATGCGCTGGCGGCCTACAATGCGGGCGACAATCGCGTGACGGATTGGGAGGCTGCCGGTCCTTATCATGGGATGGACGAGTTTGTAGAATCGATTCCGTTCACACAGACCCGCGAATATGTGGAAGCGATATTGCGGAATATAGAAACGTATAAGGCGATAGATGAATTTGCCGCATCTCAGGGAAAGACGGCGACGCTGGCGGCGCGTTAGGGAGCGTTTTTACATTTTGGAGACAAGTGATGGGCGAGGAATCCCTTTCGATACTCCTTGCATCCGATTCCAGTTGACTTGCTAGTGCGTCAAAGGCAACACTGAGTTGTCCGGTGGTTCCCCATCACCGGAATGCCATTCGCAGCCTGCTGTTGTTGTAAAACGGAGCCGGCCAAGGACGATTGGACGGCTCGGTTACATCGACCCACCGGAGGGCAGGATGTCAGCCGACTTGCATTTCATGGAAGAGTGGATTCCCGAAAGAATGGATCCCGGTACAGTTTTCGTGCTGGAAAACCAATCGAAGTTGGGTCATGCACAAAACCCATTTGTGGCGGTGATGTCTTGCCCGCGGTGCGGTACGCTGGGTCTGATCACGCGCCGGCAGCTTTGCGGCGGAGAAACGATGATCTGCGGGGGTGACACCTGTTCAGCTGAGTACAGGCTGGAAGGCGAGAACATTCGCTTCCGCTGGACGCAGTAGGCGCTGCTTATCGAGGACTGTCCGGCGAGCGCCTGGACGCGTCCGTGGGTGGGGTTGTGGCTGGTCTGATGTGGATCTGTGCGGCTGCGGATCTACACCGAGCGATGCCTATGCGATCAGTACGATTAGTGATGTAGGCCGTGCCTAGGGAGCCCGGATGGCGAAATTGGCAGACGCAGCGGACTTAAAATCGTATAAGTTTATGGATATATTGGCATCAAATATAAGATAAATAAAGACTTATAACGATGAGGCAGTGCCCCCATGACAGACACAACCCTTACACATTTTTTGTGATATTCAAGAAGTGTGCGGAGGTCATCGCTCATGTCCGAACGGTTCACGATCCTCGGTGGCAAGGTCCACATCTACAGGCGTCCCAATAGCTCAAGCTGGCAGTGTGCGAGCTTTCTGGCCGGGAAGAATCGGCGCACAACCACCAAAGAAGACAGCCTCTCGAAGGCAAAGGAAGTCGCAGAAGATTGGTATTTGCAACTACGCGGCAAGCTCCGCGATGGCGAGTTGAAAAGCGGAAAACTGTTCCGCGAAGCCGCGAAGTTGTACCTGCGCGAATTCGACATCATGACGCAGGGACAGCGGAGCGCGACCTATGCGCGCGGACAGCACGCTCGGACAAACGGACACTTGGTTCCATTCTTCGGCAGCATGGTTCTTCCAGAGATTACCGCTGGCAAGATCAATGAATACCGCATCCATCGCCTCGAAGAGTGCAAGGCGCAGCGTGGCAAGCCGCCCGCGCATAACACCATGCACCAGGAGATCGTGACGTTGCGCCAGATTTTCAAGACGGCTCTGCGCCACGGATGGATCGATCATCTGCCGGATTTGTCCGCGCCGTATCGCGCATCGGCAAAAATCTCTCATCGAGCATGGTTCTCGCCGGAAGAGTACAAGCAGCTTTATGAGGCCACGCGAAAACGCGCGCATGATCCCAAGCAGCCCCGTTTTCGTTGGGAAGCGGAGCAACTTCACGACTATGTTCTGTTCTCCGCCAATACTGGCCTCCGTCCCGACGAGGCGATGCGTCTTCAGTTTCGCGACGTCACCGTAGTCGAAGACGAGGCCAGCGGCCAGACCATCCTGGAGATCGAAGTACG
>JBEKPF010000096.1:0-20680 GCA_049521035.1 Occallatibacter sp. | reverse complement strand
GCTGGCGCATCTCAATTTTGTAGCCGCTCCGTCCGCGCTCGATTGGCTGACAATGCTCGCGGGGGCCAGCTTCGTCGCAGGCCTTGTTGCCGCGGGCCGGATGGGTGTATTCGACGTCCCCGCAGCGGATCGCGGTCGAGCACGGGAGAGGAGTTAGCAAACTTCTCTAGAAGCAGGCACGTAGCCCCTGGCCAGCGCTTGACGGGCAATGTGCGAGGTGATTCATTGAAGATCCGCACCGGAGCACACCCGCACAATCCGAGAAGCACTACAAGGAATGTTCTACGATGCGACACCAAGTGTGTCAGCAAATCGTGATAGCCGCTTCGCAACCGCGCAAAATATCCCTCGAATATTTTTGAAGCGCAGTTATGTTGTAAACAACATAACTGCGCTATTAGCAACTGCGCCCAATGTATCGCGCGATAAGTGGGCTGCAAAGGCCTCCGCCTGGCGCCCTGATCCAGTACGCAAGTCGAGCTTCGAGAACCTGACAAAAAGCATGGGAGCTTCTGCGAGCAAATAGCGAGCGGCTGCCCCGCGCCTGCCCCATCCAGCCAACATCGACGCAAATAAACTGCGCATTCAAAATACCTTCAGCCGATATCTCTTCCAGTTTCAGCCCCATTCCCAAAAACACCGTTCAATTCTCCACAAACTCTTTGAACTAGTTCATCCAATTCTCGGCAGCCGCGCTCCAGCGGATGTCCTTCTTTCCTCAACAACCAAATCAAGTTCCCTTCCCTCTCGCCGATGAACCACAGTGAGAGGCTTCGATGACTGATCGAATGGAATTGCTTGAAGCCGCGCTGGACATTCTCCCGGACGGAATCGCCGTGGCCGGACTGGAAGGTCAAGTCGCATTCTGGAACACTGCCGCCGAGGCCCTCACCGGGCACACACGAGCCAGCCTTCTGGGCCGGTCTGTCAGCGATGCGCTCGATATGGTGATCGCAGGCGGCGCGCGTCAGTGGACCGTTCAGACGGACACAGGACCGTCGACTAGCCGCGGCTCGCTGGTCCACGTGCGCCATCAGCTTGGCCATGACCTGCCCGTCATCGCGCGGGTTCTCATCCTGCGTGATGGCCTGGGCGAGCGTATTGGCGAGGCGGTGGTATTCCATCCTGCCCATAGTCTCGACGCCTTGCCCCACGGTGAAACGGGCCCGGAAGTGTCTGTATCGACGGTCATAACCGATCTCGATCTCCGCCTGGAATCGGAGTTCGACGACTTCACGCACGGTGGCCCGCCCTTCGGCGTCCTCTGGATCACCGTCGATCAGGGTCAATGTCTCCGCAAAACCCATGGCGCCCGCGCCTGTGAAGCAATGGTAGAGAAAGTCGCGCGCGCGCTCGCCGGCGGTCTCCGTCCCTCTGAAGAACTCGGTCGATGGGGCGACAACGAGTTTCTCGTCATCTCGCATGAACGCACCGCCGAGATGCTCGCAGCCCATGCGCAGTTGCTCGCCGGCCTCGCCCGCACCGCAGACTTCCGCTGGTGGGGCGATCGCGTTTCACTCACTGTCAGCATCGGCGCGGCGCAGGCCGATCCCTCTGAGACTCTGCCGCAGCTTCTCGAAGATGCGCAGACCGCCATGCAGTCCAGCATTCATGCGGGCGGGAACCAGATCACATCGGCTTCAGGGAGGGTTGCATGTTCGCCATCATAGGAATCGTCGTCGTCTTTGCAGCAGTCATCGGCGGCTTCCTGATGGAAAAGGGACATATCATGGTCCTCGTCCAGCCCGCCGAGTTGCTCATCCTGGGTGGTGCGGCCATCGGCACTTTATTAGTCGCCAACCCCATTCACATCCTCAAAGGAATCGGAGCCGGATTAATGGGCGTGCTCAAGGGCTCTCCATTCAGCAAAGAACGCTATCTCAGCACCCTCAAAATGATGTACCAATTCCTGAACAAGGTGCGCAAAGAAGGCCTGCTGAGCGTCGAGAATGACGTCGAGAAGCCCAGCGAAAGCGCCATCTTCAAAAGCTATCCCGAATTCCTCAACGACCATCACGCCCGCGACTTTGTCTGCGATACATTGCGCACCGCCATCACCGGCGGCGTAGAACCTTTCGACATGGACCAGATGATGGAACTGGACATGGAAGTCCATCATCACGCCGCAACCCAGCCTGTCAACGCCCTTACCACCGTGGCCGATGCGCTCCCCGGCCTCGGCATCGTAGCCGCCGTCCTTGGAGTTGTCATCACCATGGGCGCGCTTGGCGGCCCACCAGAAGAAATCGGCGAGAAAGTCGCCGCCGCGCTCGTCGGCACCTTCCTCGGAATCCTCCTTTGCTACGGCGTCGCCGGCCCTCTCAGTTCCAACATGGCCAAATCCGCTGACGCGCACAACGAATATCTCCACGTCCTGCGAGTTCTCCTGCTGGGCTTTCTCAAAGGTTCGGCTCCCATGATCGCGATTGAGATGGGTCGCCGCGCCATCCCCGCACACATCCGCCCCAGCTTCGACGAGATGGAAAAGAACTGCAAAGGCGCAGCGGCTCCCCAGGAAGTTGCCGCCGCGGCATAGCCTCCGCGCATCAAGACAGAAGGAACCAGCATGACAGCCAAAGCGCAACCCATCATCATCATCAAGCGGAAGGGCGGTCACGGCGGACACCACGGCGGCGCGTGGAAAGTGGCCTATGCCGACTTCGTCACCGCCATGATGTCGCTCTTCATCGTGCTCTGGCTCATGGGCTCCGGCGAAAAGGTCAAGCGCGCCGTCGCCGGCTACTTCAACGATCCCAAGGGAACAGGCACCATGCTCGGAACCACCATGTCCGGCACCGGCTCAACCGTGGCGCAAGTTGTCAATGACGACATGCAGAAGCTGAAAGATAAGCTCGAGCAGGAAATCAAGGCGCAGAAGGAACTGGAAAAACTCTCCAAGCAAATTGAGATCACCATCACCGCCGAAGGCCTGCGCATCGAACTGCTCGAAGGCAAAGACGGCACCTTCTATCAGAGCGGCAGCGCCCACCTCAGTGACAGCGGCCAACAGTTGCTCGCCCTCCTCGCCGGCGAGTTGAAGACCCTCCCCAATGCCCTCCTCATCGAGGGCCACACTGACGCCACTCCGTACTCCACCGATGCCGACTACAGCAACTGGGAGCTCTCCGCCGACCGTGCCAACTCCGCACGCCGCCTTCTCCAGCAAGACGGCGTGCGTTCCGATCAAGTCACCCAGGTGCGCGGTTACGCCGACCAGTTGCTGCGTGTCAAAAACAATCCCCAGGATCCTTCCAACCGCAGAATCTCCATCCTCGTCAAAAACAGCGAAGCCCCCATCCCCAATCTTCCCGGCAGCACAGTAGTCGATCGCCCCACCGATCACTCCCCCACGAATCAATCCAAAAACGCGCAGCCGCAAAAATCCGCCGCCAGCCCTTCCGGTCCTCAGTCGAATCCGCAACACGCATTGCAACCCGCCACTGCTCCACCAGCGCAAGCAACCCAAGCCCAGGCCAAGCCGCAAGCAGGAGCGCAAGCCGCCAAGCCCAGCCCAGCTAAGCCCGGCCTGATGGACAAACTCAAAGCCATGCTGCCCGGTGCAAAAAAGTAGATCGGTGTCTCAACAACGCCCGGGTCGAGCAAGGGGAATCTATCAAAGGTGGAGCATAATGTTCTCAGCGGTTGCAGAGTTGCGAACGCCGACGGCACCTCTTCATTGCTTGGTGCGAACGAAACTTGAATCTTCGTGTGAGTATGCCTCGAGCAATTGAGCAACCCAGCAGGGCGCATGACGCCATGAAGTGGTAGTGATTGCCTTGTATCAGGGCATAGCCTTACAGCTTGCTGCAGAACTCCGCTTTGGGCGCGCTTTGTATCAGGGCATGGCTTTAGCCGTGCCGCACGATGGTTAGAAAGGACTGGGCTTTAGCCCCTGCAATGGCAAGACCTGCCCGCAACGCCAGTGCCGACAAGATCCTCAATCCCGCGAGGATTTTCTTCGCTACAACCAAAACCAGCATGGGCCGCCGCTTGTTGCAACCAGAACGGAATGCGACTCTCTTTATCAGCGTCCTTCGTTCGTACATGGCGACGCGAAAATTCGAACTGCACGACTTCGTGGTCATGCCGGACCATGTACATCTTCTTATCACTGTCCCCGGCGATATGACCATTGAAAAGGCCATGCAACTCATCAAGGGCGGATTCTCCTATCGTTTGAAGAGAGAGTTCGGGTATGAAGGCGAGGTCTGGCAACGTGGGTTCTCCGAGGTGCGCGTCGATGATGAGCAGAGCTTTCAGCACCACCGGGAATACATTGCGCAGAACCCGGTGAAGGCCGGATTGGCCGATTCTCCCGATACGTATCCGTTTTGCTATGCATTCTTGGCGAAGCAGAAAGCAGCAGGGACCAAAACCCCAACTACCCCGTAGAACCGGCTGCACAAAGAGTCTTGCAACAGTGCACGACTTTAATCGTGCCCAAGTTGGCTTTGTATCAGGGCACAACTTCAGCCGTGCCGCACAAATGGCCCTGTGTCAGGGCACAACTTCAGCCGTGGGCAGAAGCGGCCTTGTATCAGGGCACGACTTCAGTCGTGCCATAAACGGCCTCTTAAATCAAGGGGCTTTAGCCCTTGCGGGCACTCCCTTACTGACTAGCTCGCATTCATGCAACCAGTTCCGGCGTATGTTTGAAAAATGTCCTCGAACCAGTTGCCTAAATGGTTTTGGAACAGGCGCGACACTAGCCGTGCCGCACAAATGGCCCTGTGTCAGGGCACAACTTCAGCCGTGGGCAGGAGCGGCCTTGTATCAGGGCACGACTTCAGTCGTGCCATGAACGGCCTCTTAAATCAAGGGCTTTAGCCCCTGCGGGCACTCCCTTACTGACTAGCTCGTATTCATGCAACCAGTTCCGGCGTATGTTTGAAAAATGTCCTCGAACCAGTTGCCTAAATGGTTTTGGAACAGGGCGCGACATTAGTCGTGCCGCATAAATGATCCCATGTCAGCGCACAACTTCAGCCGTGGGCAGGAGCGGCCTTGTATCAGGGCACGACTTCAGTCGTGCCATGAACGGCCTCTTAAATCAAGGGCTTTAGCCCCTGCGGGCACTCCCTTACTGACTAGCTCGCATTCATGCAACCAGTTCCGGCGTATGTTTGAAAAATGTCCTCGAACCAGTTGCCTAAATGGTTTTGGAACAGGCGCGACATTAGCCGTGCCGCACAAATGGTCCTGTGTCAGGGCACAACTTCAGCCGTGGGCAGAAGCGGCCTTGTATCAGGGCACGACTTCAGTCGTGCCGTAAAGGCCCCATAAATCAAGGGCTTTAGCCCCTGCGGGCATTCCCTGGTTGACCGCATTTATGCAACCCGCCCCGGCGTATGTTTCAAAAATGTCCTCGAACCAGTTGCTCAAAAATGGTTTTGTAATAGGGCGCGACATTAGCCGTGCCGCACAAATGGTCCTGTGTCAGGGCACAACTTCAGCCGTGGGCAGAAGCGGCCTTGTATCAGGGCACGACTTCAGTCGTGCCGTAGAAGCCGCATAAATCAAGGGCTTCAGCCCCTGCCGGATGCCCCATCCTTCGCCTTTTTTCCGGCGAAGAGTGGGAGGCAGTGCCGCACACGAGCACCAATCAACCACCCGCGAGGGCAGAGTGTTGCAATCCGCTAGGCCGGAGATTCATCCCCGGCAGAACACGTCTCTAAGAATTGGGATGACAATGCATGCGACGCAGGAGCGTGCATTGTCTCGTCCCCAGCTATTCAATTCCCAAATGCAGACTTAACTCTCCGCTCTCATGCCGATGGAAATATCCCCTTGGCTTTCATCAGTTTTTCGTAACGCCCCACGTATAGCTCCTTGGCTTCTGGGTAAACGAGAAGCGCGTCCCAAACTTTGTGGAAGCGAGAATCAATATTTGCGTCTCTGAAATGAAAGAAGAGCTGAAGCTCCGTTATGGTTGCAAGCAATGCGACCGAAGCACGCATCATGTGGAGGGCCCTGGACCGGTTTAGCGCATCTTCGATTAATGGACGGTCCTTAAACGGCTGTTCTTTGTAGGTGTAATACATGCCGACGTCACGTAGTGCCTCCGGGCCACCGTGCGCCAGGGCGGAATATTCACGCCAAGGGCCGTACATGAACGTCGAGAGGAAGAGTTGATGATCATTTAAAGAGCCGCCCGGGCCTTTTTGGCTTAGGTATTTTCCCAACGTCATCCAATCGGGCTGCGAGTCCACCTCAGATTGGGTCGCGCCAAGCTCACGTAGATTCAATCCGAGCTTTGCGCGCGATTCTACCAGCCAGCTATCCCATTCAGGCTGTCCGCCATATCGAGCCTCGTCGTCATTGAGATCTCGTTGTTCCTTCTTAATTCCACTTAGCCGAAATGCACGCCCGTTGTGGATTGGGTCTTGTAGCAGGTAGGTGATGTTGTATAGGTTGTCAATCGTATTTCGGACCAGAGGGGCCGATGCAATCGAATAAATAGGCCTAAAATCGGGGTCACCGTTCACATGCTCATCTGCATTGATGTACCAGAGGAGATTCAACGTCTCATTCGAACTTCGGAGTAGAACCCCAATATCGATCGGCACATAAATCGGAGCACTTAGCTGCGCTCTTCCTTCCCGCTCAACTTTAAGTGCCATCGTTACGGCAAGCTCTGCTAGAGGCTTCTGGAACGTGCTCACGTCTATAGTGACCGGTAGTGCCATATTTCCTCCAGACGAGCCGAGTATAAATCGAGCTGGCAGGCGGTGACCCAGGTCTCGTCTTTGACGCCCTGAAATCAAGAGAACTCCACTAAAACTGGCGCAAGGAGACGTATTATATTAAACTGGCTCCGTCATCATGGAGGGTGCGGCATGCCAACATCCACCAGCAGCGACCGGGCGAGTCTGTTGAGGCGCGTTTGTTTCTGGTTCGTCTCCCTCCTTCTCGCCGTCCTTGCCTTCAGCCTTTTTGCCGGCCGTGCAGAAGAGCCATCCGTGTCCATCTCCATTTTTCGCGACACCATGATCTTTGCATTCCCTGTCTGGTGCTTATACCTCCCGCTCATCTTCTTCCTCAGGAACGCCGACTGGCGGCAAACCGCAATACTTCTTCTCACCGGGATTCTGATCGGGCCGGCAGCGCTCTTTATTTGGTGTCTCATTCAGCTCCCGATGGGACAGAACCTGTTCCAGGGATTCTGGAATGGCGACTCCGAAGCAGGGATGGGCGCGGGCATCGCCATGATCTTCGCCACCATCGTTGGCTTGCTTACATCGGTAATCTACGTTCTCTTCCTGAAATTCGTGCGCCCAAGGCACGTAACGCCCAAGAGCGTATGACCTCGCGGCGGCATTGAAGCACCGTTTATCACGCGAAAGCGCGCCAAAATACGCGCAATTAACGCTTAACTCACAGGAGTTCCACCCTCCCAAACAGACAAGCAGGCCTCCAAACGCAAATTTTCCACCCACGAATAAGCCCGCGAATCAAAATAAACACGCCGTTTCCCAGTTAACTCCCCCCAAAACTCCACAAATCGGTCGCCTTTCAGTCCCACTTTCCAAAACGGCATTCCTGGTCCCTCAGTCCCTGGTCCCCAGTCCCTCCGTTGTTGTACTCTAATCTCCGAGTAAGAAAGCGTTTACCGGAGAACCTCTCATGACCATCGTCGCCGGCGTCGACTTCGGCACTCTCAGCGTTCGCGTCACTCTGGTCGATAGCCAGAAAGGACCCATCGGAACTGCCTCAGCCGCCTATCCGCTCCATCGCCACCGCGAAGATCCCGATTTCGCCACCCAGTCCCACTCCGACCAGATGACCGCTCTGGCCGCAGCCACCCGCGACGCAATCCGCGCCACCGGCGTGGATGCCCGCTCCGTCGCCGCCATCGCGCTCGACACCACCGGCTCCAGCGTCATCCCTGTCGGCAAGAATCTTGAGCCGCTCGACGAGTACTACCTCTGGTGCGATCACCGCGCCCACGCTGAAGCCGAGGAGATCACCGCCAAAGCTCACTCCCTCGGCTTTGAAGGCATCCAGTGGTGCGGCGGCGTCTACTCATCCGAGTGGGGTTTCTCCAAGCTGCTTCACTGGCTGCGCCACAACCCTGAAAAGCGCTCCCGTTTTGTCACCGCATTCGAGCATTGCGACATGGTGGCTGCCACGCTCTGCGGCATCACCACCGTCGACGAGGTCAAGCGCAGTGTCTGCGCCATGGGCCACAAGTGGATGTGGAATCCACTCTGGGGCGGGCTGCCTCCTGAATCCTTCCTCGTCTCCGTCGATCCGCTCTTCGCCGGCATCCGCGCCAAGCTGGGCGGCCAATACCTCACCAGTGATCATCTCGCCGGCCACCTCTCGCCTCAATGGGCTGAAGCCCTCGGCCTGCCCGTCGGAATCCCCATCCCCGTCGGCGCATTCGACGCCCATTGGGACGCCATCGGCTCCAATTGCCGCGAGGGCGATGCGGTCAACGTTGTCGGAACCTCCACCTGCATCATCGCCATGGCTCACGAGTCGCAACTGGTACCCGGCGTCTGCGGTGTAGTCCCCGGCAGCGTCCATCCGGGCTACACCGGAATTGAAGCCGGCCTCTCCGCCACCGGCGACATCTTCGAGGCCATAGCCCGCCGCGCCAACACCACCGTATCGGCGCTCTCTGAAGGCCTTGAAGCCTACAAAGCCGGCCAGACGGGCCTTCTGCGCCTCAGTTGGGACAACGGCGACCGCACCGTCCTCGTCAATCCCGAACTAGGCGGCGTCACCCTCGGCTGGAATCTCCTACATACCGCACAAGACGAGCTCTTCGCCGCCATTGAAGGCACTGCCTTCCACACCCGCATCATCCTTGAGCGCATGGCCGAGAACGGCGTCCGCATCGATCGCGTCATCAACGCCGGCGGCATCCCGCAAAAGAGCGAAGTGCTCAACCAGGTCTACGCCAATGTGCTCAACAAACCAGTGCTTGTCCCCGCCGGCATTCCCACCAGCCTGGGTTCAGGAATCTTCGCATTGTTAGCCGCCGGCGCCTACAAAACCATAGAAGAAGCCCAAGCCGCAGTCTGTCTCCCGTTGCGCACTGTCAATCCCGATTCAGTAGCCGCCAAAGTCTACGAACAGCTCTACAAACTCTACCGCGATGTGTATTTTGCGTTAGGCAGACGCAACGCGGAACCTTCGGCACTGGGAAGCGTATTGCCGGAGTTGAGAAGGATTTCAGCTGACGCGTGGAAGGTCGGCTGAGGACGCTGTCCGTCGGCAACACTCATCAGGGGTTTGGCAAAATCTGGACGGTCGCAGCAAACTTCCGGCAATCATGAAACGAGACCACGTTCCGCATACAACCAGTGTTATTACAAACCTGCACCGCTGCTTTGGTGGGCAACAATACATTTCCGAGGTCCGATATCGGGACATTGTGGTAATCGATGGCGCTATGGTATGACTTCAAAGGCTTGGTCGGATCAATCCGGGTGGCTTTCGATTCAATCCGGGCCAGCTGCCCAGTTGATCGATTGATCCAGATTGAACCAGAAACCCCCGGATCTGAACCATGAAAGTGGAATCCCGGGCTGAGATTGCGGATGTACTCAAAGATGAACTCGCGGAAGTCTCTGGCGGCCGGCTTGTCCGGCAGACTGAATTTAGTGCTCGTGGCGGGGAAGAATACTGCGTTCAGCAAAGTGCCGAATAGGGCGTCGGAATTCCACCCCCCTGTGCCATCGAGCGAGGAAACAGGTTTTCCATTGATCGCGTAATTGGAATATTGATCGCCCCCATCCAGAAAAGTCACTTCCTCCGTCACGACGTCGAGCGGGTTGCCGCCCACTGAACGTTCAACCGTTTCCTGGCATACAAGATTAGGCAGGCTCTCCGGTGACAACGCGTATTCGCAGGCGTTCACAAGCGGGGCAAACTCCGGCCCCATCTTGAAAATCTCCGCACAGTGCGGATTCATGGGTTTGCCCGTGTAGTCCGGGAAGGACCGCACTTTCAGTTGGGGCTCAGCAGGCGGAAGAGCCTGGGCGTTCGCAATGGAAATGGCCGCGGAGAGAAAAACTCCCCCAAGGCAGCATGCGCGCTTCATGGGCGATACGATAGCACGAGTCCCGCATTCCGCGCTCCTCGTCTATTCTCTGGCGCCAGTTCCCTGTCTCATTGCTGTTGTTGCTGCTGTTGCATCTGTTGCAAATCGACAAAGGGGATAACAGGATCGGGCTGTTGCTGTGCCTTCTCCACCAATACGCTCCAGTCTTCCGGGATGGGCAGCTTGCGGTCCAGCGCCGGCGGCTGTTCGCTAGCCTCCACATGCACGGCCACGTAGAGTTCACTGTCCGTCTTGCCGCGGAAGACGCCGTGCGTTGGCGGTACATCGGCATAGTCTCGACCCACCGCCGCACGGATATGCCGGTGATGCGCTACCAAGTTATTTGTGGGGTCGAATCCAACCCAGCCCAGATGCGGCAGCAACACATCCACCCAGGCATGCGTCGCGTCCGGCGTGGAGCGGTCGTGGTCCTCACGGCTACGGTAAAGATAGCCGGAGACGTAACGCGCCGGAATTTTCACGTGCCGCAACAAAGCAATCATGGTGTGGGCGAAGTCCTGGCACACGCCTTCGCCGCTGACGATGGCCTCGTCGATTGGCGAGTCCACGCGGGTCGAACGAGGCACATACTTGAAGTAATTGAAGAGCCGTTGATTCAGCTCCTGCACCAGCATCAGCGGATCGTCGCGCCGCGTCACGCCCATCTGCTTTGCCAGCAGTGTGAGGGCTGGGGTCTCCACCGCAAATGTGCTGGGCAGCAGCATCTCCCAGTAATCGCCGGCTTCCACCATGTCGTCCAGCGCGTCCCATGCATCCGGCGAAAGAAATGCGGGAACGTCGGGTAGAACCTGTTGTTCAACAACCGACTCTGCGACAATCACGAGCTGGTTGTGCTCACCCGGAATATCGAAGTGCTGAACCGTGTTGCCTTGGTGATCGCGATAACTAAAAACCCTGCATCGCGGACTCACCGAAAGCGAAAACGTGAGGCAGTGCTGGTTCGAGTCGGAGCGCGGATGCATGCGCGTCTCCATGATGCTCTCGCTGATAGGCCGCGAGTAGCGGAAGCGCGTCAAATGCCGGATTGAATAGAAATTCATGTTCGTTTCCGTATGCAGTTCAGGCCTAAATAGCCAGCGCGGATTGAATAGAGTAGTGCACATAGTAGCGGTAGATGAGTTCGTGGATGCGCATGCACTGTTCCCGAATGGCGTGCAGAAAGTGTCCTGTATCCCCGGCCAGTATCTCCTGGATGGTGGTGTAGCCCAGCATCGCGTGCAGCCGACCGATCACCGCCACCAACTCTTCTGGTGGTCGCCGGCCGCCGGTGCGCTGGATGGACTCAATCGCGTCTCGCATCCCGTCCACGCAGTATCGGATCGCGTGAGGAAAGTCTCGATTAAGTAAGAGAAACTCGAGCATGCGCTCAGAAGACAAGTCGGCTGTATAAACCTGGCAATACGCTTCAAATGACGTACAACAACGCAGTAACCCCACCAACTCAAGATATTTGTATCCGGAGTGATCCTGCTCATGCGTCTGGATCAGGTCCGGCTGATAAACCTCCTGCAATGTCGCAGTGGCGTAGGCGCGTTCAAGGTAGCGGCCCAGCCGAATGAACTGCCAACCCTGCCCGTGAATCATTGTCGTATCGCTCACTCCCTTGAATAGGTGTATCCCATCCACCAGCGATGCCAGCGCGTCATTGATGTTCGAACGAAATTGCGTTTGCGTGTGAAGCGAATGCATCTGGTGGTAAAGCCGGTTAAGTTTCTGCCACTGCTCGGTCGATATTTCTTCGCGCACCTGGCGAGCATTTTCTCGCGCACCGTTGATGCAAAACGTGACCGAAGCATGGTTCAGGCTGTCGAAGACCAGTGTGCGGGCCATCGACTCCAGATCGTCATTCCACACCATCCCAGGCGGCTTTCCCAACGAGGCCATCATCCTCTGCCAGCGTGTCTCAGCGCTGGTATCGCTGGTATCCAGCATCAGGCTCATAGTTACGTCGAGCTGACGCACAGTATTCTCTGCCCGCTCGAGGTAGCGGCTCATCCAGTAGAGACTGTCGGCAACGCGCGATAGCATCGTCGGACTCTCCCGAATTCCTTGTCTGACTATTGTTCCAGAACCCATGTGTCCTTACTGCCGCCGCCCTGCGACGAATTAACCACGAGCGACCCTTTTTCCAAAGCCACGCGCGTCAACCCGCCGGGCACAATGTTTACCTTGTCACCAAAAAGAATGTAAGGCCGCAAGTCTACGTGACGCGGCTCCAGACGATTGCCAATCAGACAAGGCGCGCGCGAAAAATCCAATGTGGGCTGCGCTATATAATTTCTGGGATTGGCTTCTATCTGGCGCGCAAATTCTTCCCGCTGGCGAGCAGTCGATTGCGGCCCAATCAACATCCCGTATCCACCGCTCTCGCCCACCGCTTTCACTACCAACTTATCCAAATTAGCCAGCACATGCTGCCGCTGCTTATCTTCACCCAGCAGAAAAGTCTTCACATTCGGCAGAATGGCATCTTCGTTCAGGTAGTAGCGAATGATGTCCGGCACATACGCGTATACCGCCTTGTCATCGGCAAGTCCGGTGCCAAACGCATTGGTCACCGTCACATTTCCCGCACGATAGGCATTGAACAAGCCACTGCAACCAAGGATCGAATCTCCGCGAAAGATCAGCGGATCGCTAAAGTCGTCGTCCACGCGCCTGTAAATGACGTCCACGCGCTTCAATCCGTCAGTAGTGCGCATATACACAATATTGTCGTGGGTGACCAGGTCGCGCCCTTCCACCAGGTCGATTCCCATTTGCCGCGCCAGGTAGGTGTGCTCGAAGTAAGCCGAGTTGAAAACACCCGGTGTTAGCAACACGATATTCGGCTCCGGCCGTCCCTCCGGCGCCAGAGAACGCAGCGTAGCCAGCAACAGTTGCGCATAGTGCTCGATCGGCCGCACACCGTAGCTATGGAAAAGCTGCGGAAAGGTCCGCTTCATCACGCGCCGGTTGGTCAGCATGTAGCTCACCCCGGAAGGCACTCGCAAATTATCTTCCAGCACCACGTACTCGCCGGTATTCAGCCGCAGAAGATCCGATCCGACAACAGCGATATACACGTTCCGCGGCACCTGCAAACCCCGCATCTGTCGCCGGTAGTGCTTGCAGCTATAGACCAGCTCGCGCGGAATCACGCGGTCGTTCAGAATCTTGGCTTCCGAGTAGACATCGCGCAGAAAGAGGTTCAGTGCCGTGATGCGCTGCGTCAATCCCCGCTCGATGCGATCCCATTCCTGGGCCGTAATCAGCCGTGGCAGCAAGTCGTAAGGGAAAATGCGCTCCGTCCCCTCATCGCGGCCGTATACCGTAAACGTGATGCCCTGGGTCAGAAACGACAGGTCCGCCGACTGCTTGCGTCGCAAAAGCTCCTCTTCGGGAAGGAGCGCCAGCGCTTCGGCCAGCGCGCGGTAATGGGGACGCAATTCCCCGTCTGGCTGGCGCATCTCGTCGAACGCCTGATCCAGCGGATAGTCTCCGAAAAGTGTTTCCATTTCCAATGGAAGGCCGGCGCTCATAAGGACCTTGGGTTTCCTTCACCGCAGATTCAGGGCGCCGGGGGCGGAGGAACTTCGGCGCGTCAGTAGGTGCCCCGCACCCAAATCCGCTCCGGCCTCTCGAGTCCGTTCCGCTTGTACCCTGTTCTTTAGCTTTTAACACGCGAGACCTAAAGGAGCAATCAAGAAGGGCTAAAGAGCGGAGATCGACTCTCCGCCTACTTGGTCTTGCAGATTCATGTCCAGACGTAACAAGGGCGGCGGCCGAAGCCGCCACCCTTGAATTGCTGCTGGTTGTGCTTAGAAAAACAGCTTCGCCGACACCTGCAATTGACGAGACCCATACAAGGTGCTGCTGCTCGTGCTCGATGGCGCGCCAAAGGCTGAAAGCCCGGTGCCGGTATATGGCACAAAGCATCCCGTCTCTCTGGAGCCCGCGGGTGGCGTAACCGTAGCGCAAGTGTACTTGAGGCTGGAGTTCACTGTTGCGCTCGCTCCCGGCGCCAGAAACGTCGTGTATGTGCTGTTGACACCAGTGACGATCTGATGATTCAACAAGTTGAAGGCTTCAGCGTTGAATTGCATCGATATCTTCTCGTGGATGGGTATGTTCCGCGTTACGCGCACGTCGAAGTCATTGAACCCCGGCATGTTGATGCTGTTGCGCCCGATCTGGGGAGGACGACCGCTGGTCGCACCGCCTGAGCTCGAGCTCATTGCGCCGCCGTAGATGCCGCCCTCGTCTCCGTAGCTCGACGAAACTGTATTGCCTGAGTAGATTGTGCCGGAGACGCCCAGGAAGATGGGTTCGCCACCTGAAGCAATCTCGGCGCCGGAGAACTGGAAGCCATTCACCATGTACTTGATCAGTTCGTTACCCTTCATGACAGTGGGCTGGTACACAAAGGTCAGGGTTCCGCGGTTGCGAATGGAAATGTCGGAAGGACCATTGTCGAGTCGGATGTTATTCGGGTCTGACGGGGTGTCGCCACCATAGAACGTGCCGTTGGCGCCCTGCACCTGGCCCGTATCCGATGCATGAGCCCAAGTATAGTTGCCCAGTAACTCCAGGCCGTTTGCAAATGGGCGGCGCACCGTCACAGCCATCGAGTTGTACCAGGTGTTGGCCACGCTGAATCCGGTGTTAAAGCTGGACAATGCCGTGTTGCGGCGATCGGTAGGCAGGTAGACGGGAACAGTAATGGTTTTGGTCACGTTATTCTTCGCATCCTGCACCAGGTAGCTCGCCAGGCCGTTTGGCTTCTGGCCAATCAGATTGGCATCGAGAAAGACCGGTAGCCGCATACCGCGCGTGCCTACGTAGCCCACCTGCAATGAGAATCTGCCGGGGAAGGCTTGTTCCACGCTCAGATTCATCTCGTGTGCAAGAGGCGGAACGAAGTTTGGATCCAATCCGTGGAAGCTGTAACTGGGCGCTACAGTGAGGGGGGTTACACCGGGCGCCGCTCCTCCCGACGGGAAAAGCGCACTCGACAGGGACGGACCCGAAGGCTGGACCGGCAGATTCGGATAGCGCAGTTTCGCTGCCGCCGTACCTGTCCCCGGAACGACGGGGCACACGGTGTTCGGAGGCTGAGGAGAATCCTTCGGATTGCTGTCGTAGCATCCTGTATAGGTGTAGTTCAACTGCACCACGCCATTCTCCACGCGCATCGCATAGTAGGTGCTGCCCTGGTTCAGCGCGGAAAACAGCCCGTATCCACCACGCACCACGGTGCCATTGTACGGTGACCACGAGAAAGCCACACGAGGCTGAATGCGGTCAGTCACGTTTTTGATCGAGCTTGTGTATTCCGAAGAGATGGGATCGAACAGGTGGTTCACGAGGCCGGGGTCCGGAGTCAGTTGAACGTCGTACCGAAGCCCTGCCGTGAGCGTAAAGTTATGAGAGAGTTTCCAGGTATCCTCGGCAAAGCCGTCGTACATCTTCATCCAGAAGTCGTCCTTGCCCTGCGTTCCGGGCGTTTTATTCACTTGGTCGACTGTCTGAACCAGCGTTGAGTAATGGTAGCCGGCATAGGGATCGGTATTGCCCGATTGCCCAGAAAAGGCATCCTGAATCCAGGACTGGAATTTAAGCAGGTTGGTTGCATCGCCATAGCTGTAAATGCCGCCGCCCTGGAAGAGGTTGATCATCACCTCGTGAACAATGTTGGCATCGCCGCCCAATTTCAGGGTGTGCCGGCCCTTCGTGGTCGAAAAGACATCACTCAACTGAATGCGATGCTCGTCCGGCTCTGCTGCGCGCGGTAGAGCGTTCGGCATGCCGAAGGTAAGGGCACCCATGCCCACTGATGGCCCCGAGGCATATGCCCCCGCCGTTTCAAGATCGCGGCCCCACTGGCCGTGGAACTCGTTGACGCTGGCATTGCCAATCTGTTTCGTCCATCCCCCCACCAGGAACCGCTCATGGTAATAAGTGGGCCCGTTGGTTGATGGTGAGCTATTGGTGAAGGTGACACCACCGCTATAACCGTACGCTGACTGATAGTTGGCGAAGTTGAAGTCCACGAATATATCGTTCTTGCCGTTGAGATGGTAATCCAGACGCGGGAAGAAGAGGTCTTCCTTCTGGAAGCGCGTGGGCGCCGCTGTCGACTCGTTGATCAGGAATTGGATCCCGGCTGTGCACTGGGTTCCTGTAATCGTCTTGGGGCACTGCGTCGGCGTAATCGTATTGCTGGCCGAGGTGCCGGAAGGGGGTGGCGTGATTGCTGAAGGCGTGGTCGAAATATAGTTCGAGTCTGTATACAGCGCCTTGCCCACTTTGCGAAATCCATCGTAGGTCAGAAAGTAGAAGAGTCTGTCCTTGATGATTGGGCCGCCTCCTGAACCACCGAACTGCTGTTGCTGGTGCGTCGGCTGCGTCAGCAGGAAAGCCTGGATCGTAGGATTCGGCTGGTTGTACAGCGCGTTGTACTTGGTCAGCGGGTCCAGCGCATTTAGATCGGGATAACGAAGGAAATAATACAGATCGCCGTGGAGGCTGTTGGTGCCGCTCTTGGTGATCGCGTTGACCTGCCCGCCTGCGGCCTGCCCAAACTCTACTGAGTAGTTCGAAGTCTCCGCCTGGAACTCTTTGATTGAGTCCACCGAGTACACATACGGAGCGCCGGATGCCCGCCCGCGCGCTTCGCTGAACAGCATTTGATTGTTATTGGCGCCGTCCACATAGTTCTGGTTGTACAAACCGCTGATTCCGTGAAAACTTATCAGGCCGCTGCCGCCGTCCTGCGCCACGTTGGGAGTGAGTAAGACAAAGTCGCTCCAGTTGCGCGCATTCACAGGCAGGTTTGAGACTAGTTCCGAGTCGAGGGTCTGCGAAACTTCTGCCTTGTCTGTATCCAGCAGAGGTGCTTCGCTTGTCACTTCAACCGTCGTAGTGGCCGACTTGACCACCAGAGCCAGGTCAATGGTCAGCGTCTGACCGACGAGCAGCGTCAGGTCCTTCGCTTCGACCGTACCGAATGCCGGCGCCGATGCGTCCACTTTATAGTGCCCAGGCACAAGAAATGGTGCGGTGTACAAACCGTCTGAATTGGTTGTGTAAGCGTGAGTAACGCCCGTGTCCACGTTCGTGATCATCACCGAGGCTCCCGCCACAACTGCATGGCTGGGGTCCGTCACAACGCCTGCAATCGAGCCTGCCCCCGCGGTTTGGGGGCTTGCCGGTATGCCTGTCAATGTCACTAAGAATGCTACCGCTAGAAACAGCGCAGCTAGAATTCGTTGAGGAAAGAAACTTCTGAGCATCATCATGGCTCTCCTAAGTAGGTTGTCTTTCATTGCATCGTCTCCATGGCGCAACACCGGCTGGCATAAATCAGAGATCGATTCGCGCTGCCGGATTCTTCCATGGCTCACGTGTCTTTCCGATGAATCATTGTTTCCCACTGAACTTCATGGGTTAGGTAGGACTTCTCTGTGAATGTTCCTGAAACTCTATGCAATCACTGATACGTTAGCAGACGATTAAATCGGACGGACGGCCAAAGGAACCAAAATTGTCCAGCGCGGGAGCACTGCCTTGCACAAACGGATCGTCTTGAATTGACTATAAATGCGGAGCCTTCCCCTGAACAACAAAAATCACCGTTCCCGCCGGGCCCGCACATGAAATGCGGCGCGACCTTCTTAGCCGCGCCGCACAGTTGATCCCGGAAAAAAGTGCCTTGATCGGTTCGAATCCGCGCCCTAAAACAAATTCCAGAGCGACTGGTTGTAAACCGCGTGGTGGAACTGCACTTCGGAGCCCTTGACGATGGTTCCCAATTCTCTTGGTGACCGGTTTGCCGCAGCCTGCTTCAAGTCCGCATAGCGCCCTTGCACATCCGCGCCCAGAATCTTCGCAATCCACTCCGAGCTCTTGAAGTCGTCAATCGCCTTCTGGATGTTGTCCGGCAAATAACGACCGCCTGCACGCAGATTTTGGGCTTTCGAAATATCCCCATCCACGCCTGTCTTGAAAATGCCGTAGAGCGCAAGGTACGGGTTGGCATCCGGTGCCACAGCGCGTACCTCGGTCCGCATCGACCGATGATTGCCTATTGGAACGCGCACCATTGCGCCGCGATCCACTGCCGAAGCCCGAATCTGGTTAGGCGCCTCAAAGTGCGGATCCAGACGCCGATACGCATTCACGCTCGAGTTGAACACCAGGCATAGATCCAGGGCATGAGTCAAAATGCGGTCCAGAAAGTCCCAGCCGAATTTTGAAAGCTGCTCCTCACCCTTCTCGTCCCAGAACAGGTTCGTCTTGGCCTTCGACACCGAAACGTTGGTATGCATTCCGCTGCCGTTCACCCCGACCACCGGCTTGGGAAGGAAGCACGCGGTGTAACCCATGTTGTTCGCGATCTGCCGCGTCAGGAGCTTGTAGAGCTGAATCTGGTCCGCAGCCGCCACCACTTCGGAGTAACCGTAATTGATCTCAAACTGGCTCGGCGCAACCTCCGGATGGTCCTTTTCATTCTGGAATCCCATCGCCCGCTGCACTTCGGCCGAGGTATCGATGAACTGCCGTAGCGGATCGAGAGGCAGCACGTGATAATAGCCACCGGTGTTGATGAATTCAAACTTGCCGGTCTCGTGGTACCTCTGCTCCGCATCCTTGCCCGCAAAAAGAAAACCTTCAATCTCCGTGGCCGCGTTCAGCGTGTACTTCTTCTCCTTAAACAGCCTGTCGGAGTAGCTCTTGAGTACTCCGCGCAGATCTCCGGAGTAAGGAGTTCCGTCCTTGTCAATGACATTGCCGAATACCAGCACCTTGCCCGTACCAAACACATCGGCGGGTACCCAGTAGAACGCTCCCCAGTCGATACCCAGGCGCAGATCGCTCTCCTTCTGCGCCGTGAATCCACGGATCGACGAGCCATCGAATGTGAGATTTTCATAGGCGCCCAGCAGAAACTTTTTGTCGTAGTCCAGCAGATGCAGTCTTCCTTCGAGGTCGCTGAACAACACGGTCACTGCTTTGATCCGCTTCTCATCGGTCAAATATTTCAACCTCTTTTCGCGAATCTCGTCGGCTGCAACTCGGTTGGCCCTGTCTGCCTTGGCTTTCAGGTTAAGCTCTTCCAACTCGTCATAGGGGAGGGCAAGAAAATTGCGGTAGTCAGTAGACATGGATCTCCTTCTTGGCGGAAAAGTTCAGCCCGGAGCCGTATAGCACACGGTGCTGTCATGAAAAAACTTCGCATAAAGGTTACCCCGAGGGCCTCCTGCTGCACAAGAAAGTCACCGACTCAAACCCGCAGAGGCACACCGGGAGTTCGCGCAAGACCTCAGCATCGGAACCAGCTTTGACCACCCTCCTCCGCCGTACCACCCCTTCTGTGGGTTACTCTGATCTCTTAGGAGACTTTCGCATCCGATGTCCAAATCGCAGCGCTTTCCCTTTGCCGCCATGGTCCTTTTTGCGCTTACATTCGCAGTAGCCCGCGCCCAGCAACCCACACCTCCGCCCCCTGCAGAGGACTATGTTCGCGCCCATTACACCAAGTACGAGTTCCGCATTCCCATGCGCGACGGCAAGCGCCTTTTCACTTCCGTTTATGTACCCAAAGAAGTCTCAGCCGGGCCCTATCCATTCCTGATGGATCGCACCCCTTACAGCGTTGGCCCCTATGGCGAGGACCAATATCCAGCCCACTTGGGCCCGTCGGAGGAGTTCCAGAAGAGCGGCTACATCTTTGTCTACCAGGATGTACGCGGCCGTTGGATGAGCGAGGGTGAGTTCGTTGAAATGCGCCCACACATTGATGAGAAGAAATCGCCGCAAGATGTCGACGACGCCTCTGACACCTACGACACTATCGAGTTCCTGCTCAAGCATGTGCCCAACAACAACGGCAAGGTAGGCATCTGGGGCATCTCCTATCCCGGCTTCTATACCTCGGCTTCAATCATCGACTCCCACCCCGCCCTCGTCGCTGCCAGCCCCCAAGCCCCGATGACCGACCTCTTCATGGGCGACGACGGCTATCATGGCGGAGCCTTCATGCTCGCTGCCAACTTTGGCTTTTACGCTCCCTTCTTTTTTCCGCAGAACAGCCCACAGACTCCTAAACCCACCGTCCCCTTCGAGTGGGGAACCCCGGACCACTACAGGTTTTTTCTCGATGCCGGCAACATCATGAACCTCGATAAGCTGTATCTCAAGGGCTCCAACTGGCTCTTCAACGACCAGGCAAAGCACGACACTTACGATACCTATTGGAAGGCGCGCGACCTTTCGCAACACATGAGGAATGTGAAGTGCGCTGTACTGGTTGTCGGTGGATGGTACGACGCAGAGGACCTGAGCGGCCCTTACCGCACCTTTTACGCCATCAATAAATTCAATCCGGAAACGCCCACCACGCTGGTCGAGGGCCCATGGGTCCACGGCGGATGGGCACGCGGCGATGGAGACCACCTCGGCGATATTCAGTTCAACGCAAAAACCGGTGGGTACTTCCGCTCCAACATCCAGTTCCCGTTCTTCGAGCATTACCTCAAAGGTAAGGGCGCATCACAACCCAAAGCCGAAGTGTTTGAAACGGGAACCAATGTCTGGCGCAGCTTTGACGCATGGCCGCCCAAAGCT
>JBEKPF010000095.1:0-20470 GCA_049521035.1 Occallatibacter sp. | reverse complement strand
AAGAGGTGGAATCCGCTCTGGCTGATTCCGGACTGAATCCCGAATCCCTTGCGCTGGAAATGACCGAAAGTTCGATCATGGGAAATGCCCAGCAGACGCTGGCCACACTCGATCGCCTTAAGGCTATGAACATCCGGTTGGAAATCGATGACTTCGGAACGGGATACTCGTCACTGAGCTACCTGCAGAGGCTTCCCTTCGACATTCTCAAGATCGATCGTTCCTTTATCCGCGAAATGACTGCCGGAAATGGCAGCCTCGACATAGTGAAGGCCATTATGCAACTGGCCCGCTCTCTCAAATTGGAAGTGATTGCCGAAGGCGTGGAGACTGAGCAACAGCAATGCAGGCTGCATGAGTTAGGCTGCAATTATCTGCAAGGATACCTTTTCTCAAAACCGGTCGATGCAAGCGCGGCCGAGAGGCTCTGCCAGGAGACGGGCGAATCCGGTTTTGTTTCCCTTGCGTCTCCTCTGGTCACCACTGACGGACTCGGATCATAGAACGTATCTGCACATGGTGACCTCCAATTCCTCGACTCTGGATTAGGACGGTTGGAGGTGCTTATTGGATGAAACACTGGCCGCGAAGGAAGTCAGTTCGATCTCCGGGAATTGTCTCAGTGCGAGCAGTGCTTTGCGTTCCGTCTCTCGTGACTCCATGAGACGTGTGCTAGTCTGGGCCAGATCGGCGTCGTTATAGCCAGGATGCGCTACCAGTTCCCACGTGCCCGGAGGGAGTTGTCGGACCAGGGATTGGACAGTCGCTGGATCGAGCGTTCCTGTCGCCAGCACGCCAATTGCGCCGTCGGTGGTGGTAAAACCCTCCTCGGCAACGATACGCCGGAATGTGGGTTCAAGGCTGCCTAGAAAGGCGACTTGCTTGCGACGAAGCCAGGGAGCGCGGCTGGTGGCGTGCAGGCTCCAAGCCGGTTCAAAAGGATTGCGCACTACGCTGATTCCAGCGGCGCGGGCTGCACGCAGAATTGGACGTAGGACGGACGGAAACATGTGGACATGCTTGTGCGTGTCAATGTGCGTGAGGCGTAGACCGCGGTTCTGTAGCGAAGCGATTTGCGTTGCGGCTTCGGCTTCAATTTCGGCGGCGTGGACCGCAGATGAAGCGAATCTGGATCGCGGGCCATGTAACCAAAGCAGAAAGCTGGAGAGCGAGGGCCGAAAGCGGCCGGTGGATGCGTCTGCCAGATGAGGTATGTCGCGCCCCGCCGAAAGCACAGGCTCGCCATCCACCAGAACCACGTGGCATCCCACCCCCATCGAGGGTACGGCAAGCGCGATTTCGATCGCGTCATCAGTCGCCGACGCGTTTGCCATCAGGGTCGCGCTGGTTAGTACCCGTTGCCGGTGCAACTCCGCGATTGCGCGATTGACACCGCGCGTCAGCCCAAAGTCGTCCGCATTGACAATGAGGCGCCTCACCGAGTGAGTCTATCAACTCGGCGCGCCGGCTCCCAATTCCGAGGCAGAACCGATGGGCCGATTTGCTTACGCGCTGGTATGATGGTTGAAGGCCGCATTGCCTTGCAGTCGCCCGTGGGCGGTTAGCTCAGTTGGTTAGAGCGCCTGCCTTACAAGCAGGAAGTCCGGGGTTCGAGTCCCTGACCGCCCACCAAGGACCAAATCCACAGCCGTCCTAGGCTGTCCACAGTCTTCCGATAATCTCTACATTAAAATCAATAAAATCAATCAAATACGGACATATCAATTTCAAGAACATTCTCTGGCCAATGTGCATCCAAAGCCATTAATTATTTGGGGGTATTCATTTGCCGAGTTGGGGTATGTTCTCAGCTGGGCAAGATTTGGAGACAAGATGGCGCTGACCGATACAGAGGTCCGTAAGGCTAAACCGAGCAGCAAAGCATACAAGTTATACGACGAAAGGGGACTGCTTCTCCGGGTCACTCCAAGTGGCGGCAAAGTGTAGCGCTGCAAGTATCGCTATGAAGGCAAAGAGAAGCTGATGTCCTTTTGGAAAGAACCCTGATGTACCTCTTGCGGAAGCGAGGGAGCGGCACGCTACCGCTCGCAAGCAGCTTGCGGCGGGATCGGACCATATGGCAGTACGGAAAGCGGATAAAGTCGCAGTGAAGGCTAACGCTGAAAGCTCGTTTCAGCTTGTCTCAGGCGGATGATTGAAACATTGGAAAGTTGCCAAGAGCGCTCAGCACAGCGATGCAACACGGAGACGAATCGAAACTAATGTGCTCCCTTACCTTGGCTCCCGAGCCATAGGCGATATTGAGCCTCCCGATCTTGTTGCAATGGTCAAGGCAATCGAATCAAGAGGCGTAGGGGATTTAGCCAAGAGGGCATTGCAGACAACCGGTCAGATATTTCGTTACGCAATTGCGCATGGAATGTCGAAACGCAATCCTGTTGCGGAATTTAATCTCTCTGATGTTTTGAAGCCAACCAAGAATGTTAATCTCGCCCGCGTTGATCCTGTCGAGCTTTCCGCATTGCTTCGCGTTATCGAGGTCTATCGTGGAACTCAAGTTACGCGGCTTGCAATAAAGTTCATGGCGCTGACCTTTGTGCGAACAAGTGAGCCGATTGGGGCCAGATGGGCGGAGCTTGATCTTGAAAATGCTCGCTGGAACATATCTGCCGAACGCATAAAGATGGGCACGCCCCACATCGTCCCGCTTTCCCGTCAGGTCATCGAAGTGTTGGTACTCCTAAAGATGCTGACTTGCACAGGCGAACTGGTTTTCCCCGGCTAGCGCAACCAAGAGAAGCCAATGAGTAACATTACCATTCTGTTTGCACTAGATCGCATGGAAATACAAAGGGCGTCAAACTGGTCATGGTTTTCGCGGGCTGGCATCAAATCGATCCTACATGAGCGTGGATTCAGCCACGACCACATCGAACTATAACTTGCTCATGCGCAGCGTAATGCTTTGAGTGCTGCCTACAACGATGCGCTCTATTTGGACTCCGCGCAATGATGATGCAAGCATGGGTTGATTTTCTGGAGCAAACTCTGCGTGGTGGAGAACTGCCTTGCCTCTTTTTCCCAGTCATCTCAAAAACTTGGCATTCAGCGTACCGCATTTTGAAAATTCAGAAAAGATAAGGGGATATCTCAATTCAACAACGCGATGCTGTGGTCGGGCGCTTCGTCGCGCTGTCGCGTAACACCATCGGGGGATGGACCTACGAATCGAAGGGTATATAAAGGTTGCGATTCATCATCATCCCTATTTCGGTTCTGAATTCTGACGCCAGCTCCCCAACTGGTACGTCCGACAGGTGTGCGTCCCACTAGCTCAGCCGAACATCCCAATGTGATCCCGCAAGGCTGGCGGCAGAGGTGTGTCCATGTTCGATTTTGGCGGTATTGTTGCGCTCCAGTCTTTGGTTCACTCAAGTGATAACAACGTAAACCGGTCGTGGCAGTCGAAGCTGCTTGTGGTGACCGCTGCGCTGATGGCGTGCCTTTGTGCGGCGCCGGTTGCCGCGCAGAACACGTGGGCGGTGAATACGACGGTCGACGATGCGCAACCGGGTACCCCCGCTAACTGTCAGTCGGGCAGCGCCAGTCCATGTACCCTGCGCGACGCCATTGCCGCGGCGAACGCCGACACCAACGACACGATTTATCTCAGCGGGCTGACGGGCACGATTACGCTGATCGGCGGACCCCTGTCGGTGAACAGCGGTATGACCATCATCGGGCCGGAGGCTGCCCAGCTTGCGATATCGGGCGCAAATACCTACCAGATGTTCATCATCAATTCAGGCGCGTCCGTGAGCATCTCCGGGCTGACAATCGCCAACGGAATCGCCAGCTCCGGCGGCGCGATCAACAACAACGGCACGCTGATGGTGAGCAACTGCATCTTCATTGGCAACCTGGCCAATGGTGGGAGCGGCATCCACGGCGGAAGCGGCGCCAGCGGCGGGGCCATTCTCAATAATAGTGGTGGCTCGCTGACTGTGATTGGCAGTGTATTTGTCAACAATTCCGCAAATAGCGCATCCCATGGGGAGGGCGGAGCGATCTACAACCTCGGAACTTCAGCTGTCATCTATGGCAGCACATTTTCTGGAAACTCCGCGGTTGGCACGAACAGGTACGCTGGCGGCGGTGCGCTCTGCAATGACAGCGGCACGATGACCGTAGGCAACAGCACCTTCGTCGGTAACCTGGCCTACGGCGGAACGGGGACAAGAGGCGGAGCGATCGTAAATCACGGGGGCGCCAGCCTTGCAGTGACGAATAGCACTCTGACAGGAAACTCGGCACAAGACGGCGGCGGTGGAATCTACGTTGGAAACGGGACACTGCAGATGGCGAATACCGTCATCAGCGGGAACTGGCTGGGAAGCGCGTTGCTGGCGAGGAGCTACGACGATCTCGACGACCAGACAGGGAATGCGACATTCTCCGGCAGCAGTGGAAATGTAATCGGATACTACAATGCGGCAACCTCTGGCACGAATCCCACGCAGCCGGCCAGTCCGGCTATCAGCCTTGCGCCGCTGGGCAACTACGGCGGGACAACGCAGACGATGCTTCCATTGCCGGGTAGCCCGGCCATCTGCGCGGGTCTGGCAGCGAACGTGCCTTTGCCCCCCGCGTCTTCGGGCCCGTCCACTGACCAGCGCGGCTGGCCGATCAACCCCTCGACGTGTCCGAGCAATTACGTGGACGCGGGCGCGGTGCAAACCAACTACGTGCTGGTGAACACGCTTCTCGATACGCTGAATAACGATGCCACAAGTTGCACCGACGGCCAGGGAAATTCCTGCTCGCTACGCGACGCGCTTAAGCAGACTGGCAACGGCATGGCTGACATCGGCTTCGCACCGGCGCTGTTCCTCAATGGCCCGTCGATGGTTCCGGCGCAGGCCACCATTGCTCTGGGTGCGGTGACGACCCCGCCAGCAGGAACGGCGGCCACGGATACCCATTTGCCCTGGATCGCGGGAACCGTGAATCTGATGGGGCCTGGTGCGAATCTGCTTACCATCTCCGGAAACCAAGACGGCACCGTGGGTACTGTGTTGACGGTCAATAGCAGTGCTAGCGTCAACCTCTACGGACTAACCATCGCTAATGGGAACGGCGGACCCAGCGCGGGCGGAATCCTGAACAGTGGCGCTCTTACCGTAGCGAATAGCATGTTCTCGCAGAATGCAAGCTCTAATCCAGGGTCGGCTATCGGAAGCCCTAATATTGCCAGCGGTTCCAGCACGGTCACTGTAATCGACAGCACTTTTTCCGGCAATACGAATGGCTGGGGAGCCATCAGCGTCCCGCAGCTGGGCCTGATCAATAGCACCGTCGTTGGCAGTTCAGGGTACGGCATCGAAGTCGTCGGACCGACATCGATAGTGAATAGTACCATCGTCGATAATTCCTCCGGCGGCATCTGGGTCGATGGTCCACTGACGTTGAACAACAGCATCGTCGCAGGCAATACAACAACCGGTGCGGCCAGTTCGAATGACTGTCTAAATTGCAGCGCGCAGGGCCCTAACAACCTGATCGGTCTGCCGAGCGGAGTGACAAACATTAACCAGATCCTTGGCTCGCTGGCTTACAACCCGGCCACGGCGGGCGTGGAAGTGATGATCCCCCTGCCCGATACGAGCCCCTTCCCGCTCGGCATAGTCTGCCAAGGTTCGGCTTCGCTACTGCCCGCGGGAGTGACGACTGATGAGCGTGGGTTCCCGATGGACACCAACTGTGGTGGCGCGATCGACCTGGGGGCGGTGCAGACCAACTACACCGCGTTCAATGAGGCGACGTATCCCGCTGTGATTGGCCAGATCGTCGCGCCGTCGCCTTACATTGAGGTGGTAGAAAGCAACGACCTGACTCGCACCACCGATAGCGTCGTCGGCATCCCGGTAACACTGAGCCTGAGTTCGAGTCCTTCGTATCTCTCCGGCGGTACGCCGCCGGTGTTCACAACGCCTGTGCAGACCGTCAATGGAACGGTGAACGAGGCGGTCTTCAGCGACCTGGTTCCGAACCTGCCGAACACCTTCCCATTACCCGCCCAGCTCACACTCACGTGGATGGCGGGAAATTGGACGGGCACTATGCCGCTCACTGTCGATACGGCGCAGGTGACCTATCTTGGCTTCACAACATCGCCGGCGTCGACGATGGCGGCGGGCGCGGCGCAGACCATCGTAGTGCAGGAAGAAACGCTGGAGGGCGGCTGGCTGACCAGTGGTAATGACTCGATCACGTTGACGGTGACCGGCCCCAACAGTTATTCGCAGTCCTACACGACGACCGCCGTCAACGGCGCGGCAACCTTCACCCAGCCTGTGCCTACCATTGCCGGCCAGTACAGCTATTTGCTGGCCGACAATACAAATCCCGGAGTATCGTTGGCGGCGCCCGTTACGCAGATGGTGACTGCACTGAGCAATGCGGGAATCCTGACGGCGACGGCAGGTACGCCGCAATCGGCATATATCACCTCGGTGTTTGCTACACCGCTGACGGTCGTGGTCTCCGATTTGTATGGCAACCCGATCAGTGGCGTAAACGTGACCTTCGCGGCGCCATCGAGCGGCGCGAGCGCGGCGCTTTCCACGACAAGTTGCACGACGGCCATATTGGGCCCGGGGCTGGGTACCTGCTCCGTGACGGCGACGGCCAACGGGACCACAGGCGGCTACACTGTGACCGCGACGGCTGGGACGGCGGGCACACTGACCGCGAACTTCTCGCTGACCAATCTGCCTCCTCCGATCTACACAGTGACCACGCTTATCGATGACGTCAACGGCGCGGCAGTCAACTGCAACGACACCTCGCAGGGTGCGACCCCAAACTCCACTTGCAGCCTGCGCGACGCCATTGCGGCGGCAGCGGCGGTCAGCACCCCCACCCTCACGCCGAGCGTCAACTTCGCGGTCACGCAGAGTGCCAGTTCTGGCAGCATTACGCTGAGCACAAGCGCTCCCGGCGACTACAACGTGATCACCGGCGGCACACTGAACATCGCCAGCAACATGAACATCGTCGGACCGGGCGCGAATCTGCTATCGATCGACGGCGGTCAGGCAGTTGAAGTCTTCAAAATCAATGGCGGAACGGTCTCCATCTCCGGCCTGACGATCACCAACGGTTCTACCAGTGGCAAAGGCGGCGGCGGAATCCTCAACCAGGGCACGCTGACGATCGCAAGCTGCACTATCAGCAACAGCACCGCGAACCCCGGCCAAGGCGGCGGCGTTTTAAACCAGGGTGGCACGCTGTTCGTAACGAACAGCACCTTCAGTGGCAATTACGGCTACAGCGGCGGCGGCGGCATCTACAGCTGGTACGGCGCGCAGACGGTGACAGACAGTACCTTCAGCGGCAATTCCGGATCCGTAGGCGGTGGCATCTGGCCACAAAACGGGGCTCTGACGATGGTCAATAGCACCATCAGCGGTAATTCCGGACCCTCGGGTGGCGCAGGCCTAGTAACCGGCAGCGCGACGACGTTAGCCAACGTAGTCATCCCTGACGCCATACAAGGCAGTTATACAGACAACCATGGCAATGTAACCTCGGAGAACATCAGTCTGGCGCCGCTGGGCTATTACGGCGGAACGACCCAGACCATGCCTCCACTGCCGGGCAGCATAGCCATCTGCGCGGGAACCGCAGCCAACGCAACGGGGGCTGGACTAACTACAGATCAGCGCGGCAATCCGCGTTCGACGTTGAACTATAGCAGCACCGCCTGCGTGGATGCGGGCGCGGTGCAGACTGCTTACTCGCTGGCCTTCACCACCTCGCCATCGAATCCACAGCAAGCCGGGACGGCATTCACGCCGGCTCCCACTGTGCAACTGAGTGACCTTAATCCCGCCACCGGCCAGCCTGCGCCGATTGCGCTCCCCGGCGCGCCGATTACGGTGGCGCTCAGTGCTGGCGCCTTCAGCAGCGGACCAGTCACGGCGAGCACTAGTTCGAATGGTGTGTCCACATTTGGCGGACTGGTAGTTTCGACGTCCACCGTGCTGCCAAACGACAACCTTATCGCTTCGGCTCAAGCCGGCTCCTACAGCATCACGGCCAACAGCAGCAACTTCGACATCGATCTGCTGCCGCAGTCCATCACCTTCACCCTGCCCGGCACGGCCATGTACAACGGCGTCAACCTGACTGACACGCTCAGCGCCACGGGTGGCGCAACGGGCAATCCCGTCACCTTCACCATTGACGGCATTTCCACCCCTAACATCGCCAGCATCAACGGCAACACGCTGACCATTTCCGGTCCAGGCACAGTCGTTGTGGATGCCAACCAGGCGGGCGGCAGCAACTACGCGGCGGCAACTCAGGTGCAGCAGGCCATGCTGGTTACGCTGGATACGCCGGCTACTATTGCGGTCTATTCGGGTAATACCCAATCGGCCTATGTGAATACAGCTTTTACCAATACCCTGACAGCTCTTGTAACGGACGCAAGTGGCAATGGCGTTTACGGTTTGACGGTGACTTTTGTTGCGCCCGCCTCTGGCGCCAGCGCCACGCTCTCCAACCTGACTGCGGTCACCGGTCCGAACGGCCAGGCCAGCGTATCGGCGACCGCTAATACGACGCAGGGAAACTACAATGTCACTGCTTCTGTTGCGGGAGTCGTCACCAGTGCGAGCTTCAACCTGACCAACGCTCCGCCTCCCATCTTTGTCGTGAACACGACGGCGGACGACACAACCGCGCCCACTCAGCAGACGGCGCAAACAAATTGCCCAGTCAATCCCACAATCACAGGCGCGGGCAGTTGCACGCTGCGCGATGCGCTGGCCGCGGCTGGCAACGCCGGAACGGGTAACATCACTTTTGACCCGGTGTTCTCGGCTACGAACGCGGCAGCGGCGAATACCATCACGCTTGGTTCGGTTGGTTCGCTAATGATGCCTCCCTATACGAGCATCACGGGTCCAACGCCTACGGTCGTCAATGGCGTCTCTACGCCGGTAGTAACGGTGAGCGGAAACAATCAATACACAATCTTTACAAACGATGGCTCGCCGTTTGCTGCGGCGCCTGATTCGATTGCCAACTTGGCCATTGAAAACGGAATCAGCGGAATCGATAACGTCTTCGGCACGCTGACGGTGTCGAATAGCATCATCTCGGGCAATTTCTCCGTCAAAGGCGGTGGCATCTACAACTTTTTTGGCAATTTGACGGTGACCGGCTCCATCATCTCTAACAACTCCGCCCTGAACTCCTCGAGCGGCCAGGACAACGGCAAAGGCGGCGGTATTTTTAACCTGCTCGGGTCCGTTGTCGTCCAGAACAGCACGTTTTCCGGCAACTCGGCCGAAGGCAGCAACAATGGTGAAGGTGGAGCGATCTTTACGAAAGACGGGAGGCTTCAGGTTTCCGGCAGCACGTTCACATACAACTCGACTAGGGGAGACAGTGGTGACGCTGGCGGAGGCGCGATCTGCAACACCGACAGCGTGGTTTCGATCTCAGGCAGCACATTTTTCGGAAATACTACGACGGGTACAGAGTTAGCCAGCGGCGGTGCCGCGACGATATCCCAGGGTGGGGCGATTCTGAACCGTGAGAGCAGCACGCTGACGCTGACCAACAGCACCATCAGCGGCAATGGCGCGAACCTGTACGGCGGCGGCATCTTTAACGACACCACCAGCACAATTATCATGGCCAACACAATCGTCAGCGGTAATTGGCTGGGGATCGCGTCCACTCCGAGCAGCTACGACGATCTCGATGATCAGAGCACCAACATCACATTCATCGGAACTCCCATCGATAAGGGCGGCAACGTGATGGGCTACTACAATGCCTTTTCCGCTACTCCCCTGCCGACGGTTCCACCCAGCCCCACCATCAATCTGGCACCGCTGGCGAATTACGGCGGCCCAACGCAGACCATGATCCCGCTGCCCGGTAGCGCAGCCATCTGCGCGGGAACCACAACGCCGAGCGGTGGACTGACGCTGCCCTCCAGCGATCAGCGCGGCGATCCCAACACGAACATGAGCTATCCGGGCTACAACGCGACCACTCCTTGCGTGGACGCTGGTGCAGTGCAGACCAACTATTCACTGGCTTTCACCACCCAGCCTTCACCCATCGCACCGGCCACGGCCATCCTGCCCAGTGCGAACTTCCAGGCGACTCTGACGCTGGATGAGAGCGGACTACCCTTAGGTTCCACCGTGATTCCTCCAGCGACCTCGCCGAGCGTAAACGTTCCGCTGACGTTGACCAGCAATCCAACCGGCGCTGCGCTGACGGGCGGCTCGGCCTCCACGGTGAATGGCATAGCGAACTACTCGACATTGCAAGTGAGCGCGCCGGGCACGGACGACACGCTGACGGCGAGCCTGACGCTGAACGGTGCGCTGACTCCAGCGCTCGCAATTCCCGCGACCAGCACAGTGTTCCAGGTGGGGCAGATGACTCCCACAATCACCTGGCCCACGGTGTCGGCGATCACCTACGGACAGGCATTGTCGACTTCGATTTTGACCGGAGGCTCAGCCAGTTACAACGGCAACAATGTGCCGGGCACGTTCGCATGGACGGCGCCCGCGACGGTTCCGGCGGCAGGCTCTCAGTCCGAGGCTGTCACTTTCATCCCAATCGACACCGCCGACTACAACGGAGTTGCTGGAACGGTCAGCGTGAGTGTCGCCACGGCGACTTTGACCGTGACCGCCAGCAGCGCGGTGGTTAACTACGGCGCGATCCTGCCGACGATTACGCCTGGCTACGCCGGTTGGCAGAACGGCGACACTTCGACTTCGCTGACCACGGCGCCCGCTTGCTCGACGACCTACACGGCCACGAGCCATCCGGGGAGTTATCCCACAAGTTGCTCGGGTGCGGTTGACCCGAACTATACCTTCAGCTACATCGCCGGCTCGGTGACCGTTTCCCAGGCAACTGCAACTGTAACCACATTGCCCACGGCGCCTGCGATCACTTACGGACAGGTACTCTCGGCCTCGACCTTGAGCGGCGGCTCGGCCAGCTATAACAGCAACAATGTGCCGGGCACGTTTGCATGGACGACGCCCACGACGATTCCGGTGGCAGGCTCGGAGTCCGAGGCTGTCACCTTCACCCCGACCGACGCCGCCGACTACCAGGGTGCGAGTGCGAGCGTGCAGATCACGGTTAATCAGGCCCCATTGGCGGTGACGGCAAACAATCAATCGATGAGCTACGACGGAACGCTACCCCCGCTGACGGGGACGCTGACGGGCGTAGTTGCGGGCGACGGCATCACGGCTTTATTCACAACCACTGCCACGGCGAGTTCGCCGGTAGGATCCTATCCGATTGCTGCGAGCTTGAACGATCCCAACTCCAAGCTTGGCAACTACACGGTGACGAACACGCCAGGGACGCTGACCATTGGCGTGGTCACACCTGCGCTGGTTCTGAACTGCCCAACCGTGACCTACGACGCCAACGCGCACTCCTGTACCGGATCGGCATCGGGCGTGGGGGGAGCAGTGGTGAGCGGCACGTGGAGCATCAGCCCGGCGAGCGAAACGGCGGTGGGCAGCTACCCAGTTGTCGGCATCTTCACCAGCTCTGACGCGAACTACGCGAGTGGAGGCACGGCATCGGGCACATTGGTCATTCAGCAGACAATGCCGGGCGTGGCGCTCACTTCGTCCATGAATCCGGCGCTGATGCTGAATGGCGTTACCCTGACAGCGACGGTTTCATCACAGGTGAGCGTACCCAGCGGTTCGGTTACGTTCTATAACGGCGCAACAGCGCTGACGGGCCCGGTGCAACTGAGCAATGGCTCGGCAACGCTGGTGACTAATTCGTTGCCGATCGGGAACGATTCGCTCACCGCTGTCTACTCCGGCGACGCAAACTTCGTTACCGTGACCAGCAATGCGGTGGCGGAGGTGATTGAGGACTTCAGTTTGTCACTCTCCGGTTCGGGCGGGACCACGGTCACTGTGGCCCCCGGCACAACTGCAACCTTTAATCTGTTGTTTAGCCCCGAGGCACCGGCGACAACATTTCCGGCCGCCATTCAGCTGTCGGTCACCGGATTACCCTACGGCGCAACCTACGGTTTTACACCCGCTTCGATTACGGCGGGCTCTGGTCCAACTCCAGCTACGCTGACCATCACGCCGCCAGCCCAGGCGTCCACAAGTAAGCATCAAGCTCCATTCAGAAATCCTGAAATGCCGCTAGCCTTGGCAATTCTTTTGATCGTGCCCCTGTCGCGACGACTGCGTACTTCGGCACAAAGGTTCAGACGAATTGCGGCACCCTTGCTCTTGATGTTGGCCGTAGGCGTAATCATGGCAGGTCTATCTGGATGCGGTGGAAACAGTAGCTCCTCCACGCAGCCGCAACAACAGACTTACACCATCACGATTACGGGAACCTCGGGAGCACTCTCGCACTCTACCACAGTGACATTGATCGTCGAATAAGGGAGCTGCGCAATATGAGGAACAGCGAGTTGCAACGCGCTCCCTGCGGGAGTTCGATGGCGATGATGACGGCCTGCGTAGCTTTCTCAAGGTCAGGTTGAGGACGACTACCGATCAGGGCGTGTCAAAGTCACCCGAGCATGCACGGAGCGCGCAGGTCGGCGGCAACAAGTTCTGGTTCAAGGGAGCCAGTTCTGAATGCGCGCTGACCTTCTGGAGTCCAGACCAGGTACTGGTAAATGACGCTAAACATCCCCTCCATGAGCACAAGTTCAGTTTCCTTGATGGTCCAGGCTGCACATTTGATCTTGGGAGACAAGGTGACGCGGTCTGTTCAGCGATATCGCACTGAACGTGAAAACTCAGAGTTTCATCTGAGTATGCTACTGACGGCCTCTTTCGCAGCCTTGCGCGCCAATTATCAGCCCCCCCGATGAAGGCTCAACCACTACTTCTGCAATGTAATGATGATAGAGATTGAAAGCCAAGTCGAGCAGGAGAGCCTGGCGAGACTAGGTGTGGATCGTTCTGCGGGGCGCACGGCAGGAAAGTTTGCGGTTCACGGCGGAGAAGACACTTTCGATCAAGGAGCGCTTTCCATACTGTTCAGTGGGGAAGTTCTCGCGCATTTGAAGGCGCACGCCGGATGCTTTGCAACTGGAACGTCGTTTGGCCGAGATGATGCTTTGAGCCTGGAGTTGCTCGCAGCAGAAGGTTTGGTTGCGTTCCGAATCGAACTCGGCGTCGGCCAGCACACAGCCAATAGGAGTAAGTTGGTGCGCCTGGCCTACCAAGACAGGCAGAGTGGCGGCATCTTTCGGCTTATGCTCGCGGGCCTTGTGCAAGTCCCGTTCTGCTGCTTCATAATCTCCCCCATCCAAATCCATGAGGCCGAGCTGACAATAAGATTCGCTTTAGGTTGATACCAATGCGACTGATTGCCCAAATTGTGCGCGCGCTTCCTCCGATCGTTACAGCGCAGCAAAAGCTATTCCCAGTGCACCAGATGGATCGTCGGGGCGTACATCGACGTATCGGACAAACTACGCGCATCAGCGTATTCAACGCTTTTTTGCAAGGCTTCGATGGCATTGTCGTCTAGCGAAAGTTTGTGGGGCACAATTCCGAATTCAAATTTGATGCCCGCATTGTCCGCGCATCGTTCCGGGCCTCCATAATGAGGCCCGGAACTCGCCGGAGCTGTGTGTTCCTTGGAAACGCCGTCAGCCAGAGTGAATCCAGTTCGCCTTATTCATTTCGATCGAGCCTTGACGACCGGACTGCGTCTCATACAACATGCACAAGAAGACGGCGAATTCGGTGCCAATCAGGTCGATGGTCGATCGTAGTCAATAAATGTCGGTGCGAGCACCATGACGAATTAGGGCGCGAAGCGGTTGGGGAACCACGAGTGGGCCCAGGAGTTCGCTAATGGATAATGACCACGTTCATGCTCCACGGGGTCAAGGTTAAACTGAGTGGCAGTGTCGGCGAACTGATGCTGGTGGTGGTTGGCGGGGCCCAGGTACCGGTTCCTGCTGGGTCCGGGATAGTCCCTGTCGGCGAACCCGACAGATCATAGATAGCCTTGTTGTAGGTCTCGACGGTGACGGTTTTAGCGGCGGTTTGCCCAGACAACGTGATCGCTACCGGCTGACTGGTTGTCTCATTCCGGTTGAACAATACCAATGCTGTACCACCGTCATTGGTTGCGGCATACGCGACGACATCCGTTGTATCTCCAGTCACGCTCGCGTTGAGCACGCTCTCGCCGTTGACGGCAACGCTGCTGAAGAGCTGGAATGCACGCGCAGTGGGCAGCAAGACACCCGGCGCCAACGATTCAGCTGTGCATTCGTATCCGTCGGGTAGCCCGTCGGAGAAGATCATGTAGCCACCGAAGCTCTGCCAGCCATAGAGCGAGCTCGAGAAGTTCGCGCCGTAGGTACTATCCGCGCAACCGCCGAAACCAATCCACCAGGTGAGACGTGAGACTCCATCGTTCATCATTTCGCCTAACACCTGACCGGCATACAAGGCTTGCGTGATGGACATGGATTGCTTGCCTGGATTGCTGTAAGGGCCGCCAATCTCGCCGACGTAAATAGGCGTGTCCGGAGTGCCCCACTTCGCGAGTTCCGACTTGACGGTGTTAATGCTTGTGGTTAACTGTTGGGCATCCTGATTGATGAGAGTGGTGTCGTTTTCTTCTCCGGGAGTTTCCGGATAGTAATGGTATTCGACGAAGTCATAGGAGCCCTTCGCGTTGGCGAGCACGGTATTGTCCCACCCCCCTGTGGTGTTATCCGCATCCACTACCACGCCCACCAGAGTGTTGGGCGAGGCAGCCTTGATCGCCTGATAGTAGCCGGTGGATCCGACCACCGCGGCCGCATAGGTTGTGGCGTTGTTCGGAGTCGAGTGCAAGTCTTCCTCCCAACTTCCATACACTTCATTGCCGACCGTCATGTGGCTCACGGTAATGCCATCTACGAGCGCAGCGGTGACCCATGCAGCAGCTTCGCTTGGTTCGCCGCCTCCGTTGCACGTTGGGTTTGTGCCGTAGTCCGCTGTCAAAGCCACATCCACACCAGCCGGAATGGCAAGGTCATTCACGAAATTTGCAAAGACGTCATCCGTGTCCGGTGTGCCGCCGCCGTTCGGAGGATTTTGGCAATTGGTGTTGGTCTGCCAGTGATAGACATCGGACCACGATCCACCTGGCCAGCGAACTGCCTTGATGCCGGCAGTCTGGAAAGCATCCACGATCGGTGTTTCGTTGGTGAGAATGTCATACCAGGCAGCCATATTCATTCCCAAAATCTGATCGGTCACCGCGATGCCGGTGCTCGTCTGGTTGACCGCCACGAGCGAAGTTCCGGAGACGGTGAGCGAAACGGTTGTAGATGCTGTCTGGCTGCCGGAGGTTCCGGTGATGGTGACTGTTACTGTCGAGGCAAGAACCGAGGCGCCCGCCGTCAGCGTGAGCACGCTCGATCCCGTAGTGCTACTGGGTGAGAATGCGGCAGTTATCCCGCTGGGGAGGCCGGACGCGGTAAGCGCTACGTTGCCGGTGAATCCGTTCAAGTCATTCACCAATATTGTGTCGGTCGCGCTACCACCCTCAGCAACTGAGGTCGTTGATGCCGAAGATGACAGCGTGAAGCTCGGTGTCGCGCTGCTGCCGCTGCAGGTCGTTCCGTTGATCGCGAAGTTTGTAGGTATCGCATTGGTGACGCCATTCCAGGTCCCGTTGAATCCTATGCTGGAATAACTTGAGCCGGCAGCAATGCTGCCGTTGTAGCCTTCGCTGGCTACCGTAACGTTCGCGCCGCTCTGGGTTTCAATGCCGTTCCAGAGGGAGGCGATGGTCTGTCCATTGGCAAACGTCCAGGTCAGCGCCCAGCTCGTCCAGGGGGCAGTTCCCGTGTTGTTGATGGTGAGAGTCGCGCCGAAGGCGCTCGAGCTTTGCGGCGAAACTGTGTAGGCAATATTGCACGCTGTGATGGGGCTTGTTCCGGAGCTGACAGTGATACCCACAGCGCTCGAAGTGCTAGTAGCGTCGGTTGTCGATCCGCCGTAAACAGCCGTCAGCGAGTCAGTCCCGGCTGTCGCGAATGATGTTGCAAGCGTCGCTACACCCGAGCTCAACGTTCCGGTTCCAAGCGAGGTTGTCCCCGAAAAGAACGTCACTGTGCCGGTTGCCGCTGAAGGCGAAACCGTGGCAGTCAGGGTGACGCTGGCGCCAATAGCGGGCGTAGTCGTGGATACGGCGAGCGCGGTGGTCGTGGCCGTCTTGGTGACTGCACTAACAGTTATCGAGAGAACGCTCGAGGTGCTGGTCGCGTCGGTGGTCGATCCGCCGTAAACAGACGTCAGCGAGTCAGTTCCGACTGTCGCGAATGAGGTTGCAAGCGTTGCTACACCCGAGCTCAACGTTCCGGTTCCAAGCGAGGTTGTACCCGAAAAGAACGTCACTGTGCCGGTTGCCGCTGAAGGCGAAACCGTGGCAGTCAAGGTGACGCTGGCGCCGACCGTTGGGGTGGTGGTGGATGCGGCGAGCGCGGTGGTCGTGGCCGTCTTGGTGACTGCACTAACAGTTATCGAGACAACGCTCGAAGTGCTGGTCGCGTCGGTTGTCGATCCGCCGTAAACAGCCGTCAGCGAGTCAGTCCCGGCTGTCGCGAATGAGGTTGCAAGCGTCGCTACGCCCGAGCTCAACGTTCCGGTTCCAAGCGAGGTTGTACCCGAAAAGAACGTCACTGTACCGGTTGCCGCTGAAGGCGAAACCGTAGCAGTCAGCGTAACGCTGGCGCCGACCGTTGGGGTGGTGGTGGATGCGGTGAGCGTGGTGGTTGTTGCGGTCAACGTCGTGGTCGTGTTGCAAAGCGTTCCATTGACCGTGAACGATGTGGGAATAGAGTTGGTTACATTGTTCCAGGTTCCGTTGAATCCCATGCCCGTATAACTTCCCCCGGCTGGGATGCTGCCGTTGTAACTGAGATTTGACACTGTGACGTTAGCGCCGCTTTGGGTCTCGGTGCCGTTCCAGAGCTGCGAGATCGTCTGCCCATTGGCGAAGGGCCAGCTCAGCGTCCAGCTGCTCCAGGCTGTGGCTCCTGTGTTCTGTATGGAGATGGCCGCTCCAAAACCGCTACTCCACTGGCTGGAAATCGTGTATATGACCTTGCATTGAGCGTCGGCGCATGACGCGCCGAGAGCTATAAGGAGAGCCGCAAGCACGGTTAAGAACAAGTTCAATCGACGAGCGTGTGTGCGTCCGAGGGGGGCATTGAATTGCTGAGACATGGCTTCTCCTTATTCATCATGTTGACCGCCGATCATGGCCGGTGCACGAATGCCGTCGTAATAAGATGGCGGTATGGAAGCCTTGTGCTTCTGGTTCGAACGATGACAGTCCAAGTCGCGATATGAGTGTGTTTCGGCTGTTTAGTAAAAGATGAGATGAAGTGAAGAGAATTGATTCCGCTTCGCACGGAGGTGAATACAGACTTCTTTTGATCCACGGAAACCGATGCATTCTGACTTGGAATGCGATCAAGAAAGTCCAATGCTGCCGAGATGGACGCACATATGACGCGGTTATAACTGCCGACATGAATCGCCGCTAAAGCAGCATATGCAACTACGGCTCTATTTCCGCCAAATTCGCATTCGTACGGCTGCGGATGAATAATAAAACGTTTGAGCAAAGGAATGTAAAGTTACGAATGAGCACCGCACTAAGGTAATACACTGCTTGCCAGAGAATCGCTGGCTCCGTCTTTTCAAGCCCCGACTGGGCACATCTAAATCGAGTGTTGGCCTAGCGACGTAAGCCACAGTCCAATTGGTATTACCAGAAGGACTTCGGCGGCTTGCAGCGAGTCGGTGGTCGCATCCACGTAAGACCAAAGGTCAAGCGCCTATTTTTCATAGAGGCAGCAATCCTATATCAATGCCCCGTATAGTGCGTTAAAGGGAGCAGGCGGCCGGATTGTCCTTTGTGTGCAATTTTGACCAGTTTAAGGTCTTAGCTGTCAGAAACTGCTCACTTATTGGCGTGATATCAGCCACCTTACATACATACGCGTACGAGCTATCATAGATCTCCAAGAAGTAGGCGCAACATTATGTACTCATTTGACTTACACTCGCGTTAATATGCAAGCCACAAAGGGAGATCACGTTTCAACGAAGATTGACCCATTGCGTCTCAATGGCGCGAGTTTTACGTTACTTTAGTCCAATGGCCAATCGTAACTTGATTGCCTTGCTCAAACGTTTTAGTGTTCGTTCCGCGGTCGGAGAAACGCAGACTCAACGGCAAGGTTCCTGGTAGAGTTTGTCGCTGATTTGTTGCCGGTTGCGAAGGTCATGTTAGTAGTGGCGTCATAACTATCTTGTCTTGCAAGGTTATAACCTGTGAGAGCGTTCTCTAAGTGTGAATGCGTCAGGTTGTCTCAACAAGCCAGTGATCATTTACCCCACTGGCTCAAACTTATCATCTTCCTTTCATTTCTTTAACTCTTGATCGTCCGCGCGCTCTGGGCCCAGCTCAGACCATTCTGTCGCGCCGACGGTAAAGAGCCCCATATCGTCATCATGTTCCGAAAAACACTCATTCATCGAGTGTTGCGGATGAGTTACGTGATGTAAAGGAGAAGCTATGCTTCAGCCATTCAATCCCCCCTGCTGGCGGGAACATTCTCGCCGGCTGAGCGTGTACTCTACGGTACTCGCGGCATTATTTCTTACCCTCTCCGCCTTGAGCGCATCAGCTCAGGCAACGCACGTTTCGAATCCATACGCTGGCGCAACGGTGTACGTCAGTCCAGACTGGACCAACGAAGTTGGAACCGCAGTCGCGACTGAACCTGCCGGTTCCACGCTCGCTGAACAAATGTCTGTTGTCGGAAATACCCCGACCTTCGTCTGGATGGACCATATCGGCGCGATCTATGGAGGCGCGGCGGCCAACGGTCGGATGAGCCTCGCGCAGCATATCTCCGCGGCGGCCGCCCAAGCCGACGGCGCGCCGATCGTTGTCCAGCTCGTCATTTACGATCTGCCTGATCGCGATTGCGCAGCTTTGGCCTCGAATGGCGAGCTGAGCATTGCCGGAGGCGACACGGTTACCGGCCCTACAGGAGCCAAGGAAACATTAACCGGGACTGGCCTGCAGGAGTACGAGAACGACTACATCACTCCCATCTTCGACGCACTGTCCGCAGCACCCTCGAATATCCGCTTCGTGCTGGTCGTCGAGGACGACTCGCTTCCCAATATCGTTACCAACACCGGCTATAGCTTTTCGATCGCCAACTGCATCGCGGCCAACGGCGGCGAGAGCTATCCGACCTACTCGGCGACCGGCGTATATGTGCAGGCGATTCAATATGCTCTCAACCAATTCCATACCCTTCCGAACGTATATAACTACCTCGACATCGGTCATCATGGATGGCTTGGATGGACTGAGGGCGCGGGCCTTGCCTTCCCCTTCTACGCCACTGTGGCAAAGGGAACAACGGCCGGATTCGCCAGCATAGATGGCATTATCACCAATACCGCAAACTACGGCCCGACCAAAGAGCCGTATATGACCGCGACGGAAGAGATCGGCGGCAACGAAGTCGAATCCGCTACCTTCTACTCGTTCGACCCCGAAATCGATGAGGCAGACTACGCTCAGGAATTTTATACGGGACTGACAGGCGCCGGTTTCCCCTCGACGATCGGGTTCCTGATCGACACCTCGCGCAACGGCTGGGGCGGACCGAATCGTCCGACCGGTCCCAGTACAAGCACCGTGCTTAACACCTTCGTCGACGCAACCAAAATCGACCAGCGCGATGATATGGGCCAATGGTGCAACCAAGCTAATCAGGGAATCGGTTCGTTCCCGACCGTAACCCCTGGGGGTGCCACCAATCTGCAGGCCTACGTCTGGGTCAAGCCGCCGGGAGAATCGGACGGCACCTATCCCGGCAGCGTATACAACGGGGTAACTGAAACTGGCGGCGATCCGAACTGCAATCCGACCAACACCAATACGCTGGCCAACGGCATGGTGATTAATTCGATCCCGAACTCGCCCCCAGCCGGCACCTTCTGGCTCACCGAGTTCCTCGAGGACGTACAGAATGCGTTTCCGCCGATTCCCATCGGCTCGGGCTTCTCCCTCACAACAACTCCGGTGAGCGCGGTGCAGGGAACGACGGAGACAAGCAGCGTCACCGTCAGCGAATTTGGAGGCTTTAGCGGCACCGTGGCGTTGAGTTTAGGCACCCTGCCGGCGGGGGTTACTGCGTCGTTCAGCCCCGCTTCGGTCTCGAGTTCAGCAGGCAGTACGCTCACCTTTACCGTTTCTGCTACGGCCGGTCCGGGAACCTATCCATTAACGGTCACCGGCACCAGCGGGACAACCACGGAGACGGCAGCACTCAGCCTCACCGTGGTTTCCGCCCCCACCTTCACTATTTCTGCGACCTCCACGACTGTTAACTTGCCGGTCGGGA
>JBEKPF010000094.1:0-20747 GCA_049521035.1 Occallatibacter sp. | reverse complement strand
AGGAACATCTTCATCTGCTCGATGGTGGTGTTCTGGGCCTCGTCCATGATGATGAAGGCGTCATTGAGGGTGCGGCCGCGCATGAAGGCGAGCGGCGCAACTTCAATGACATTCTTCTCAAGCATCTTGTCGACCTTCTCGGGTTCAAGCAGGTCGTAGAGCGCGTCGTAAAGGGGGCGCAAGTAGGGATCGACTTTCTCCTGCAGGCTGCCGGGGAGGAAGCCGAGTTTCTCGCCGGCTTCGACGGCGGGGCGGACGAGCACGATGCGGCTGACTTTTTTCGCGTTCATGGCAGCAACGGCCATGGCGACGGCGAGATAGGTTTTGCCGGTGCCGGCCGGGCCCACGCCGAAGGTCATATCGTTCTGCTCGATGGCCTCGACATATTTGCGCTGATTGATGGAACGCGGCTGGACGGTGCGCTTGACACCTGCGGAGCGCTGCTTGCCGGCGTCGGCAAGCGCACGCAGTGTGGTTGCCGAATCGGCCACGACAAGGCGCAGCATTCCATTGAGTTCACCATTGTGGGGATTGACGCCTTGTCGTCGCAACGCCTCGAAGTCTTCAAAGATGCGCCTGACCCGTGCAACTCCATCGTCGGGTCCCTGCACGTGAATGGCGTCGGAGCGGAGATCGATCCGGACGCCGAGTGAATCTTCCATCAGCCTGAGGTTTTCATCGCGAGTCCCGAACAGGGGCTCAAGGTTGGGCGTGATCTCCAGGGCGATCTTCAAAGGATTTGTTGGCCTCCGATACGGCGTTGAATGGTTGATGTAAGCCGGCGCGAGCTCAATGGAGCGGGAGCCGGAAGGGTGAAGATGAACTTATTGGCTGGCCGTGCGTCGACCGACTGATGCTTATATCTGAGTAGAGTCAGATTCGGGCGTGCGAGATGCTCGGCAACGAATACGGAAGAACTTGTTTTTCGAGGAATTCGCGAGGTGTGGGGCAAGACCGAGCCGAAGCTCTGGACTGCCTGACGAAACCGCGGGATGGCGTTGGCGACCAAATCGGGTATCTGGGGTTGAGAGTAGCGCCAATGGGTCGCGGCGTCAATCCCACCACCTATTGTTATTTGATGAACGACGTGACTAGACGGTTACCTGCGACTGCTTAAACGAACGATCATCGTTGACTGCAGATCGCATGCAAACTGTCTGCATTGAATGTGTGATGGAGATTCCCTAACCGGGAGCGCGATACGGTGTCTAATCGAACGAGCACCCAGATCATCACGCTTTGGTTACGAATGAATGGAGCGGAATCATGTACAGGGGCAGTTGGTTCGCACGTTTTTGTACCTTGCAGCCCTTCGCCGACGGACGGCCAGCACTTTTTAGCGCCGGCAAATTGTTTTCGACTTGCGTGGCGGGAGTTTTCGTTGCCGCGCTGAGTGGATGCGCGTCGATCCAGGTGCACCTGGGGGTGAAGGTGTACCTGGCGAAGATTCCGGTGACATCGATTGAGATCAGCCAGGTGAAGGGCCCGGGGATTGCGCCGGGGCAGAAGTCTTCGCTGGCGGTGACTGTGACTGGAGCCGACGGAAAGACTTTTGTGACGGAAGGCGCGGGCCATGGGAAGGTGATGTGGCGCGATCTGACGGCCACCGCGACCATAGTTACAGTGAACACGAAAGGCGTGGTCACGCTTGCGAAGGACCCGCGGAAGAGTGACGGGAAGATGCCGCAGGTGACGGTGACCGTACCCAGTCATCCTGATATTCACGCTGAACTGGATATTCCGCTGCGCTACGACTATAAATTCAGCTCGAATTTCTCAGGCAGCAGCGGATCGAATGGGATGAACGGCACGGATGGTACAGACGGTATGAGCGGCAGTCCCGGGTCGACCGATCCCGACAACCCCTCGGCAGGCGGAGATGGCGGAAACGGAGGCGATGGCTCCGACGGCGGGGACGGAGGCAACGGGGGTGACGCACCGCCGGTGCAGGTGCTCGTCACTCTACGAGCAGGGACACATCCGCTGCTGCAGGCGGAAGTTTCGGCAGCTGGACATCATCGGTATTACCTGGTCGACCCGCAAGGCGGCTCGCTGACCGTTTTGGCAGACGGCGGCGCAGGAGGTTCGGGCGGAAGAGGCGGCAGCGGTGGTCGAGGTGGCTCCGGCGGTATTGGATCGCCGAGTGGCTCCAACGGAAGAGACGGGTCGAGCGGACACGACGGCATGAGCGGGTCGCCCGGGAACGGCGGATTGATCACCGTAACTTACGATCCGCAAGTGCAGCCGTACTTGTCGACGATCCGGCTCTCCAGCCAGAACGGACCGCACCCGGTATATCAAGAGCAAGCGGTGGCGCCGCTTTGGTGAGGTGTGATGGGGGCGGGGGAGACACGTAACGCCGAGATTGACCGCCAGGCTGATTTCCCGTAGACTAAGAAATTGCGAGGGATGCGGTTGTGTCTGCATTCTGACCCGCATCATTTCTGCACGTTTAAGGAACAGCAATGGCAAACCATGTATCGTCGCTGAAGCGCGCCCGGCAGACAGTGACCCGCACCGAAGTGAACCGCTCCAACCGCAGCCGTGTGCGCACCAGCCTGCGGGCTCTGCGTGAGGCGCTGGCCAAGGGCGACGTCAAGGCCGCGCAGGCGCAGTATCGCGAAACCGTCTCCACCCTGGACAAGGGTGTGCAGAAGGGGATTCTGCACGACAACACCGTTTCGCGCTACAAGAGCCGGCTGAATGCGCGGTTGAAGGCTTTGGTTCTGGCCAAGGCATAGCGCGGAAGCGTACTAAAAAATTGATGTCAGCATGAACAGCCGGGATAGTTCCCGGCTGTTTCTGTTTTTTTTGCACATCTATGCTGGAGCGGGATCAAAATACAAGCCTCCCGGTGTCAAAACCGATAGGAGGAGAAGCAGAGAATGTCGCGGACGTCAGCAGTTGACATGCCTTGCCCTGCTGATCCGGCGCTTATCGCGTCCCTAGCGAAGCTGTGGCCGCATCGGGAGCATGAATCGAACGCAATCAAGCACATGTTCTGCTGTACCGGTTTACATCGGTGGCGTGGGCTGGATCTGAGTGACTTGTACCCAGGAAAAGAGATTCGATACTGCTTCTGGTGCTCGAAGATCAGGGTAGACGGGGTTATCTATCAACCCTAGACACTAGTTCCATGGGGTTGTGCTTGGGCACCAATTGAGTATTTCCCCACCACAGGCGAAAACCTGCGGTGGGGACCCATTATCGAGTCGCCAGTTCGCTAGACGGATTAGCGGGTGAATCCGCCGGAGGCGTAGATGGTCTGGCCGCTGAGCCATCCGGAGTCGGTGGACGCCAAGAATGCAGCGGCGGTGGCGATATCACCGGGCTGACCGATGCGGCCGAGCGGCGTTTCAGCTGCGGCATTCTTTTCAAAGTCAGTGCCAATGAAGCCGGCGGCGTGGACTCCCTCGGTTTCGACCAGGCCGGGATTGAGAGCGTTGACGCGAATTTTCTTCGGGCCCAGTTCCTTGGATAGCGAGACGGTGACGGAGTCAACCGCACCCTTGGTGGCGCTGTAGACGGCTGCGTTGGGGAAGGCCATTCTGCCAACCACGGAGCCGATGTTGATGATGCTGCCACCTTCGGGGTTGAAGCGGGGGACGGCGGCCTGAGTAACGAGCAAGAGGCCAAGGACGTTCAGGTTAAACTGCTTGTGAAAGTGCTCGGGCGTGATGGCTTCAAGCGGGCCGAATTCATAGATGCCGGCATTGTTGACGAGGATGTCAATGGCGCCGAGTTGAGTGACCACGGTATCGATCAGCGGCTGGATGGCGGCGGGGTCTGCGACATTGGCTTGGACGGCAATGGCTTTGCCACCGGCAGACTTGATGTCAGCTACGAGCTTTTCAGCGGCGGCTTTGCTGCCGGAGTAGTTGACGGCTACGGCTGCACCGCGAACGGCCAACTCGCGGGCGATAGCGGCGCCGATTCCCTTGGATGCGCCGGTGACCAATGCGATCTTTCCCTGAAGATTCCTATCCTGAATGGTGCTCATTGCGTTGCTCCCTGTTCGAGACGTCTTCGATTCGACATTTCGACAACTATCGAATTGATTGAGCAACGCGAAGCAGGATTCCAATCGATGGTGAATCTTTCTTGAAAGGAAGAATTCAGCGGCTCGAGCAGGGATCGGTGTCGAGAGCCGCGAGGAGATCGGTGAGGCTTTTGAGCACGTCGGGGCAAAGGGTGAGGAAGTGGAATTTTCCTTCGTGGCGAACGTTGATGAGGCCGGCGGATTCCAGCTCCTTGACGTGGTGGGAGAGGGTGGCGGCGGAGATGGGGAGGGCGGCGCGGGCTTGAGCGCAGCTTAGCGGACAGCCAGCTTTGGCGATGCGTTCAAGCAGTTCGAAACGGCGCGGGTCAGCAAGGGCTTTGAGGATGGCAGTACGGCGGGCGCGCGTGAGACGTGGAGGCTTGATGGATCGTGCAGGTTCAATGGGCATATCGATCAGGGTCGGTTTCATTCCGGCGCTTTCTTACCTGGATGCAATGGTAGCGCAGTTGGAATGGAGGGCCGCGAGCCTGCGGCCACGAAGAGAGCATGGAACCGATGGGTTCGCGCGGGACTATTGCGGCATTGGAAGCGTGGTCCAGGCATTTGCCGCGTAGAAGTGGTAGATGGTTTTGTGATCGACGACCGAATCGGCGATAGCGTCGTGGTCAACCCACGGAGGACGATGCTCGAGGCCTGACTGCGCCTCGTGAATCTGCGAGGGGAGTGCGGGATCGATGCCCCAGTTGAAGCCGAGGACACCGCTTGATCCGTGGGCCTGGAGGCGCTGAGTCTCCGGCGCAGTAGCCAGCACAAAGGGTTGCGCGGGAGTGCTGTCGAAGAATACGAGCAGCGAGGCAGTTCCCTGCACCGAGCATAGGACTGCCCAGTCAAGAGAACCGGGGCGCTCAAGGCGCGCGTGGATTACGTTTTCAGGATGGTGCGCCTGGTAGGTTTGCGGAATGAGGCATCCGCGCTGGGTGAGGTTTTGCTGCACCTGAGGGGGCAGGTCAGGGAAAGAGCTGACAGGGAGATGGCGAATGAGGTAGGGGGTTGAGCGGCCGTCGACGACGGTCTGGCCGGACTCATTGAGTTGAGGAAGGCGGGGCGGCTGCGGAAGCACGGTGCTCTGGCTTATCGCTGGACAGGTGCCCATGACCAGCGATGCAACTGAGAGCAGGATGAATAACGGCTTCATCATTCCATGATCAATTCCGCAGGGGCTTGCCGGTTTTGAGGGTGTGGGCGATGCGCTCCTGGGTTTTGCGCTCGCCGCAGAGTGAAAGAAAGGCCTCGCGTTCCAAGTCAAGCAGGTATTGCTCGGTGATGGGTGTGCCAGCGGTCACGCGACCGCCGGACAGAATATATGCGGCCCAGCGGGCGACCTTCTGGTCGTGCTCGGACGCATAGCCAGCTTCGCCCATGAGAAAGACGCCGGTTTCGAGGGCGGCCAATGCGGCCGTGCCTGGTGCGGGAATTTGCGTGCGCGGCTGGCGAGCGGAGTAGCCGGCTTCGGCGAGGGCAGCTGCCTGCGTTTTGGCGTCGAGAAGCTGGCGCTCGCGATTCATGGTGATGCGGTCGGGTGGTAGGAGCATCGCGATCGGACGAGCTTCGACGGCGGAAGTGGAGGTTTTGGCGAGAGCGATGGTTTCGAAGACGCGACGGAGGGCCGCGCCCATCTCGGCGGATTGAGCAAAGCGTGAGGGCGGATCTTTGGGGTCGGGCGGGGCGAGAGCTGCGGCGGAATCGACGGCGCGCAGGAGCATCTCTTTGGTACCGCCTCCCGCTGGAATGAGGCCGACGCCGGCTTCAACCAAGCCGATGTAGGTCTCCGCGTGCGGCTGGCGACGGGCGGCATGGAGACAGATTTCGGCGCCTCCGCCGAGGGTGAGACCGAAGGGTGCGGCGACGACGGGGCGAGGACAGAATTTGATGGCCGCGGTCATCTGCTGGAAGCCGTTAATGACGGCGGCGAGTTCTTCCCATTCGCCCTCTTGCGCGGCGAGAAGGAGTTGCATCAGGTTGGCGCCGACACTGAAATTCTCGCGATCACTCGCGATAACGAAGCCGGCAAAGTCGCGAACAGCCTCGGAGTCTGGCTTGAGAACAGATGAGATCAGGGAGAGCACATCGCCGCCGATGGCGTTTTTGAGGGAGTGAAGTTCGATGCAGGCAATGTTGTCGCCGATATCGATGAGAGAGGCGCCGGCGTTGGAACGGATGACGCCGTTGGAGCGGCGGAAATCGGCGATGCGGGCGTGGCCTAGAACGGCGGGAACGGGTTCTTGTTTGGCGGCTTCCGGCTGGAAGCAGGCGCGACCGTCGGATGAGTACCAGGAGTGTTGGCCGGATGCGAGCAGCGCTTCTACGCGCGGGCTTACTTGGAGGCCGAACGTCTTCATGAGGGTGACGGTGGATCCCACTCCGGCGGCATCCCACATTTCGAATGGACCCAACTCCCAGTTGAAGCCGGCGCGCATGGCTTGATCGATGGAAGGTGCGTCGGCCGCGACTTCGCCGATGCGATCGGCAGCGAAGTTCCAGAGCGAGGCAAGGAATGGCCAGAGGAAGGCTGCGGCTTTGTCTTTGGCGGGATTGTTGGCGAGAAGAAGGCTCAGTCGCTCGGGCAGCGTGGCGGCGTTCTTGGCCATTTCGAGGGCGCGGAGGTCGGGTTTGGCTGCGGGACGATATTCGAAAGTGGCGAGGTCGAGGACCTGACGAATCTCCTTGCCGTCAGCGCCACGGGATTTCTTGTAGAAACCCTGGCCGGCCTTATCGCCAATCCAGCCGCGCCTCGTGATTTCTTCCAGAGCAGCGGAAAAACCGCCCTGGGTGACGCCTTGAGGAAAGTTAGCGGCGACGTGGGCGAGGATGTCGATGCCGACGAGATCGGCGAGGCGGAAGGTTCCAGTGCGAGGCCAGCCGAGGGCCTGACCGGTGAGAGCGTCGACCTCTTCGATGGTGAGACCCTGCTGGAGCATGAGCGTGGCCGCATTGAACATGACGAAGATGCCGATGCGATTAGCGATGAAGTTGGGGGTGTCATTTGCGCGGACAACCTGCTTGCCGAGGATTCGGTCAGCGAAGGCGGAGAAGGCGGAGAAAGCGGCGGGGTCAGTGTCGGCAGTGGGAATGACTTCGAGGAGGCGCATGTAGCGCGGCGGATTGAAGAAGTGGGTGCCGAAGAAGCGGTCGCGATGCGCGGAGAGGTCGGCGGCGATCTGGTTTACGGGTAGACCGGAGGTGTTGGTGGTTAGGAGGGCGTGCTGAGCGAGATGAGGCACGGCGCGCGCGAGCAGAGCTGTTTTGATGGCGAGACTTTCCGCAACGGCCTCGATGACCCAATCGCACTGGACCAGCTTAGGCAGGTCGTCATCGAAGTTGCCGGGGGTGATTAGCGCTCCGAGCGAGGAGTCGTAGAAAGCGGCAGGTTTGGACTTGGCAAGGGCTTCGAGGGCTGCCTTGGCTAGCCGGCTGCGATCGCCTTCGCCAGAAGGAACCATGTCGAGGAGCAAAGTGGGGATGCCGGCGTTGGCCAGGTGGGCGGCAATGCGGGAGCCCATGGTTCCAGCGCCGAGAACGGCGGCACGGCGGACAAGGAACGGCTGGGCATTAAGACTCAGAATGGGAGTTGCGACGGGGGACATGGTGGTCATGCGAGTTCTCCCTCAGGCGGGTTGGGTCTGGGAACCTCCGCCGCGTGGAAACGCTCGCAGCATACGGAAGCGCACGGGGTCAGGTCAAGGAGGCCACGCTAGGATGCGGGCGGCCCATCAAGGTCAGCACTTTTTCCGAAGATATTCGAAGATGAGGTATCCGATGAGCGCGGAGATGATGGCGATGGCGAAATTCGTGGCGGTGAAGATGTCGTGGAAGGCGATGGCGAGAGTCTTTCCGTGTCCGTTGGATACGGTGAATTCGCCCATAAGGAGATTGGAATAGAACAGGAAGACAATGAAGGCGATTTCGATGATGGCTCGCAGGACAGGGATTCCGCGTCGACGATTTGAGGGGCCGGATGGCATGGAACTCCCATGGTAGCAAGAAACGGATAAAGCCAAGACAGATTCGGGCTGAGGACTTGAGTGTTTTCAGGGGGGTAGCGATTCAGAAGCGTAAGTTTCGGCAGGCCCACACAAATTTCTTTCTCCTCGCTTTCAAAGAACCGCCGATATACGTGTCAGGCCAGTCGCCTTGAGGGGGGACGCAACTTCTGTGCGAACGCTTCGGAATCTTCGCATTTCACATAAATTCGCCTTTGCATTTGGTGTAGTTTGCCTGCTCTGCACGACTTTGGGAACGGTGGCCGCAGTTGGGCTTCTGCGTATCAGTGCCGCGGTGACCGACATTGTTGAGATAAGCGCCCTACCCAAGATGCAGATACTTGGAGACATTCGCTATTCCGTGTCGACAATCCGGCGGACGGACGTGCTGCTGTTGCTGTGCGATTCAAAGGAATGCACGGACCGCTACGTGGCCAAACGCAAGAGATACATTGCCGACTACAACGCCGCATTTGGGAAATACACACCGATGGTGTCTTTGCCGGGCGAGCGTGAACTCCACGCACAGATGCAAGAGAACCTTTCGGCATATGTGGAGATAAGTGATCGCGCACGAGCGCTGGCAGCAGACGGCAAGACGGGCGATGCGGTGAAGGCGATTCTTTCCCCCGCCGCGCAAAGAACCTATAACCTGGCCGCGGACACGATTGAAAAAGATGTTGCGCTGAACAACCAGGCCGGCGCGACAGAAGGAAAGCAAACCATCCACATGAACCACACGATCCTGTTGCTGATCTGGGCGTTCATGGGGATTACGGTGGTGCTTTGCGCCTTGATCGGGATCGGGCTGACGCGGCTCATTGCGCCTCCGCTGGCGCTGGCAACCGCGGCGCTGGAGCGGGTTGCGGCGAAGGACCTGACGGTGAGCGCGGAGGATACAGGAAGCGACGAAATTGGCCGCCTCTCGACAGCACTGAACACCAGCGTGGCCGCGATGCGCGCGGTTGTGCGGTCAGTAACCGAGGGCGCCGATACGCTCTCGACCGCTGCCGAAGAACTGAGCACACGGGCCGCGCAGACCAGCGCAAACACGCAGACCCAGACCAGCAGGATCAGTCAGATTGCAGCCGCGGCGCAGGAGATGACAGCGACGGTGGGCGAGATCAGCAAGAACTCTGAAAACGCATCCGCGGCGAGTGCAAAGTCGGCGCAGAATGCCGCGAAGGGCGGAGCAGTGATGGAGGCTGCAGCCTCAACGATGAAGAAGATCGCCGCGGCAACGATCTCCGCGGCAGAGAAGATGAGCTTGCTAGCCGGCCGCTCGGAAGAGATTGGCAAGGTGGTTCACGTGATCCAGGAGATCAGCGAACAGACGAATCTTCTGGCGTTGAATGCGGCGATTGAAGCCGCGCGCGCAGGAGAGCATGGCCGCGGATTTGCGGTGGTAGCGGGCGAGGTGCGGCGGCTGGCGGAGCGGACCAAGGCGGCCACACAGGAGATAGCGGGAACCATTGGCAACATTCAGGAGGAAACCCGGCAGACTATCGATGTGATGGCGGTAAGCCGGACTGCGGTGGAAGCCGGTTTGAGCGAAACGACCCATGCGCACGAGAGCCTGCGGGCAATTATCGAATCGTCAAAAGAAGTGGAGAGCCAGATTCATCTGATTGCCACGGCGGCTACCGAGCAGACGTCAGCATCCGGAGAGATTGCCGAATCGGCCAGCCAGATTTCAGGGCTGGCCACGGAGAACCTGCAGGCAGCCAACGAGACGGCTGAAGCCTGCAGAAACCTCTCAGCTCTGGCCAGCGATTTGGACGGCATCATTCACCAGTTCCGCGTGGACGACGAGACGCAAGCCGGCGGAAGGATGCGCGGAGCGCCGATAGTGGGAGGATTGGATCCGGTACTGCGAAGTGCGTCGTGAGGGTCGTTTACCTTTTGTAAACGACCGCTCCTGAGCGGATGACCGTGGTGACCCGAGAGAAGTTGGTGAGGTTTGTGGCCGGGTCGGCGTCGAGGATGGTGAGGTCTGCGAGTTTGCCGGGTGTTACAGTTCCCTTTTGACCAGAGACGCCCAGGCGCGACGCCGGGCTGGTGGTGAGCATGGCTAGCACGTCGGTTGCGTTAAGGCCGGATTTGCCGAGGCCTTCGAACTCGCCTTCAGTGGAGTAATCGGTCATGTAGCCCACGTCGGTGCCGAAGATCAACTGTCCGCCGAGCGAGTGGAACTGACGGACCTCAGCGTAGATCGGATCCATGTAGGAAGAGTCGGTGGTGACGGTAGAGGCGAACATTTTGAGAGTGGGAATCATGGCCATATTTTTCCGGACCATGTCGGCGAAGAGGCTCTGGTCGATACCCCGAGTGTCGTCGGGGGCGTGGGCCAGGACATCGACTCCGCTCTCGATGGCGACGCGGGTTCCGTCGAGATTGGAGGGGTGGGCGAAGACCAGTCTGCCGTTGTTGTGGGTGGTTTCGACGGCGGCTTTGGCGATGGCGAGAGGCATGGGCAAGACATGGCCGCGCGCGATCCATGAGCCGGTAAAGAGCTTGGTGAGATCGGCACCGATTTTCAAATTGTTGCGAACGTCGCTCTGCGCTTCCTGAGGCGTATTGGGCTGATGCAGCATGAAGAGGAGCCATCGCGGCGCGGAGTTGCGAACGTAATACGGAATGCCGTTGGGGGGATAGAGCGGAGTGGTGGATGTGTAGATGAACGGGCCATCGAGTTCGCCGGATTCGATGCGGCGGCGGATGGAGAGCGTGTCGGATGGATTGGAGCCGACATCGACAACGGTGGTGAAGCCACGGCTGAGAAACATGTCGGCAAGCTGGGGATTCAGCGCGCCTGCGGATTTCCACTCTGCGCCGCTCCACTTGGGCTCAGTGAAATGAACGTGGGCATTCCAGAAGCCGGCGGTGACCACGCAATGGTCGCAGGGGACGAGAACCGCGTCGGAGGGAATTTGGATAGCGGGACCGACGGCGGCGATGACCCCGTCTCGGATGAGGATTGAGCCGTCATCGATGGGCGGATCTGTGGGCGAGACGTAGATGCGGGCGTGCTGGATGGCCAGCGTGCCGTGCGCGAGCTTGAGGGGTGGATGCGCGACGCGGCGGGGATAGACCAGAATCACCCAGGCAACTGCACAGAAGAGAGCAAGAAGGACTACCAACCCGCTTAAGAGACGAAAGGCCCATCGACGCATGGAAAACTCTCCCGATGAGTAGGTACGCGAAGAGCACGGTTTCGGTTCTCGCTACCTGCAGCAAGTGCAAGAGTTCTCAGGCTTGTTGCGACAAGGCAGTGCGCAGGGTGACGACGGTGAGTTCTGGCGGGCAATCGAAGCGAAGCGGCAGGCCCAGGGTGCCGATGCCCCGATTGACGTGGAGTTGCAAGCCGCCAAATTGGAACCAGCCTTGAATGTATTTTCTTCCCATCTGGGGCAGATGCAGGAATCCCACCAGCGGGAGGCGAACCTGGCCTCCGTGTGTATGGCCACTGAGCATGAGGCCAACCGATTGGCCTGCTGGATGGGTCAACAGCGTGTCGACATAGTCCGGTGCGTGGCACATCAGGACTACGGGTTCATTGGGAAGGTTGCGAATCGAGGGTGGAATAGCCAAATCCGGGTCCGCATTGCCCTCCAACGGATCATCAAGGCCCGCCAGCCAGATTCTACTACCGCTACGCTCGATTGGCAGGCATGCGTTGGAGAGCATGGTAATTCCGTTGTCAGTGAACGCCTCAGTCACCTTATCTGCTCCGATGGAGACATCGTGATTGCCGAGTACGGCGTAGATACTCCTGCATTTCAGCGAACGGAGCAGGTTGGCACATTGCCACGCGGCGCCTACGGCAAACTTCTCTTCCCCGGCTACAAATTCTTTCGACGAGAACCGCCTGGGAACGAACTTTTCGGTTACGTAGTCTCCTGTGAGCAAGACTGCATCAGGCTGGAGGTGGTTCACTTCGTCAATGACATGGCGCAGAAAGATGGGTTCTGTGTAGAGGTCCATGTGGATGTCGCTGATTTGAGCGATGCGCATGCCGTCGAAGGCTTGAGGCAAGCCGCGAAGAAAGACGTCGCGATGCGTGATTTCAAGCCAATGACGCTCAATCTCGCTTGGATACAACGCCAGCCCGGCAACCGCAAGCGTGCCAGCCTGGACAAAGCGACGCCGCGTGACAGACGTTCGCGATGCGGATTCAGAGTGCTCCAAATCTAACGGCATCGAGCCTCATTGGTCAGGGAAAGCCGTGCAGGCGGAGTCATGAGATTCAGCCTGAGTTGCGACCTGGTTCCGGCAAGCCCTCTATTTAAAGTTAACCGATCTGCGCCCCGATGGCCTGGCAAAGCGAACGACCCGCCACCGTGATAGCCAGTTTGACCCACTTCGGTGGGGGGCACTAGCTTGGAAGGGTGCGGGAGCGTTTGGGTTGTGTCCCGGAAAAAGGAGCATGGATGCGAAACAGGAAATTTTCCTGGTTGGGAATGGGTTTGCTGGCGGTGCTTGCCTTGGCCGGCGCACATGCCCAGGATTTGAAGAGTTTCGAGCAGAGGATTACCACCAAGGTGCTCCCCAACGGGCTCACTCTGATTGTCTGCGAGCGGCCTGAGGCGCCGGTCTTCAGCTATACCACGTTTGTGGACGCGGGAGACGTGAACGATCCCTCGGGCGAGAGCGGGCTTGCACACATGTTCGAACACCTCGCGTTCAAGGGCACCAGCCAGATTGGGACCACGGATTACGCTGATGAAAAAGTGGCACTGGCCAAGGTGGAAGAGGCCAATAACGCCTATGAGGCTGAATATCTGAAGCCTGTGGGCCGCGACGAGAAGAAGCTGGCCGAATTGAAGAAGGCCTTCCTTGATGCGCAGGCAGAGGCGCACAAGTATGTCGTCCCCAACCAGTTCACTGACGTGGCAGAGCGGAATGGAGCAGAGGGGTTGAACGCCGAGACCGGGCTGGACAGCACGATGTTCTTCTGGTCGATGCCGGAAAATCGGCTGGAACTGTGGGCGTGGCTAGAGAGCAGCCGGCTGTCTGACACCGTGCCGCGCGAGTTCTACAAGGAGCGAGATGTGGTGGTGGAAGAGCGGCGGATGCGCACCGACTCGAACCCGATTGGCAGGCTGGTAGAGCAATTTCTGGCGACGGCCTATGTGGCGCACAACTATGGGCGCAGCTCCATCGGGTGGCCCAGCGAGGTGAGCCAGATCAACGCTACCGAGGCGATGGAATTCCACAAGAAATATTATGTGGGCGCAAACATCGTGGTGTCGGTGGTGGGCGATGTGAAGGCCTCGGAAGCGATGCCTTTACTGGAGAAATACTTCAGCAAGGTGCAGGGCGGTCCCAAACCGGAAGAGATGACCACGGTTGAGCCGAAGCAATTTGCGGAGAAGACGGTGACGATTCGCGAGCAGACGCAGCCGTTTTACGTCGAAGGTTATCATAGGCCCAACTATCGCAATCCTGACGATGCTGTGTACGACGCGATCAGCGACATCATGTCAAACGGGCGTGTTTCACGGCTTTATCGCAGCCTGGTGCGCGACCAACAGATTGCCGCGGAAGCGCAGGGGTTCAGTCCCTTCCCAGGCGATAAGTATCCTGGGCTGTTTGCGTTCTATGCTGTTCCGCTTCCGGGGCACACGCCGGCGGAGATGCGCGAGGCGATTCACAAGGAGATTGAGAAGCTGAAAACGACAGACGTAACGGACGATGAGTTGGCGATGTACAAGACGCGGACACGGGCGGACCTGCTGCGCGGGTTGGCTGATAACCAGGGATTGTCCAACGATCTGGCGGAGTACCAGACGCGATACGGCGACTGGCGTGAATTGTTCAAGCAGCTTGAACGGGTAGACAAAGTGACCAAGGCCGACATTCGGCGCGTGGCCAGCCAGGTGTTTGTAGCCAGTAATCGGACCAGTGCAGAGATTGATACAGAAGCGCCTACGGCAACGGCGAAGAAAGATGGAGGCGCGCGATGAAGAATTCGTCCATGAAGAGATTTTGTGAAATTGTTCCGGTGATGGCGGGCTCCGCGCTCTTGTTTGCAGCCATTGTGCTCAACGCGCAGCAGGCGAAGCCGTGGGAGAAGATTCCCGTTCCGAAGTTGCATGAGTTCAAGCCGCAAGAGCCAAAGCGGATCGAACTCAAGAACGGGATCGTGATCTTTCTTCAGGAGGATCACGAGTTGCCTTTTATCGCGGGATCGGTGCTGATTCCGGGCGGTTCGCGCGATGAAGATCCGGGAAAGGCTGGTTTGATTGGACTCTATGGACAGTCCTGGCGAACCAGCGGCACGGCCAAGATAAGTGGGGACCAACTCGACGATTTGCTGGAGGCCAAGGCTGCGCATATTGAGACTGCGGGCGACGATGACTCGACAGCGCTCTCCTGGGATTCGCTGAAGGGCGATGCGGACCAGGTTTTTTCGTTGGCGTTGGACTTGCTTTTGCACCCGAAGTTCAGCGCAGAAAAGCTGGAACTGGCGCAGCAACAGGAAGCGACAGGGATTGTCCGGCGCAACGACGATGAATCACAGATCGCGGACCGAGAGTCGGCCAAGCTGGTTTACGGAGCCAACAGTCCCTATACACGACAACCGGAATTGGCCACGATTGGATCGGTGACCATCGAGGACCTAATGGCATGGCACGACCGGACGATTGGCGGGAAACTGATTGTAGGTATAAGCGGCGACTTCGATCCGGCGGCGATGGAGGCCAAGTTACGCGCGGCGTTTGAAGGCCTGCCGCAGGCTAAGCCTGAACCGAAGCGGCATGACGAATTTGGGGGACCGACGCCGGGGCTCTACTTCATTAACAAAGAGGACGTGAACCAGTCGAACGTGCAGATTGTGGGCCTGGGCACGGACCGTCGCAATCCGGACGTGCCGGCATTGGCGGTGATGAACGAGATACTGGGAGGCGGGTTTGCCAGCCGGCTCTTCCAGAAAGTGCGCACGGAGCTTGGCTTGGCCTATGCAGTTGGCGGTGGCATCAGCTTCGCTTACGACCATCCCGCGACGTTCCGCGTGGAAGTGCTTACTAAGAGCCCTTCAACCGTGGACGCTACCAAGGCTGCGCTGGGTGAGATTGCGGGAATGACGACGCGGCCCTTTACGCAGGAAGAACTCGATCGGGCCAAGGACAATATTCTGAACTCATTCCTGTTCCGCTACGACACGCGAGAAAAGGTGCTTTCCGAGCGGGAACGGCTGGAGTTCTATGGATACCCAGCGGACTATCTTGAGACATACGAAGAAGCTCTGAAGAAGGTTACTCTGGACGATCTGACCGCGGTATCCAAGAAATACATCCATCCGGAAAAGCTTGCGCTGCTGGTGGTGGGCAATGGACCGGAGATCAAGCCGGGACTGGACGAGCTGAAACTGGGGCCGGCACACCCGATCGACATTACGATTCCCATGCCGGCCAGACAGGCCGGCGGGGCGGGACCGGCGGAGAAGATGCAGTGAGCACGAAGAAAGTGAGTTTGGACGGTGAGCCAGGAAAGGCCGCGAAACTGGCGGTGGTGATTATGGCGGCCGGTAAAGGGACCAGGCTTAAATCCCGCCGGCCAAAGGTGCTGCATGAGGTGGGCGGAAAGCCGCTGCTGGCGCACGTGATTGCGGCCGCACGGCAGATTGTGGCTCCCGAAGACATCTATGCAGTGGTCGGGCACCAGGCGGAGATGGTGAAGGCTGCGGTCACTTCCTGCGGGATTCGCTTTGTGGAGCAGGCTGAGCAGCGCGGCACTGGGCATGCAATTCAGAGTGCGAGCGAGGCTATTAAAGGTTACGACCACATTTTGGTTCTCTCTGGCGATGTGCCGCTGATCCGTGCTGAGCACTTGAGGGCGCTGTGGGAGTTTCACCAGGCGCAAGAGGCGGCGATGACGCTGGTTTCGGCCGAGCCTGAACATCCCACGGGGTACGGACGCGTTCTGCACACGGCTCCAGATTCGCTTGAGGTGGTGGCTATTGTGGAGCAAAAGATGCTCACGCCAGAGCAGTTGAGCCTGCGCGAAGTGAACCTGGGCTTGTATGCCTTCCGCACTGCGACGCTGCTGGCCCACCTGGGGAAACTTACAACCGATAACCCGCATGGAGAGCTTTATCTGACTGATATGGCAGGTGTGCTGCACGCCGCAGGGAAAAAGGTTATGGCTTTCAAAACCGACGATGCGGAGAAACTACTGGGCGCGAATACTATTGCGGAACTGGTTGCGCTGGATGCGACCCTGCGCGCGGAGACAGCCAACAGGCTGATGGCGGCGGGAGTGACGATCTTCAGACCGGAAACCTGCATGATCGATGCCGATGTGGAAGTAGGGCCCGATACGATCATCGAGCCATTTGTGCAGTTGCTGGGATCGACGAGGATTGGAACGGATTGCCTGGTCCGGTCGTATACGGTGATAGAGAATTGCAAGCTCGGCGACGATGTGACGATTCTGCAAAGCTGCGTGTTGACTGACAGCAGTATAGGGAGCGAAGCCAGAATCGGTCCCTTCGCGCGGCTGCGCCCGGGGTGCGATATCGGCGAGCGGGTGCATATCGGCAATTTTGTCGAGGCGAAGAAAGCGAAACTCCACGAAGGCGTGAAGGCCGGCCATCTGACTTACCTGGGCGACACGGAGATCGGTGAGGGGACGAATATTGGCGCAGGAACAATCACGTGCAACTATGACGGCGTTCACAAACACCTGACGCAGATCGGCAAAAACGTGTTTGTGGGAAGCGACTCGACGCTAGTTGCCCCGGTTACCGTGGAGGATGGGGCTTACATTGGCGCGGCTTCCTGTATTACCAAGAATGTTCCGGCTGGCGCGCTGGCTGTGGGGCGGGCTCGCCAATTCACCAAGGAGGGCTGGGTGGCAGCGAAACGCGCTGGGCAAAAGAAATCATAGTATAGTACGGAGCAGCAACTTTTTTGTCCGGTTCGGGTTTCAAAATATTCAACGTCAACGAGAGCATTGTCAGGAAGACCGGCAGGACAGACTACCTACGCACCGTTCCAGTTTTCAGACACATTTCGAAAAACTGGTTGCACCTACATGCTTGCGGGCGTAGCGTCATGACACGATCTTTGGAGAGTCTGGGACGGAAATGAATTTTCCAGAGTACGCAAGAACACGAATACCCAATTCCGCTTTTGGTCATGGGGCCGACATTGGATATCTATTTTCGTTTTGCCTATCTCGTGTTAAACGTATCTTGGGGACAGATACCGTAGACCACGGTGTGCGACTGCCCTGGTTGAGTTCGACTCTGGAGACGAGAAGACACAATCCGGCACAGATCGGCGTTTCAGATACATGCGCAATGGAACCGGTCTGATATGGAGTTTGGTGCAGGGCCTGTGGCAAAGTGCTGATTTGCGATTAATTTCTACACGATTATTAGCAGGGCAGGGACGGCTGAGAGAGAATGTCGTTGGGGCCTCTGACACGACTGGCGAGAATTCGGAGGGTAGTGGATTGGCGGTGAAGCTGGCGGACCTGGGGGCGTACACTCCCGCGGCGGAACCAAACCTGGACGCGAATGCGCGGACAGCTGCGAGAGCACGCCGTCCGGCACGAATTCTGGTGGTGGATGACGAAGCACATGTCCGATCGATGATCGGAGCCACGTTGGAACGCCAGGGTTATGACGTGCAGATGGCCACCTGCGGCCGCGAAGCCTTCGAGACGCTGGAGCGGAACGCCTTCGATCTGGTACTTACCGACATTGTGATGCAGGACGGGAACGGCATTGCCCTGCTGGAGCGCGTACACGCGCAGCAACCTCATTTGCCGGTTGTGATGGTGACGGCGATTCACGACATTAGCGTGGCGATCGATTCGATGCGGCGCGGCGCGTACGACTATCTGCTTAAACCGTTCGAGCGAGAACACCTGGTTGGAACGGTTCAGCGCGCCTTGGAGCATCGGCATGCATTGCAAGAGAGCCACAGCTACCAGCAGAACCTGGAACAGGTGGTGCGGGCCCGGACCGAGATGCTTCGACAGGCGATGGAGGATCTGGAACACTCCTACGACGTGACTTTGGAGGCACTGGGCGACGCGCTGGATCTGAAGGACTCAGAGACTGAGGGCCACTCCAAACGTGTAACCGCTTACACAATTGCGTTGGCTCGGGCGATTGGCATCATTCCGGCGGAGATCAAAGTGATTGCCCGTGGTGCCTTTCTCCACGACATTGGGAAGATGGCGATTCCAGACGAGATTCTGCGCAAACCCGGCAAGCTGACCCCAGAGGAGCAGGAGGTAATGCGCGATCACTGCACGCGCGGCTATCACATGTTGCGCAAGATCCCTTTTCTTGCTGAGGCGGCGGAGATTGTCTTCTCGCACCAGGAGCATTACGACGGCGGAGGCTACCCGAGCGGGCTGCAAGGAGGCGAGATTCCTATTGGCGCTCGCATCTTTGCGGTGGCCGACACCCTGGATGCAATCACCAGCGACCGACCGTACCGTAAGGCGCGCAGTTTCGACGTCGCACGCGCTGAAATACTACGGTGTTCCGGGACACAGTTCGACCCGGCCGTCGTCGAGGTCTTTCTGAAGATTCCCAATGAGCTCTGGCACGAGTTGCGTTCCGAGATCACAGGCCAAAACAAACGGTTCTCGACCTTTGACATCGCGCATACGCCGACTCCCCCCGGGCGATAAACCGCTGGCCACGATTTGCACTCTGACCACCGGAACGTGCATCTGAGATAAATAGAATCGCCCAGTTGCATTCTATGGAGGAATCATGCCGACACTTTCCGCTGCGGAAATTGCTTCCCATCTGAAGAGCCGCCCCCAATGGCGGATCGAGGGCAATGAACTGGTGCGCACGTTCCAGTTCGAGAGATTCCCCGACGCGGTGGCGTTTGTGGATAAGGTAGCTGTGCTGGCCGAGGAGGCCGGCCATCACCCGGATATTGACATACGGTATAACCGGGTCCGCCTAGCGCTGATTACCCACGACCAGGGCGGTCTGACGAGCAAAGATTTTGCCGTGGCGGCCGGGGCAGACCGGCTAGCCTGACAAGCGCGGTAGCGGGACGCTCACCGCAAGCGATCAGGCGCCGTCGGGCGGATCATCTCCGGAAATTCCATAGTTTGTATTCGCAGTCGGCTCGTCGGCTTGGCGGAGCTTCTTGAGGGTGTTTCGATACCACCAGGCTGCCGCCAACCCGCCTGCTATCGCGGAAGCCGCGGCAACCGTACCCAGCGTAATCCAGCCTCGCGGAGCTGCGGCCGATGGCTGAGAGTTGGAAGAAGGACCAGATTCCAAAGAGTTTGTCATGTGTGTGTGAACTAATAGCACCATCTGCTCAGATCTGGGGAGAGTAAAGAAAGCTGGCTTTTGGATGCACGACAGTAGGAAAAGGATTGCGCTCCGACGCAGATATAAATTTCGATTTTTGTATTTGACTTGGATCGAATCTATGCTATCGTGTATATATTCCAGTGAAGGAGCGGTAGAGCTTGCCGCACCGGAGCTGGAAGTAAGTTGCGTCACTGGCCTCCCGGCACGAACAGCTTGACCGTTCGTGCCGTCTTTTTTTGAAGGCAAGGCGCGACGCCCTCCGCTCGATCTTCATTCTCAAGTCCTATCTCCATCGTCGAGGTTTTATATTCATCCTCAGGTTGGATTCTCTGAATTCAACCTGATAACGGTCAATTCCTGATTGGGTCTAAAATGGGGGAGTGGCTCTGCATGGTGCTTTGGATGAAGAGGATTAGCCGAATTAACCGCCGCACGACATTGGGTTTGGGTGTTTTTGTGCTGACTGCTGCAAGCTATGCCCAGTGGTCGAACCCGGCCGACGACGTCCCTGCCTATCATCCCGCGGCCCCGCTGACGGTAAGTACTCTGCCACCCATTCTGGCCGGCGCCAAGCTAACCGGCGAGCAATTCCAATACCCCTGGCAGAAGCACGTCTACGAGCAGGTAGCCAAGGTGGGGAATGTGGTTTATCAACTTCCCTGCAACTGCCGCTGCGACCGGGCGCTGGGGCATACGAGCCTGCGCAGTTGCTTTGAGACTCTGCACGGGACTGAGTGTTCCACCTGCGCCAAAGAAGGCTTTTATGCCTATCAACAAACCAAGCTGGGGAAGACGCCGGCGCAGATTCGCGCTGCCATCGCACGGCATGAGTACGAGGCCATCGATTTGGAAAAGCAGTAGGCGACGTTGAGAAGCGGTCGAGTGACGTTCTGACAAGCCGGAAATTAGCGTAGAATCTATGTATGCGGCACGCGCCAGTTGGCGCGGCTCGCACTTGGGCATCCAGAACAAGACGAGGATGCTGCACGATGGGGGCGTCACGGTTTCGACGGGATCGATTGCGGCTTAGGAGGCATGTCGGGGGGTGGGCACCCGTAATCGCCTGCAAAAACAAAGTTGCCAACGAAAATCTGGCACTTGCAGCTTAATTAAATAAGTTGCCGTCTTCCACGGCTTTACCTACGGGCTGTGAGCGGACGTCATACAGTGGGCTGGCGGTTGCTTCTCGGTCCGTGTTGTAACCGCGAGATCATCGGACTAGTTCCCGTAGCATCTTGTCCGTTCTGAGTTGCGGGGGCGAAACCAAAAGGAAGCGGACAAAGCATGAACTCTCCTGGCTGACAGCGATTTCGGACGCGGGTTCGACTCCCGCCGCCTCCACCATAGATAAAGGCAATATAATCATACGTTTAATCTGTGGAAAAATCTTGGAGTTAGAATT
>JBEKPF010000093.1:0-20943 GCA_049521035.1 Occallatibacter sp. | reverse complement strand
CGTTCACGCCTCCGAAGTTTTGCCACAGTCCAAGGGAAATGGGGGGCAGGACGATTCCCGATCGTCCACACCGATTGAATGGGGGGCCGTCATATCGCTTTGCATCCGGTACATAACTCATCACATCTCCTTTTCTTTCCGACCTACTCGATGCTGTTTGTCGTCAACACTCAAATGCTCCGAATCTATCTCGTCCGGGGAGCGGTGTGATATCTGACATACGTCAAACTGAGCAAGCAATTCGGCGGCCAAATTAGCCGGAGGTCAGATTGCTGATTTATTTAAGCTTCACACTCCGTTGTCTCTTCCGCTGTGACAGTAGACCGACACCAGTGTCGATTTTTTGCGTCATGTTAGATGCGCAGTTTGGTTCAACGTCTCACAGAGCTGCTGGGACCCAGAATTGGTTCGGGACAAGCTGCGAATCAAGAATCGTGAGCCGGATTCAAGCCAGTAGCTAGAGACTCCCCCCAGACTCTGTCTTGACGACCTGGTTGATGATTCGCTGAATGATGGCGATCTGGACGTGGATGTGGCTGGCTACGTCGGGGAGGAATTCGTTGACGAAGTTGCCGATGGGGGCGGAGGCGAGGTCGATGGCGTAGCGGTCGGCGCTGGCGCCGAAGGCCGTCTTGCGGCCGGGGACGTAGAGGTTGGCCATCGCGTCGTCGAAGGCGAAGCCGACGAGGTTCGCATAGTTGGGCATCCCCTTTCCGTTGTCGCCCCTGGTCCAGATGACCTGCACGACGGCGTGACCGATGCGGCGGCGGCTAGTGGCGTGCTCCATGCGGTAATAGTGCGGGTCTTGATGGGCGAGTGAGGGGATCAGGAAGGTGCCGAAGAACTCGCCCGTCATGTCTTCGGTGAGGCTCACGCCGACGGAGCGGCCGAATCCTGGCATGCCTGGACCGTAGGAGGAGTGGCTATCGGCGGCGACCGAAATGCCTGCTTCACCCGTGACAGCGACGAGGCTGAACGGGTCAAGGAAGTTGCGAGCGGCTAACCAGCCCTTCTCGCCAGGGGTGAGGGGCCTCTGCTGCGGGCCGTTGGCGAAGAGCTGGTACCAGTTGAGCCGGCAGGTGGTGCGATGGACAGGGGCTGGGCTCACGATTGAGCAGTTTCCGGCCATGGTGTACTCGTGGCCGGGGTCCGACTGGGGAGCGGGGCAAGATGTGCGAGAAAGCGGCTCGGGCGCATCGGGGATAGAGGACGCGTCAACCGGCTGGTCCAACGGGATGGCACGCAGCGGAGGCGCCAACAGAAGCAAAGCCATCTGAACGAGCGCGAAGCTCGCGAGTCGAGCAATTGCCGGGAGTTGCAGAAGGGCATCGCGTCTGAGTGCGGATCTGATTTGGCTTCTCGGTTTGCTTACCGAAGTCGCCTCTTCTGACGAGACAAGAATTCGCGAGCGGACTTTGGGTATTCTCTTCGGAGAGAGGCGGACCCACTGAGTCATTCCACATTTCGTGACGATGGAAGTTAGCCAGGTCGTCATCTTGGGCCTTTCTGGAACCGATCGAGATGTTTGAATGCGGACAAGAAGGCGTCTCCAAAGTTTTGCCACAATATAGTGGAAAATCAGGCGCAGGAGGATCCCTGACCGTCCACGCTGCCTGAACGAAGTCCCGTCATAACGCCTTGCATCCGGTGCAGAACTCATCTACGCAACCCTCTCTCCTTTGTCCCGGCGCATGATCTGCTTCAGCTTCGCGCGTGCCCGTGAGACCTGGGACCTTACTGTCCCGCCGGACACTCCAAGAATGTCTGCTGCTTCGCTGGTGGTCAGTCCATCCATGACACGCAACTGAATCACTTTGCGTAGCGCAGGCGAAAGCTCCGTAATGAACTGCATAAGATACCCATGCGTTTCGGACTTGATGCACTCACTTTTAGGGCCTGGCCTGACGTCTGCCAATCTGTCTGACATGGAATAGTCTTGATCTTCAAACAATTGTTCATCCAAAGATATGTGTGGCTGGCGTGGCCTTCGGCGCAACTGGGTCCGAGCACTATTCATGACGATGGTGGTAAGCCAAGTCGTCATCTGCGCTGCCCCCCTAAACTGATCAAGGTGCTTGTAGGCGGACAAGAGAGCATCCTGCACCGCGTCTTCCGCGTCGTGTGGGTCGCCCACGTAGCGATAGGCCCTTCTGTAAAGTGAAGGCATATATTGCAAAACTGCATTTTCAAGTTCTCTCAAGCCCTGTTCGCGAGTGTGAACGGCGTAGTGGTGCCCGTCTCCGATGTGCGACTCTAGCGCCTGCATATTGTCTATGCCCCTTGGCAGCAATCAAGTGCACGCTGCCTGCCAAACATTCTGACGTAGGTTAGATGGCTAGTTTGAGCGATATATCTCAGTCCCGGGGAGTGGGTGGACCTAATGGAGCCCACTTCACGCGTCGGGCATTCGACTCGGCGTCTGCCATCCGACAGACGCCGGAAGTAACCGTATGCGCTGCGTCTCACTGATCTTCTCTGATTCGCCACCTGCGATCTCTCGTCGAAGCCCACCAGCAGTGCGGCGCTCTAGTGTTCGATCTTGAAGCGATAAGTGAATCCCAGATAGGCATAAGTCAGCGGAGCGCCATGCTTCTGGCTCGTCATCAACTCGCCGGGGAAGAAGTGACCCACACCAATGTTCGTAACGAACGATTTGTGAAAAATGTACTTGGCAGAGGCATCGAATTCGCTGCCGATATCGTCGCTCTTGAACCCGCCCGTGGGCGCTGCAATTAAGCTCCCACCAGCACCAGAGTAGATGCCATCGTGAATCGTCGCCACATGCAGCGATCCGCCTTGGAAGAGCAACTGGAGGTCGCTGCGCGGCGTTAACTGCAGGTTCGAGCGATCCTGCTTGATGTTCTGGAAGCCGAACAAGTCGACCAGGCCGAACGCATTGTGGTTGCTCGGATACTCCTGATCGTAGGTGCCGATGCGATCAGCATCCGTATGCGGATTGCCGGTGGCGTAGTCGTACTCCAGGCCGAGGTGCGGTTGCCATGGCAGGCGTTTCGTCCCATAGCCGCCGCGAACGATCGCCGCGCCCGCATGTATTGAATCTTTGCTGTAGCTGCCGCGCTGCAGATCCCCGGTGCCCGAGGAATCAAACCCCAACGGGAGCTTCGTCTCGTAATACGACCCAAAGGTCACCTCGTTCTGGCTGCCAACTACGCCCTGCTGGCTGGTCACGCGAGGCAATGCATGAACCAGGACGAACGGCTCAATAGTGGTACGCGGAACGTACGTCGCGAGCTTCGCGTGCACACCATGGAAAGTCAGTCCCGCGCCGTGTGTGTCCAGGCTGGAGGGATGAATCGTAACCACCGAGGTGCTGAAGAGATTCAGCTGGTTGACGTTTCCAATACGCATATAGAGTCCATCCCAGGTACGGCTGTTGTTGGTCCAGTCGCTGATACCAACCACGCGCTCGTCGCCAATTCTCAGCTCCTGCCGGCCGACGATGAACTGAACAGGCTTGTAATGGAAATCAAGGTAACCCTGCCTCAGGTCGAAGGTGTCACGCATGTTCGCCGCCGTATCTTGCAACGGAAGCCCAAGCGCGTGCAAATCCATGAACTGTCCATAGACCGTCAGCCAATTCGTCGGAACCACCATCATGCCACCCCAAACGCGGGTAAGTTCATACAAGCGATCCTTGCCCAAGACGTATCCCAACGAGGTTTGCTCCTCCGTGCGCCCACGCAGTTCCATGTCCAGTGTCACCCTCGGATTTTCACGACTGTGAAAGGGCTGGACAATACCTTCCTTCAGCGGATACAGCGATTGCTGCGCCCATCCGGAGGAGGCAAACGCAAGGAACCCAACCATGGCAGCAACCCGAGCCAAAGCTGGCCAGAGATGAAAAGCCATTGCAACATCGACCAATTTACGCATACAACATCTCCTTGAGGGAGTGCGCGGTCGTGCATTGCGCATAGCTCCGGGGTTTTACCCATGGCCAATTTGCTTCCTGTCTACTTTTCCGGGGTGATGACAACTTCCCTCTTGCTGATCTTCGCCAGAAAGTCTTCGCCGGTGCCAATGTGCTCGTTCACCAGGCGCGATGGAGTGTGGGCAAGCCACTCGCCCAGCGAAATATCCTGATACTCGGCCGTCGGGAATACCTCCAGGAACACCAGGTCGGTATCCCCTATGTTCTCGATGTAGTGCGGCTGCGACTGTTCGATGTAGCCTACGTCGCCGGCGTGAAAGTCCATGGTGCGAGCGTGTGCGCCGGCAGTAAAGACAGTCATACGGCCTGTACCCTTCACGTAGTACTGCCACTCATCTGCGTTCGGATGCCAGTGCAGTTCCCGCAGCCCACCCGGCTTGAGCGTGACGATCGCCGCGGCGATATTCGTGATCGGGAAGTTGTGACGGTCGACGATCTTCACGCTGCCGCCCGCCGTCACCTTGGTGGGGTCCATCTTCCCGGTGAAGAACGCAAACGTATCCGGAACCGGGCCGTTCGTCTCGTATACCTGCTTCTTCTCCTCGTCCAATGGACGTGGCAGATCGGTCGCAAAGATAAATCTCTCTCGCGGAGGAACATTGTCAAAGGTCGACTCCGGAACGTTAAAGTTCTTCGCCAGCACCTCCTTCGGCGTGTGATGCAGCCAGTCGGTCAGCAGGAACGTTTCGAATTCGTTGAAGTTGCCATCATCGAACACCAGCAGAAACTGGCAACCATTCTCGCCCAAACCTTGAATCGAGTGCGGTACGCCGCCCGGAAACAGCCAGAGATCTCCTTCGTTTACGTCCTCGACAAATGCTCGGCCCTTTTGGTCGACAGCCGTGATACGCGCGCTGCCGGCCGTCATGAAAGCCCACTCGGAGCCCACATGCCAGTGCAGTTCGCGGACACCGCCGGCGATCAGACGCATCTCCACGCCAGCCATCTTCTTCGACAGCGGGAAGTCGCGGACTGTCACTTGGCGGGTCCAGCCGCCCGATTCGATGCGCCTGTGCGCCATGGCAAAGGGATACTTGAACGGAGGCTGGCCGCCCGCATCGGTCTCCGGCGGATACACCGAATCCGGCTCTTGCGCTTCCAGACCTGGATTCCTTGGCCCCAACTCCTGCTCGTTGATTCCGGTATGTGTGTCTCGGCTCATATCCTTCGTCTGTTGCGCCGCTGCCAGAATCGGGAGGCCCGCTGCCGCCACCAGAGCGGCCGAGGTCTTCTCCAAAAACGATCGCCGGCTGACGCCGTCACTGCTTATCCGATTGTCTTGCTTTGTCATACTTGACCCTCTTTTGTTCCGACCCATCGCAATGGTGACTTCTGTGAGCCGCGCCCAAGGTGTCCACCGTTCCGCTAAGGCATCGATTCATCATTCGCTACGACTGCCCCCATCTCGATAGGCCCTTCTCTAAAGCGACGCCTCTCGCTCGCACAGCAAACTGCACGCAGAATGCCAATCATCCGGACCTACCTTATTCCCGTAGTTTCAGCGGTATACTTCAACCGGGGGGTGAGCAAACCTCATGGAATCCACCTCACGCGTCGGATATTTGACTCGATGTCTGCCATCCGACAGACCTCGTGCTGGAGCTCACGAATGACGCTTCCGAGTACTCCTACGGTATTCGTGATTGATGACGATGTTGAGGTGCGAGCCTCCATCCAGGGTCTGCTCAAGGCTGCGGGTTTACGATCCGAATCCTTTGGGACGGCAGAGGAGTTCCTGAACGGCAAAGAGCCCGGTGGGCCAGGCTGTCTTGTTCTGGATGTTTCTCTTCCTGGAGTCAGCGGCCTGGAACTACAGCGGAAGTTGGCAGACGCCGGGTTACGTATTCCTATCATCTTCATTACCGGCCATGGTGATATTCCCATGACGGTCAAGGCCATGAAGACCGGTGCAGTGGAGTTCCTGACTAAGCCCTTCGTCGACGAGGATTTATTGATTGCGATTCATCAGGCATTCGATCGTGATCGCGTAACACGACACCAGCACGGCGAGCTTGTTGAATTGCGTAATCGCTATGAGTCGCTGACTCCACGCGAGCGCCAGGTCATGGGCCTGGTGGTTTCCGGCATGCTCAACAAACAAGTGGCCTTTGAGCTCGGGACCAGCGAAATCACCGTGAAGATACAGCGTGGGCATGTGATGACGAAGATGCGCGCGGAGTCACTCGCCGAATTAGTCAGAATGGCAGCGAAACTTGAGCTACCGATAAGCAAGAAGTAGTTGAATGCCGCACCTGCCCGATATCGGGAGTCTCCCGAAACTCGGCAACCGGCGCAAAGGCGTCATTATGATTCATTCACGAGAATCTTGCGAGGGAGAGAAGCTTCGAACATGAATCAGATAGTCAAGATGAAGTGGGCCATGGGACCGGCAATATCTATCGTGCAACGGTATGGATTAGCTTTTGTCTCGGTCGCAGTGGCTTTTGGTCTGGCAAGCGCATTCGTGCTCTTCCATATTCCTCAAACCTTCGGTGCATTTGCACTATCCGCGATCGCCGTCACTTTCTGGTACGCTGGCACCAAGCCCGGCATCCTCGCGGCTTTGCTGTCGTCAGTCGTGCGCGACTTTCTCTTCGATCCCCAAACCAGTATGGAGTCTCGTCTCCTCTTCGACCTTGTGTTTCTCGTCTTTGCATTACTCATGACGCAGGTTGTGCGAGGACGAAATGACCTTCAACTCAGAGTCGCGGAGCGAACCGCGGAGCTGACTCAATTGAATGACAATCTCAAACGCGAGATCGCCAAGCATAACCAGGTAGAGGCGGAACTGCGCCTGAGCGAGGCCTATTTAGCCGAGGCACAGAGGCTGAGCCACACCGGCAGTTGGGCATGGAGCCCGCCGCCGGGCGACATCAGGTACTGGTCCGAGGAATGTTTCCGTGTGCAGGGCTTTGACCCGAAAGGTGGGCAACCCAGTTTTGAAGAGTTCCTACAAACCGTTCATCCGGACGATCAAGCCCGAATTCTGGAAGTGATTGAGAGAGCAGTGCGTGAAAAGGAGGAGTTCGAATTCGATTACCGAATCATTCATTCCGGCGGCGAAATCAGAGACGCCCGCTCGCTAGGTCATCCCATTCTTGGTCCATCTGGCGATCTCGTGGAATACATTGGTACCATAATCGACGTCACTGACCGCAGGCAGGCGGAGAAAGAGCGCGAGAGGTTGCGCGAGGCCCAAGCGGATCTCGCTCACGTTAGCCGGATGACCGCCATGGGAGAACTGACCGCTTCTTTGGCGCACGAAGTGAATCAGCCCATCACTGCAGCTGTCAACGGCGCCAGCACCTGCGTACGGTGGCTTGCACGAGAAGACCCGGACCTTGGGGAGGCCCGCGAAGCTGCGCTGGGAGTCATTCGAAATGCCAAGCGCGCCGCAGACATTATCAACCGCATCCGTTCGATATCGAAAAAGGGCGAATCGAAAAGGCAGTTGGCCGATGTCAATGAACTCATTCGAGAAATGATCGCCCTTCTGCGGAGCGAAGCAAAGAGGTATTCCATTTCAGTCCGCACCGAACTGAACGCCGAACTTCCCAAGGTCATGGCAGACTCTGTGCAAGTGCAGCAGGTATTGATGAACCTCATCATGAACGGCATCGATGCGATGAAGGATGTCGATCGGGAACGCGAGCTCACCATCCGTTCTCAGTGGACAGGCGACCGCAAGCTCATGATCTCGGTCAGCGATACCGGTGTGGGCCTTCCCCCGCAGCAGGCGGACCGCATATTTGATGCCTTCTTTACCACCAAACCTCATGGCATCGGCATGGGACTTCGCATCAGCCGTTCCATCGTCGAATCACATGGTGGCCGCTTGTGGGCCGCCGACAGCTCTCCGCACGGCGCAAGCTTCCACTTCACTCTTTCCGCGCCAGTCGAGGTGGGAGCGTGACGCCGCAAAGGCAGTGAAGGCTCATACCAATGTATGATTGCGCCAGGTGTACTGAAGGCGCATTGTCTTGTATATGAGCTGTAATAACGAGAACAAATTAGTAGCGATCGTCGACGACGACGACGCAGTGCGCGGCACCTTGAAGCAGCTGCTCAGAGCGGCTGGATTTTCGTCGCAAACATTCGAGTCGGCAGAAGATTTTCTCGGGTCGGGTCGTCAACAGGACACTGCGTGTCTCATTACGGATATTCGCATGCCGGGAATGTCCGGTCTGGAGTTGCAGGCCAGGCTGAATACCGAACGTTGCAGAATTCCGACCATCTTTATTACCGCACATGGCGATGAAGAAATGCGGTTTCAGGCGCTGAGGGCGGGCGCCGTAGAGTTTCTGCCGAAACCCTTCGACGATGAGGTTCTGATTGAAAGTGTCAGGGCAGCGCTCGAACGTTGAATCGAGAAGGAAGGTACACGATGAGCAACAGGTTTACCGTGCGGCCGTCCGATGATTGTCAGTGCGACGATCACAACAGCGATCAAGGATCTCGCCCGCGCAAATTTGAGCAACTCATTGGCAGTAGCCCGGCGTTGGAAGCGGTGCTCGAAGGGGTCAAGCGAGTAGCGCCGACAAGGTCGACAGTCTTGATACAGGGCGAAACGGGCACGGGCAAGGAACTGATCGCACGCGCGATCCACAACATAAGTCCGCGGTGCGGACGCCCGTTTATTAAACTGAACTGCGCAGCCATCCCGCTCGATCTGCTGGAAAGCGAGCTCTTTGGCCATGAAAAGGGCGCGTTCACTGGAGCCATTACGCAGAAGCTCGGACGCTTCGAGTTGGCCGACAAGGGCACGCTCTTCCTTGACGAAGTGGGCGATATTCCAGCTCAGCTGCAGCCCAAATTGCTGCGCATATTGCAGGAACAGGAGTTCGAACGCCTGGGTAGCAGTCGAACTCACCAAGTAGACGTTCGGCTGGTGGCTGCGACCCATCGCGACCTGGCAGAAATGGTGAGAAATGGCGATTTTCGCAGCGACCTCTACTTCCGCCTGAATGTATTTCCGGTTGAGTTGCCTCCTTTGCGAGACCGCCACGAAGATATTCCAGCCTTGGTCGAGCACTTTGCCGAGATTCTTGGCGGCCGTGTGGGCCGGCACATCGACCATATCCCTCCGGACACTATGATGGCTCTCTGTTCATACAACTGGCCGGGCAACATCCGCGAACTGCAGAATTTGGTCGAGCGCGCAGTGATCCTTTCCGATGATGGTGTGCTTCCAAATCCTTTGCTGACCGTCGGAACACAGCGAATCGCTGTCTCCCCTGCTCCAACTACTTTGATCGATTCCGAACGCACCCTGATTCTGCGCACACTTGAAGCAGCTGGCTGGGTAATCGGTGGACGGGATGGCGCCGCTGCAAGGCTTGGCTTGAAGCGCACAACTCTCATCTACAAGATGCAGAGGCACGGGATTTCACGACCAGCTTTCGATAGCAACCTCGAGATGACCGGAACCCCATTGCAGGCGGCGGGGTTTGTGCCGCAGTTGCACTAGCCGCGGACCGTGAGTTGTCGCTACTTCCAGAAATGGATAGTCGGCGCTGCGGCACTGGGTCGCCTTCTAAACCTCGATCTTTTGATAGCGCACGGTTTGTCGCGTCGAAGAGGGCCCTTGTAACCACTGATCCCAAGGAAGAACCTCGCAATGTCGGTCTGCACCTGGCGCGCTTCGTCACTCGATGTCGAACCTCCGACACCAATCCCGATGTTTGTGCCCCATCGCTTCTGTCTTTGGAAGAGAAGCCGAATGGCACTAATCGTGCAATGTCCCGTAGAGGCCAGGGATATCGAGCGCTGCGTGAATGGCACGGTCGGATGTGACATCCTCTTTTCTCAAGAAAGTGTGATCACGAATAGATAGGTGGCGCTCGGGCCGAAAGGAACGCTCATGATCTCCTATCGCACCTCAAACGCGCGCAGGTCTTCGTTCACATGCTCGATGTGTCTTGCCATCATCGGCGGCATGCCGTTGGCGGCTCCGGTCGTCAATGCTCAAAGCCGAATTGCTTCGCAGCCGCTTCTTTCAAGTCCCCCGGAAGCCCGCTCTCCCATCGTCCTGACGGCCATCGATGACTCCCAAACCGGCAAGGCGGCGTTCTCGTTCAATGGCCGCGGAGATCCCCCGGTCATTCGCGCAGTCCCCGGAGAAGATATTCGGCTGATATACGTAAATGCAATGTCGGCTGACTCACATGAGCGCTGCATCGACGGGCCCTGCATGAACATGACGAATTTGCACTTTCACGGCCTGCATGTGTCGCCAGATGCTCCGCAGGATGATGTCATCGGCATGATGGCAATGCCCGGGCAGTCGCTGCACTACGTCGTAAATATTCCTTTAGATCAACCGCCCGGTCTCTACTGGTATCACACCCACCCTCACGGAGAGAGCTATCAACAGGATCTGGATGGTATGTCGGGTGCGATCGTGATTGATGGCATTGAACGCTACCTTCCCGAGCTTCAGCATATGCGGGAGCGCATACTAGTGTTGCGCGACCAGGTGATCGGCAGGGACGATCCAGCCTCCCCTGAATTGATGCGCAGAGTGGAACTCTCCAGAGAATCCTGTAGTACATCGACCGACGTGCCAGAGCGTATCTTCACGGTAAACGGTGCCGTGCGGCCGCAAATCCCCATAGCTCCCGGTGAACGTCAGTTCTGGCGTATTGTGAATGCGTCCCCCGACCTCTATGCGGATTTGCAAGTCGACGAGGAACAGCTCGAGATCGTTGCGCTCGATGGTATGCCCCTTGCCTTCCACGATCCAGCACGTCCCTTGGAATATGTGTCTCATATCCTCGTGCCTCCCGCAGGTCGGGTGGAAGCAATTATCACCGGGCCCAGGCGAGATATTCGAGCGTCACTTCGATCGCTTTGCTTCGATACGGGCCGTGATGGAGATCCCAATCCCGCAATGGTGCTCGCGGACCTGGTAAATATCGCAGAGCCAACCCCAAGGCATCAGGCAACTCACGTCGGCGCCCGGCCGCCGACTTCTAGGCCTCTGTCTCCGGCGATGATCGCACGGATTGAGGATAGTTCTCCTGACTTTGTTGTTCATTTTACCGAGGACAAGAAGGGCTTCTACATCAACGGCAGAAAATATAGCCCATCGGATCCGCCGATGACGACCGTGTTCATCGGGGCATTTCATCACTGGCGCGTGACGAACGGCACGCTTGAGGTTCACCCGTTCCACATCCATCAGGTACACTTTCTCATCTATGCCGAGAACGGAGTGCGGCTCAAACGCCCTGAATGGCTGGATACGGTAAATGTCCCAGTTAAGGGGAATGTTGATCTCATGATGGATTTCACCGACCCCATCATCCGAGGCGTTTCGCTCTTCCACTGCCATCTACTGAGCCATGAAGACAAAGGCATGATGGCCAAGATACTTTTCAAGTGAAGAATCACAGAACTCGGCGTGAATACGACGAGCAACGTGCAGCCTCCAAACAGAGAAACGATTCACCGGAACGCACCGGGAGGAAAACTTTACCCACAATGAAAGCCCCCTCTTTTATCGGCCCGCTGCACGGAAATAACGACTCGATGTTGCAGGCCGCTGTCGAAAAAGTCACGGGGCAAATGTCGCGCGAGGTGGAGGACAGCCTCGCGATAGAAGAACCTCTCGAAATTCAACTCGCCTATGGGCCATCGAATGCTCGGCAGACGCGATCAATCTCCGTCACAATGCGTACTCCAGGCAATGATTTCGATCTCGCAGCTGGCTTCCTGATGACCGAAGGAGTGATCCGAGATGCAAACGACATCGAGCAAATTACTCGCGCAGGTGACTCTTTCAATGAGGACGTACCCTCTCCTCAGGCAATGGATGTGCTGAAGCTCGGTTCCAGACAGAATATCGTTCGAGTGGATCTAGCGGCTGAAGTTGAGGTGAATCTTGGAAGCCTTCAACGCAACTTCTATACAACATCAAGTTGCGGAATCTGTGGCAAAGCGTCTCTGCTCGCCTTGCGCACCGTCTGCCCGCCGCGTGCGACGAACAATTTCAGAATGGACGCGCAGGTGCTCTATCGTCTCCCCGAACGCCTCCGCGCATCGCAGGGAGTGTTCGATCGTACAGGTGGATTGCACGGTGCAGGACTCTTCGACTCGGCCGGGTATCTATTGGCGCTTCGTGAAGATGTGGGCCGCCACAACGCTGTAGATAAGCTAATCGGCTCTGAATTCCTCGCGGACCGTACACCCTTGCGGGAAAGTTTGCTCTTGCTGTCTGGACGCGCCAGCTTTGAACTTTTGCAAAAAGCACTGATGGGTGGACTTCCAATGGTTGTGGCCGTTGGGGCCCCGTCGAGCCTTGCAGTACAGGTCGCGAAGGAGTTCGACATAACCCTCGTCGGGTTCCTGCGAGAAGGCCACTTCAACATCTATCACGGCAAAGAACGCATCGACGGATACACATCGATATCAATGGGAGTTGGAGAATGAAGCTGCGCATTAACGGAGATTCCTTGCGGCTAAGGGTATCGCGCTCGGAAGTTGCAACGCTTCTGGCGGGCGGCTGCCTGGAAGAGACAATTCATTTCACGCCAGAGCCAGTCGCAAAGCTCACCTATGCCCTACAACGGGAGCAGTCGTTGAGTCGGCCGACCGTCCAATACAAGGAGAACAGAGTGGCGATTCTCATTCCTGCCGATCAGGCAAATGCGTGGGGCACAACCGATCAGGTCGGAATCGCGGAGGATATAAGTTTAGGAAGCTTCGGGTCACTTGCGCTCCTGATTGAGAAGGATTTCGCCTGCCTCGATCGAAGCGAAGAAGACAACGAGGACACTTTCCCGAATCCAAATGACGGCACGACATGTTAAGGTTCGTCAAAGCCGAGACCTTGCGATTCGCCCTGGTCAGACAGAATTCGGCGTATCAGAAGGCTCGGTCCCGACGCCGTCGCAAGTGCCTCTTCCTCGTTTACGTCCACCACGAGGTCGGCGCCCAGAACTTGCCCAAAGGCAACAAACTCCTCCAGATTTCAATCCTAGGACACCTGAAACTCCAGCCTCGCCAGCAAATCCTTGGGATGGATATGCTTCAGCAATATCTCGAAGTCGTAACCGGCTTGTTGCGCTTCCTGGTGCAGGTTGGCAGCTGCGGCCTGTCCCGAAAAGAGCAGAATCTCGCAACTGGGATACAGCTGCTTCGCGAGGATAGCCATTTGGATTCCATTAGTGCTGGGTAGGTGAACGTCTGCGATGGTCAGCTCCGGACAGAATGATTTGCATAGGAATAACGCACTTGAACCGTCATATGCAGTGGCGGCTTGGTAGCCTTCGTTAGAACTTGTTGTTGTTGCCGTCGTATGGCAGCTCGCGCGCCCGAGTGTCGTATCCACTGCCCCAGTAAACTACGCCGTTCACAATTGCGGCGCCCGACCATACGGCTCCGCCGCTGGCGAAGGTCCACTTGATCTGACCGGTCCTTGCGTCCATGGCATAGAAATTCCCGCCCGAAGAGCCGGCGTAAACCACGCCATTCGCGCTGGAGACAAAACCATCTGTGATGTACCGGGAACCCTGCGGATCGGCGGTCTGCCAGAGAATCTTTCCGGTGGCTGCGTCCAGCGCGGTCCATAAGCCGCCACTCGTGGTCTTCTTCTGTCCATCGTAAGTGGTGTAGGTGTACGTCTTGTGGCTGCCGTTGGTGATGGCCGCGTAGATGCGCTCGCCGTCAGCGGATGTTCCCCACTCGATGCCCCCGAGAACTCCGCCCGGGCCGGCCTGCGTCGCCCAAATCTCCTTGCCGGTCGCAGGGTCCAGCGCATAGTACATGCCGCTCTTCTGGCCCGCACCCAGCACATCCGTCCTCTTGCCCTTAATCGTCGTGGTATAGAGATTCGGGTCGGCGCCGAAATCGAAGTCCGGCGAGGCGTTCGGATCGGCCATTGTCCAGGTATCCGCTCTTAGAGTGTGATGGGCCCACACGATCTTACCGGTGGTGAAGCGGAGAGCCACAACACTATCAATGTTGGCGTCGAGCGGCAACTGCCTGCAATTCGTCTGCCCCGGGTTTACGCAGTACCCCTTCGGCACCGAGTAACTGTTGCCGGTGGTGACGTACAGCATGCCAGTTTTGTGGTCAACGACTGGCTGGCTGCTCCACACGGCGGCACCGTTGAAACCGGCGGACACCATATAGGTCTTCCACAGGATCTTGCCGGTACGCGCGTCCAGCGCTTCCACGGAGCCGCGGAATGTTGGCTTAAGTGTCGTGTGCTCGGTCTTGGAGGAGACTCCTGTGTAAACGATGCCATCGTCGATCGTTGCTGATCCGGTCACGATAGCGGCTATGTTGGCATCGGTCCTGGTGCGCCAGAGCATTGCGCCGCTACGGGCGTTGATGCCGATCTCGAACGCCGGACTGAGACCGGGGGCCATCAGGTTGCCGGTGCCGATAACCAACTCGCCATTCCAGTATGCCGGACTTGTCCGCGAGACCGACGCCGTGGTTCCGGTGTATTCGCTGACATCGTGCGACCAAATAGCGTTGCCGGTCCTGGTGTCGATGGCCCAGAGCTTGCCACCCCAGTCCGGACAGTAGGCGACCCCGTTGACTACGGTTGCCGTTGCCGAAACATTACCGGCGGTGTTGAATATCCATGCGGTCTTTAGACTGCCAACGTTGCCGGCGTTGATTATGTGCTCGGCCGCGGCGCTGCGCGTGTTGTGATTGTTCTGCCCCGAACTGTCCCAGTCCGGCTGCATCGGGACGCCCGGCGCGCCGCGGGCGGCGCCCGCTGGCGTATGGGCGCTGAGTACCGACTCTGTTGCAGGCGAGCCGATCGACCCGGCCCGCACGGGCGCATCCAAACGCACCCTGGCAATTGTCAGGACGCCAACACACGCGGCGAGCAGCGCAGGGATTGCTAGTTTTCTGGCGATTCGATCTATCACGACTTCCTCTCTTAGCTCGATTCGATGACTGAAGACATCAACCGTTGTCACGCAAATTCGCTGTCTTCCATCTCACTTGCGGCGGCCGACTCCCTTTCGTCGGCCATATCTCGGTTTCCACGGACATACCTCGCGGTAAGCGAAAGCCCGATCATTTGCAATTCAGTCGAATTCCGGCAACGACTGAGTGCATTGCAATCATGTCGCCATTCTTTGGGGATCGCACAGCACTCATGACAAGGGGATGAAATGATTGTTTGAGCACAGGTTGCGAACGCATCTCACGATTGGCCGACCTATGCATTCGAAGTAGCGCAGAGGTCATTTCGATAGGCGTCGATTGGCCGTCGACTTGTATGTCGAATTGTCGACATCGTGATTCAGCGCCAAGGGTGCGCTTCCATCCGCCTTTGATCACGATAACCAGGCCGCTCGGTAGCGAACCCGGCTTTGGTCCAGCTATATAAACGAGCTCGCTGCGGCAAAGTGAAGAATGATCGCCGGAGAGAGCGGCCGTCAAGTAGTGCCAAGTCGCATTGATCCTCTATTTCAGGGAAGTGTCGTGCGATGGCTGTCTGGCTTTGAGCCGATTCGAGAGCCGATTCAACATCCAACAACGGCGTCACTGTTTTTATACCTGTCGACCAAGTTGGCATTGAGAAGGACATCAATCTCGGTCGATTTGGAACTCTCCCCTTGCTTATAGAGAAGGATTTTGAAGGTCTCGACAGAAGCGATGAAGAAAGCGAGGATACAGTTGCCAATTCGAACGCTACCTTCTTTGTGAGACGACGGCGATTCGGCGCACGCCGCGATTCTGGCATCCTTCCCGCGGACCCGATTCGGTATCCAATTGCCTCTCGGAGGACTTGCACGGCTCCAAACAAGTTATCCCCAAGATAGGCAGTGTCGATAAGCCGACAGTTCCTGAGGTTGTCTGTATTGAAGATGAACGCTCATACATGATTTATAAGTACTTGGCGGATGGCCCGAAACTTGCAACACAAGTAAGTGAAGGAGGAATAGACAATGAAGAAAGTCTACAGGCTCTCTCTAGTTGGATTGGTGCTTTTTAGCAGCCTCCGCGTATTTGGTGCTCAGATCACTACCGACTACGACCACTCGATCAACTTTTCACAGTACAAGACCTACTCGTGGCTGAAGGTGCAGGCCGGCGATTCACTTTGGGAAGATCGCATCAAGCAGGACATCGACGCCCAACTTGCTGCAAAAGGGTGGACCAGAGTGGACACAAACGGGAGTGCCACAATTGCCGCCTTTCAATCCACCCATGACCAGCAGACCCTGGACACCTTCTATGACGGCTTCGGAGGCGGTTGGAGGTGGCGGGGCCTTGGCGACAGCATGGCAACTACCACAACGGAAGTCACAAGAGTTGGGACCCTCGTCGTAGACATTTTCGACGCTCAGACACAGAAGCTCATTTGGCGTGGAAAACAGAGCGACGCCCTCAGTGGCAACCCTGAGAAGAATGCGGAGAAACTCGCTAAGGATCTTGGCAACCTGTTCAAGCATTTTCCGCCATCACACTGAAAAACAACAGCGGCTGATGAGCGATATGGAATAAAGGAAGGCGAACAAACGTCGTCCCTTATCCATCTCGACCAATCAGACAAGTCATCGAATGATTGCCGTTCAAGACTAATGGTTCATACCGATTGGAATGCTTCTTACGCACAGACGTGGCGTCGAGATGCCGCCGGGTGTTCCCTTTTCGACTCCGATGAAAGCCTGCAAGGAGTGACGTTGTGCAAAGTGCGATAGCTCTCCTTATTGTCGGCACCATGATTGCTACACTAGGCGCCGCTGCCATCGTTGTGCATGTATTTCGGCGAAGGGCTCATGAGGGATTCTTGCTTTGGTTTGGCCTCTTCGCGATTCTTTACGGAACTATCCTCGTTGTCAGAAATTCCCTCTTTCGTCTCGGGTTCGGCCAGCCGCAAGAACTCTGGATTGCGATCGAGCGCCTCATAAACCTGGCCACGATCATTCCGGGGCTTTTGCTTTTTGAAGAGTTCTATGGGCGGGGATGGAGGTCGTCCATCCGCTGGTTGCTTGCGGCTTATTGTGCATTGTCAGCGATCACAATCGGCAGCATGGTATTTCCGCATCCTTTCGCGATCGTTCTGCCACCTGGCGCCGCGCTCGTAATTATGGTGCCGATAATACTTGCAATGGGATATCTTGCAGGCTATAAGCCGCCTATTGCGCCGAACAGCCGTGTTCTCTTCACTGGCCTGATTGTGTTCTTCGTTGCGTTTTCGATTGACCGCGTGCTTCACACGGAATTGAAGAATTGGCACACGGGACTTGAACCATACGGATTTCTGGTCCTCGTGATCTGTCTTTGGTATGTCATCTTTCAAAGAGTGACTGCGGACGAAAGGCAGCTGGTGTCTCTGACGGATGAAATGCGTGCTGCCAGGAAGATTCAAGAAGCAATCCTTCCACGGGCAGTTCCGTCCATCGAAAATATTCAGCTTGCCGCTCGATACGCGCCCATGACGGGCGTTGCCGGCGATCTCTACGACTTTCCGACTGTTTGTCCGCGCGGAGTGGGTGTGCTGGTGGCCGATGTGATGGGACATGGAGTCCCCGCTGCGTTGGTAGCATCCATGGTCAAAGTTGCTGTCTCAAACGGACTCAAAGCTTCCCGCGAACCTTCAAGCATCATTGCCGGGCTGAACACTACCCTTTGCGACGCGGCCCGCGAACAGTATGTCACGGCTGTATACATGTACGTGGATGCTGCCAACAGAGTCGGCCGATATTCGTCCGCGGCGCATCCGCCAGGTCTTTTGTGGCGGCGCGGCAGGCAGACATTGGAGCGGCTGGATGGGGCGGGACTTCTTCTTGGCGTGCGGCCGAATGAGAGCTACACCGCAAGCGAAGTTTCCTTCGATGTAGGGGACCGACTTCTGCTCTACTCAGATGGCCTTGTGGAAGCGGAGAATGCCGAGGGTGAATCCTTTGGAGATGCAGCCCTTCCCGATTTCATTCAAGAGAAACAGAGCCTGGGAGCGGAACAATTTGTCGATCTGTTGTTAAAGAACGTCCTCGCCTGGTCGCGGAGTGGATCCGCGAAAGGTCAGGAGGACGATATCACGATCGTAGTTATCGACATGAAGGACGGTGCAAAGTCGCACCCGTAGAACCATCAGAATACCCTCCGAGTCTGCGCTCGCCGCGGAGCGGTGTCATCGCGTCACGGAACGTCTTCATCGTGAGACACGGGTCGTCCGGATGCAGCTCCTCAAGCCACCCCAGGTTCAACGCATCTACCGTATTCATTCCAGTCAGCTGCATGCCTGTCCTTTTGATCACCGGTCCGCCAGCAACCGCCATTGAATGCCAGGAACCTTCAGGCGTTGGGAGGCATGTCTCGCTTGCCGGGTATTTGGCGCTCACCAAGCCGGACGTGTACTTCTTAATCCTCATTGCGACCCTCGCAGGATTCTACCTGGTCTCTCCGGGCCCACTTGGTCACTTTGCATTGCGGCGGCTCGTTCATTTTCGTTCGAGAACACTGCTGGCTAAACTGCTCTTATGCATCGCAATATTAATGGGGTTCCAGTCGATTTCAATGCAAGGCCAGAGCCACGTTTCAGAACCGGCCGTCAACCTCGGCGATACCAGTTTTCTTGATGGGCCAGCCGGCCCCGGATTCGTCACCGAGGAGATTGGGGATGCGGCACATGACGGAACAGTCACGGACTCAGCCGGAAATGCTGTGCCGGGCGCGAGTGCAGTGAACAGCATCAGCAGTTTGACACACATTGCCTGGCTTAGCCCTAAGAAACTTCTTGGAGGCTGGTATGGAGTGGAAGTTGTCCTTTCAGCAGCACATGTAAATGCTGGAGTTGCGGGAGAGGCGCGAGGATTGGGAAACACGACTGTATCGCCGCTTATTCTGCAATGGCCCGAACATCGAGTTTTGGGCGTGGCGATCGACCAGCGCATAACTGCCGATTTCGACCTTCCTACAGGGCAGTACTCGCGCACCTCGGATGTAAATATCGGCAGTAATGCCTTCACTGTTCATCCCTATTACTCAGTCACCGCATTCCCGGAAAAACGGATAGAAACGAGTTGGCGCGTTCACTACCTATGGAACTCGAAAAACAATGATCCTCCAATAAGCACAGACGCGCATTCCACACAGGCTGGACAGGCCATTCATTTCAATGCAACCGCTGCGTACAACTTCTACAAGGGTCTATGGATCGGCGCGGACGGATACTACCTCAAGCAGATTACCGATGGAAAGCTCGATGGAGTGGTGCTTTACAACTCACCTGAACGGGTGGGTGCGGTAGGTCCCGGAATGGTTTGGAACCGCGGAAGGTGGTTCTTTTATGCCAACGGGTATCGGGAGTTTGCGGCACAAAATCGCGCATCGGGTCATAAGCTGGTGCTGCGAATCGAGAAGGTCTTCTAATGGCTGCACTTAACTAAGAAGCAAAAGACCATGATGATCGTAACCGCACTCATCATCCCTATATGAACAGGCGCCGGCTCCCGATCGGCTCGCGTCCCTTCAGGTAGAGCTCAGAAGGATTGCCGAACCGGACGAATTGGATTACGTGCATGATTCTCCTCCTTGGTGCTGGGGAATTTGCGGCCCATCAAGCCATTTCTCGGTGAGCACGTACGAGCCCTCGCTTATCTAAATCGAGACTCGTCTTTGATCTGGTCCGCTGTAACGCTTTAGGGATTCGTGAGGAAGATACACGGATCGCGTTGAAATCGCCTAGTCTGCGACAGAATACCGAAAGGCCTTCCCATCAATGCCGAACAACCACCACGTCGCGTGGCTCCGCCGCGGGATGTGCAGTTCGTTCGCAGTCATGACGCCCAGCTGAGGGTAGCGATATTCCCACCAGAACTGATGGCCGATCACAGTCACGTTCATTGCGCTATCCGGCTTCGGAATGGCCTGTGTTCCCAGGATGACTCGCGTGGTTGAAAGAAACAGCATCACCACAATAAGGATGGGAATCACCGTCCAGGACAGCTCAATCTGATTGCTGCCTTAGATCTGCGCCGGCTCGCGATCGGAATCCTCTGGGCAATTCCGATAACGAACCAGCGCATACAAAAGCAGGCCGGAAACCGCCAAAAAAATGGCCAGTGTGACGCCAAGCACCAGCATCGAGAGGTCGAAGATCGAGTGCGCAGGAGTCGCGGCCGGGGCAAAGATATTTGTAGGAGACTGCGCATCAATGGGTTTCACAAAAAGCGCAATCGAACACAAAACAGTCCAGAAGACCCGGCTGGAACTAAACCCACCGGGGCCAGGCGCTGCCTTCCTTCGTCTTGGGGAAAGTGACAAAATTGTCCAACCTTGGTTTCCTTGGATGGGGGAGAGTGCAGAACGGCGTCATCCGTCTGCGCACATTTTTAACCGTCGCCGGTAAGAGGTCAAGAACTCTTAATGCTGAGGCGGCTCTATTCAGCACACAACCATCCGCGCGGGCGTTGTTGCATGGATCGAGCGAGGACCGAACGCTCCCTTTTCAACTTCACTTCTACCTCCAGGCCTGCTCTTGCTCGCCCTCGATACTTTCGGTTTGTATCGACATCTAATCAACTCAGACGAAGGAGAAGATGGATGAACCTACCCAAGATCTTTCTGGTGGTCTTGACCGCTCCTGCTGTGACCTATGGAGCGGCCCAGAGCAACGATTCGGCGCATTTGCCTTTGCAGGTACCGGCCAAGACTTTGGCCGTGCCAACTGACGTCAGCCCCGCAATGCAAGCCATCATCGGGGCGCCACGCAACCCCATTTGGAATCAATTGTGGAAGAGCGGCGAAGAATGGAGAACGGCCGCCAATGCACAGGCTGCTCAGACCGTGCAGACTCTGCCGGCGATGCGACAACGGCTTCACGTCTCGGTGCGGCCCGAGACGATGGACGGCGTGAGAGTTTATATCGTGACGCCCGATGTGATTCCTCCAGAACACCGCGACAAACTCCTCATTCATGTCCACGGAGGCTGTTATGTGCTCTATCCCGGTGAGTCGGGAACAGCCGAGGCAATCATGATGGCGGGGCTGGGACACTTCAAGGTGGTGTCTGT
>JBEKPF010000092.1:0-21953 GCA_049521035.1 Occallatibacter sp. | reverse complement strand
CCCCCTTTTTTGCCGCAGCGAAGCTGCCGTCCAGAAAAACCTCGTTCCAATTGAGCAAGCCCTTTGCGTCAAGCGTCCCCAACAAGGTTCTCCAGGCGTGCAGCCAAACACCTTCGTCCTCCAGCTGCTTTAGTCGCCGCCGGCAGGTCGACGAAGACCGGAATTCGTCAGGCAACAACCGCCATGCTGCCCCAGTTTGCAGTACCCACAGGATGCCCTCTAAATAGGAGCGGTTCCAGGCCCAGGGACGACCTCGCCTGTCATTCGACGTTCGCGATCGAATCGGACAACCACGACAATTCTCCTTTAGTCTCCTATTTATGAACGTCCAGATCACTTCTTTCTCATTCTGGTCTATTCAATCCTCGGACTTGCATCCTCTCTGTCACCAAAACCCTCCTGACTCCCTGTCCCTGTTCGCAAGAATCGATCAGCTCGAGCATTATCAAATGAAGCAGGTCGTCGCGCAATGATCGGTCAGTCGTAGCCGGATCAGCCTCGGCGTGGACACTGACGATCTGGTGTCGTCTTCCCATCTGGAATGACCTGAAGGATCAGCGGATTTCGATTTTGAGACAACCCTCGAACAAGGGAAAACAGATCAAGGTTTCTCGTTGGGCACAGTCCGCGTGAACGATCGCAGTGATGCTCGCTTCCCGGACCTCAACCAGCGGCTATCTCCAATGATCTGTTCGGTTCGCTCAGCTTCAAGGGTCAGTTTCCAATGCTATAACTCAATAATCTATGGTAGGAGAACAAAGTGCCTGAAAGTCATGTTTCCTTGCTCGACCGCATTAGAGTTCACATCGCGATTGCCAGGCCCGATCACTCCATCAAGAACATATTCGTTCTGCCCGGCATAGTAGTGGCGCTCAGCATGACGGGAGGCCCGTTCACTGGCGAAATGGCCAGGAATATACTTCTAGGTTTCCTTGCGACAACTCTGATCGCATGCAGCAACTATGTCATCAATGAGGTGCTTGATGCGCCCTTTGATCGTCTTCATCCGGTCAAACAGCTCCGTCCGGTAGCACGCGGCATTGTGAATATTCCCCTTGCCTATTTGCAATGGATTGCGATGATGGTTCTGGGGATCGCGACGTCCTGGCAAATCTCCATCCAATTTACGGCCGTGGCGGCTGTGCTCTGGATCATGGGCTGCATCTACAACATTCGTCCATTTCGAACCAAGGACGTGGCATATCTCGACGTCGTGACTGAGTCAATCAATAACCCCTTGCGCATGCTATTGGGGTGGTATATGGTCGCCCCATCGCTCATTCCACCAGTTTCTCTGCTCTGCTGTTATTGGATGCTTGGGTGCTACTTCATGGCATTGAAGCGTTTCAGTGAATTCAGGGAGATCGGAAATGCCGGCGTGGCAGGGGCCTACCGCAATTCATTCAAGCGGTACACGGAACGTTCGCTTCTTGAGTCTGTAAGTTTTTACGCTTCTTTTGCAATGCTTCTCTTCGGAGCCTTCATCACCCGTTACAGGCTGGAACTGATTCTTTCGTTTCCTTTCGTTGCGCTCATGATGACGACTTATTTCGACCTGGCGTTCAAGCCAAACAGCTCAGTACAACATCCGGAGAAGTTATATCGCGAACCAGTCCTGATGACGGAACTGATTCTAACTTGCGCGGTAATCACTTCCCTGCTGTTCATTCATATCCCGCTTCTGGCCAGAATGTTTACCCCCACGGTGCCGCTTGCCTCCCATTGAACCTGAGAATCTGCCAGCGCGACCAGGTCCGCCAGTCCACATGTCGCAAGCCATATATTGAAGGCCTGGATGTTCGCCACGCTGCGTCCGTTGTCTCGCAAAGGCCCGTCGGATAAGACGCCCCACTCCACTTTGCCGACTGCAGCCGATCCAGGCAGCTATCGCCCCTTCGGCTCACCGGTGGGCAGGAAAGCGATCCCAGACTCTGTGTTGCCTGAGGCCAGCACATCCCTCAACCGCTCTGGATTGGCCCCGCTGCGGCAGACGGCTGCCATAAGCATGCGCAGCGCCGTCGCGGGCGGGGTCTCAGGCTGCATACGGAAGATCCAGGGAATATTGTCGGAGGTCAGTGATTTGTCGCTGGTGAGCGCCAACACCGGCACAAAGCTCTTCAACGCCAATTGCTCCGCCAGGTGACTTGAATTCCTGTCCAGCGCCACAATCGCCAGTGCATGCTCGTCCATCAGGGCATGGACTAGCCCAGTAGAGGCAGCGCCCCAATTCTGGCCGCTTTCCACCGGCAGCAGCTTCCATGGCCGGCCTTTTGCAGCGCCGAATGCGAGTTCCGCCTGTATCTCCAGCGATGCGGCGACTTCGGCCGCCCTCGGCCCAAAGAGCACCAGATTTATGGGGCCAGGCGGTACGTCAGCCTGGTGCGGCCCTGCATAATCCACTCCATCCTCACCGACGCGCGCATAGGGCACCCGCGTCGATTCAGGCCCCTGTCCCAGGTTCTGAATCTCCTGCCGCACCACCGGCGTCTGCTCCACTGCAGGTGGTTTTTCCATGGAGGCAACACGGTAGGTGATTTCCCTGTTGTGCACAGTTCCCATGTACACAGGAGCAACATTCTTCTGATTGGGATCGAAGATCATGTGCCCGGTCACGCCGTCATACTTTTCGATATTGGCCAGCGCATCATGAATCCGCGCCCGGTTCAGCCCGGCTTTGCAAATCGAATCCAGCAGCGCATTCATAGAGTCATAAGCCAGCGAAGCAAACTGCTCCGGCTTTTCATGAAAACGGCTTTCAAAACGACGATTGAATTCAAGCCAGCGCGGGTCCTTGCGGGTTGGATCGTAGGGATACACAGCCTCGAATCCCTCGGCGGCATCACCCGCCTCGGCCAGCAGCGTAGGCCCCAACGTGCGATGGGCGCCAAATATGCGCTGTTTCATCCCCGCCGCCCGCATCTGCTTCAATATCTCGGCCGCATCCGGCTCATCGCACCACAGTACCAACGCGTCGGCGCGCGAATTCCGAATCACCCTCAGTTGCCGTGCGAAGTCCTTGTCTCCCGGGAAGAAAATCTGCTCCATCACCACGGGATGACCAAGCCGGCGCGAGACATCGATGAACTTGCTGACGCCAAAGCGGCCGTACCGATTGTTCACCCTGAGCAGCGCCACTCGCTTCAGGCCCAGTTCCGTATAAATGTGCCGAGCCAGTGTCAGGCCCTGCACCCGATCATCTTGCAGGTCGGTAAAGTACCACGGGATATATGTCTCCGGAATTGTGGGATCGGTCGACGCCGAATTGACAATGGGGATTTCGGCGCGCAACGCCACTCGCAACGCGATGTGCGTAGACTCAGAGCTGATCGATCCGAAGATTGCCCAGTCCTGATCGTCGTACACCATCTTCACCGCTTCATTTGACGACGAACCCCAGATGGTCGGGTCCGTCGGCCGATCTTCGCCGTATACTGCCTTCGCCTGCCAGTTGTCGTAGTCGTTATGCTCCATCAATCGGAAGGGTTTTCCCCCGTAGCCCCCGCGCGCGTTGGCTTCTTCCACGGCCAATTGCGCACCATGAAGCATCCGTAATCCATAAACTGTGTCTGGAGTGTGCTCGATCGGTCCGAAGAATCCGATGCGCACTTCAGTCAGATTCTTTGGCTCCGGAATATCCCGACCCGCGCCCGAATAGATATTAGGATGGGTGTAGTTCAGATCGTAGGGCGCCGCGAACTTCGAGTAGGGGCTCATGTCTGCTGGCTCGCCGGCATAGGGCACAACTGCACGATCCCGAGGAGCCGCGGGGGGATGTGCACCACACTCGCACACTCGCCCCGTCGTAACCGCATCCTGGCTCAAAAGTAGATCGGCGCCACCAGCCCCCATCGTGCAGATCGCAACCAGCAACCATCCCGTGCGCATTGCCACTTACCCCTTGCTTTCTTCTCTCTTGTCCGTGCGAAACATTGCAATCGCTTCAATCTCAATCAATAACTCAGGCCTGCACAGGTGCGCCTGAATGCCCGTCGATGCCGGCAGTGGATCGAGTCCCTGCTCCTTGAAGAAAGCTGTACGCCCCGCATTGAATACGTCGTAATCGCGATCAATATCGCGCAGGTAGCAACTGGTACGCACAATGTCGTGCCAGGTCGCGCCTTCGCTCTTCAGTAAGCCGGTGATGTTATCGAAAGTCCGCCGAAGTTGCGCCGGAAAATCGCCAATGTGTACGCTCACGCCGTTTTCATCGATCGATGCGGTGCCGGAGATGAGCAGGATGCAAACCCCGCCGATGTCGATCCTCATCCCTCGTGAGAACGAACTCGGCTTTTCGTAGGCATACGCTTCGTTGAGAACACCGTGGTTGGTCATGGCGCGCTTTTCGATTGGTGCGTGGCCGATGGCTTCCAGAATTTCTGCAAATGCATTCATGTTAGTATTTCTCCTTTTTGACTTATCGCTGTTGTCGAATTCCATGACTCAACCCCTTGGACGTGGCAACCCAGATATCGTCCCCTTGAAAGTCGATGCCAAGTACATAGTTGTGAGCCGGTGCGGTAGTCACTTCGACAGGAGTCACTCTGCCATCCGCGTCCCGCACCGTCATCTCCGGCTTTCCCGTCGTGAGCGATGGGCGATACACTGCCCAGTTCACTCCATCGAAGTAAGCCAACCCCTTGTCCGTACAAAACCACGCGCGCTGGGCATCCACGCCCTTCACATAATTTGTGAAGTTCGAGGGAAGTCCGCTGTCTTTCGTGAGGAAGTTATGCCAATAGCGGCCGTCGTACCGGCTGTCCCCGAAATATGTGGCTGCCCAGAGAATATTGTCAACGAAACTCACGGACGTGACAATCTCGTGAATGAGCCCCTGATCCTTGAAAAGCACTATCTCGTTTTCGCCGTCCGGATCATCGTATTTATCCCAGCGCTCTGTCTTCTGATCATATTCGAGCACCCCGCTGCCCCACACCGCGTAGTACACCTTGGTAGGCGTTGCAGAGACTCCGTAGGTCCAGATCTCCAACATCGGCGTGTTGCGCTCGTTGTAGAGCGACCACTGGCCTGTACGCAGGTCTAGCCGGCAGCCACCTGCCGCCGTCGCCACCCACACATTCTCGCCTTCCACCGAAACACCGTAAACTACATCGTTGCTCAGTCCCGAGTTCAACTGCGTATAAGTGTCGATACGGCCACCTGAGATCCGGCTCAACCCACCCATGGTCCCAGCCCACACGTCGCCCGTGCGATTGTCCAGCGCCAGTGAAAGCACCGCCCGATGCGCCAGCCCGTCCTTGGTGGTGTATGTCTTCCATGTGCGGTTCTCGTAAAGGGCCAGTCCATTGTCTGTGCCCGCCCAGATACGGTTTCCATCCACCAGTACGGTATATACGTGATCGTTGGGCAGCCCATTGGCAGTGGTGAAGTTCTCAAACCGAAAGCGAGGCAGCGTTGAGGTATCCTGTGCGGCAGTGGCCGCACGTGCTGATGCTGTAGGAGCAGCTGACGCAACAGGCACGGCAAATGCCAGCAGCATTGCCATCCTGACAACGATCCTGCAATTCTTCTTCATCGCGTCCTCAAATACTCAATCAGATCGTTGAGTTCGTCCTTGGTCAGATCGTTTGTGCGCCCATGCTTGTCGGCCGGGTTGTAGACTGTCCAGATTTCTTCCAGGCTGCGTGCGGACCCATCGTGAAGATACGGAGCTGTCAACGCGACATTGTTGAGCGGTGCCGATTTGAGAAGGCCGGAATTATCGAGTGGTTTGCGCGTTCCCACCTCGAAAAGTTTCTGATTCGTTCCATTGGGCCCGCTGTGACAATAAACGCACCGGTTGGAATCCGGAATCGGATTGCCAAATTTGTCCACGGCGCGCTCGAAGATCGCCTTGCCCCGATCCTGCGCCGGTGTCAGCTCTCTTCCAGCAGGCCTCCACCGGTTGGGCCGCGGCTCAAGGCTGCGAACATAAACTGCAAGATCGGCAAGCGTCAGGTTGTCGTAGTTTTCTGAGCGCCAGAAGTACTTTTCTGTCCGCGGTCCGCACTCCGTAGGAATGTTTGGATTAGTACCGGTCCACTTGTATGGGGCCGTGTCCCTCACTCCCTCCAGCATCTTGTTGTCCACAATATTGCGGCCAAAGCCGTCCGGTTCCAGGTTCCACGTAATGCCATCGAAGGTGGAGTCGATGTGGCAATTGGCGCAGCCTATCTGTCCCTGAAACGAATAGCGCGCTGTATAGAACGTCTGTTCCCCGCGCCGCAAAGCGGAAATCTCCTTCGGCCCATCCAGCTTGATTGTTGATGCCACGCGGCTGCTACGCGTGTCGATCACACTGATCGTATCGTCGAGCCGATTAGCCACGAACAGTTTGCTTCCATCTTTCGACAGCGTCAGGCCGCGTGGATTCAAGCCCACCGCAACGCGCGCCACCACATAGTTAGCGCTTGCCGAAAGGTCGTGTACAAACGGCGAAGGATGCGAGTGAATGTAGCTGAGCATCCGCGGAACATCGATCACGGTGACGATCTCCGAGCCGCCGCAGGTGACGTAGATCTTCGACTTGTCCGGCGCAATCGCTACGCCGAATGGCTGCGAAGCATAACGCTCCAACTCATCCAGCGGAATCTCAACCGTCTTGCCCACATCCGCGCCAAAGACCGTGATCGTGTCTTCGAAAGCCCCGCCATGTTCCAGATGCGCCAGCGTAATCAAATTTTTGGGATGATACTCAGCCACCGCTCCCAGCCGGCCATCTGCAGATAACGCCGTATGGAACACGCCGGCAATCGCGTGCAGCGGGATACGGTCCACCACCACCGCGCGCTTCACATCGATCACCGTGATCTCCGACTCCGGGGCGGTCCGGTACGGTGAGGGATTCGGGTATACATGCGTTGCGTAGATCCTCGCCCCATCGGGCGAAAGTGCGAGATAACTCGCCCCGCGTCCCGCGAGCAGCCGCTTTTCCTCCACGCCCGTAGCCGCATCCAGCACAGCCACATCGTTGCTGATTCGGTTGGCAACAAACAGTCGCTTACCTTCGCGATCCTCCACCACGCTCGATGGCTCCGCACCAACCGGCCACGTCCCCGTGACGCCTAGCGTCGCAGTGTCAATCACCGAAAGCGTATCGTCCATAGAATTGGTCACGAACAGCCGCGCACCATCGGGCGAAAGCGAGAAACCTCGCGGCACTCGCCCGACTGCGATCCTCTTCACCACCGCATGGCTGGCTGCATCCAACACCCTCACGTCGTTACTGCCCTGGCACAGCACATAAAGCCGTGTGCCATCCGGAGAGACCAGAAGCTCCAGCGGCGATGCATAGTCCGCGCTCTGCGTAAACGATGTATCTTCGCCTGCATGAACGGTTATAGCGCTCCACAGAGCGGACACAATTAACGTTCCGGCCAACAGTGACAAACCGGTCATCGCCCAAGCCCGCAACGCGGAGGGTGCCCCATCCTTTCCGCGTTGTCTGCGGAATGGGTAGGAGAGCAGTCCGCTCCCCCACAGATAAGTGATTGGCCCCTTCACTTCGGTTCCTCCACCTTAAGCACGCGATCAACCGCCAACTTCTCCAGGGTCTGCTCGCGGCCACTTGGCCAATGCACAGTCAGCTTGTCGATCTTCGTCGCCGCGCCGAGCCCGAAGTGCAATCGCCCATCGTCCTGTGACAGGTAGCCCGACCCGGCAACGCGTTCCGCTGTCCATCGCTTACCCGCCGCGTCCACCTCGACCCGCGCGCCAATCCCGTCTCGATTGCTCTTCGTCCCCACCAGCTTCACGGCAATCCAGTGCCCCGTATCGGTAGAAACGTTATGCACCAGCGTTCCCTTTCCGCCCAGGTTCACCACAAATGCGTCCACCTTGCCGTCGTTGTCGTAGTCGGCAAAGCAGGCGCCGCGTGCGGTTGTGCGCTCGCTCAACACCGGCCCCGCATCGCGTGACACGTCAGCGAATTTCCCATTCCCAATCCCGCGAAACAGCGTGTGCTCCTGCGGAATCAGGTGAATCAGCCCACCATGAAAAATCAGAATGTCGAGCAGCCCATCGTTGTCGAAGTCGTAAACGCCCGTTCCCCAGCTCACGTATTGCGCATTCACCTGCGAAACGCCGGTCGCCGCGCCAATGTCTTCAAAGCTCATCTTTCCGGTGTTATGCAACAGTCGGTTATAGTGACCATCGGTAACCCAAAGATCCAACACGCCACGTCCTTCGAGATCCGTAAACACCGGACCCATCGACGAAGTCGACTCGCCGTTCTGTCCAAAGGCCGTGCCGGTGTCGCTTCCTATTTCCTCAAAAGTCCCATCGTGCTTGTTGTGAAACAGGAAGTTTTCCGTGCGGTCGTTGGCAACGTAGATGTCATCCCAACCATCATTGTCGAAATCAGCCGCCGTCACACCCATCGTGCGTCCCACAAATCCGCTGATGCCCGACTTCTCGCTCACGTCGGTAAACGTCCCGTCGCAGTTGTTGTGGAACAACTGATTCGTCTCGCCCTCGTAATCCAGTGGCCCCGGATAATTGTTTGGCGCATAGAACGCGCGGTATTTGGGATCGAACTTTACGTAGCGGCCCACAAACAAATCCACGCAGCCATCTTTGTCGTAGTCCAGCCACGTCGAACTGATCGCCCAGCCATCCACCTTGATGCCGGCCTTCGCTGTCACATCGGTAAAATGCCCATTGCCGTCGTTGTGATAGAGAATCACCTTCCCATATCCCGTTACGAGAAGGTCTTCGTTGCCATCGTTATCGTAGTCAGCCGCTGCAACGGCATCGGAGTACATATCCGGATTGAGCCCAGCCTTCTCCGTCACATCGGTGAAACGGCCGTTGCCATCGTTTCGATAAAGATGATTGTGTGGTGGAACGGATGGCTTCTCTTTCAATGGAAACGGGTGCATCGAGTCGTCAAGCGGCCGTCCATTCACCACATAGAGCGACGGCAGCCCCGAGTTGTTGTAGTCGAACCACACGCAGCCCGCACCCGTGCCCTCAAGCAGCGAGCCCAGTTGCCGCGATCCAAAGCTATGCGTGAAGTCGATGCCCGCCTTGTCACTCGCATCTTCAAACCGAATCACCGGCTGCGGTGAAGCGGCCGCCTGCAATGGCACAGATGGCGCTTGTGACAATTGCGCGGCGGCAGAGCCTGCCTGCGCAGAAGGAGCTTGCGCGACACCCTGCAGCACGGAAAGGGAAACCACTCCCAAAAGAAGAACAAAGCGAATCGTCATTTCAATTCCCTCCCGGCGTTCCGTGTTGCGTCTCGCCAGGCTCTTTCACCCCGGTCAGATTCACAGATGTAGTTGTTCGCAGCAGCACCGCGGGCACGCGATTCTCAGACGAACGTTCAGGTCCAGTGTGGCAACCCACGCAATAGCGCTGTTCGCCGCGCCGTATCCAAAACCATCCATGTTCCTGCCGCACCACCGCGCCTTTTCCATCCAGCAGCGCAAAGCGAATGGGCTGGTCAGCCGGAGTCTTCACCAGGAAAGAACCATCCGCCGCCACCGGTGCTGTCCCCATCGCCACCGCGCGCCCCTGTGCGTTCAGCGTCTCCAGCCGCACTTGCGCGGGTGCGATCTTCAGATCGCCATCGCGAGACAGCCGCGCATCCAGCGCCATCATGTTTGCATAGCTCCAATCGTGCAGACCAGAAGGATGACGCTTGGGCCTGTTGCGTAGCGCAACCACGACCGGCTCGACCAGATCCTGTCCGCTCACAGCCAGCACCGTCTGCAGGGCCGGCTCCCCAGCCTTTGCTTCGTCGCCAGGCTCCCACAGCCTCAGCGCATAATGCGTGCCCGCCGCAGCGCGCGCACTCACCAACCATGCGCCTGACGCCGTCTCCGCAATCCCACCCGTGTACTCTGCATGCGGAGCGGCCACCGGAATTTCGTGAGCCAGCGGCGAAGTGAACCGCGCCAGCCCATTCCCATGTGTGAACACCACATCGCCCGACGCCAACTGCTTGCCGCCCCACCGCGCCCGGCCATGATCGCACCGATACGACTCCACGCCCGACCCATCGGAATAAACCAGGAAGAGCTCCGGCGTCGATCCCACGCCCAGCGGAAACCCCGCCTCAAACAAGATCCGCCCATCCTGCAGCACATCCGTCGGGATCGCGTTGCCGGGCGCATAACTCAGCGGAAGCATTTGCGCACTTACTTGCGCATCAATCGGCGCATCCAACGCCGCGCCATCCTTCCCTGCGGCCTCCAGCCTGAATCCATGCGTCGTACGCCGCGCATAAACCAACCGCCCCCCGGGCAAATAGAACGGTCGAATCACATCGCCCTCGCCCGCAATCAATTTGCGCAGCGAATGATTGGCCAGCGTCAGTTCCCATATCTGCCAAGGATCGCCGCTAGTCTGCTTACCGGCAAACAGCACCTTCTTACCATCAAATCCAACATTCGCGTCCGCAGTAGCCGCAAACCCCGTAACCAGCGGTTCCGCTTTGCCCTGATGGACCAACAGCAATTGCGCGCCCTTTGGAAATCGCTCTCCGCCGCGCAGCGCAGCAAGGGGTGCATAGTCGGGCGCCGCGGTCACAATCACATCCGTGTCTAACGTTGCATTCGCGTTCTGCGCAGTTTCAGGGCCGAATCCGCAAACCGGAATCAGACACACCATCAACGCAGCCATCCCCAATACGCGAGCAGAGACCCTCATCCCAGGGCCTCCAACTGCTCTGCGTCCGGTACTTCGCGCCGCTCCAGTTCCTGACCGCGCAGTTGCAACCACGGCTCCAGCCCATACATCATCGCGTCAAAACCTGCGAAATCTAGCGACTGTTCCCCATCGCTCCATGCCCTGTCCGGATTCGGATGCACCTCCACCAGCAGCCCGTCCGCGCCGCCTGCAACTGCAACACGCGCCAGCGCGGGAACCAGCTCGCGATAGCCTGCCGCATGGCTTGGATCAGCGATCACCGGCAGATGAGAGATGTGCTTAAGCAGCGCAATAGCCGCCACGTCGAAGGTGTTGCGCATCGCCGTTTCAAAGGTGCGAATGCCGCGTTCGCAAAGAATGACGTTGGGATTTCCATTGTCCAGAATCAACTGTGCCGAAAGCAGCAAGTCCGCAATTGTCGCCACCATTCCGCGCTTCAGCAGCACCGGCCGTCCACTTCGCGCCGCGGCTTCCAGCAGCGAGTAGTTCTCCATATTCCGCGTGCCAATCTGCAGAATGTCTGCATACTCGGCCACCATCGGAACATCAGTCTCGCTCATCACTTCTGTCACGATCGCAAGACCGCTCTCCTCGCGCGCGCGGGCCAGCATCTTCAGCCCTTCCAGGCCAAGTCCTTGAAAGCTGTAGGGAGAACTGCGCGGCTTGAAGGCGCCTCCGCGAAGGATGCGCGCGCCTGCGCGGCGTACATGGTTGGCTGTGGCCATCAGCTGGAACTCGGTTTCCACCGAGCAAGGCCCAGCCATGGTGATGAATTCGTTGCCACCGATTTCGAGATCCAGAACCGGCACCACAGTCTGCGGACGGCTCTCACTCTTCAAAACATCGGGACTTTCGGCAAATCGCTCGTGCCAGCTTTCGCGCACCCTGTGCGCTCCGTTTCTGGGGAAGCGGAAGCGTTAGAGTACCGCGATCGTCCGCGACTCGCCTCCACCCAAAGGATGAGGTGCGCGGACTTTCTGATCGCACCTGCTTAAACGGTTCTAAAGCCGGAATGAACACTTGTCTGTGATGGATGAACTTGACTTCCCTGAGCGGGCTAACCACAGAGCTTTGTAGGGTATAGAACGCTCGACCTCGCGGGCTGTCGGCGGCTGAATTAATCCTTCATACGGTTGTCGCCATCGCAGGCGGACGATACCCGAACGCAGCGTCCACAATGGCTGCAATCCCCAGTGCCGTCTCGTCCTGAAATGGACGAGCCACAATCTGCACGCCAATTGGCAATCCTTCCGCCGACCGTCCCACCGGAACCACGGCCGCCGGGGCAGCAAGCACGTTGAACCACTGCGTGTGCCGCCACGCGTCCAGGTATTCGACGGTGCGCCCTTCCACATCCCATGACCGCTCGCCGTGCCGAAACGCGGGAACGCTGGCCACCGGACAAATCAGCACCGGGTATTTGCGCAGCTCTTCAAGCGTCTTCGCGCGCAACAGGTCCAACTCGGCCCATGCGTTCAGAAGCTCCACCGCGGTTAGTTGCGGCGCACCCGCGGCAATCCCCAGAAACTCCTTGAAGATCGGGCTCAGTTGATGCTCTTTTCCTCGAATCTCCGGCGCATAGAACATTGCCCCGCACTGCACAAAGAACTTACGCCAAAGCTTCCGCAGTAGCTCTAAAGTCCGTGGCCGAAAGGGCTCGACGCAAAAACCCGCCTCGCGCAGCGCATCCGCGGCGGCCTTCACCGCCGCTCGCGTCTCCGGCGTCACTGGAACCAACTCGTCATCCTCGAAAAAGCCAATCGTGTTGGCGCGCAGTTCATCCAGACTTGGCTCTCGCAGCGCCACCGGCGGACTCGCGGGATCAGCTGGGTCCTGGCCGCTCAGGATGCGGAACAGCAGCGCCACATCGGCGATCGTACGCGCCATCGGCCCAATCGCACCAAGAATCTGGAAAGGCCCCACGCACGGCGGCAAGTGTCCGCGCCCAGGAATCCGTCCCGGCGTCGGTTTCAGCGAACATATCCCCGTAAAGTGTGCGGGAATCCTCACCGAACCACCGCTGTCGCTGCCCAGCCCTGCCGCCGACATCCCCGCCGCTATGGCCGCCGACTCGCCTCCGCTCGACCCCCCCGGAGTGCGTTCCAGATCCCACGGATTCCGTGTCCGTCCGTGCAGCAGATTTGCAGTTTCATACGCCATCAGAAATTCCGGGCAATTCGTCGTGCCCAGAATCAGCGCCCCGGCAGCACGCAGGCGCGCCACTACCACCGCATCTTCGCGTGGAATTTCCTCCTTGTGCAGCAGGCTGCCAATCTCGCACTTCATTCCCCGCGTCGCAATCGACGACTTCACCGTCGCCGGCAATCCGAACAGCGGTCTACGTTCCCGGCTGCCGCGCCACTCGTCGTGCTTTCGCGCCCGCTCGCGCACACGCTCCGCATCGAAGTCTGCAAACGCATTAAGGTCAGGGTTCAAACGTTCAATCTGCTGGATATGCGCTTCAGCCAGTTCCGTTACCGAAATCTCGCTCGAGTTAAGTAGCTCCAGTTGCCGCACCGCCGGCTCAAGCACTACATCGCTCATGGATGTCCTGCCGGATTCAAAACAGGCGCCAGATCGTCTGATGGCGAAGACGGCATGGCCCGGTAATTAAAGCGATAAGACCGCACCGGATCGCCGGAGTCCCACCGATCATTCCAATTCAGTTGATAGTCCACCGCTTTCGCATCGTCCGGATAACTCTCGTTCTCGGGATACGGATAAGTCGTCATGCTATGAAACGGCAGTTGCGCCACAGTAAATGGTGAGGCATCCCACCAATCCATGTCCTTTACATATCCATTGGCATAGAAGAAGTAATCCCGCTTCCAGTGTGCAGGCAGCACCGGCAGCTTCGCAGTATCAAACTCCGCCGCAATCTCCTCGCCGCTCCCGAAAATCGCAAACTTGTCGTCGATCCCCTTAACCAGCGCGGTCACATCGCCCATGCGCGTATAGTTTCCGCGTTGATGTTGAAACGGCCCGGTCAAACTCACGCGGTCGTAGTCGTACTCCAAATCCCCTGGGCTCGTTCCTTCAATCTGCTTCGGATATCCACGAAAATGGAGTGTCGCCGCGGCCAGCGGAACTTCCGTAGTGTGCGCCGCTGCATCGGCATGGTTATCGATCAACACCTGGTCCCAGTAAATCTCCAGGTTCGTCATCAATCGAATCTTGCGCGTGCCCTCCGGCAGCTTGCCCGTCAGGTTCACCACAATCGTCCGCTCCAGGCCCGCCGGAAAACCAGCATCCTCGACGACTCTCTTCCATGTGCCATCGGCCAACTGCGCCTCAACGTAAGGCGACACCGGCTTCACACCCGCTTGCCATGCGGCATATAGAGAAGTCGCGCTGAAGTAATTCACATAGCCCGTCATCAGCAACTTCAAGGGCGCTTTCGTGTTCACGTCACCCAAGTCCAGCGTGAGCGCATGGAGGTTTGCAAATCCGTCATATGGCGCGGCAGTGAATCCGCTCGCGAACGAATGATCGCGCCTGCTCAAAGCATCCAACACATCTCGACCTTCTCCATCCCACGCGCCAACTGGAGGTTTTGCGCCTGCGCTGGCCACAACGTGCCCCGAAGCAAACGGTGGATTGTCGAGGAACCGCTCGTCGGGATTCACTTCAACATTCTCCGGGTGATCCACCGCCACCACCCGTAACTGGTCAATGTAATTCACTTCTTCCATCGGCTCCATGAACCGCAAGCTCAACTTGCCGTTCACCAGTGCAGTGCGGTCGCCATCCACCTTGACCCACTCACCGGGATTGGGGATATTACGCCTCTCCGGGGTGAACCAATGCCCCACCACTCCAGCACCTATAACATCGGTCACTAACTTGTACTTATACCCATCCCATGCAAACAGCACCGGACAACTACTTCCGCGCCGGTCCGCTTCCTTCATCGCAATCACTGCCCGGCCCTGAGTTAGTTTTGGTAAATCGATCTCATCCTGCAGTACGCCCGTCGGCCACAGAATCCGCAGCAGGTCGATTCCATCGGCATCGCCCAAGCCCACCAGAATCTGCGGCGGTCCCTGCGTCTGGTAGCCGGATGCCCCGGCCAATTCCCACTTCTGCCAATAGCCGCCTTCAAACACTTCAACCTTCACGCCCAGAGCCGTCTTGTTGTCCGCGAACCCACTCAAGTCGAGTCGCACAAAGTGGTTCCTGTTCGCTCCAACGTTGCGAAGCAACACCGGCGGCGCGTTCAACTGGGTCACAATCAAATCCGGTGCGCCGTCCCCGTCCACATCCGCCGCAATCAGCCCCCGCGGGTCTTTCAGCTGCAGCGAATCTAATCCAAGACGAGAAGAAACATCCTCAAAGCTCCCATCGCCCTTATTCCGAAACACACGCACTTCAGCCCCGGATTTTGTCTCCACAATCGCCGCCAGATCGATCCATCCGTCGTTATCAATATCGATCGCAGTCACGCCCCATCCGCGCACCGCGTCTTTCAGCGGCAGTTCCACCCGCTCGAACCGCCGCCCAACATGGTTCGGCCCATCAACATTCCGCCACAATGTCAGCCCCGGCGCGCCTTCATGCGTAACGGCGAAATCCATCCAGCCGTCCTTGTTGAAGTCCAACACCGCAATCCCCAGTGTTGCCGGCAAATTCTCGGCGTCGTACACCGCCTGCGTTGGATACTTCCCTTCCCTCGGGTTCACATAAATCAGCGGCGCCGCTCCGTTGCCAGTCACCGCGATGTCCACCGCACGATCATTATTGAAGTCCGTGAGAATCGCCGCGTTCGTCTTCCCGCTGCCGCCCAGCCCGGTGGGCTCAGTCCATTCAGTAAATGTCCTGTTCCCGTTATTCCGCCACAACACGTTCGCCGGGTCACCGGCGTTCAACGGCGAGCCCGTCACAAACAAATCCAGATCCCCATCGTGGTCATAGTCAACAAATGTGATCCCGGATGGCCTGTTCTTTGGTGCCAGTCCAGCCGCCACCGTCACATCTTGAAACTTGCCCTTGCCCAGGTTCTTGAACAGCAGCAGTTGATCGTCCAGCGCAACCGCCAGATCATTCAGCCCATCTGCATCGAAGTCACCCACTGCGCACGCCACCGCATGACCTGAAGCTTTCAATCCTGCTCCGGCAGCATCTAAATCATCGAAATGCCAGCTCCCATTGTTGTGCAGCACGCGAATGGCTTGAGTACCGGTCTGCATTAGCACCAGGTCCATGTGTCCATCGCCGGTCACGTCCATCATGCAAGCGCCGCCGGTGGTGGTCCATGGCCACGGTACTCCGGCGATCGGCAGATTGAGCGGGGTCTCCACCAGCTTCACCGGAATCATCGCCTTCACACCGGCGCCCAACTCCTCGACCGGTGTCACCGTCGAGTAGTGCCCCTGCTCCCCGTAAGCCAGCCCAATCGGCGCACCGATCTTGGTGCTCGTCAGATGCTGGAACCGCTTGAAGTGCGCCTTCGCATCGTCCGCGTGTCCTGACCTCTGCAGCGCCCGCGCCATGCCAAACTCACTCGACGCATGATTCGTATCGATCTCCAGCGCCTGCTTGAAAACCGCGATCGCCTTATCGAAATCCTTCAACTCGGAATAGCAGACACCTTCGAAATAGTAGGAATCCGCATCCCGCGGATCGGCCTTCACGGCTCGCTGAAAACTCTCCAGCGCTGGCTCCAGTTCATTGCCTGCATGTTGCGCCAGCCCCAGGTTGTACCACGCCTGGGCATTCGTCGGGTCCAATGCAATTGCCGCACGCAGCGCCTTCTTCGCATCATCCAGCTTCTGCAGAGTCAGCAGTGCAATGCCGTCATTGATGGCCGCCTGCGCCAGCTTCGGATCATTCTTGAACGCCTCAGCAAATGAACCCTCGGCCTTCTCCGTAAACTGCTGCCCCATCTGCGCCACGCCGCGATTATTTGTCCGCACCGCGTCGGCACTAGAGCGCGCCTCTACGCCATTTGCCGCGACGCTCAGCGACAAACCAAGGACCAACGGCCTAAAAACTCCCATCCATCTTCTTCCCAAAGTCTCTACCTCATCGCGGCCAGGTGCTTCGTTAACCGGGAAGCCGCGAGACAGTTCCCTGAATCCATTCAAAGCCCCATCCAGTGTATGCGACTGTCCACTCCACCCGCATCTATCAGGCGTTTGGCTTTTTGATCCGGTAGCTACCTTGAAACTCCGCGCGATTTATACTTGTGGTGTGATTCCATCTCTCGAAGACTTCAACTGGCGTAGTTTTCTCGCGCGCCCTCGTCTGCCATCCCCCGATGCGCAGGTCTTCGACGCACTATACGGGCAGCCCATCCTGATTACCGGGGCGGGCGGCTCCATCGGTTCTGCCCTTGCTCTGCGTCTCGCCATTCTCGCTCCACCCGCATTGCTTCTTCTGGAGGCCTCTGAAAGCCGTCTCTATACACTCAAGCGCGAGTGGTCCGCAGCGCGCGCCTCAGGCATGATGACGCCCATCCTCGGCAGCGCTGCTGACGTGGCGCTCGTTGAACACATCTTCGCCACTCACCGTCCGCGCATCGTCTTTCACGCCGCCGCGTTTAAGCATGTGCCGCTCATGGAAGAACAACCCCTGGCCGCGATTGCCAACAACATCTTCGCCACAGAAACACTGACCATGGCCGCAGCCACCCATGGCACGCGCTTCATCCTCGTCTCTACTGACAAGGCCGTCGAACCTGCCTCCGTCATGGGAGCCACCAAGCGAGTCGCCGAGCAAATTGTTCTCGCCGCAGGGGGTACCGTTCTGCGCCTCGGCAACGTACTCGCTTCGCGCGACAGCGTGGCCGAGCTCTTCGCTCGGCAGATCGCGATGGGCGGGCCCATCACCGTCACCGATCCCGCTGCGCGCCGCTACTTTATCACCCTTGACGAGGCTGTGAACCTGCTGCTGATTACCGCCGCGTTCCCTGAGACCCCCAAGCTGCTTGCGCCCGATTTGCCTGCCACACACTACATTTCTGACCTGGCCCACTTCATGGTGCGCGAGCTTTCCCCCGGGCGCGAAATTGCCATCGATTTCACCCAGCCCCGTCCCGGCGATAAGGTCGCTGAGCAACTATGGTCTGCGGCAGATCCTGTCACGCCCATCAGCCTGGTCACGTCGCGGGAACCCTCGTCCAGCGAGTCTGCACCAGCAATCGTGTCCATCCAATCCAGCCAGCTTCCCCCTGAGCAGCTCTCTCTCGGGCTGGAGAATCTGCGCGCTGCTCTCGATGCCCGCAACCTGGCCGCCGCGCTGCTTCACCTTTGCACCCTGGTCCCTGATTACACGCCCAGCCAGGCCGTACTGGCGCTATCACGGCAACAAGGCTCTCAGGTCTCCTTATGAGTTCGCCTTCATGAGCGAGACCGGAAAAATCAAACGCCGCATCGGCGTAATCACCACCTCTCGTGCAGACTACAGCCACCTCTACTGGCCCCTGCGTGAGCTTGCCACACACCCGCAGGTTGACCTCGCAGTCTTCGCCCTTGGCGCTCATCTTTCGCCCAAGTTCGGTTCTACCATCCAGGAAATCGAGCGCGACGGCTTCCCTATTCAGGCGCGTATTGAATGCCTGCTCAATTCGGACACCGACACGGGCATGGCCAAAACCATCGGCCTCGCCATCCTCGGCCTCGCAGACGCGCTCACCGCTTGGCGTCCCGACCTGCTCCTGCTCATCGCTGACCGATACGAGATGCTGGCCCCTGCCTCCGTTGCCCTCGCACTACGCATCCCAATTGCTCATATTGAAGGCGGTGAAATCTCGCAGGGCGCCATCGACGACCATGTGCGCAACGCGCTCACCAAGCTGGCATCCATCCATTTCACCTCGACGCCCACCGCGCGCCGCCGCGTCATCGCCATGGGCGAAGAACCTTGGCGCGTCCATCACGCCGGAGCGCCTTCACTCGACCACCTCACCCGCTCAACGCTGCTCGACCGGCCCGCCCTCGAAACCCGCCTCGGCCTCAGTCTCACACCCACGACCATCCTTGCCGCCTGGCACCCCGTCACCATCCGCAAAGACACCAATGCAGAAGCCGATGCGTTTTTCGCTGCGCTCGCGCAGACACCTGGCCAGCTTCTCTTCGTCTATCCCAACGCCGACGCCGGAAGCCTCGCTCTCATCGAACGAACGAAAGCTCTCGCAGAAACCCGGCAGCACACGCACATCTTCGTTAACCTCGACCCCATCACTTACTGGAGCCTGTTGGGCAATGTCTCCGCAATGATCGGCAACTCCTCCTGCGGCATCATGGAATCCGCCTCTTTCGCCCTTCCAGTCGTCAACGTCGGAATCCGCCAGCAGGGCCGCGAACGCGCTCGCAACGTCCTCGACGCACCAGCCGAAACTGCCGCCATCCTAACCGCCATCCGCCTCGCTCTCAGTCCTGAATTCCGCAATTCATTGCGCGGCATGGAAAACCCCTATGGTGACGGAACGGCAGCCGCGACCATCGCTCGCGTCCTGGCCTCCGTCCCACTCGATGGCCTGCTCATTAAGCAGCCCGCACCACTGCCCGACCTGAGCGAGAACTCTTCATGAATCCCGATCCCGCACTCTCAACAGCAGAGCCGCAGGTAGTCCCTCTCAGCGCCCCCGATATCACGCAAGCTGAAATCGACGCTGTCACCGCCGTCCTGCGAACACCGCACCTCAGCCTCGGTCCCGAACTCGCATTGTTTGAATCGGCTCTGGCCCAGTACCATGCGGTTCCTCACGCCGTGGCCGTCAGTTCCGGAACAGCAGGTCTCCATCTCGCGCTGCTCACCCTCGGCATCGGAGAAGGCGACGAAGTCATCATCCCTTCGTTCACTTTCATCGCGGTGGCCAACGCTGTCCTGCATGTTCGCGCCACGCCTGTCTTTGCAGAGATTGACCCTCTCACTCTGAACCTTGACCCGGAATCCGTCGAGCGTGCCATCACCCCGCGCACCCGCGCCATCATCGTCGTCCACAACTTCGGCGTTCCCGCCGACATGAACGCCCTCAGCACCATCGCCCAGCGTCACAACCTGGTCGTCATCGAAGACGCCTGCGAAGCAATCGGCGCCCAGTACGATTCTCACCGTGCCGGCAGCTTTGGGGATCTCGCCGTCCTCGGCTTCTACCCCAACAAGCAAATCACCACCGGCGAAGGCGGCGCAGTCCTGGCACACGACCCCGCTCATGCCTCCCGCCTCCGAAGCCTACGCAATCAGGGCAGGACGGGCCCCGACTGGCTGGATCACGCCGAGCCCGGCTACAACTACCGTCTCTCCGAGTTGGCCTGCGCACTGGGCCGGGTCCAGCTCTCCCGCATCGACGAAATTCTCGCCCTCCGTCACGCCGCCGCTCAGCGCTACCAAGCTCTCCTCGCCACCATCCCGGATCTCGAACTCCCCCACCCCACGCTCCCGCGTCGCACCATCAGCTGGTTCGTCTATGTCGTTCGCCTGCCTGAGAAAGCCGACCGCGATCGCCTCCGCGCCAGTCTCGCCGATCATGGCATCGCCACTGGCCGCTACTTCGCCCCCATACACTTGCAACCCGCTTGGCAGGGCCATCCCAGCACCGTTGCGGTCTCGCTTCCGTTGACTGAATCCATCGCCCGGCGCACCCTCGCCCTGCCCTTTTTCACGCGCATCACCCACGTCCAACAGGAAAAAGTCGCCTGCGCCCTGGCAGAGGCTCTGCGTCAAAGCTCGTGAGCAAACGCTACGCCCCGTCTCTCCCGCGCTGCATGCGCGAGGGTGTGAGCCGCTTTTTTTACGCAACATTCATTGACAACCTGTCCAAAAGAGATCAGAATTTTTCAACTGAGTTGGAATAGTTCTAATCACAGTTCTCGTGGTCCCCACCTCACCTTTCAATCGCATGAGGTGGCTCAAGAAAACCTCAAAATCGGATGAACTCCAATCACGGTGCAGGAAGAAGCTTCCCTTCCTCCATGAATTGTCTTCGATACACAATGAATTCAAGTTTGATTCCTCGTTGCGGCTTCCGCACTCAAGAAGGCCGCTTCTTCTAATCAGGCGCCGCACAACAACCTCATCCTTCGCAGAACGGGAGGTACCCAGGATGGTAGTTAGAACACATTCCATCGGTCTTGGCGTTACCGGACTGCACGTTGGACCCGCGAATGTTCGGCGATACTTTCCCAAAAACACTGCAATGATCGAACTGCAACTGGATCATCTGCAGATTCAGTGCCGGCTGAGTCCCAATTTCTGGCGTGACCAGCCGGAGATCCACGATCCCCGGCTGTGCGCGTGGCTGGAGACGAAACATATGCATAGCAAACCGGATCGCTCTCCCGTCTCACTGTCGATGATTCCAGCGGGCGAAAACTCCTTCCGGCTGCAACCGGTCTCGCTGAAAGTAGTTGCGAAAGCTACGCAGGCGTCTCGGGCCGCAGCCTGACTCCCAGCAGCATCGGAGCACTACCACATTCCTTGACTGACTCGAGCTCATCCAATGTGCGTGTCTCGACGAGCGTTCAGCAGCCCAGTGCGAGCCAGCGATCAAATTTCTTCTAAGTTTCATTAGGGAAATGATTCGCAACTTGCACTGGGCTGCATTGACAGGCATTCCTCCCGGCCAACCGGACACATTAAAAAATCTGCAATAAGCCGACCCTTTGGCAACCTCTTCGCTCCTCCTGCATCTGATTTCTGGTGCGTTCAATTTCTAAAAATGCTGAATCAACCGGGTGGGTCTTGACACGGTGGAAAAATAGGTGCACGATTTTCCTAAATCGGCCAATCGGGCCGCGAGTTTCAAATGAGGAATCCGCATCGCGGATTTACTTTTGCGCTTGCTGGCCTCCCCAACCTAGCTCCCTAAACTGAACCCATCCCCCGTTGAAGAGTAGGTACGCTATGGTCGTCAAAACACATTCCAAAGGGCGCGGTGCCACTGCGCTTCATGTCGGCGCTACCAATGTCCGCCGCTATTTTCCCAAGCATGTCTCCGCCATCGAATTGCAACTGGATCACCTGCAGATTCAGTGCGGCCTTGGTCCCAATTTCTGGCGAGACGATCCGGAAATCCACGACCCCCGTCTCTGCGCGTGGCTGGAGTCGAAACATCTTCACGGCAAGCGGGACCGACGCCCAATACATCTGGCGATGATTCCGGCCGGCGAAAACTCCTTCCGGCTGCAATCGGTCTCGCTGAACGAGTCTCATGAGGCCACGCTGGCCGTCAGGTCCTAGTTCTGAAGCCCTGAAAAAGCTCCCGATCGGCTCCGAACTGGCCGGCACCGTGATAGTGTGCACTGAATCCTGATTGAAACCCCAATTCCTCCCCATAATCCCTGCCATTCCCAATTGGCTGA
>JBEKPF010000091.1:0-22354 GCA_049521035.1 Occallatibacter sp. | reverse complement strand
AAAGATCCGGATGCGCCTTGGATCGTCACGGTAGCCGAACCGAGAGCGGCCGTTGAGCTTGCTGCGAGTGTGAGCGTGCTGGTCCCGGGTGCTGGGTTTGGGGTAAATGTCGCGGTGACTCCATTGGGAAGTCCGGCTGCCGAGAAAGTGACGGTACCGGTAAAACCGTTCTGTCCGGTGATGGTGAGAGTAGTGGTTCCGCTGCTGCCTTGTGCAACGGACAGGGAAGAGGTGGAAGTGCTGATCTTAAAGCTTGGCGCTGCCTGAACTGTGAGGGCCAACGTGGTAGTCGCATTCAAAGATCCGGATGCGCCTTGGATCGAAAGATCCGGATGCGCCTTGGATCGTCACGGTAGCCGAACCGAGAGCGGCCGTTGAGCTTGCTGCGAGTGTGAGCGTGCTGGTCCCGGGTGCTGGGTTTGGGGTAAATGTCGCGGTGACTCCGCTAGGCAGAGCGACAGCGGTGAGCGTCACGTTTCCGGAGAACCCGTTTTCTCCGGTGACGGTAATGGTGCTGGTTCCGCTACCACCCTGAGCAACGGTTAAAGTGCCTGGCGCCGCCGACAGCGTGAAGCTCTTTGTAGACCCAGCCAAAGCATCTATAAAGGCCTGTCCACTGGGACTTCCCCACCCAGTCACCAGATCGTAGCCTGTGACAGCGTTGTACCCGCCCGTACCTTTGTCGTTGTTATTGCCAGTCGTAATGTCGTGAAAGTCGCTGTCGTAGTTCGCTCCCGTGCCGATCGCGTAGATGGTGGGGTTGAGAAAACCGACAGAAGGGTTACCGTTGTTGGCAGCCTGTTCGTTGACTAATGCCAGAAAGCCGGCCCATCGTGGCGCTGCCAGGCTTGTTCCGCCTAATCCACCGGTGCATGGGTTGCCGTTGATGCAGTACCAGTTATCGGTATTGGCTTCGATCGCAACATCAGGAATGTTCCGAATGGTTGTCGATCCTTGATTTGCGGAATCAATCACGCCAGATAACTGCTGGTAACTCGGAATGGGATAACTTTGATAAGTATCAAGGCCGCCTCCGCTGCCGATCCAGGCGCTCTCCGACTGCCAGGAGCCTCCAGGGCCAGTTGTGGTCAGATCGGTGCCGCCTACGGCGGTCACATAGGGATCGTCGGTGGGAAAATAGGGAATATTTGATGAGTTATATCCACCGGAATCGCCACTGGCCGCAAACAAATTTTGACCTTGTGCCGCGAATTCCTTAAAGATTCCATCGAACGACGTGGCTGGAGCGGGCGAATACCAGTAAAGCTCCGAAGTGCTTAGCTGCTTGGCGGCATTCGCCGATGCCATCTCGTTGAATACCTCCTCCTGCGAAGCGCCGAAGTAGACAATGACGGAATCGACTGCGGGAGCCATCGAAAGCGACTCAGTAATATCCGCAACCGGCTCGCCATCGTCGCATCCAGTCCCGCACGAATTCACAGTTCCATCTGCTGAGTAGTCCTGAACGATGCTTGGATCGAACGCCTGACCGGCGCTTGCGAAGTAAGCCTCAATATCGCTGATGTTGTAATCCATTCCGTAGATGCCGATCGATTGGCCTGCTCCCGTCAGCGCCGTGCCACCGTAATAAGCGGCCCTCATATCGCTGCCATAATATTGACCACCTGGCGCAGACCCCGTCGTCACGGCCCGCAATGCTTCAGGGGTCGTGTCGTGCCGCAGCATGGAGCGCGCAGTTGCTATATTGCTCAATCCGGCGACGTGCAACAGCGGGACGCTCAGATCGACGGTTGGTTCTCGATCGGGTGTGTAGTACGTCCGCTTCTCATAGGGGTGTTGATAGATGCCCATTGTTACGTGGAAGGCCCTGTTGATGTTCGCCACAGAGCTTTCAACACCGACGAGTCTGCGATTGGCGGGCGTTACGGTGACATTCATGCCATTCGCTTTCGCGAATTCGACTACGGTCTCATAGTCGTCCGGAGTCGGCCCGAACCTCTCCGTGAATTCCTGCACGGAGAGCCACTGATGATACAGCGGACTTTGGCGGTCATAGAGTTGGCTGAGAAGACTGTCCAACTTCGACTCGTTCCGCAGCGGAAGAACGAATGAAAGCTTTAGGATTTGGTCTTCAGGGACCAACCCAAGGCGCGGCGTCTGATGGGTCGCGATTTCTTTGCTGATGTGATGCGTCAGCAAAGACTGCTGCGCTTGGATTGAAGAAGGTAAGAAGAATTGTGCAAATATGAAAATCAGAATTACGAGATTATGTGATACTTCGATTCTGCAAGCCTGATGTACCTCTTTCATCGCAAGTCTTCCTTCTCTCGCCGCGATTAGAGTTCCAGGCACTTGAAAGGCTGCATATTACGCAGCAGCTATTATTGCAGTGTGGCGTGATTCTTATACTGGTGAATGTTGCATACATAGTACACCACGTGGCCTAACCGTAAGGGCGTAGGACTAGGTGTAGACCGAACAGCACCCTTCCACCAAGTGACAGTTTCAGGATCGGGTTGGTCAATCGGCCGTCTAGGCTAAGTCGCCGACGCGGCCTTTGCGGGGCCCTACGAGAAGACTAGTGATGGTAAACGCTCAAGACAACGCCGATTCATCAGAGCCAATTGTCCATTTCCCGGGGTGCTTCGCCCGTGTCGATTCAACACATCCTTCGATTTGTCTGCAAATTGAGTTTTGCGTCGGCGAGTAGCTAGCGGGTGCTCTGAGCGGCTTTGGCGAAATGGAAAATGCAGTAGGCCTCGTGCGTGGCAGGGTCGGCCTTGACGTCGTAGGTGGTGACGACTGTTTGCATCCATTTCGTCATCGGCTTGTCTTTCTTTTGTGCCAGCACAGCAAAGTTTGGGAGGTAGCCCTCATCGAATACGTCGCCAGGCGCCATCTTCCAGGCGAGCTTAAGTTTGGCGGCCATCACATCGGGGGCTCCGTCGAATTTAACCGAGGCTAGTCGGTACTGCGAGCCCGGAGCGATTTCGAGGCTGTAATTCACGATGTGAGTTGCCTCATTAAAGGAAGGGTGTGAAACGATGGAGCAATCGAGATAACCTTTATCATGATATGCGTCGCGGACAGCCAGGAGGAATAGATCGAGCGGCCGTCCAGAACTGGCCGGGTTTTTGGACAGGATTTTCTCAACATCTGCGCGCGCGACCAGCGTGCTGGTTGGAAAGTCGATGGTTCCGAGCTTGTAGATCCCGCCTTCCTTAATCGTTACCGTATAAGGAACATCGACGGACTGATCCGTGACGGTGAGAGGATCAACCTGGGCAACATCGACTTGCACCGCCGCATAGCCTTGGTCCTGATAAAGGTCTTCGAAAACGTGCTGAAGACCGATGGCTGTGTTCTCTGTGTCGAAGCTGTTTCCCGTTTGGCCGCTGGCCAGGAGGCTGGCCTTTGCTTGCATAGCGGCCGAGATACCGGCAAGCTGAATGCGGCCGATACGCACCGCCAGCGAGACGACCGTGAAGTTCATAGCAGTGAGCTTTTGCGGGCCCAGGCCGCTGGTGAGAGTGGCTTTCACCGTTGTCTTGACGTTTTTCGCCGCCAGCATCTCTTCGAATGCCTGGCGGATTCCTTCGAGCATAGAGCCGCTGGCGGGCACGAGGCCGTGATAGAGCGGGAAGCGCTCGTGAAGCTTGGCGTCGAGTTCTTTACCGGGTGCAACGGGCACATTCTCGAAATGGATGGGGAAGAGCTGCCTCGAAGGCGTCAAAGTTAACAGCAGAGTCTTGCTATCGGAGCTGAATTTGACTTCTTCGAAGAGGCCCGTATCATTGAGCTGTTTGGCGTGAACTTTCAGTTCACGGAGGTCCAGACGCGCGTCCGGCTTCAAGCCGGCGGCCGCGAGCAGCTCCTGTTGCGTGTATTGCGGTGCGCCTTGAACGCGGATCGGCTTGAACGGAGCTTTTTTCTGCGCCAGCAAAGGAAGAGAGCAAAGCAGAAGCAACGCTACACTGATTGCACCAGACTGTTTGGTCATGTTGTGCCAAGATTAGCAAATGGAGGTTCGGTGCGACCAATGGGTTTTCTGGCAAAGAGGAATTCGGCTGCCGACACCGTCTTGTCTTCAATGCGCGAGGTTTTGGGATCATCAGGCAAGAGCCCTTCGTCAGCCTTGAGCTCGAACACTGGGAAACATTCGTTGGACAATTCTAAGCGTTGATCTTTGCCAGCGAATGCAGGTTGAGAAATTGCCTCCAATTTCAGATCGGTCCTGATAAACCCCGAAGGGGCCGGCTTTCTGGCGCTGAGTCGGTCGCGAGATTCCATGACGCTGGCCCACTTTCCGTTACTCATTCCATCTGGAAGGATCACGAGTGTAAGAATCCGACCTTAGCAAATGTAGGGGCCGAAGCTGGCCGTCACTGTGTCGCTTTCATCAGTGTTTGAGAGGATGTGCACGGCGAAGTTCTCCCCGCCGGGTCCTACGCGGATAACGATGTGTCCGGCGCGCGACTTGAGGTCGTCGGTCTTTTTATTGGTGATGCGATTCTCTTGCTTTACCAAGGTCGCGAAAACGTCGCGGTTCCCAGAGTAGATGGCTTTGGAGTAGAGCGTGTTCAGCACATTGACGGTCGGGTGCGCGGAGTCCCAGGTCGGAATGACAAAGACCTGCGGCTGCAGAGCACGAACATACCGGTCGCCATTGGCATTGAAGTAGCCATGGTGGTTAGCGACGGCGGCACTGACTGGGCCGCACACTTCGGCGGCGGGAGATTCGGAATCGCGCCAGGGATCGCGGCCGTAGTTGGTGTCGTTGGTGAGATCGCCGCCGGTGTAGTAGCCGAACTTTCCATAGCGGAGGCGAATGGCGCAGGAGCAGGGATTCTCCGCGGGGTAGTCGGCAGGCTTGAGAGTTGATAGTTCCGGGAAGAGCTTTCTTGTTTCCTCTCCCTTGCCGGTCCAGACCTCGCCGTTTGCAATCAGGTTGCGTATCTCAAAGCTGGGGTAGTCGGCCGGTTTGTGCTGTAGGACAAACTGGTCTTTCGTGCCGGGACGAAAACGCTCGACTCTTTTGCCAGTCTCGATTTGCGCCTGAAGGAACGCGCGATAGTTTTTCTGGAAATCGATATCAGAAGCTACTGGATAGCTGTAGTCCGGCCATGCGCGATCAACGAACCTTTGGATCGGAACGATGGCGGCCACGTCGGAAACGCCTGTAAGACGGTAACTGCCGTCGGATGAGAGCGCACCGTCCGGCGGGAGATAGCCGACGTGATCGCCGTGCAAATGCGTCAGCAGGAAAGTGTCAATGGTTGTAAGTCCACTGGCGTCGAAGCGCCGCTTTACATAACGGCCGATCCACTCGCCGGGACGACGCTGGCCCGAAGGAAGCGGATCGCTGAGATATGGGGTGGTGCCATAAATGGCGCCGGCATCGACCATCATGGTGGTGCCGTCGGGCAGGATCAACAAGGCACTGTTGCCGCGATTGGTGGCGATCTGGTGGATTTCAAGTATGCCTGGCTTCCATGCGGGGAAGGTTTTGAAAACGGGTACCGCAGTGCGGAGAACCTTTGCGGGAAGGCTTTCAAACGCGGCAAGAGCGAGCGAACTGAGTAGAAAACGGCGGCGTGGAAGCATGCGAATTAGTATGACGCAGTTTTCAGTTCTTTCATATGTAAGTTCCGGCAAACGCCGCAGCGACCGCGATCATCGTTCCGAGCGCGCTGTTGAGATGCGCTGACTGGACGAGATGTAGGTACCATTTGCTTTCCGGCAGTTACGGCCAATGGCTGCGGTCGAACCCATGCGATATGCAGTCTCACCAATGAATGCGAACCACGTATTTCGCCGTCAACGAAAACACAAAAAACGATCGCTCAGGCGGGCGGATCTGAAAGCCTCAACGTCTTTAGAGAGTCCTGTGAACGATCTGCCGGCTTCGCCTGCGATACTGACATCCAAGAGTGAGGGCACTGCTGAGACAACTCCCCAGCAACAATCTTGGTGGTGCCCCAATTCCCCACTTAAACCTTAGGAGTTCATCATGATCACCTTGAAGGATGCGCGAAAGATTATTGCAGCCGCGGAAAGCAAGGCAGCAGAGATTGGCCAACCAATGAGTATTGCAGTGGCGGACGCGGGTGGAAATCTGATTGCCCATGCGCGGATGGATGGAGCGCGTGGCCGGGAAGCATCGACATTTCGATCCAGAACGCGTATACCTCGCGAGCCTTCGACATCTCGACCAAAGATTTGGCCGAGCACTCTCAGTCCGGTGGCCAGTTCTTTGGGATTCATGCGTCGAATGACGTCCGGATCATAATATTCGCGGGCGGGATTCCCTTGAAACGCGATGGAAAAGTAGTCGGTGCGATTGGCGTAAGTGGCGGCTCGGGCGAACAAGACCATGCAGTCACCGAGGCAGGTGCAGCAGCGTTCACCGGCTGATGTTAGGTCGGTAGAATGAAAGGCATTTTTGCCGCTACGAAAAGCGGCGCGACCTTTAGGGGTTGCCCGTGAAGACCGGGTTCCTTTCACGCCCGCGGCAACCTATTCAGTTGACCAATGGTCCATCAACAACGAACTGAATGCGTAAAGCACCCAAATGAGATGGGATGCGGCAGCAAGGATGAAGCCGAGCGCGACTACGGCTCGAATCAGATCGCTGGCAATCATGATCCGCCTGCGGTTGAAACGATCCAGCAACACCCTGGCAAGCGGCCCTATCGTAACGGCGGGAATAGCGCTCGCCAGCAGAACGCCGGTGACAACGATGCCGGAATGCGTAAGCGCCATAGCCAGCACAAGGACAGCAATATTGTTGAAATTACCGCCGATTTCGCTGACAATCTGGCCCGCCCATGTGTAGCTATAATTGCGATTCTGGCGGAGCAGTTGGAGGAGCTCGTTCATCAGCCGGCCGAAATCGGTGATCTTTGGAACGAGAGGGTTGAGTCATCGTATCTCACCCTAAGTAAGCGTATCAGAGCCATGAAGTTACGTGGGGTGTGTAACAATGGTGACCGGGTTTGTGCGCGACAGCTCCGCGCAACAGAGCCAGATGCGTCGAACTACGTCAAGTTTTGCCGCATCGCATCGGCTGACGGCTTCTTCGAATTGATCCTGACTCTGACTCGGAAACTTACAGTATGTGCGATGTTGCATCTAGATGAAGCAATGATAATTCTCGTGAGGAGAAGAACGGCGCAAGCAAAGGTTGGAGTCTCTTCTTGCTCCGTGTAATGTTCTTCAGTCATTCAAGGTTTCGGGATTCAGCAGAGATCTTCACTTTATTGACCGCAGGATGACGCTATCGATAGAGATTACATCCACCAGTTTCGCCCCTGTAAGAGGAATTGTCTGAGAGGGTACAGGCGTTACGATGGAAGAGCGAGAGTCATCCAATGCCCCCGAACGAAATCTCAACCGGCAAGCACGCATATACGGACCCTCGCTTGCCGCAACTGCCGGAGCCAACCCACGCGGAGCGCGTCCGCACTCTCTTGTCGCTCGTTTCAGTCGCAACCCTTTCGACACTATCCCGCAGGCATCCGGGATTTCCGTTCGGCTCTCTGATGCCTTTCGCGCTCGATTCTGCAGGCAGACCCATCTTTCTTATAAGCAACATGGCCATGCACACGCAGAATCTGCGGGAAGATCCTCGTTGCAGCCTCTTCGTCGCGCAAGCTGGCGCGGATGGAGACCCACTTGGGTCCGCACGAGCCACTCTGGTTGGCCATTCCGCACCGGTGCCGGAGCAAGACCTGACTTCGGTGCGAAAGCGGTATCTAGAGCGCCACGAGCATAGCCGCTATTGGGTTGACTTCTCAGATTTCAGCTTCTTCCGGCTTCAGCCGGTCGATCTCTATTATGTAGGCGGTTTTGGCGTGATGGGCTGGGTCGAGGTCGGGGACTACGAACGCGCGGTTCCAGACCCGCTGGCCAATGATGCGCCCGGCATTCTGGGGCACATGAACACGGATCATGTCGATGCGATGATCCTGCTGGCCAAGTCACATGCAAGAATCGAAGCGGCTGAAGCAACGATGACTTCCATCGATCGCTTGGGCTTTTCACTCCGATTGAAAACGAAGGATGGGGTCAAGGGTGCTCGCATTAACTTCCTCAACGAGATAGCAGCTCCAGAGGACGCTCGCATGATGCTCGTCGAGATGGTGCGGCAAGCCAAGGCGCAAAGCTGACAGCCATTCATGCTTAGTACGAGAAACAGAGGCACTGAAATCTATGTTTACGCCGCGGCCGATTGGATTTGTTAGCAGCCCATACAAAGATACCGCTTCGATTCCGAAGGGTCTTGGAGCCAAACACGACGCGAATGGCATGCTCATAATCCTGCCGGAGTTTGAACTCGGACTAACGGATATCGAAGGGTTCTCACATCTGTTTGTACTCTGGCTCTTTGACCGATCCGACGGCTTTGAATTGATCGGCAAGCCGCCTACCGACAGCACGCCTCATGGTGTCTTTGCCACTCGATCTCCCCGCCGCCCCAATCCGATCGGTCTAACCGTCGTCGAACTCCTGCGGCGCGAAGGTGGTGCTCTTCACGTTCGCGGCGTTGACATGCTCGACGGAACACCGATCCTCGACATCAAGCCTTACCTGTCCAGCATCCCTCACGAGACATTGCGCCGCGGATGGTTGGCAGAGGCTGAGGCCAGAAAGCCGTAGCCTTTTTTGCACGGCGAGAATCCTCGATACAACTTTGGCTCGATTGCCGCCCCGGCTTCGAGGGTTTTCGCTCACAACGTCGGCCGCCCCAAAGATTCAAGCCGGGCTCAAGACCGCGCCAACGAAGGTCGGTTCATTCTCCTTGTCCTCGGCAAGCATTTCGAGGAACTTGCCAGCCGGCACTGGTCGCCCGAAGAGCCAGCCCTGGGCGCGAATGCGCCTGTCGGTCGAGCAAAAGTACCGCGCCTGCTCTTCGGTTTCGATGCCCTCCACAACGATTTCCAGATCCAGCGCATCGGCCATTGCAAGGATCTGCGGCACGATGCTCACGGAGACCGAACCGGTCCCGATAGCCTGCGTGAAAACCTTATCAATCTTGATCGCATCCACCGATAGATCCTGAAGGTATGCGAGACTCGAATACCCGGTTCCAAAATCGTCGATATGCACGCGGTGCCCGGAGGCTCGCAGCCTGCGAATGGTCTCGATGACCTTTTCATGGCGCGCTGTCGAGGTCTCGGTGATCTCGATTGTCACGCGCTCAGATGGTACTGCGGCCTCCGCCAGCGCCGCATCCAGCATCGGCACAAACCCCGCTTCGGCCAGGTCCCACGCGGTCACATTCACGCTCACTTGAAAACCGGTGTCGGAGCGCAGAAGCTCGCCAAGGTCGCGCAGGACGTGCCGCATCGCCAGTCGCGTAATTTGGCCGATAAATCCCCGCTCCTCAGCCAGCCTGATGAACACATCAGGGGGCACCTCGGAGCCTCTCTCATCTCTCCAGCGGGCCAGAGCCTCGGCACCCACAACACGCCCGCTGGCCAGATCCACCACCGGCTGGTAAGCCATGCGCAGCTGATCTTTGCGGATGGACCTGCGCAGTTGCTGCTCCATGGTCCGCTTGCGGCAGCATGTGAGTGAGCCGAAAAGTCCAAGCACTCCCGCGCCAAGGCCCGCAAGAGCCATACACACGGCGAACATTGGCCGGCCCATGCGGAACGCATCCGTCAGGGAGATGGACGCCGTAACGCAATGGCGAAAGTTGGTTGAGCAATGCGTGGCGGACAGTATGTCGCCCATGTGCCTGAAGCCGTCCTCTGTGAAGGCCGTACCGTTTCCTGGCTTTGATCGGTTGGCCGGTTCCCCGGCGAGATTGCGCAGGGCGACCTTGAGTGTGACCTCGGACGGCAGGCCTTCATTGCGCAATTGAATAACCGAGTTCACGTAGGACCGACCAACCTGCAATACCGAGGACCGCTCGATGCCGGTCCGGAACGGTGGCAGGTCCCAGTACACCTGGAAGCCATCTTCTCCTGCATAGACGGGCTTGAACCGTTCCTGGGGCAATTCGCTGCGCGCGAGGGTCGTGGAGCAGTCTATCCGTCCGCCGGTCATCCGTCCGCCCTCTCTGAGGTATTGCGACCGGAGGAGGATATGCCGAAAATAGGTCAGTTCGCTGTCGGAGCAGTATGGATAGGACGAGGCGTTCATGGCCGCCAATGCCTCGCGTACGTCGGCCCCATAAGCGTCCGCGGCTGCCAGGCTGCGGGTTGCCTGATCGACGAGCCTGACTTCGGATACGCGCAGCACAATCGTCCGGGCCAACAGAAAGCCCGCCGATGCGCCAGCTGCTATTGCTGCCAGCGTCGCCACGAGGACCACCGCAACCCGCTGTTTAAGAGTACGCATGAGTTTTTACGATTCTCAGGTCCTCTATCGGCACAATTGGGTCTTTTCTTTAAGTTATCCCATTTGCAGTCTTCAGTTGGCTGCCCAAATCCACCCTTCACGTCCATTCTTCGCGGATGAGGCGAGAATCAGACGCTCATCTGAACACCAGCCGATGGGCGAACTGGCCAGAGTCATCCGAGCCAAGATCTGTGGGAATTGGCCGGGCAGAAACTTGCCGCAGCGGAGAGAGTGCAGTTGTCTGGAAACATCGGTTTGCGGCGGCAGCCGTGATCCTGGTAGCTTGTAGCGTCGTCAGCCATAGAGTCGGCGTTCTTCGGGGACACGGAACTTCTGCATCACCTGAATCGGCCGGGACTGTTGGGCAGTTATGTTGTTTACAACATAACGATGCCACATACCCTGCGCTCTTGCCGCATTTGGCCGCAATGAGTTCGATGGAATACTTCGGCTCCTCAAGACGCAAGAGCGCGGCGAAGCCCTGCGCCTCGTGGAGCGGATGCACGTCTTGCCTCTGGAGGTTTTCGATCAGTTGGGCCTCTAACACCTGAGCGTCGGTCATCTCGCGGATGCACACCGGCACGGTATCTTTCTCGGCCATCGCCGCACCGCGATATCGGCGTTCTCCGAAAACAATCTCAAAGCTGCGGTCCGCGCGGGGCCGAACCAGCAACGGCTGCAACACGCCGTTTTCGCGGATGCTGGCGGCGAGTTCCTGCATTGCATCTTCGTCGAATGTTTTGCGCGGGTTGGTGGGGGATATGACCAACCAATCGAGCGGAAGGTCGCGGTACTCGGACTGAGTTTGAACTGCGGTCGTCATAAAGTTCTCCTTTTGTGGTTGTCGAGAGTGAATGCGAGGGCGGGCACGGCCAGTACCCGCCCGAAGGTTGGCGGATTACTGGCTCTGGCTGCGTACAAAGGCTTCGTAGAAGCCTTGAGACCGGAGGTTTCTGTCCCAAGTGCGGGCGAAATTCTCATGCTCTCGCAAGAGGTCGCGGACGAAGACATAGTTATCGCCTTCACCGGTGCGGGAATTCTGCTCCACTCCTATGTAGTCGTTGCGAAAGTAGAAGGCTGTGAGAATCCAACCCATGCCAAGCGGATTGGTTAGCTCGAAGCACATCTCGGGGTCGCGCATCAGGTCGCCATTCTGTTCGCCGTAATGCGCGACCGAGATTGCCGGAGCCCCAAGCGGGCCGCGCCCCGGCGTGGCTTCGATCACGAGGGCCATATAGGGCGGATTCTCAATCCGCAGATAAAGATCGCTGCGATAGCCTCCCGCCTTTTCGAGGATTTGGAGGATGGTCCGCATTACGCCACCTCCGCGACGGCCTCGTTCTTTTCGGTAGATTCTTCTGCGCGGATGGCGCCGAGAATTACGGCGGAGGTGCGCTGGATGACTTCAAGGCTCTCGGCCAGCAAGGTTGCGTTGCCGTTGTACATCTGGATGTAATCGCTCGATGCGTTGCCCATCTCCAAGCCGATTGCCTGACCCACGATGAAGGCCACGGCCTCGGCTTCTGTCTCGCGCACGGTTGCCGTGGTGAAGGTGCGGCGCTCTGCTTTGTGCAAGAGTTCATGAGCTTATGTAGCGCACAACATAAGCGCATTTATGTTGCGCGGGAAGTTATGTTGCGTAGAGAGCTGATGTAGGCGTCTTCATTGGGGGGATTGGCTTTTGTGCGCAACATAACTGGTAGGTTCGATACTTGGCGGATCACTTCATCCGAAGGAGATCCACCATGTTTGAGAAGATTCTGTCTTGTCGTTTTCACATCGAACGCCATCGCAACGGCCCGTATGCAGCGGAGCGGGAACGATACCTTATTTTTCTCGCCGCGGAGGGCCATTCGAAGTCGGCTTTGCGTGCCATCATGTGCCTGCTCTATTCGTTGGCAGAGAGGCTTCCACTTCATCTTGATGCGATAGCGCCTGTGCAGATCGAGGCGGCTGCCACGGTATGGTCTGCAGCGCTTCATCGGTCGGAGCAGAACCGGCATCATGCAAAGACTTGGTTCATCTTTCATGCGACAGGCTGGCTGCGTTTTCTGGGAAGGCTGCATGAACCAACGGCGGTGCAGCCATTTGCAGCAGAACTGGATGCCTTCTTGCACTTTGAAGAGCATGAGCGTGGATTCGCTCCTGCAACTTTAAAAATAAAGCGGGTGTGCCTGCGCGGGTTTCTCGCCTGGGCCGATTCACAAGTAAAGACACTGCGCACACTCGGCCCCGAGGACATTTCTCGTTATTTCACGTGGCTGGCAACACAGTATCGGTGGAAGCGGACTACTATTTCCATGCACGTAACAGCGCTACGCAACTTCTTCCGTTTTGCGCAGTCGAAAGGGTGGTGCGTTCCAGACCTCGCTGACGCCATCGGCGCACCTCGGATTTACCGTCTGGAACGGCTCCCTCGGGCTGAGTGATGTGCAACGTCTTCTGGTTGCATCTTCAGGGGACGCTCCAGTCGACATTCGCGATCATGCCATGCTCATGCTTCTCACTGTCTATGGATTTCGCAACGGAGAAGTGCGCCAGTTGTGCCTGGAGGATATCGATTGGGAGCAGGAGGTAGTCCGGGTCCGACGCCCGAAGCAGCGCAAGACACAGCGTTATCCACTGGCGGCAACCGTGGGAGAAGCCATCGTGCGATATCTGCGCGAAGGCAGACCACAGTGCTCGCGGCGCGAAGTATTCCTCACCCAGACTCGACCTTTCCGGCCCTTGGGGATGACCAGCCTTGGTTCGATGATACGCAGCCGGTGCCGCAAGCTCGGGATCGTTCTGCCTTGCTATGGCCCTCATGCCTTTCGTCACTCCTGTGCCACGCGCCTGTTGGCCGAAGGCTTCTCTCTCAAGGAGATCGCCGATCATCTTGGCCATGTTTCCCTCGCCGCAACACAGATGTACGCCAAGGTGGATCTGAACGCCCTCTGCGAAGTCGGAAGGCTCGATCTAAGCGGCCTGGCTGACTACTGTGAACGCAGTGCGCGTCGCGCTACTCCGATATATCTCCGAGGCAGCCTGGAAGCGCTCCAGGCTGTCGCTTCCATCAGCCTGGGAGGTCTGCTATGAGACTTTCGCAGGCCATTGAGACCTACATCGCATACAAGCGCTCTCTCGGTAACCACTTTCGCAGTGATGCGGTCCGCCTCCGTGCGTTCGTAAAGGCCGTCGGCAACCTCGAGATGGGGAAGATCCAGCCTCGGGCCGTTCGCCGATTCCTCGACGGAAAGGGCCCCGTGACTAGCTTCTGGTTCTCGAAGTATCACACTCTGTCGGGGTTCTATCACTACGCGATCGCTCGGCATTACGTGCGCAGGAGTCCGCTGCCTCGCAGCAGGCCACAGCAGCCGGAAAAGTTCCAAGCCTACATCTATACCAACGACGACATGCGGAAGCTCATCGACGCCGCCGATTCGCGCCACCGCTACGTATGGATTCTGACGCCCGATACTATCCGCACACTTCTGTTACTGCTCTATGGAACTGGCCTCCGGATCAGTGAAGCGTTGCGACTGAACATCAGTGATTTCGACCGTGATTCCGGGGTGCTGACCATTCGCGAGACCAAGTTCTTTAAGAGCCGCTTTGTTCCGGTTGGCCACGATCTGTGTCGGCTGCTCGAAGCTTATATCGACCGGCAGTGGTCGCCGGCGCATCGCACGGGCTCGACTCCGATACTCGGAACGGTCAAGTATCAGCGCATCACTCGCCAGACCGCCGAACTTGTCTACAAGCGCGTGCGTGAAGAAGCCGGCGTTCATCGCTCTCCGAAGGCCAGATTCCAGCCTCGGCTGCATGACTTCCGTCACACCTTCGCGGTGGTTCGCCTCGTCACCTGGTATCGCGAAGGCAAAAACGTGCAGCGGTTACTGCCCCACCTCACCACCTATCTCGGGCACGGCACGATGAAGGACACCGCACGATATCTGGCGATGACAACAGAACTGCTCGAACAGGCAAGTCTGTGCTTTGAGCGGTATGCCCGTCCAGAGGTGAGCCATGACTAATCCACATCTGCTGGGCGGTTGGGTGCGCCGCTTTCTCCTGGAACACCTCGTAGCGGAGCGCAACCTTGCCCGGAACACACAACACAGCTATCGTGACACGCTCGCGCTCCTGCTGCCCTACGTCAGTACCCGGACCAGAAGACCGATCGACCGCTTGTGCGTCGCCGATCTTTCCTATGACGTGCTGAGATGCTTCCTGGACCACCTTGAACAGGAACGCAACTGTACGATCCGCTCGCGCAACCAACGGTTGGCCGCTATCCATGCGATGGCTCGCTTTGTTGCTGAGCACAGCCCCGAGCACGTGGCATGGTGCGCCGCGATTCGTTCCGTTCCCTTCAAGCGCTTTCATCGCAACGAACTCACCTATATGGAAAAACCGGAGATCGATGCGCTGCTTGCCGCGCCAGATCGCAAGACCCTGCTGGGCCGGCGCGATTATGCATTGCTCCAGTTTCTGTACAACTCCGGCGCCCGCGCTTCCGAAGCCGCGTCGCTTCTGCTCGAAAACCTCCATCTTCATCCCGCGGCTGTAAGCCATGTCGAAATCTGTGGCAAGGGCCGCAAGACCCGTTGCTGTCCTCTATGGCCGGCTACTGCCACAGAGTTGCTTGCGCTTATACGCAACCGCTCGCCCGATGAATCGGTTTTTCTGAGCCACCGCGGCCAAGCCATCACCCGCCACGGAATCCATCGTCTTGTCCGCAGCTATGTCCGCAAGGCCACTGCGTCCTGTCCCTCGCTTGCACGTAAGCGCATCAGCCCTCACGTTATTCGTCACACCACCGCCACGCACCTACTCCGCGCCGGCGTGGACATCAACACCATTCGTGCTTGGCTCGGTCACGTCTCCATCGACACCACCAACATCTATGCCGAAGTGGATCTAGAACGCAAAGCACAGATGCTGGCACACACCAACGCGCTCTCTACCGCAGCCGTCTCCACACGTCCGTGGAAAGAGGACCCATCCCTGATGGCCTTCCTCCGTGCTCTCTGATTACTTATGTTGCGTCAGCAGCGCCGCACAACCGCATGATTACTGGACCTCGACGCTGCTCGCAACATAACTTCCCGCGCAACATAAATGAGCCGTTTCGTGAACCAGAGTGACGAACTCCTCCGGCTTCGACTGGCCGGGTAGAAGAGCGATCTTGCCGCCGTAGCTCACACCCAAAGCTGGAGCGATCCTCTCGTTGAACTCCAGCGCGATGTTCTGCTGCGCAAGAAAATCAATGAGCCGGTCGCGCTGCTCGCCTACTTCGCCGGAGATGTTGTGCTCGAACTCCGGCAGGTCTTCGCCCTCGGTCTGCGCCACGTCTTATCTCGTGATTTGCGGCCCGAGATTCTGCAACCCCGATGTCACCCGCGACAGACCCCAGCGTGCACGCAACGGCAGCCAAGAAAAATGTCTGTTGGTAAATCCGCTGTTGATCATGTTGAGTGTGGGGACGGTCTCTCCACCCGCGGGTTCCGGCAAGACGTACCTTCCTCCCTGATAGTCGAAAAACCAAAAGGCCTTATCCTTGTCGTTGATGACGTGGGGTATAAGAACTGGACCGCCTGCCGTGAGGCCAAAAAGGTTCTGGTGGTATTCAGGGATAGGCTTGGCCACTCCATTGGTGTTGTTGAAGTAATAATTTGCGTTCAAGTCGTTGTTGCGCACGTACTCCCAAAGGTCTCCATGGAGATGGTTGCTCCCTGACTTGATGGCCGCATTGATGACACCGCCTGTGGAATGACCGAACTCTGCATTGAAGTCTCCGCTTTGCAGCGTGAATTCCTGCACGGCGTCGGGCGGTGGAACGATCGCGGCATTGGTCAACGTATAGTTGCCTCCGTAAAACTCGATGTTGTCATTAATCCCGTTCAAGCGGAAGTCATTCTGCCAGACGTTCGAACCGTTTACGGAAAAGTATGCGCTCTCGGAACTGCCTGCATCGGCGGTGACCCCTCCGGGTGCAGCAGCTGCGACGCCAGCGGACATTTGCGCAAGCGAGCCCCAGTCGCGGGTTGCGAGCGGTAAATCGTTCAACTCCTGGTTGACGATTGTCTGGCCCAGCGCTGCATTTTCCGCCTCAAGGAGCGGTGCGGCGGCATTCACCGTTACACTTTGTTGAACGTCGCCCGGAGCAAAGTGAACATCGAGAGAGAGCACTTGTTGCACGTGTACATAAACCCCGTGCACAACGTACTTTTGGAATCCTCCTGCTTCTGCTTCGACGGTGTATTTACCGGGAAGCAGGGCCTCAAAAACATACGTGCCGGTTTGTGTGGACGTGGTAGTGGCGCTGACGCCTGTAGCGTCGTTGGTTAGTTCAATTTTTGCATTTGGGACTACCGCGCCGGATGCGTCCTGGACGGTTCCAGTGATCTCCCCACGATCTAGCTGAGCCGTCACGCAAACGGGCAGGCATAGAACAGCGAGGATACTTGCGATGATGAGCAGCACGCTCTCTACTCTGGGGTGCAATTGAGCTTTCAATTTCGCCTCCAATTAGTTAGCAGAACTTTCCATGGCATAGATGTATCGTTCGGCGGGCGCGCGCCCGTCCAGCCAAAAAGTAGGTCAGTTCGCGTGTGCGCGGAAGTGTTTACCCCCCGTGTGCAGGAGTGTATACACCTGTATCTTGAATGCCTAACGTATTCATGGGAAGCATCTTGCTGTCTAGATGAATTATTGATGAACTTGCCGGGTTTGATGGTCGCGGCGGGTATTTATCGCCTGTTTACCATCATTCCGTACCCTCGTGGCAAGGACATTTTCGTGCTCGACCGATCTCTTGGAGATGACCGTCATGGAACGTTTCGCCGCCGTCCGGCACGAGCAAAAAGTATCGCTTTCCCAGGAAACATGGCCGCAGTGGTTTGAGCAAAATCCACGCTGGGCCATCGCTCAGCGAGTGGTGGCTGGTCCTCACTTTGCTAGGTCGCCACTGCTGACAAAATTCTTACTTTATGTGGTTGCAGAGACTCTGGAAGGACGCGAGACCGAGATCACCGAGCATCAGATTGGCGTCCAGGTATTTGACAGGCGGCCCGGCTACAGCACTGTTGAAGACAACATTGTGCGCAATTATGCAAGGCAGTTGCGCAGGCGCCTGGCTGAGCATTTTGCCGACGAAGGCGGTTCGGAACCGCTGCGCATCGACATTCCATTAGGAGCTTATGTCCCCGTTTTCGTTCCGGTTTCTGACGGGGCCCAATCCTCAGATCTGCGCAGATTCCCGACTCCGGTCAGCATTCACGCGCAACCGGCTGGGGCAGCGGGTTCAGTTTCGACTGGAACCATTCGATTGAGTTGGGAAAGGTGGCTGCTCGGCGCTTCCGCAATCGTCGGGTACAGTGCATTGCTGATCTGTCTTACGTGGTTTGCCGCTGCACGAACTCGAACTCCACAACCGGTGCCCGAGCCGGCGGATCCGCTGTGGGCAGCTCTCTTCGACGGTCCGGCAAACACATTTATCGTACCCGCCGATGCCGGATTCAATCTCCTCGAGGATATTTCGCGACGTCCATTGCCTCTTGCGGACTATATCAAGGGCGACTACCTTGGACTGCCGCTCGCGGGCGTGGATGCACACAGTGCAGACGATCTGCGCTCTCAACAGTTCACCAGCTTTGTCGATTTCCAGATTGTTGCCGCCTTGGCGCGCCTGCGAGAATACAATCCACGGCGAGCATTCCTTCGTTTTCCGCGTGACCTGCGGCTCGACGATTTGAAGAATGCCAACGCCGTTCTTATCGGGTCTGTTGGCAGCAATCCATGGGCATCCATTGCAGACAGCAGCGCCAATTTCCGCATTGTCTATCACCAGGGCATGGAAGGCGCGACGATCATCAATTTAAATCCTCAACAGGGTGAAGCGGCCTCCTACGCGAGTCACTGGAACGAGCCGGCACATGAAACATTTGCCCTCATCGCGTTTCTTCCCAATCTTGGCGGTAACGGCCATTTATTGCTTTTACAAGGACTGGATGTTGCGGGGACTCAGGCTGCCGCAGAGACACTTCTTCATCAGCGAGCAATTGCGACTGTACTGCAGCGCGCTACACGACCGGACGGGTCGCTTCGGTATTTCGAAGTATTGCTGCGTTCAACAAGCATCGAGTCAAATGCCACGGGTACGCAGGTAATTGCCAGCAGGGTTTACTGATATCCCGCATCCAATGGATAGCGCTGCTGCGCGCGTAGCGCGAGCACGAATCGAAGATCGATGAATCGGATGGGAGCACTCCCCAATGATGAAGCGTCGTTGAATCGGGGCTGCGGCGAACCTGCGATCCTATTCATCCTGATGTTCATATTAATGCAATAAAGCCACTTTACCCTCAAACGCGGTCGTTCTTTCAACTGGAGACGGTTCTTGTCCCTCGATCGTCGCGCATTCAATCGATTGGGGCTGCTCTCCACGGCAGGCCTCATCCTACCTGCGCGAGCGCTTACTCAAAGCTCTACGCAGTCGAGCCAATCGCAGCCAAAGCCTGTCACTCTCGCATCCTACGTCGATCCGTTGCCGATTCCGACACGTTTTTCGCGACCGAGACATGCGGGTGCTCCAGTGACCATTGGTATGGGAGCCTTTCGGCAGAAAGTTCATCGTGACTTGCCACCGACCACCCTCTGGGGATACGGCGGTTCGTGGCCGGGCCCCACCATCGAAGTACGGCGCGGTAAGCCGTTTTCAGTCTCATGGGTGAACAACTTGCCCCGACAGCATCTTCTGCCTCTTGATTTCACTGTTCATGGTGAAGAGGGGAACGTTCCACCGGTCCGCGCAGTCGTCCATCTTCATGGAGGGCAAACACTGCCTGAATACGATGGCTATCCGGATGCGTGGAATACTCCTGACGGCAAAGAGGGCGCATTTTACAAATCCGGCCCCTATCATTTTCCGAATGCGCAGCCGGCTTGCACGTTGTGGTATCACGACCACGCCATCGGAATCACTCGGCTCAATATTTATGCCGGCTTGGCGGGCTTTTACTTCATTCGCGATGAGCAGGAGGATGCGCTCAACCTACCCAGCGGGCCCTACGAGATTCCGCTCATGCTCCAAGACCGCCTCTTTCTTCCCGATGGATCGTTGTACTATCCAGCAGCGGTCAATGGGACGCACCCGGTATGGATTCAGGAGTTCTTTGGAAACAACGTGTGCGTCAACGGCAAGGTCAAACCTTATCTTGAAGTAGAACCGCGTAAGTATCGCTTCAGGATGGTCAACGCTTCAAATGCCCGCTTCTATCACCTCACTCTTCGGCCATGCGATGGAAATGGAACTCCCACAGGTGACGCTGGGAGCGCGCCTGCGTTTCACCAAATTGGTACTGACCAGGGTCTGCTTCCGGTTCCGCTGGAGCGCCACTTTCTGCTCGCAGCACCGGCTGAGCGTTTCGATTTCGTGCTGGACTTTACGGGGATGAAAGGCGCGCATTTTGCAATGACCAACGACGCACCCGCGCCCTACACGCGCGGAGGGCAAGTGGCTGCAGATGAGGTAATGCTCTTTAAGGTGACTAAACCGCTTGTAGGTACGGATACGAGTATGCTTCCTGTCACTCTAGGGCCCTTTGAGTCTCTAAATCCCTCGGCGGCAGTGCGCGAACGGATCCTTTCAATCAACGAGATGGACCGACCTTCTGACGGATACACCATGATGGGCATGCTCGACGGCAAACACTGGAATGATCCGGTGACTGAGGACCCGAAAGTCGGTTCAACGGAGATCTGGTCGATGGTCAACACTACCAGTGATGTTCATCCGATGCATCTACATCTGGTGCGTCTTCAGATTCTCGATCGCCGGCCTTTCGACGTGAAGAGCTTCCTAGCAAGCGGCACTCTGCGCTACACAGGTCGGCCGCTCCCACCTGAAACCAATGAAAGCCCGGCATGGAAGGATACGGTCAAAGCGTATCCAGGTTATGTTACGCGCGTCATCCAGCGATTCGATTTGCCTCCCGGAACACCCATTTCGTCAGGCCAGCGTTTTCGCTACGTTTGGCATTGCCACATCCTTGAGCACGAGGACAACGAAATGATGCGGCCATACGATGTGGTGGGTTGAGCCGATGCTCTGGGGGGCATTTGCATCAGGGGCCGACGACAAGCACTTCGAAGCTGCCAGGAACAGGCGTCAGGCGCGCTGCCGCTTCTTCCATGCCTTTTCCGCTGACTTGCCTTTGTTGAAATCTAGCTGTCGCCAGGTAAACGCGACCCTTGACAGGATCCAAGGCCAGAGTGCCGGCCCTTGGCAAAGTGGTTACTTCTTCCAGGCGCGGGTACTGGCCCGCTGTATCACGTTGAAAGATAGTGAGCAGGCCAGACTGAGTCGCACTGATCAGCAGACCGCTTTTCGGATCGAATGCAAGATCGCCGGCGCCTGTTGCGGTTTCGCCGATTGCGGTAACCTGGCCTGAATCCGCGTTGACTGAGATAAGTCTTCGGTTTACGCATGAACCGAGCAATTGACTGTGTTCTGCGTCGATAGTCAGGCCCGTAAGTTCTTCGCACGGTGCAATAGACCAATTGGCGGTCACTTTTTGCGAAGCCGTATCGATTCTGACCATCTGTCCAATTCCACGAAGTCCGGCAAAGATTGCTCCCTGACCATCAGTCACTGCAATATGCGGCTTTCCAGGCAATGGAATGGTGGCGACGACCGTGTTCGTCCTGGTGTCAATTACAGATGCATTGCGATCGCGGGAACTGAAAACAAAGACGTTCTTCGTCACGGGGTCGAACAAGACCGCATTGGGGATTCTGCCCACAGGAATGGACGAGACAACCTTGAGAGTGGAGCGATTGAAGACTCGCGCCAGACCGATGGTACCGTCTGTGATGTCGGAGACGAATCCAAACTTACCTGTATCGTCTAGAGCCACTTCTCGCGCATCGACGAAGCCCTGGATTTCACCTAGAACCTGGCCGCTGTCGGAATTGAGTAACTCGACGCGGTCAGTGCGCGGAACGTAGAGCTGCTTTGAGGTCGAGTCGAAATAGAGAGATCCCCAGCCCGCACTGCCTCCTAATTTCCATTGTTGCTGGATGTGAAAGGGTGGATGCGTTTCAGCGAAGACAGGAGTGGTGCGAAGGGACAGTTCGCCTGTGGCTGTGCCAAAGAGACAGAAGAGGATTAAGAGGAGGGAATTTGATTTCAAGTTTGCTGCCCTGCATATTGGTTGTAGTTACGTGAATGCACCGAAGACCGACTTGCGCCGGTCTTCGATGCATGAAGCTAATCAGTTTTGCATTCTTGACCGTCGATCAGAAATCAGAATGTGAACTCGCTGGTCAGGTCGTCCAACGCTGGACTGTTGGTCGGCACATATGCGTTGCCCTTCGCGTACTTCGGATTGGGCAAGTTGTCGCGGCTGCGATCGCTGATCGGCTTCAACCCCCAGTTCTTTTCGATGAACTTAATAAGCGATACGTGATCGCCATATTCGTGCGTCACAATGCCGCCCTCTGAATAGGGAGACACAACGATCAGCGGAATACGGGTGCCGTCGCCAAAGAAATCCACCGGCTGGATGTAGCCCGAATCGTAATAACCGCCGCCTTCATCCTCGGTGATGAAGATTGCGGTCGTCGCCCAGAGCTTGGGATTGGCTTGGACTTCGTCAATAATCTTCTTCACAAAGCCTTCGAAGAGGTCGAGTTTGGAAGATGCGGGGTGGCCATCGTTATAGCCGCTTGGCTTCACGATGGACACCGGAGGAAGCGTGCCTGAGTCGATGTCTTCGTAAAGCTCACTGGTATCGGCGATGTGATCTTCAATCATCGCTGGGCTAGCCATGATCGATGTCTGGTAGCCAAACGGATTGCAGATGTTGCAGTACACGTCAAAGGGGTTTGTGCCGGTCGGATCGGCGACATATAGATCCCAACCTTCGCCATAGTATTTGAATGGGATGTTGGCCGCGATCAGCGAGTCACCAATACTGGGAACGCTGGTCGGCGGGATGGTGAAGGGGTCTCCATCAGCGCCCGATGTGGGCGCAACACTGCCGTTACCCAGGTAGCCGGG
>JBEKPF010000090.1:0-23277 GCA_049521035.1 Occallatibacter sp. | reverse complement strand
ATTGCCCGACGAGCGGGAGCTATCCCACGGCGGGGACGATTGGAATCAATCTGCAACAGGGAGATGGGAACACGTTCACTGGTGGAGATGTGGAGGGCTGCTCGACGGCGCTGCACCTGGGCGCGAACGCGCAGAACAACACGATTGTCGGATTGCGGAACGAGAACTCGAGTAGCCAGGTGATAGCGGACGCGGGGAGTTCCTATAACAACTGGATTTCCGGGGGCACTATGTTCACGGGCCAGTTGACGGACAACGGGACGCGCAACAGTTTTCTGGACACATTTCACCGTAGCTTTAATGGCATGAATGGCGACTGGTATGGCAGCCAGAAGGACGCCACGGTGACCAATCATCTGAGGCTCGGAACGGGAACGGGGAACGAACGCGGATTGTTGAATGAGGTGCAGACGGACTACGGATACCGCTGGTTGGAGGGTTACTCGGACGCAACAGCGGGTGAGCAGTTCTACCAGGTCGAGGATCTGCTAAACAATGTAAACCGGCTTTCGATTGGGCAGTATAACAACGGGCAATCGAGCACTAACAATCAGACCGTCTTGAATTCGGCCGGGACGGGGGCGGTGGTGCTGAACGGCTCGACTAACTCAGGTACCGGCGGTGTGGTTTTCGGATCAGGTGGCGCGAGCGAGACGACCGTTGCGACGGTTGACAAGGCCGGTGATGCACAGTTCAATGGAACGCTGCAGGTGGCTGGAACGTCGACGCTGGTTGGGACGCCGACGGTGAAGAACCAAGTGGATGCGGAGATTGACGCGATTCTGTGGGCGGGATTGACACAAAGCCAAAAAGAGTCGCTGATATACAAGGACTGGAACGGTAACAGCCAGTGGTATGCGGAGAAAGACGCGAGCAATAACTGGGAGCTGAACTCGGCGACGGGTGGTCTGGACAGCTTTAAAGCTTATCAGAGCACCAATAGCGGAGATACATACATCAATGCCTCGAATTCGACGGGCGTAGTGCGCGTGAACTACGAAACGGGAGCAGGAGCCGGTTTTAACATCTATGGCGGGGGCAGCAGCAACTTATACGCGAGCTTTACAGGAACGACTGCGATAAAGTTTCCCGGGCTGGCGGCGGGTACGGGTCATAACTGCCTGCAGATTGATAACTCGGGATATATCACCAATACAGGCGTGGCGTGCGGTTCGGGTAACGGCGATGGCACAGTGAGCACGGGGAACCCCGGGCAGATCGCCTATTATACGGCGAGCGGCAACGCAGTCGCGGGGATGAATACGGTGCCCGTAGCGTCGGGTGGAACAGGCGCTTCGACCGCAGCGACGGCATTGGCGAACATGGGCGGGATTTCGTCCACCACAACTTCACAGCAGACGATGGCGGGACCTTTGGCGTCTCCAGCGTTAGGCGGCTTCCGTTACGCCGCGCAGTACCAGGGAGGAAGTGGAAACAATGGAATTCTCAACGCCATAGCGGCGAATCAGACCGTAGTTGCGGACCCGAGCTACGGCTCAACGGAACAGTATCCTCAACTCACCAGTCTTCCTACAAGCGCGAGTAACATAGCCTTTCAAGACTTTCGGGGCGGGCGTGCCGCGTACTACTTCAAAGATTGGTATCCGGCGAACACAAACCTCTATGCGCTTTCGACAGCGTTTGCAATCGGGTGCCTTGGGACGGTGAGCCACACTCCCTCTAATCCGCAGTCCAATTGCCTTGAGGTCAACTACAACTCACAAACGCCCGGCTGGTCATTGGGTAATAACAATCTCGGGGGCAGCTCGGCTCAAGGGTGGGCGCTTCCGAAGGTTTTGCAGATCAACAGCACATTCTACGGCGCAGGCATCGCGGAAAGTTTCTCCATTAATCAGGTCAAATTTGGTGTCGGAGACAATGCGCCATTTTATTCGTACGTTACCGGCTCAGGCGGCATAACAGCTCCGTCTGATGAGGGCACGAAGGCTATTGCGGGGAACACGTTAGAAGCGCCCAATGCGTACACGGGGACGATCACCAGCGGCGGAACTCCGGGTAGCGTGGCGCTGAAATCAAGCGGGTATTATTACTCGGGTGGTGAGGGCGTCGGGCTCTACCTCATCGACACCACGCAGCCACATGTAACGGGAAGCATCACCAACGAAGTCAACGGGTATGGCGCTTCAATCTTAACGGTGAGTACGCCGATTGCGGAATCCAATGTGTGGGGAACGCTGAACGCCAACGTCCAGACGCCGAATAACCTCACAACGCCATTTAGCACGTCCATGACTTTCAACGTGACGATAGGCGGGGGAACGACGGGAGTATTCACTACAGGCACTCTAGTTTGCATGGCCGGGAACTATCACGACAATGCCTTTCCGACCTCGGTCGGTGCTGTTGTTGGTGGAGTTCAAACCGTAACAATCCCGTTGCGCCGGTCTCACAGTGCCGGAACTTATGTGTTCCAAGGTGGGGCGTGCGGAAATACTCTTGAAGCTCCAGCTTATACAGAAAATGGTGCAGGGCAACCCCTACGGTATCTGTTTGACGTAGTAGGGTCGATCAGTACCACGCAGATTGTCGTGGGCGCTTTCAGCGGTGCTGGTCTTTCCCCCATCAATTACGCTCTATCACCTTTCATATACGAAACATTCAACCTAACGAGCGGATGCACGAACGGCGGATCGGGGACAACGGTAAGTTGCACGTACACCGGAACGGGTACGCTTTATCAGCCCATCGAATTCACGAAAGCGACCATTCTTCTGAGCGGCATGTCTGATCCGGCGCTGAACGCCGCTTGCTCCAATCTGGCCTGGAGCAGCGCGACAGCGTTCACTTGCACGATTGCCGGTCTTTCGGGTTCGCACACATCCAGCACGTCCAGTACGGCGCAGATTGCAACGTCCGCGGGCGTCGCGCTCAACATTTACAACCTATGGCCCGCCGCCGAGGTTTTGGATGTGCAGGACTACTCCACGAACCCGCCGACTGTAGACGGGACTTTCGTCCTTGAGCCGAATATAGTGCAGTTCAACGCGGGGGATACGGTGGAAGAGCCGCACCATGTAGCGGCACATTTTACCGGGGCGTCGTTCGGCGACCAAGTTTATAACCCATTTGCGCAGGAGAACATGCTCTATGCCCAATTCAGTGGCCCTGGGGCGAGCGGGGGTGGATCATCAATCGTAAATAACTCAATGGTGAGAACGTTCAATGGTGCCGCAGATACACAATACTTCGGGCTCGGGGGGTTTATGACTCCCCCTAATGGCTGGAACATAGGCGGCGCTTTTTACGACGGCATTCTGGCAGACCACGGACCCTCTCCCGGCGGATACATGATCTCGGTAATGCCCACGACGACCCAAGTCAACGATCCCAATTACAGTTTTTACGGAATTGGCGTTCAGGGAAGGGCAGGGTCTGCAATTATCTCGTTCAGCCCTTACGCAAATGCAATGTCTTTCAGTTCAAGCGGGCCTATGGCTATCAACGGGAGCGCTCTTGGATTCTCTGGCGCGGCAACGTTTAACAACAGCATTACGGCAAATGGCGCTAACACCTTCGGGGGGACCAACGCAATCACCAGCCCCACGGTGACCGGGACGGAAACGAACTCCGCAACCTCGACATATACCGGCGTGAAGAATTTCTCTGGTGCAAGCATGACGTTGCCAAGCACAACGGTCACACCAGGGAGCTATACCAATGCCAACATCACAGTGGCGGCCGACGGCCGTATTACTGCCGCAGCCAATGGTACAGGAGGAGGTGGAACGTTTCAGACCTATAAGTTAGGCAGCACTCCCTTGGCCAACACGGGGTCCACATCGTTTACCTTCCTTGGGGCGATCACGATCCCGGCCGGTGCCATGGGCGTCACCAGCCAGCTTCATATAGTTGCGCGCACTGGGGCCTGTACGTCGACTGCGAATGTACCAAGCGCAGTTTGCACTGGGGTTGCCAACACCGGAACGTGCACGATCCGGGCAAACTTCAGTTCTACTTCAGGCAGCGGCGGGAGTTCATATTTGGGTGGTTCTACCGCCACGGCTGCGCAAAAAACATCCACACTCGATGGGGTGATTGTGAATACGACTGCCAGCACACAGATCGTTGACGGCGTACTGGATTACTCGGGAGGGACAGCGGTACAGGTAACCGGCATAGGGAGCATTAACACGGCGAACGCCGCATACATCAACTTTTACATGGAAAACTCCGTAAGCACAGACACCTGCCTCATTAATTCGGCGAACGTCGAACTCATACCGTAAGGAGACTTACATAAGGCGTAGCGAAGGTCGTTGTCTTATCTTGCAAGTCAGGCGATTGAGCGTCCGATACAGGCAGCCGACCAAGGGGGCGGACGGAGTGATAGTGAGGGCCAGGGCCTGTGGTGTTAACAGGCTCTAGCTGGCCGCCCAGTGCAGCGATTCTTTCGCAATCGGTGGCGCTGCTGAAGGCGGGCGGGTGGAGATGGGGCGCGACTGAGATGGGCGATACGGTTCGGGCTACGGCGGGGGATTGGGATCTGCATCTGGAGGAGCTGGACCGTGCGGAACTGGAACGGTTTGGCGAATTGCTGGACAAGAGGCCGGCGATTCTTGGAAGCGCGACGGTAGGAATGGAACTTGCCGCGAAACTGCTGCTGGTGAGAACGCGCGAGGGAAAGCCCCATCCACTGAGGGCGAATGCCGTACAGCGGGCATTTGAGCGGAGAAGAGGCCAGCGGAATATTGTGCTGAAAGCGCGGCAGATGGGGCTGACGACGTGGGCGGCGGCGCGATTTTTCCTGAGGACCATTACCCACCCTGGAACACTGACGCTGGAGGTGGCTCATACACAGGAGGCAGCGGAGGAAATCTTTCGAATCGTGTACCGGTTTCTGGATTGGCTGCCTGAAGAACTGCGGGAGGGACCGCTGCGGACTTCGCGGGCGAATGTGCGGCAGATTGTGTTTCCGGAATTGGACGCGCAATACCGTGTTGTATCGGCCGGGGACCGGAATGCGGGGCGGGGATTGACGCTGCAGAATCTGCACTGCTCAGAACTGGCGCGTTGGCCAGGCGACGCGGCGGAAACATTGGCGGGGTTGCAGGCGTCGCTGGCGCCGGATGGAGAACTGATTTTGGAGTCGACGCCGGATGGGGTGGGAGGATGCTTCCATGAACAGTGGCAGAAGGCGGGAGAGACGGGGATGGTGCGTCATTTCTTTCCTTGGTGGATGGAGCGTCGGTACCGGGGCGTGGCTGTGGATGGAGCGAGCCTGACGGATGAAGAGCGCGATCTGATGGCGCGAAAACGTCTGGACCTGGAGCAGATTTCGTATCGGCGGCAGATTCGGGCGAGTTTTCGTGGACTGGCGCGACAGGAGTATGCCGAAGACGAGGAGAGCTGTTTCAAAGCCAGTGGGGATTCAGTGTTTGAGCTGGACGCGATTGAGGAGCGGCTGAAGGAAATGACGGAACCGGTGGAGCGGCGAGAGAACGGGGAATTGGAAGTGTGGCTGCCGCCGATCAAGGGGAGAGCGTACGTGGTGGCGGTGGACCCCGCGGGCGGCGGATGCGATGGGGACTACTCAGCCGCACAGGTGCTGGAGATGGAGACAGGCCTGCAGTGCGCGGAGTTTGCCGGGCATGTGGGCGGGCTGGAGTTGGCGAGACTGGTGACCAGACTGGCGGCGCAGTATAACGACGCGTGGCTGGTGGTGGAGCGGAACAATCACGGGAGCGGGGTGCTGGCGTTCCTGGAGACGTCGTGCATATGCAAGCGCGTCTATCGGCAAGGGGGCCAGGCGGGTTGGTTGACGACGTCGGTGAGCCGACCCGCTGTGCTGGGCCGGTTCGGTGCGGCGCTGGTGGAGACACCTGAATTGTTCCAGAGCAGGAAACTGCTGGGGGAATGCAGGAGTTTTGTGCGGCAGAAGGATGGTAGCTCAGGGGCTCGGGTGGGAACACATGACGATAGGGTGATGGCGATGGCGATCGGGCTGGGAGCGCGGGCGGAGTTGCTGAGAGCCAGAAGCTAGAAGCTTCTTTGCAGAAGATATAAGGCGATGCGCTTAGAATTCAGGAAGAATCGGAAAAGGTGAGGGAGCGTGCTTGGCGGTTCTGGCGGTGCAGCATATCCGGCGGATGCGAGGCGGTGCACAGGGCCAGTTGATGCTGGGTGCGGACGGGCACGTGTACGTGGTGAAGTTCGTGAACAATCCGCAGCATATACGGGTTCTTGCGAACGAGTTTCTGGCCTCGCGGATTGCAGCGGCAGCGGGATTGACGGTGCCTCAGGTTGAACTGGTGGAGGTCTCGAGCTGGCTGGTGGAGAACACGCCGGAGCTGGAGATCGACCTGGGCAAGACGCGGGTGAAATGCCAGGCAGGGTTGCAGTTTGGTTCGCGGTTTGTGGGTGGCTTGATGCCGGGACAGGTGGTTGACTACCTACCAGAGGAACAATTGGCCGAGGTGAAGAACCTGGACGAGTTTGCGGGGATTCTGGCGCTGGACAAGTGGACGGGAAATGCCAACGGGCGGCAGGCGGTGTTTACGCGCAAGCAAAGAGAACGGCGTTACCGTGCGGTGTTTATCGACTATGGATATTGCTTTCACGCCGGGGAATGGCGATTTGAAGATGCACCGCTGAGGGGTGTTTACTACCGAAACGATGTGTACCGGGAGATTACGGGCTGGGAATCGTTTGAGCCGTGGGTGACGCGCCTGGAGACGATGGCCGCGGATGCTGTGTGGGATGCGGCGAACGAAGTTCCTCCAGAGTGGTACGGCGGCGATCTGAGCGAGATGGAAGCGCTTGTGGAAAAGCTGCTGCAGCGTCGAAGCCGGATTCGGGAGCTGATTGAAGGGTTCGGGAAGTCGGATCGCAGGCCGTTTCCAAAATGGGGCGAGGTCCGGGGAAAGGGAGAAGAAGATTGGAGGGGGTCGAGGTGGGGGACTAGCATTGCGGGTAGGGTGATGTAGAAAGGGCGAAAGCCAGAAATGACAGGTGGAAATCAGCGGCGGGCGTGTGAGTTTCGCCTGCTCCGGTATGTGCCGGATACGGTGCGGAACGAGTACGTGCATATCGGGGTGATTCTGCGCGAGCAGGGCAGCGCGGAAGCGGCAGAGGTGCGTTTTACGCGCGACTGGCGCCGGGTGCGGTGCCTCGATCCGGAGGCGGATACGGCGTTGCTGGAGGGAATGGAGAGCGAGCTGCGAAGGCGATTCCAGGCAGAGCCGGATGGGAGCCTGATGAAGCTGCTGAATGAATCGCTCTCGCTGAACGTGCAGATGACGGAGGCTAAGGCTTACCTGGCGGAGAGCCTTCCGGCCGGAGTCGAGGAGTTGATGCGGCTGTATGTGGAGCCACCGCCGAGAGAACGCGTGCCGCGGCTGAGCGGGCGAGCGGCGATCCAGGCGCGGATGCGGACGGAGTTCGAACGAGCCGGTGTGTGGGATCTAATGAGGAAGCGGATTGCGGCTTCAGAGTACACGCGGCCGGGAGACCCGCTGCGGATCGATGCGGGATACCGGCCGACTGGGGTGAGTCATCTCGCGAATAAAAATGTGACGATGGATGCGCAGTTCATCCGCATGTTCCATGCCGTGAGTCTGGAGCCGGGTGTGGAGATGGCCAAGGTGCTGGCTTTCTCGGCGTCGGGGTTGCGCGCGGGCGTGGAGCGGGTTGAAAAGGCACAACTGGAATTGACCGCGGTGATTGAGCCGGCGGCGAGAATGGGCGCTACGGACGAAGCACCGGAACGGCTGGAGATGTATCGATTTGGTGTGGAGACGATGGAAGAACACCAGATCAGGGTGTTGACGACGTCGGACCTAGGCCGGGTGGCGGAGACGGCGCGGCTGGAGCTGAAGATCTGAGAAGCAGCTTTCAGTGTTTAGCTCCTAACTCGTAAGTACCGGCTCTGATTTTGTTTGAAAGCCGCGGCGATTTTCTTCGCCAGGGTTTGCCGATAATTAACTCGGTTTGCGGTAGCATTGAATCTGTCAGTTAGAAACAAGGGTATCTCGCTTGCATTTCACTGTCAGCATCGAAAAGCTGAGAGTTAGTAGTTAGCAGCACGAAGCTAAGATCGAACGGCGCGGCCTACACAGGCTGCGCCGTTTTCTTTTGGGCGGCAGAAAAGGGAGGGTGCATATGAGGGTAAGAGAACAGATGCGGGAGATCTGGCGGCAAGCGACCGGGAGCGGTTCGCCGCGAAGGGAAGACCTGGCGGCGGGCGCAGCGGATGCTGAGGCAGAACGCAAGACGCTGGCGATGCCCGCGATTTTGAACCCAGTGCAGTTTCCTGGACGACCCTTGCCCAAGCCAACGCCGGTGAACCTGCGCCGGTTTGCCGAGACGCCGTTGGTGCGACGGGCGATCAACGTGATCAAGGATCGTATTGCGGCGATGGACTGGCAGGTGAGAGTCCGCCGCGGGGTGGGGCCTGGGGATGTGGCTTTTACGGAACGCAAGCTGCGGGCGTTGCGCAGAATGCTGGAAGAGCCAAACGCGGTGGACAATTTTCGCACGCTGATGGAGCAGGTGATTGAGGATGCGCTGACGGGCGGCTACGGGGCGATTGAGATGGAGCCAACTGGAGACGGAGAACGGCCGGCGATGCTTTGGGCAGTGGACGGGGCTTCAATCCGCATCAACGCACGGTGGGATGGCGATCCCGATTCACCTAGGTATGCACAGGCACTGCCGGGACAATTGGAGTCGAGCGCGGTGGAGTTGCGCGATGACCAGTTGATGTACATAAGGATGAACCCGCGGAGCTTCACTCCCTTTGGTCTTGGGCCGCTGGAAGTTGCGTTTGAGACGGTGAATCAGTTTTTGAGCGCGCATCGATTCGCGGGCAAGTTAGCCGCAAACACTGTGGCGCAATACGCGCTATGGCTGAACGAGGCAACGCCGGCGCAGCACGATAGGCTGATTCGCTGGTGGCAGGACGAGATCGAGGGAACGGGGCGGGTGCCGTTGATTTCGACGGAACAGAAACCGGAGGTGTTGCGGTTTGCGCAGGGGACGGACGCGGATATGCGGCTGGCGTGGCAGGAGTTTCTGATTCGTATGGTGGCTAATGCGTTTGGACTGCCACCGCTGATGCTGGGGCTGGAAGCGGATGTGAACCAGTCGACAGCAGCAGAAATGACGGACGAAGCATTTCGCGGGGCGATTTCGCCGCTGGCGATGTTGTTGGCAGGGCACATTACGCGGGATCTCTTCGGCAAGTGCGTTGGATGGCGCGAGTTCGAGTTTGTCTTCAATGATCTGAATGCGCGGGATGAGGAGACAGAGTTGAAAGTGCAGGTGCAGTTACTGCAGGCAGGTGTGCTGACGGTAAACGAGGTGCGGGCGATGCGGGGGCTTGGGCCGCTGGGTCGGGACGGGGTGGCGCAGTTGGCGGCCTGCGAAGACAGAGAAACAGAGATCAGGGCTTAGGGGCTTAGGGACTGGGGACTCAGAGCCCTGTTCCCTCGTGGAGCGGAGAGCGCATGCGATTGGAAGCGATGGCAGTAAAGATTCCCCATGTGGAGGGGCATCCAAACCGGGTACCGTTCGAAGGGGTCCTGACGGTTGTGAATGCAGTTAGCGACAAGGCCCCCGCGGGGGCACGCGGGCATCGGGTGATCCTGACGCGGGAGGCGGCAGAGAAAGCGCTGCCTTCGCTGCTGGGGATGGCGGTGGACTATCGGCCTGGCTGGGATGGGCACGATGCGCGGCGCAAGATCGGGCTGCTTACGGAGGCGAACCTGGTGGGCAGGCGGTTAGTGGTGCGCGGGTATTTATACGCGCGGGACTTTCCAGAGGTGGCCGAGGCGATGCATGCGCAATCTGCCGAGGCGATGGGAATGAGTTACGAACTGGCGGATGCGCGGGTAGAAGATATGCGGGCCGAGATTTGGAAGTTAACCCGCGTGACCTTTACTGGAGCGGCAATCCTGCTGAGAGAAAAGGCGGCTTACAGGGGGACTAGCTTCCGGATCGCGAGTTAGAAGGTAGCGGGTCAATGAAGTAGAAGTCAGCAATGTAGCAAGTCGGCAAACAGGCTCCGGGATGCGGAGCCTGTTTTTTGTTGGCAGGTTAGCGAGTCAGTGCATTGTTCAAACGGAACTCAGGACGACAAGAGAGGAGCGGCATGGAGGATCAGGAGAAAGTGATAACAGAACGGCTTGAAACGGCGACAAGCCTGTTGGAGAGGACTCTGAACTGGCTGGAAGAGCGACAGAGCGCTTTGGCCGGCGAGGTAGAGAGGATCTCGGCGACCGTGGAGCAGAGTCGTCGCGAGGTGGAATTGACCGAGAAGTTGGCTTCGGCGGAAAAGGAGTTGGCGGAGTTGAAGGCTGCGGGTGGATCGACAGTTGCAAATCCACTGCGCAGAACTGTGCCGGCATCGACATCGGAGATGCTGGCCAAGCACGGAATCGGAGATGGTCCGATAGACGTGCGGGCTCTGGACGCCGCACTTTCAGGGCTGAGCCTAGAACAGCGCATCGCGGTAAAGACACAACTGCTGCGAGCAGGCGCGATCGCTTAGAAGCAGCTTTCGACTTCCAGCGCAAGGCTCGTTTGGGAACGCGGATAAGTTGCGGTTGGAAATCGGCCCTTGTAGAGAGTTACCAGGACCATGCTCCGCCGGGAGAGATGTAACCAAAGCCGGATTCCGGCTGAACAGCTAGCAGTTAGAAGCTAGCAGTTAATACGGCCCCAAGGAGGGGGCGGAAAAAGCCTATGAACGCAACCTTTGCAGACATTCACGCGGCAGCGGATTACATTGGGCCGGGCGCAGTTGAAGTTCCGCTGTATCAGACCGAGATCTTCGACATTTGCCGGCGTTCTAGCCCCTTTGGGCAGCGCATCAAGCAGGTGCCGGCGACGGGGCATCCCTCGCGATTCTTTGAGGAGACGGCCATTCCCAACCCGGGTGCGGCGGGTTTTGTGAATCCGCGCAGCATTGTGCCCACAGTGGTGAGTCCGACGCGGGTGGAGCGGAGCGTGCCGCTGAAGGCAATTGTTTCGCAGATCAACTACAACCTGTTCGATATCGAATTGGGCGATCAGCAGAAGCAGTTCGCCTACCTGCAGGCGAAAGACCTTGTGGATACGGTGAGCGGGGTGATGGTGGCTCATGACGTGGCACTGTGGAACGGCAACGACACGAGCCTGAGTACGCCGACGACAACGCAGTACATGGGAGTCGTCTCGCAGATCGTGGCCGGCGGACTTACGACGACCATCGGCACGACAGCATCGATTGTGGATGGGATCAAGTCGGCGGTGGCACAGATGGTGGCCAACAACGGCTACTATGTGCGGCCTACGGCGATCTATGCCAACCCGGTGTTGCTGGATCTGATTGACAGGGAGATGAAGACTGAGTTCAACGTGGTGTTGAACACAGATAACATCACAGGCGGAATTCGTGTGAAGATGCTGTCGACGCAGGCGGGTGATCTGCCTCTGATTCCGGATTGGAGCCTGAGTTATACAGGTACACCAGGCTCGGGTTCGGCGGTCTTGCCGGCTTACATTGTGACTGAGGACCTGATCGAGTATCACTGGCTGGGCGATCCGACACCCCGCATCTTTCAATTGGGGCTGCCGAATTCGATGACCTATCAGTATGTGGCGGTGAAGTTCGGTGCTCCGGTGGTGAAGGGCGCCAACTACGCGCATTACCAGGTACTGGTGGACCGGTAGTTAGCTAGTCAGCGAGCCAGCAAGTCGGCGAGTCGGCAACACGGCAGAATCATGCTGACTTGCAATTGAGAGGGCGGACGGGAGTTATCGAGAGATACTTTCCGTTCGCCTGATTAGCGACCAGTGAAAAAGGGAAGGGTGGGGTATGGCATATCTGCAGCCCGCAGATTACCCGAATTATGGATTACCGGCTGGAACTACGGCAGACTGGATCACAGCGGCCACGGCATTGATCAACAGCTACTGCAGGCGGCCGGACCTGAACGTCATCCAGTACACGGAGCGTTTGCGGCTAACCAGTGGATCGCAGACAGCGTTGCTGAGTTATCTGCCGCTTGCGCCGCTCGGAACGGCTACGACGCCAATTGTAAGTATCGAAGGCCGGTACGCGAAGCCGCGGCGAGGAGAGGCTCTCAATGAAACTCTTTTCGAGGTTGCGTATGCATTCTCACTACCCGGACAGTGGTCGTCGATCGATCCGAATTCCGTTGACTTTGACACGAACACCGGAGAACTGACGCTGCCGTGGAATGTGCTGGGGTTGCCTTACAACGAAATAACGGTGACGTATACGGCGGGCCTGGCAACGATTGGCGACGACGTGAAGACAGCGTGCGCGCAGATTGTGCGGAATGCGCAGTCGACACCCGCACTGAACGCGAGCAAGACCAAGATTGACACGATGCAGATGCAGTATTTCTCAAGTTCGCTGGTGGACGAGACAGTACAGGCGTGGCTGCGTCCTTACATTGCGAACAGGCTGGGGTGAGGGATGAGCGATACGGTGCCGCGGAACCCAGTGGGAGCACCGCAGATGCTGGCCGATGCTTTGCTGCGAAGCATGACGGGAACGACAGCCCTTCTGCGCGTTACGGGAGTGAGCACGGACAGCAATATGTCCGAGTTAGGACTGGTCTCAACCACCTTTGCCGATGTGGTGGTGAGCCCGGTGGTGATGCGGAAGCTGCGGCCTACGTGGCAGGAGGGCGGAGAGTCGAAGTGGGAGCTGTTTGTCTCAGCGACCGGTGTGCAGCAGCAGGTAAGCGCGCTCGATCTCGCGTCAGCTCAATCTCTCTTCGCAATGACGCTGACGGTAACGGTGGGCGGACAGGACTACCTGATTGAGTCAGTTGCTTCGAACGAAGCTTTTGGCCAGGTGTATCTTTATCGGTTGCTGTTGCGGGAAGCGCGCCAGCAGGCGGTTTGAAGACAGTTATCAGTGATCAGTTATTAGTCGGCATCTGAGAAAAGTTGGAGCTAAATCTCATGCAGAATGCGAAAGACTCGTTTTATATGACGCTGCGCACGCGGCTGACCTCAATCAATCCGGAACGCACGGTTCTGCTGCGAGGTTCGGTGCGGCCTGGGATATTGGTGGAAGAAGCAGAGGCGCCGTTTAACCAGCTTCCCAACGACGTATTCGTGTTGCGATGGCTAGGCGTGGGTGTGGATATGGACCTCGCGACGGCCATGGTGGTGGAGCAGTGCGAGATACTCTATCAGACCTGCGGGACACAGAGTTTCGGGGGGTTGGACCGCGGCCGTGCACTGAGCCAGATGGACAAGGAACTGACGACGATGCTTCAACCGTTCCACACGCCGAAGCTTAACTACACGGCTATGCCACCGGCTGCGATGTTGACGCAAGTTTTCTGGGATGAGCCGGGGTTAGGTCCGATTGTGGTTCAGCGAGACCGTCTGAGCCGTTCAGCCAGTGTGACGGTTTACAGCTACCAGGAGCAGGGAGAGTAAATGGCGACAAATTGGTTTTCAGCTCCCGCACCGGTGACGCGGCGGATGCGAGGGTACTTTGCGCCGGTGAACCGGATCACGCAGACGCCAGTGCTCTTCGATCCAACGACGCAAAGAGGATTCAGCTTGGACGCTCCGCCGGCTCCGTGGATCAGCCTGGGATGGATCCAGGAGTTTACCCGCAAGGCGGCAAGCAAAAGCTCGAAGGTGCTGGCTGGGATTCCGGCTGGGACACTGGAGCAAGTGCGCGAGACGCTCGAGGCCCAGGTGAGTCTTCAATTCCTGAGCTGGACCAAGCTGACGATGGCGTTGGCTACGGGCGCGCAGCACATGAATGTCCTGGCCGCGGCGAGTGGGGTGATTGCGGCGGCAGATGGAGCACAGGCGTTGGCGGCGGTTGTTGTGCAGAGTGGGTCGACAGCTGCATCGATTGTGTTGGCGACGGCAGATGCGGCAAAGTTCGCGGCTGGACAAATGATCGCACTGGATGTCGACTACGCGGGACAGACGGGTTATGTGGGCGCGCCGGTTTCGGGCGCATATGTGCGCCAGGTGCTCACGGATGCGGACTACGTACGGCGTGTGACTTTCAACGTGGGGTTGGTTTCGCAAGTAAATGCGACTGGACTTACACTTGCCGAGCCTTTACCGGGAGGCGCTCCTGCGGCGGGCGCAAAGCTGCAGGCGGTAACCGGATTTGTTGACCGCGAAGGGGGCAGTTTTTATCAAGAGTGGTCGGCGCTGTTTGTGATGGAAGGGAGTCAGGGGGAAAGGATCTTCTTTCACTATCCGCGGCTGCAGACCATGGTCGGCGCGGAAGAGACGATGGTTCCGCTGAACACCAAGAGGCAAGGAGGCCAGTCGCGGGTGTTACTCAAAGGACAGTTTCTTGCGCTGCCGGTGACCGATCCGTTGGATGGAGAACACGTGGTGTGCTACCGAAGTTTCCAGCCAGCGCAGATGGCATCTGTATAAGTCAACCGCCAAGCAAGAAAACTACCAAGACAGCGAGTCAAGATGAAGATTACGATTCAAGGACAGGACTATACGGCGGCGCTCGATGCGGCGGGTCCGTTGACGATCGAGCGCAAGCTGAATGAGCCTTCGATCTGCCAGTTGTGGTTAAGCCTTCCGGCGAACGGTAGCTTGGTGACACCTACCCGCAACGAGTATCTGATGGTAGCCGGAGATGATGGCACGGTTTACTTCACCGGTTACATCGCAGTAAGTCCGATGCCGGAATACGCGGGGCTGGCGATCGAAGGGCCACGCTACCGGATTGCGATCCAGGCGATGAGCGATGAACTGCTGCTGGACCAGACGCTGATGCCACCCAGTAAGGGCGCGACAGGGGAGACGGTCGGTACGTTGATGACCAACCTTGTAACGCATGCGGGTTCGTCTGCACTCTCGACGCAAGGGCTCGCGCTGAACTCAACGGTAAGCAGCTTTGTGCCGGAGCCCGGTGCATCGTGGAGCAAGAGCGCTGGACAAGTGGTGAGCCAGGCGCGGGCTGCGTATCGGGCGGTGAATGGAGCACTGGCCATCTCCAGTGTGCCGGGAACGGTGCATCCCCTGAACGAGACCGACGGCAGCCTGAACCTGGCGACCCTTGGATTTACAGCCAGCGTGAAACGCGCACTTGCGAACGATGTTACAGTTTGCGGCGAGCATGAACCGGTGGCCTATGTTACTGAGTATTTCCTCGGCGATGGGGCTACAACGCAGTTCTATCTGGCGGCCGACCCGTTCTTTCCCTCGGCGTCCGCCTCTACAATCATCAGCGAACTCTTTAACGAGAGCGCAATCAATCTGCAGGTGTGGAGCAATCCTGGCGAAGGGGGTTACTTCAAGCTGGGAGCCGGCGGGTTAGTGATGAATGGGGGAAGTGGATTCGACGGCCAAACGGTGCTGAGCTGGCTTGATCAAGTGGAGATGGGTGGAACACTGCTGCTGGAGGCTGTGGGCGTGAGCCTCTCGCCAGGAAGCACCGGGATTCTGGCGGGGTTCTTTGTCGGGCTCGATATGCAGGGCTCGTGCATTGCAGGATTCCAGGCGACAGCGCAACAGGGCACAGGGGCAGTTACACTGCAACCGATGATCGCTGGAACGGCGGCGGGGACGAGTTACGCAGTGAATCCCGCTAACCAATACACGCTGCGGGTAAGAGTACATTGCGTTGAGAATCAACGAGCGTTATCTATCTATCGATCCTTTGGAGATAGTGGAGCCATCACTTACGGCGGCCAATCGAATCTAAGTCCAGGTAAGCTGCAACTGGAGATCCAGGAATTTGTGAATGGGGTGGCTGGGATGCCGGTTACGCTGTATGACGGCGCGATTGCCAGCTTGCCTACTGCGTGCACGGTGGCGGCCGCGAGCAGCATCAATCTAATTGGCACAATGCGCGCGATCCACCTGACTAATCTTGGATCGGGATGGGTGATAAGTACGCCTCCCAATGGAGGCACACATACGCGTCGAGTGGGCACGGCAGCGGAAGCGGCGGAATGCCACCTGGAACGGACGGGCAAGGTAGTGTTCTATACCGCGTCCGCGCCGGTGGTGGGCGAGCAAATTGCGGTGAGTTACCGTACTGTAGGCAGGGCGGTGGGGCGCGCGGTGAATGTGACGAGCCAGCAGACGCTGATACAGGCGGGTAGTCCCGCGGTGGCGAGCTGGATTGGCTCGGTGACGAGTCCTCCGGCCCGCAGCTCCGCAGACTGTCTGAATGCGGCGATGGCGATTGAGCAGGCTGCCGCGGGCGTGAGCGCACTGTGGAGTGGGAACTACAAGGGAAACAGAACAAGCTTTGCAACCGACGTTTGGCCGGGCGATGCATTGCTTTTGAATGCACCTTCGATCAGTTTAGATGCGCAGGTGGTGGTGCGCGCAGTCAGGGTGAGTTATCGCGCGAGTTACCCAGACCTGGTGGAGTATACGATGCAATTTGCGAACGATTGGGCTGATGATCTTGCGATCAAGACGGGCGCAACCGTGCCTGCCGATGCGTGGCTCCCTGCGCCGATCGCTCCGAGTTATCTTGCCAATTTGACGGGCCTTGCTGTGACGTCGCTGAGCGGGGGCACGGTGGCGATAAGTGCTGGCGTGACTCCGCCGACCGGAGGAGGGTTTGAGATACGTCGGCGGGATTTTGCGTTCATGCCGGGAGAAGATCCGGGCCTGGTGGTGCGGGCGACTTTGCCCAACATAACTTTTTCTCGCGAGACCGCCAACGATAGGTTTTATATCCGGATGTATGACGGTTCGACGCCGCCGAATTATTCGGAGTTTTCAACGGCATTGTTCATCAATTTGCCGCTCGGGTCATAAATGGAAGTTTGCCAGAACGGAATGAGCACATGGAGCCTGTTGGATGCGGATGATGAATGAATTCGAGGCGCAGGTACTAAGCGATTTGAGCGTGCTGAAGACGCAGATGACGAATCTGACGGGTGATGGCAATGGCGGGCGTATTGCCGAGATGGAGCGGCGCATGGACCGGCATGAGCAGAACTGGCAACGGGCCAAGGGCTTTCTTGCCGCGGTGAGCGTGGTGTTCGCGGTGATTGAAGTAGCCGTGGACGCGTGGCACCGGCATTGAAGACCGGAGTCGATGAGTTTCCGGGGAGGGCCCGTGTTCGGCTTCGGCTTGCTGCATGAAGCCTCGTATAATCGGGCCATGAGCGAAGAGCCCCTGGTAGGCGTGGTGATGGGCAGCAAGAGTGACTACGAGACGCTCTCGGCGGCCGTTGAGATTTTGCGCGCGCTTGGCATTCCATACGAAGCAAGGGTGGTGAGCGCGCATCGCACGCCGGATTTGCTATTCAAGTATGCGGAGACGGCGCGAGCGCGCGGATTGCGCGCGATTATTGCGGGAGCAGGCGGAGCGGCGCACTTGCCAGGGATGCTGGCGGCGAAGACGCTGGTCCCGGTGTTGGGCGTGCCGGTTGCAGCCACGCAGCTGAATGGGCTGGACGCGCTGCTTTCAATTGTGCAGATGCCAAAGGGGGTTCCGGTGGGGACTTTGGCAATTGGAAAAGCGGGGGCCGCCAACGCCGCGCTGCTGGCGGCGGAGCTGTTGGCCACTACGGACGTAGGGCTTTACGAACGTCTGGCAGCGTGGCGCGCGGCGCGCACCGAAGAAGTGCTTGGGCAGGAGTTGCAGGGGTGAAGTTCTCCGAACCCTCGAACTCTTTGATCGTCAAGCCGGGCGCATTGCTGGCCATTTTGGGCGGTGGCCAGTTGGGTCGCATGACGGCGATGGCTGCGCGCACCATGGGCTATCGTGTACGCGTGATGGACCCGGAGCCGGACTGCCCAGCCAGTTTTGTGGTGGACGAGACCATTGTGGGCCGCTGGGACGACGTTGCTGCAGCCCGGCAACTCGCGCAGGGCGCGGCTGCCGTGACTCTGGAGATTGAGCAGATCGGCGTGGATGCACTCTCTGAGGTTGCAAAGATTGCGCCGCTGCGCCCCGGCGTGGAAGCCATTCGCATTATCCAAGACAAGACTCTGCAAAAGACGTGGCTCGCCGATGCGGGCTTTCCGGTGGGAGCTTTTCGCGTGGTGCGCAGTGAGGCCGAACTGCACGAAGCGGTCCGGGGACTGGGCGGACGCGTGTTTTTGAAGATTGGGCGCGGTGGATACGACGGTCGCGGGCAGGTACGAATCGGCATAGACGGAGCCGCGAACGAAGAGGCGACTGCTGCAGCTTGGGAAAGCATTGGTGCACGGCCTGCCGTAGGCGAACAGGCGCTGGATCTGGACTTCGAAATCAGCGTGATGGCGGCGCGCAATCCCGCAGGCGAAGTACGCAGTTTTCCCGCCGCGCGCAATCATCATGAGAACCAGATACTGGCTTGGAGCGTGTTGCCGGCCAGTGTTCCGGCGGAGCTTGAGACAAGGGCGGAGTCGCTCGCGGCGGCGATCATTGCACGGCTTGGTCTGGAAGGTCTGCTCTGCGTGGAATTGTTCGTTACGCGGGACGGGCAATTGCTGGTAAACGAGCTTGCGCCACGTCCCCATAATAGTTATCACCAGAGCGAGCGAGGCTGCGTGACAAGCCAGTTTGAACAGGCCGTGCGCGCGGTGTGCAATCTTCCGCTGGGCGATACTTCGCTGATTACGCCGACGGCGATCGTCAACCTGTTGGGCGAGGTTTGGCTTGACGGTGAACCGAACTTCGCGGCGGCTCTCGCCGTGCCCGGTGTGCGGTTGCATCTGTATGAGAAGCACACGGTCCGCGTGGGACGAAAGATGGGGCACTTGTCCGCTACAGGCGTCACAGCGGAAGAGGCTTTGGAGAGAGTGCTTGAAGCGAAGCGGCGGATATAGTTTGGACGTTTACGAATGACCTTATTCTGTGCCCAAAAGACACTCATCGTCACATATACATAGATCAAGCGCGAGGGACAATCATTCTCACTAAGATCAGGTGAACAACTGAGCGCTCTGAGATGAACGGGCTTGAGAGAATCCGCACAGCTTCGATTGAGAACCCGTGGTGAGTGGTCCCCTGTTGATCATGAATTGCAATCAGGCAGGCATTGGAGTGAGCTTTGTGGATTCGCGGTCATGCACGAGCAATCGTCTTTCCATCAAGTACCAAGATGCAGAAGCATAAGCGACAGTCACAATGAACCCCACGACCCCTGCTGCGATCGGGTTAAGCCTTGGAGACAGGAGGGTGAGGATGCCAAGATGTACGAGGTACATTGTATAGCTGATCTGCCCGATATATGTGAGGGGCTTCCATCGTAGGGATTGCACGCAGCGCCCAGAGAGTGCCCAGAGCATAATTCCAAGACAGCAGAGAAGAGCGCACTCATAGATCCAGATGTTTCCCAGGCGAGTATTTCCATAAGTGGAAATACCAAGGTGTGACAGGAGCAGCAGTCCTCCAACTCCAAAGAGGCTCGAGACGAAACCGAGCTCCATTCCCCAACGCTCGATTTGCGGGCGCATATTACGGTAGGCCACGCTCAGCAGCGCACCTGCGGCGAGCAAATCCATCCGGAAGGGAGTGAGGGTGAAAATAAAATATGGATCCTGAAAATGCAGCACGGCCCGGAGTACGGGAGCGAATACAACGAGGAAAGCCGCGAAATATCCTAGATGCCTTTCACTGAGGAAATACACCACAAACGGCCAAACCAGATAAAACTGTTCCTCGACTGCAAGCGACCAGAGCGGAAAGAAGGCTACAGGATGAGAGATATGGAGCGGGAGGAGCAAATTCGTCAGCAGGAGGTAAAGGTACCAATGGCGAGCCCACGCCAATCCAAAAAAGAAGCTCGCAACGAGCAGCGTAAGCAGATACGGGGGCAGAATCCTGCGCGCTCGGCGGCTATAGAATTTTGCGAAGTAGCCGGCGAGCGAGTATTGCTTGGCGTTCAATAGAATGCCAGTAATCAGGAATCCAGAGAGCAGGAAAAACAGGTCCACGCCCATCCACATCAGCCTTATCTTGAAAGCATGATGCAGGAACACCGCCAGAATCGCGAAACCACGGATTCCATCAAGTTGCCGGATTCGCTGCATGTCGCCGAAACCTCTTGAATGCAGTGATGAATGATGCTGACGGGACCATCGGCCTAATGCGGAAAGGACCTCTCATTTTAACTCGCGGAAATGCGGGTTGCAGGTACCCGATGAGTTTTGTTATTGGTGTTTCATAGATCGATTACGCGAACTATCGAAACATCTAGGGTTTCTATCCGTAAGAACCCTAGTGCTCCAGTGATGATTACGGGAGATCTTCGCATTCCGAAATCCTTCCCGTGTCGATGACTTGGTTCCTCTCTTTCACCTTGACGGCAGGAATTCCTGCATAGACACCCCATGGTTCCAGATCACGTGACGCAACTGAAGCAAGACCAAGCACTGCTCCTTCCCCTACGTTGACGCCGGGCGCAACCGATGCTCGCGCACAAATCCAAGCGTAGGAACCGATCGACATGGTGAAAGCCTGAAGCGGGAATGCCGGATCGTTGAAGTCGTGCGTCGCGCCGCAAATATAGGCGCCCTGCGAGACAATGGCATGCGACCCAAGGCGCACCAGCGCGGGGTTATAAATCTCCGCATCGTCGCCGGCTGTGACCTGATTGGCGCATAGAAGATTCCACGGAGCCCAGATTTTCGACGACGGATAGAAATGGCAGTTAGGTCCCATCGTCGCTCCAAATGCTCGTAACAGCATGGCCCGCCAGGAGTGCATTGGACGCGGGGATGTTCGATAGAGCAGCAGCCAGCAGAGATTCCATATCGCCCGCCGAAACCGGTCCCGCGACGAGAAGGAGGGCCGCAGGTAAGGGTCCTTTGCCGCTTCTGCCGGGATGTGGTCTGCTGCGTTGTAGTGAATCTGCTTGGCCATTCCACATCCACTCAATCGGTCCGCTTGTTTTGCAGCAATGCGTTCAAAGTATTTGAATGCACAATCGCCGCGGCTGTGTCTGGTGCCGATTATAACGTCCGTAGATACGGCGGAAGAGGTGCAGGAGCGGGTGCTGGACTCAAACAATAGCTCTAATCGATGACAGGAAAGGACTGCGCTGGGTTTTGCGGATTGGCCCGAATTCTTAGCTCCATGCCTGCAGGGTAATGTCTCACGAAGGCATCCGCATAGTTGGGATAGATATAGGGTCTCTTAAGCACCCCTTGAAATCGCTCTGAGTCCACCTTGTATTTGTATTGGAGCACCGCATAATCTCCGCCGAAGCCGTGCTCTTCAAAGTGACAGCGGACAACCCTGCCAGTCGCAGTGGGCCATTGGCGGCTATCGACCTTGTGCCAAACGATAATCAGCCATCGCACGACGAAGCCGATGTAGATGTCGATGACGAGCCCGGCCATGGTCACATAAGTATAGCAGTGGCTTACTTAACGGGAGGTCGCTTCTGAGGCCCGCGGAGCCACTTAGTTTTCAAGATCGGCCTAGACTACTTATTCGCTCTTCTCCCATCGCTTGGGCCGGCGATTAGCTTGCAGTATCTTCTTGCGCAGGCGCAGCGACTTGGGCGTTACCTCGACCATCTCATCTTCCGCAATGAACTCGATAGCCTGTTCCAGATTGAGAGCCTTGACGGGCACCAGGCGGATGGCCTCATCGGCACTGGATGCGCGCATGTTGGTCATCTTCTTTTCGCGGACCACGTTCACATCGAGATCGTTGTCGCGTGAGTGCTCGCCGACAATCATTCCCTCGTACACCTCAACACCCGCGCCAACAAAAAGAATGCCGCGTTCCTGCAATCCGTTCAGTGAGTATGTGGTGGTAATTCCCTGGCGATCGGCGATGAGCGCGCCCGTGGGCCTCTGCGGAATTTCACCTTGATAGGGAATGTAGCCGTCGAAGAGGGCGTTCATGACGATGGTCCCGCGGGTCTCGGTGAGCATCTCGCTACGGAGGCCAATGAGTCCGCGGCTGGGAACGCGAAACTCCATGCGGACGCGGCCTGATCCGTGATTGTGCATCTTGGTCATCTCGCCTTTGCGCGGGCCCAGTTTTTCGATCACGACGCCGGTGTGCGCTTCGGGCACGTCGACGGTGAGATGTTCCACCGGCTCCATGCGCACACCGTCCACTGTCTTCGTAACAATTTCCGGCCGCCCTGCCATCAACTCGAAGCTCTCGCGGCGCATCATTTCAATCAAAATTGCAAGTTGCAACTCACCGCGGCCCAGCACCTTGAAGCTGTCCGGTGAGCCGGTATCTTCCACACGGATCGAGACGTTGGTCAGTAACTCTTTTTCGAGGCGTTCGCGCAGGTTGCGGCTGGTGACGTATTGGCCTTCGCGCCCTGCAAAGGGCGAGTTGTTCACGCTGAACTGAATCGCGATGGTTGGCTCGTCGATCACAATCAGCGGTAGCGGGTCAGGGTTCTCAACACTGGTGATGGTCTCGCCGATGGTGATGCCTTCCACGCCAGCCACGGCCACAATGTCGCCCATGGTGGTTTCCGTGGTCTCGATGCGCTTGAGGCCGCTGAAGGTGAAGAGCTTGGTGATGCGCGTCTTCTGTAGCGAGCCGTCACGCTTGGAGATCGTCACGTCGTCGCCGGCGTGCAGCGTGCCCTGGAAGACGCGGCAAATAGCGATGCGGCCGAAGTATTCAGAGTAGTCAAGATTGGTGACCAGAATCTGCAATGTGCCTTCGGCATTGCCGGTGGCCGGGGGAATGGTGGCGACGATCGATTCAAACAGCGGCTGCAGATCCACGCCTGGCTTGGCCGGATCGGTAGTCGCGGTGCCGGCCTTGGCTACCGTGTAGAGCACCGGGAAATCAAGCTGAGATTCATCCGCATCCAGGTCGATAAAAAGGTCGTAAATTTCGTTCAGAACCTCTTGTGGACGGGCATCGGGGCGATCAATCTTATTGATCACCACGATGGGCAGAAGCTTGGCCTCAAGCGCCTTGGCCAGCACATAGCGTGTCTGCGGCAGCGGGCCTTCGGCTGCGTCCACCAGCAGCATCACGCCATCCACCATCTTCAAGGCGCGTTCAACTTCGCCTCCGAAATCGGCGTGGCCCGGCGTATCGACGATGTTAATTTTGCCACCTTCAAAGACGATGGCCGTGTTCTTGGCCAGGATGGTGATGCCGCGCTCCCGCTCCAGTTCGTTCGAGTCCATCACCCGCTCGGCCACCTGCTCGTTGGCGCGGAAAGTGCCGGACTGGCGCAGCATGGCGTCTACGAGAGTTGTCTTGCCGTGGTCGACATGGGCAATGATGGCGATATTGCGTATCGTCTGGGTCACAGGGGAGCTTTTCCTTCTTTTGGTTCGGCCAAAGAGGCCATGGGGTTGGGGACGCCAGGAGGGCGAATCGCCGCACAGTGCGGCAACTTCCATTCT
>JBEKPF010000089.1:0-24554 GCA_049521035.1 Occallatibacter sp. | reverse complement strand
CCGGAACCTGCTGGTCAGGCAGACGGTGCAGATGAAGAACCGGGTATCCGGGCTTCTGATGGAGACTGGGGTCAGCTACAACAAGCGCCGGCTGCACAAGGTGGGCTACTTCGCCGATCTGATGTCGACCAACGAAGAGGTCAACCAGAGTATCCGGCCGCTGCTGAAGCTCAGCCGCGAACACATCGTGCGCGCGCAGAAGCTCGATTATGCTCTGGTCAGTTCACTGGAACGTGATCCACTCCTTGCAGAGCGACTGAAGCGGCTGAGGACCATTCCTGGAGTGGGTCCGATCACCGCGCTGACCTGGGCACTGGAGATCGGCGACTTCACCCGCTTCCGGTCGATCAAGCAGGCCATCAGTTACTGCGGTCTGTGCGGAGATGAGCGAAGTTCAGCCGACAAGGTGATGCGCATGCCGCTTTCCAAACAGCGCAACAAACATATCCAGAGAGTGCTGATCGAAGCAGCGAAACTGGCTCCCAGGGAGTGCCATGAGCTGGCGATGGTTCGCGAGAGAGAACTGCAAAAAGGAAATCCCAACCGCGCCACACTTGCCGTAGCCAGGAAGATGCTCAGCTACATGCTCGCGGTGGAACGCAGGAAGCAGGAATTCGTGCCTGCCGAGAAGTTCAAATGTACAGCGGCAGCGTGAAAAACCTTTCCAATTAAGGAAAGAACAAAAACATCAGGATTCTTCGATGCGCAGGCTGCCAGGTCCTGCCGTTAGCCGACTGAGCGAAGGAGGTCAAACTCCGGAGGCTCTCTCCGAATTGTTTCAGGACTGGCAGCGAACACAAACTCAATCTTCTGTGCGGGCTCCGCGGAGCCTTAGACAGCAAATGGATGTCCGGTTCTGCATGGGCAGGAACCACCAGCCGAGAGGCACATTTGCGCTACGATGCACCCTGATCAGACCGATCGCGCGCTCTCCTGAGCGCGCCCACACATCTCGTGCTTTTTCCTTGACAAAGACTTACATGGATGTCGGCTATGCGCTCCTAACCCGCGGATCCTAGCTGTGGTTCGATGCCGATGTTGTCGTTTACAGCTCCGCGAATTCGCTGCTTGCACCCCAGGTACCGTTCGGTCGTTTGGACGGAAACATGTCCGAGTAAGAATTGGATTTGCTCCAGTTCTCCGCCGCACGCATGGCAGAGTTTAGCGCAAGAGCGCCTCAAATCGTGAGGTGCCACCTGAGCGAGACCCACGGCCTGCGCATACTGCTTTACGACATGCCATACGACGCGTTCCGAAACCATATCGCCCCAGGTTTTGCCCGCCCGGCAGACACATCGGAATAAACGTCCAGTCGAAACCCCGGCCGCTGTTGCCCACAGATCTATGGTCGCCTTGACCCACTCCGGCACAGGAACCGTCCGAATATGGCCGCCTTTGCCGATGAGATCAACAATTGCCCAATGGTCCTCGCGTTGCTGCAAATGCGTGAACTCAAGATCAGCCAATTCACGGCGCCGCAGTCCGCAGCCAAGCAATACGGCAAGAATGGCGCGATCACGCTTCCCTTTGAGAGTGTCTGCCGGGGGGGACTGCAAGAACTGACGAGCTTCCTCGGCCGTGAGCCAGTTCCCGAGCCGGACTCCTAACTTTTTGACACCTTTTACGCGCCGCACTCCGGCGGCGAGCTCAGGGCTGAGCAGGCCAGCGTCCGCCGCCTCGTATGCCAAGCGTCGCACCGCGGCGAGCCGTCCATTGATCGTGCCGGCGGCGAGATTTCGATTCTCGAGGAAGATCCGATAGCGGGTGACGACTACCTTGCTAAACGACAGACGAGGTTCAGAGCAATACCACTGAATGAACTCATCGATCGCGTGGCGATATCCGCGCTTCGACTCGCGTGAGCGAAGGCTGTCCAGGACAGCCGATTTGCTGTGATCCAGATCAGGAAGGCCAAGTTTCGCCTTCGGTCGCTTTGGCTTTGCGGGGTTCTTGCGCGCTCTTTTACTCATTCCGACCGCCTCCACTGCGGTGGCAATGAGCCTACTCCTGCAGTCGGACCGGTCGGCCGTAACACACCCGCGATCAGAACGGACGCTTCCCGACTACGAACTTAAGTGGAGTTGCGCATTGAAATCGCGATAGATATTCTTCGGGCGTGAGGCTCCTTCGCCCGATCTGGACCGTTACCGTCATCTTCGGTTGCATCACGTCGTGCTGCGCTCAAACCTCGTCCCGCGTCGTCTGCGCAGCTTTTGGCGTAGATGGCACTTTGACGACGAGCACTATCAAGGACGGCGACCTGGAGACGCGATTGGCATTTCCAGGGATGCCAAGCAAAACAATTCACACAACCGTTGGCACCTCTTGGAACTGTGAAGAGGCCATCAGCAGCGATGGAACCTGGTTGGCGACTGTTATTTCAACGGACAAATTGACCGTTCAGGTAATTGATCTGAGGTCCCGAGAATTACATCGCCAGTATTCCTCGGAGTGGCATACCTTTCACGGCATGAAGCTTGAGCCGGGGTATCGAGCCCCGTTTCTTGGTGGCTTTTCGGCAGACGATTCACTCGTGCTTTGGCGATATGTACCTGAGAAGCGCGACGCAGCTTCTAACGCTTCAGCGGCTAACCTCCATCTCCAACGTTGGAGCGTGGATGGCGAGTTGATTGCCGATGACGACCTTGGAGTCTCTGGATTTGGCGGCGCTGGCCGTGAACCTATCTCGGCAGATGGCCTTCATAGACTCTGGATTCCGGGCGGCTGCGGCATCGCCTGTTATCGCGGCGTGAGCGTCGATCAAGGCCACGTTCACGCCGAAGGCTCGCTGACAATCCCGTTCAACGATGCATCGGTGCCAATTGATATACCGACAGAGAAGCGTCTGCTTTCCGTGGCTGGTGAAAGAACTGATCAGAAGGCTGTCTTGCTCGACTACTCTGGCAGGATCGATTCGGAAGTGAACCTTCCCTTCTTTCCTAACCTCTTCGGCCCACTTGTACCGGACTGGTTTCACGCTCAGAGACCGGTTCCGTCGCAGGATGGGCAAGTGGTGGCTATCGCGAGAACGCGTGTGGCGTGGGTGCTCGTCGACACGGATCGTGATTGGGGAAGCGAAGTCCTCTTATTGAAATTGAACCCCCTCGGAGTCGTAACAACGCTCAAAACAGGTAAGGGCGGCATTCGAGCGTTGGTGGTCGATCACCGGAGCGGAGCAACACGTCTTGTGGGATTCTGGAAAGACCACTGGCATGATTTGCGCTGGGAAGAAGGCGGTCGAGGCAAATGGCAAGAATCTGAGACTTGGTGACCGTCAACGTCGCTGAATTGCGGGTTCCGATTGGATGGTTGCCCACACGTACACGATCCCGATTCTTAAGCTCGCCAGGGACGCTGGGAAAGCTGAAAACTGGGTAAGTGACGGAATGCCCGTCAACCGCCCGAGATCGAAAAACTATCCCCTGCGAAAACATGGCCACGACGCAACGAACTCATCCGCACCCCGTCTCACTGGTAAACGGGGTCAAGCGATGCAGACTTGTCTAAGAGAGTTCCTACACACGTCCCGCAACTTGCGTAGGTCGCCTGCGTTTACGACGACGGCGGTTGTGATGCTGGCCTTTGGGATAGGCGCCACGACCGCCGTTTTCTCCATTCTTAATGCCCTGCTTTTGCGCCCGCTGCCTTTTCCTGACGCCGGCCGACTCGTTACCCTGGGCGACCAGGTGAACGGAGGACACATGGGCGAGAACGGGGATCCGGGATGGGTGACCGCGCCAGAAGTTGTGACTTACCAGCGCGAAGTGCGCCCGTTTCAAAGCCTCGGGGGCTTCAATCTCGAAGATTACGAGCTTTCCGGAGTGGGCCAACCAGGCCGGATCTTTGCGGCGCGAATGACTCCCTCCATGTTCTCGGTGCTCGGCGTTTCTCCGCTTCTGGGCCGCGTGTTCACAGAGCAAGAAGATCACCAGAAAGCCCGTGTAGCAGTGCTGAGCTACACCATCTGGAAGAGCCGGTTCAACGCTAATCCCGACGTGATTGGAACAACATTCGATCTCAATCGAACGCCGTATATCGTAATCGGGGTCATGCCAAAGAACTTTGAGTTTCCCCTTAACGCCGGTCTCAACCACTGCGAACTCTGGATTCCCATGAGCTTCAGCGTAGGGGAACTTTCGCCGGAGCAGGAGGCGAACTGGAATTTTTTGATGGTTGGGCGACTCAAGCCCGGGGACACTGTTGCCCAGGCACAAGACTACGCTCAGCGGGTAGCAGCAAGGATTATGCAAAGCTATCCGGCTGACCTTTCGACCATTCACATTCGGCCGGTCGTTTATCCGTTGCGTGAGATCACGGTAGGGCAGGCTCGTCCGCTGCTGCATATGCTTTTCCTCGCCGTCGTTGTGGTGCTGCTCGTAGCCTGCGCCAACCTGTCCGGACTGTTTCTGGTGAGGGCCATTCGCCGGCAGCGGGAGATGGCCGTGCGCATGGCTCTGGGTGCACCGACACGCACGCTGCTGAGCCAGACGATTATCGAGAGTTTAGTCATCAGCTTGACTGGAGGCGTTCTCGGCATTGGCGTCGCCGGGGCCGGCCTCGCAGTGGGAAAAGACTTTTTGCCGACCGATCTGCCGCTGACCAGCCATATCGCCGTGAACTCGCAAGTGGCGGGCTTCGCGCTTCTCCTGGCGCTGCTAACCGGCGTGCTGTGCGGCCTGGCACCGGGCTTGGCGGCTGTGCGCACCAACGTAAACGATGCATTGAAAGAGGGCGCACACCGCGGCATGGCAAGTGGCGCCCACGCACCTTTGCGCTCGGCGCTGGTGGTGACGGAGATCGCGATCGCACTGATCCTGCTGTGCGCCTCAGGGCTGCTTCTGCGCAGCTACCTAAATATGAGCAATGCGGAGCTCGGCTTCCAGCCTGACCATGTAACTACAGCCGCTTTTGCGCTGCCACATGATGGATACCCGACGCAGGCGCGGGTCAATGCTTTTAACGACCAAGTGCTTCTGCGGCTGAGCCGCCTACCGGGCGTTCAATCTGTGGGCCTGGTGAGCGCACTCCCGACCGGCGGCGAATGTTGCGAGGGCTTTGTCGCGGAGGGCTATGTGGACCCGAGCGGGTCCGGCCGGACCACAGGCGCGCACTCTGAGGTGATCGGCAACTTTTTCAATGCCATGAGCATTCCGCTACTGCGCGGACGATACCTGACTGAAAGCGACAACGCAAACAGCCAGCTCGTTGTCCTAGTCAATCATGAGTTCGCACAGCACTATTGGCCGAACCAGAACCCTATAGGGAAGCGCATGCACATCGGCAACTCAAAGTCGGCGGCGCCATGGATGACCGTTGTGGGCGAGCTAGCTGATGTGAAAGTCTATGGGCCCGACACCGATGCGGCGGCAGAGTTCTATCAGCCCACGGCCCAAGTGGACAAGGATCTTGGCGGTCCCTTCTCTCTCGATGACGTCTGGGGCAACAGTGGGCACATTGTTGTGCGCTCGATGCTGCCGCCTGAGCAGATCGAGAACTCCATAGGCGCCGTGATCCGCTCCATCGACCCGCAATTGCCCCTCACCGAGGTGCAAACCATGGAGCAAGTGGTGTCACAGAGCGAGTCGGGGCGTCGCTTCAATACAGTGGTAATCTCCAGTTTCGCGCTGGCCGCCGTACTGATGGCCCTGCTCGGTATTTACAGTGTGGTCGCCTTTTCGGTAGCTTCGCGGGTGCATGAGATGGGACTACGTATGGCCCTCGGTTCGCAGCGTTCGGCTATCGTCCGACTCATCCTCGTCTCGGGCATCAAGCTGGCGGCGATCGGTTCTGTTCTTGGGCTTGCCGGCGCCGCCGCTGCGTCCAAACTGCTGCGTTCCTTCCTCTTCCACGTCAGCCCCTTCGACCCACTAGTCATGACGCTGACGGCGATTGCCATCTTTGCCTTAGCTCTTGCGGCCTCTGGCTTCCCCGCCTTCCGCGCCGCTTCCGTCGATCCAATGCGGGCCTTGCGAGAATAGTGAGATCAATTCTCGTAAGGGTGCTTAAGATCATTAGGTCCATCACCCCTGAATGGTTGCCAACCCTTCCCTATGCCGAATCTTCGCCCTGAGAGCCGCCCGATCTGGCCGGAAATCGAGTAGGGGAAGGGTGGCCCGTGACTCGCCCGGTTCGAGCCGAGTTGAAGGGTACGGGCTTCAGCCCGCACATCAGCAGCCCCAACGGAAAGCGGGCTTCAGCCCCTGAGGGAACCGGATGCTGCTGAGAACAAGTAGATCGTAACTTCCGAGCAGGCGGTGACACGGCCCGGAATCACAAGAGCAATGCCTCTCCATCGCCGCGTTGCTGCGAGTTCCAAGTCATAATTGAAGGAACAGGTTTTTCCCGGAAATGAGACGTGACCTTAGGCAACAACGTTCTTGGAGGCGACCGTGAGCACGTGGCGTGCGAGGGCCCTCGATCTATTCCCAGATTTGCGCACGGTTATCCAATCTGCAGAATCTGTCGGGAGACTATGGATTGAGCTGATTCTCCGCCTCGAGCGTCACTACAGTGCCTATCCCGACGTAGCAACTCAAGACTCTCCAAATCTGCTTAGAGCCATTTGTCTCTACGCGACTTGGTGCAAGGGGTCGGATTCGCCAGAGACGCGCGAAGCGGCCGCCATTAGTTTCTACTTCGAACTGCCTCGATTTGCGCTCCAACGCTCAGCTTCCGTCTACAAGCGATTCATCCAAGAGCTCACTGAAAGTCTGCCGGTCGTTGAAATAGAACAGATGGGCGGCGCCTTGCAGCCAAGTGACATGAAGAGGTTCCTCGCCGACGTTCGGCAAGCTGAGGATGAACGTCGCCGCTGCTCGAGAAAACGAGTCGGCTGAATCGCATCAACTTGGAGATAAGTAGCCTACATGAACGCCAAAATGCGACGCCCTGGGCCACTAGGGGCTGTATGTTGCCTTCTCGTACACCTGATCGTCTCGTTCGATTACCAGTGCAATCGAGTGCGGTCAATTCTTGACTCGGCGGATCAGTATCGATAGACGGGGCAGGATTTTGTGGTTCGCTAGAGTTCATGTAAACTATTTATAATAAATAGCTTATACTTACTTGCCGATGCAGAACGTGAGAACACGTCGGGAGATCGAGTTAACCGAAATAGTCCCGGTGGTTTGCGTGAGTCATTCGAAGCTGTTTTCTCTTTCTGGAGACTCACTGGAGACTTGAAGTTGCGGCCCGAAGCGACAATACTTCGCAGCTTTACTATTAGAATTTCTTGCGTTTCGTGACGGGGTTCGCATCTGGCGAGGAGCAGTATTCAGTTTTAGGCTGGACGGGCGCTACATGGCATAAAGGGGCCGCCTCATCGTCAGCGGATCGGGCGCATATCACAGATAAAGACACGCGGGACTTGTGGGCAGGTGTAGCACCATGAGGGGCGTGATTGGGCTGTTTGCTCAATGCACAAAGTGTATTCATCGTCGGGGCGATTTGGCCATGCTCCGTGCACCTCGGCGCGTCCCAATGTAATCACGGCGGCAAGACACAGTGGCCGGGCAACAGAAGCCATCCCTTTATCCTTTCATGGCGGCCAAAGCATTCCCAGTTTCACCGGCGTCGTCCCCCGGTTCCAATTACCTACCGCGCCATCTTTGTCCGCCGGTTTCAATGAGGCGCCGCGCCCCTGCACGAGTATTAGCGGCCTCAGTACGAGTTCACACAATCGACGTAGTCCGACTCGTCCATCTGGCTGAAACCGCAGCTATAAAGCGCCCAGTTCGCGGTGTTGGCCATGTTCCAGGGAATCTGGATGTAGGTTCCGGAACCCGTGGGGTAAGGAAAGGATGTGGGGTTGCCGGCATCGTAGTAGTTGATGAACGTGGCGGTTGCGGCCGCGGTCGGCGTGAGCTGCGGGTAGAGTTGCTGCAAGGAGGATTCGAGCGTGGTGCCGGGAGTGGCGCCATAAGCAGTCGAAAACGTGTAAAGGCTGCTGAATTGCGTCGGCGCAGGCGAAGCGGCCAGATTGTAGCTGATCGTCTGATAGTCCATCGGCATCTGCGAGGCTTGTGCAATAGTGAAGATCTTGAACGCCGGGTTATTGCCGAAGACCGGGCTGATGCCGGGAATTCCTAAGAAAACATCCCCAGTGGGCAGGACCCGGAATTCATCCATGTGGGTGTGACCGGTGATGCCCATAGCGATCAGCCCCGGGTACTTTTCGAGGATCAGCATGAATTCGGCCTGGTATTGCGCTTGCCACATCATCGCAGCTTCGTCGTCAACCCCCGGACTGGGAGCAGCATTCTTTGCCGCATATTGTGCCGTTTCTGTGGTGTTGGTGCCGGGGGGCACATGCATGATGAGCCACACTTTTTGTCCGGCCGTTTGTGCAGCGGAAAGCTGGGAATCGAGCCACGTGAGTTCGGCGTAAGGATCGAGCGGCGGCAGGTAGGGTGACTGCGCGAACGGGTTGCTATCGAGGGCGATTACCAGCACTTTCGAATTCAAAATCTGCGCGGAATACGATCCGAGGGCCGTGAATGTGCTCTGAAACGACGTTTGGTCTACGCTCGAGTTCAGAAGCTGCGTGTAGTAGGTGCTCGCGTTGTCGGAAAGGAAACTGGTATCTGGACCGGTGCCGTACATGCTGTAGGTGTCGATGTTGCCCGGCACGAAGATCACTGGCACATTCCCCACGTTGGCCCTGATCTCCATGGAGACGAAGGCCATCGTCTTATCCAGGAAACTTTGCATGGCGACCGTGCCGGCCGCATTCAGCTGACAAGTTAGCGGGGGGTTCTTGATGGAGATAGGCGGGGTTGAATACAGAGCGCAAAACCACTCGGGGAGATCGTGGCCGAGCATGTCGCCGGAAAACAGAACCACGGGACTCGATCCAAGATTCTGCTTGAGTGCGGCAAGGGCGAGGACCAGGGCGGGGTAGTTTGTGTCGGCGCCAAACGCCGCAGGGGACGCAGGGTTTGTGGACTGATCGTTATCAAAAATGCTCTTCCACTGACTGGCGGGCTGGGCATTGAGCGAGGTGAAAAGGGCCGGATTGGCCAGGGGATTGAAGTGAATATCGGAGATCGCAACGACCGTATAAGTCGATGGAGGCAGAACCGCAGGCGCGGTGTTCCCGCCGGAGCACCCTGACATGCATAAGACATTTCCCACGATGAGAAGAAACAAATAGCGCGAGATGTTGCTCATAGGCCCCTTTCACGATTTGGAAAGAAACAACATTGCCCGGTCGTTCCGCGCGAAGAGCAACATTGGGTCGTACTCGCTTCATCGGCATAAACGATTTTGGAGTTTAGCCTTCGACGCAGATCTCGAATGAAGGCGTGACTCCGATCGCGACCCAAATTCCCACGCAGCGGGCACTTAGCGGAGATTCTTGATAAAGCGGCTTTGTGTCGACTTCGAAAGTTCGCTATTAGAACTTCGCGTCACATGTTTCTGGCTCATTGGCACACCCGGCGTTGCTGGTTACCCGTGGAGCTCCAAAATGGAAGAGCAACCTAAAAAGGAACAGGCCGGTAGCCGATATGTTTCCTGCCCGGAATTCCATTGCCAGGCAATGAGTCAAAATTCTTGCAGGAGTTCTTCATGCAATCGTTCCGTTGGACGTATGGACTTTTGCTGGCCTTTGGTTTTTTACTGTGTGGATGTAACGGCGGCAGCAACTCGAATTCCTCGCAACTGCCTCCTTCGGGCTTTAGCTATGCCACGCCAACGGCGACGTACACGGTAGGAACGGCCATCACCGCAGATACCCCGACGGCAAGCGGCGGAACGGTGACCTCATACAGCGTGAGTCCAACTCTGCCTGCGGGTCTGAGCCTGAGCAGCAGCACGGGCGTTATTAGTGGAACGCCGACGAAGGTAAGCGCCGCGGCGAATTACACAATTACGGCGTCCAACGCAGCCGGAAGCGTGACCGCAACAGTTTCCATCTCGGTAAATCCCGCAGCCCCGGCGAACTTGGCCTACGCCACCAATCCGGCGACCTATAACATCGGAGTGGCCATCGCTGCGAACGCTCCCACCAGTACCGGTGGTGCTGTCGCCTCCTACAGCGTGGTCCCTACGCTGCCATGGGGTTTGAGCCTGAACAGCGCCTCAGGCGTGATCAGCGGGACGCCAAGCGTGGCCACGACGCAGACCAACTACACGGTCACTGCCTACAACGCAGGGGGAAATGCCAGCACCACCTTAAGCATTACCGTGGTAAACGGCGCGCCAGCGAATCTCACATACAGCAATGCTGCGCCAACCTACACCGCGGGAACACCCATCCTGGTGAATCTGCCGAGCTACACAGGGGGCGAACCGACACTCTACTCGATCGCTCCAACGCCTTCGTCGGGCCCCGCGTTCAGCACAACGGGCCTCACGCTTAATACATCGAGCGGCGTCATCAGCGGCACGCCAAAAGCGGCAATGGCCGCCACCAGTTACACTGTCACGGCCAGCAACGCCTTTGGGGGCGCCACGGCGCAGCTCGCGATCACGATCGATGCCGACGCTGCGAGCCCGACGCTGACCTATTCGCCCAGCACGGTTGTCTACACCGCGGGCGAGGCCATTACCCCGCTGGCGGTGAGCAATGGCGTGACAGCGAGCTACAGAGTGGCTCCCCCGCTTCCAGTGGGATTGAGTCTTGACAGCGGTTCGGGCACGATCAGCGGAACTCCCACTGGCGTGACGGCGACGGAGACCTATACAGTTACCGCGTCGACTTCCGCGGGAAATGCCACGGGGTTCGTGAGCATCACGGTGGACGATGTGGCTCCATGGTCGCAGTTGATTCCGAATATGGATCAAACGATCACGCCCCTGGCGCCGGCCGGCGCGCAGGTGCAGCAACTCAATCCTGATCTCGCCGACAATCCGGCGTGGCTGGCGACCCATGCCGCGACAACCGCGATCAGCCCCGATGGCAACACAATGCTGGTGATGACCACTGGCTACAACCGGGTATTCAACGACAGCAGCAACTCGCTCACTTCGTTCTACGGGCCGGATTCCAACGAATATGTCTTTGTTTACGACATTTCCAGCGGCGCTCCGATCAAAAAGCAAGTGTTGCCAGTGCCCGTGACGTATTTCGGAATCGCATGGGATCCGACCAGCAACGGTACGGCTGCGCATTTTTACATGCCGAGTTGCAGCGCGGACATGGTGTTTGTTTATTCGTACAATGCCGCCGCACGGCTTTGGTATTTGGACCTGAATAACACGCCGAACCTGGGCAAGCCCGATCAAACGCCGCAGAGCCCGGCAGCGCCGTTCTGGCTGGGCCACTCCCTCGGAATCGGTCTCGACGTGGTGCCGCCCATCAGTTCGGTGCCCGTCAATGCGCAGGTTGCGGTGTACCCCTGCGCGGCAGGCATCGCCCTCTCGAATACCGGGCAGACCATGGTGGTGGCGAACTACTACAACGATTCGATCTCGGTCCTCACCGGGGGATATGGAAACTGGGCTTTTCAGAATGTCTCGACGGGAGGCACGAGCAACATTGCGGCCACGGCGAACCTGGATCTGCGCCCGGGCAAAAGCCTGGTATCGGCGGCGTCGGGAACACCGGGTGGCGAGTATCCGTTCTGGGTGGCGATCGCCGGCAGCGAGCCCAACGCGGTGGCTTACGTGTCGAGCATTCGCGATCGCGAAATCGATGTCGTGCCGTTAAGCCAGATGATGACCTCGACCGGACGGAATGGGCCCTACGCAGTATCGACGCGAATCGCCGTGAAGGGCCAGCCCAACAAGATGATCATGAACAAAGCGCAGACGCTCTTGTATGTCGCCGAAGATCAATCCGACACCGTCGATGTCATCGACATCAATCCCGATCCAACCCATTACCAGACCGTGAATACGGTCATTGAGACCATTCCGGTCATCGCTCCCGCGGGGCTGTTCCCCTCCTCGTTCTATTCCTCCAATCCCGACTCCGCGAACGCGAACCCAATCTATGCCGGGTCGAACACAAACAGTCTTACCCTTTCAAACGACGAGACCGAGCTCTATGTGACCAATGGAAATTTCAACGACGTTGCCGTCATTCAACTAACTGGAACAAACTCCGGCGATAGCGTTGCCGGTCTGATTCCGACCGGCTGGTATCCCAACTCCGTCAGCGTGGGCCGCACCGGATGGATGTACGTGGCGAATGCCAAATCTCCCACCGGACCGAATCCTGATTGGTGTTATGGCTACGGGCCGACGAGTTTTCAGCCGAATTGCTTTCCGATGAATCAATACAACCCGCAGCGGACGAAAGCCGGGCTGCAGAGCTTCCCGATTCCGAGCGCCGGACGACTGCCGGAATTGACGGCACAGGTGGCGACTAACAACCGTTTCTCCTCAACAGAAAGCAATAGCGACGCGCAGATCATGGCCGCTGTCAGCAGCGGGGTCAAACATGTGATCTATATTCTCAAGGAGAATCGAACCTACGATCAGGTGCTCGGCGATCTGACCGACGCCAACGGCATGCCCATCGGCGAACAGGATCCAAGCCTGGTGCAGTGGGGCCAGTCCATTACTCCCAACGAGCATAGTCTGGCGCGTACGTTCGTTACGCTCGATCATTTCTATGCCACGTCCGAAGTCAGCTACGACGGATGGCTTTGGAGCACATCGGCGCAGAGTCCTGACGTGGTCGAGCATCAGTTTCCGGTTGTTTACGGGTTCCGCGCTCTCAGCCTGGATTCAGAGGGGCTGAATCGGAGCGTGAATACGGCGCTTCCCACTCTGGCCGAGCGCATTGCCGCCGATCCCTTAACGCCGAACGATCCGGATATACTGCCCGGCCAAACCGCGGTAAGCTCTCCCGATGGACCCAACAACGAAATCAACACCGGCTACATCTGGAACGCCGCGTTGCGGGCCGGTCTCAGCGTGCGCAACTACGGATTCTTCATCGACACTACCTGTTACAACCAGCCGGGCTGCTTGATTCCCGAGGTGCATTACCCCGCTTCGTCGAATACCGTGGTCGCCACTTCCAGCAATGCGGTGCTGGCCCCCTTCACTGACCCCTATTACCGCGGTTTCGACAACAACTACCCTGATTACTATCGCTACAAAGAGTGGGAGCGCGAGTTCGATGCGAACTACGCCAGCGGCGGACTGCCCGCGCTTAGTCTCGTCCGGCTCATGCACGATCACACCGGAAGTTTCGGCACCGCCCTTGACATGGTCAACACCCCGGAGTTAATGCAGGCCGATAACGACTATGCCGTAGGACTGATTGTCCAAAAGATTGCCAACAGCATCTATGCACAGAACACGTTGATCTTTGTCGTCGAAGACGATGCGCAGGATGGCGCCGATCACGTGGATTCTCACCGCACCATCGCGTTCGTAACAGGCGCCTACGTCAAGCAAGGAGCGGTCATCTCCACGCACTACAACACGGTTGACTTCATCCGCACGATGGAAGAAGTCCTGGGACTGAAGCAATACTTGAACCTGAACGATGCTCTAGGTCACCCCATGACCGACATCTTCACCACAGCCCCGCAACCTTGGCAGTTTACCGCTACGCCATCGGCTTACCTCTACGCTACGCAACTGCCGCTTCCCAGTGCGCCGGTAGGCATGAAGGTTCCGAAATCAACACACGACGCTGTCTATTGGGCCCGCGTCACCCGGGGGCTGGACTTTTCCGATTCCGATCGCGTCGATCCGCTCGTCTACAACCGCATTCTCTGGAAGGGCATGATGCACAACAAGCCGCTTCCTCTATCGCTCAGAAAGGCGCACTCCGACGACGATGACGATGATCGCCCGGCAAAACCGGGAAACCATCCGGCCAGTTACCACCCAACGCAAAGCAGCGATGCTCGGCAAGCATCCAAGCCGGAGAGAGAATAGTTTGCAAGCGCCCGAGGACTGCTATCGTGTTTGCGTGATTATGAAATCGATACGGCAGCAAGTACGGGCGTAGATGTCCGCACTTGTTGCCGTTTAGGAGACCGGCCGTAAAAGCCCTATGTTACCTGGCCGTGCGAACACGGTACTGGGGCGAAACGCAGCTCGGAGATCCGGTGCAGTCCGCATTCAACATCTCCGATTGTTCTTCCTGATCGATCGGTCAGAAGCCGAATGATGGTTCTTGGCAACCCTCTTGAGAGGAAGCACCAATGAAACAGGCGCCGTACCAGGCATTTGCAAAGAGGCAGATCGTCAACGATAAGAAGCCTAAATGCGCGGAAGAATTGACCCAAGATGTCGATGTAAGTCAATGATAATATGCACCTTACACCTACTTGCCGATGCAGAAGGTGAGAATGCGTCCGTGTATGGCATAAACTTCAATGTTCATACGGGTTCAAGCATATCGTCCGCAGTCGGGTTCTCGCTCTGGAGACTTACTAGAGACTAAAAACTGGCACCGAAATAGGGTCATTACCTCGTGGCCGCCCCGCACGATTTCTCCGATCCGCCCTGCATCTTTCTGACGACCGGCCCCCTTCCCGTTCCCGGTCCAGCGCATTGGCAATTTACCGCTCGTCGATAGAGTCATGTGGCGTCGATTAACAAAGAACACTTGTCCGAGCAGTCGGTGCTGCAGTATGGCACTGCGATTCCGTCGCACGGCTCGGCGGACATGCCGGTGTGGGGGCCGATCCTGAGCAAGCTGGACAAGGCCCACCCCGATCTCAAACAAATAAGAATCAGCAATTTAATCCGGTACCTGCAAACTATTCAGGTCAATTAGGGGCGACCTGCCCTTTTGCTCATGGTTAGACGCCTCATCGCCATCGAGGTAGGCGGCTAATCATCTCGAAGTCATCCGGGCATCATTTCTGAACCACGCACAGTTTTTAGCTCATGGGATTCCGAGAGGTGACTTGTCCAAGAGGCGCGCGGCGAAGTCGAAGGTACAAACAAAGGTACCAATGCGGCGCTTCTATGCTCTTTGAAGGACTTACGGCTCTTCAATGTGCGGCGAAATATGCTGTAACTCTATGATTCTAATCCAAAATGGAGATCCCCCGGCTTTGCCGGGGTGGCAGTAGAACTTTGAGAATTACGGAGTATGTCCTCTCTCAAATCGCCAGTGCTGTGGTAGCGAAGACAGCAGTACGAGGCTTTTGCTTTTGTTTTTGCTTTTGCTTCGGACGGTTGCGAAAAGGCCCCTTTGAGGGGCCAGCAACCGTAAAGCCACCGGCTCTGCCAGTGGATACTTACTGACGCCTGCAAGCTGTCACGGCAGAGGTCAACAACCACATGGACGAATAGTCGTTAGCCTTGATCGGAAATGCCTCGGGGCGCGTCCTCGCAGCCAAGCCCTTCAGCCGAGGTTGTAGCCCCAGGGCATTTTCGATAAGGGGACTAGAAGGAAGGCGGTGGCAGTGGTGGGCGCTGCTATGGAGTTGGCGGCGGCAATTGACCTGAATGAATAGAGCAAAGAGGCTGGAGGAGCCGGGCGGGATAAGGCGGGAATGCAGATAGGTCTCTCAGGAATGAGCGATTTCGTGGGCTGCCTGCAAGCGTGAGTTGGTCATAAAGCCATACCGTAGCCACCGCCGCTCGCGGCTGCACGCCAAGGCAGTGTCCGCCGCGCCAGCGGCTTCGTTCTAGTCGCCATGTCGGACAGATGACCGAAAAGCCTGCTGCGGTCCCTCAACCCACGATTTCAAGGTTGTGGATGCTGACTGGCCATCATGTAGGGAATTCAGCGAACCACCATTAGTATGCCGAAATCCTTGAAGTCGGTGTGCCAGTGATGTGCCAGAGGACGCAAATGACGAATCTCGCAAAACGAAGCATCTGCTCCCATTGCAGGTCTAACGGCTTTTTGAAACATGATGGAACTTAGAGCTTAATTATCTAAGCAGCTTGGCCACAAAAGGCAGAATTGGACAAGTGAAAGAGGGCACCTGCAGGTGCCCTCTGGTGGAAAAGGGGCTTGTGCTTTCGCGTCGATCCGAAGAAGGAGTTGAAAGGACGTGCCCCGTTTATAGGTCGGACAAATGTCCTGCTCTTATAATCGGTGAAATGATCTCGCTTGTCAACGGATACGAGCAATTGATTTGCGCCCGCTTGCTCGATTATTTCAGTTCGAAAACGCACTGGAACCGTTCCCTGTGGGGAGCCGGGACCATCCTGGCATTGCGAGAGGTATTGGAGGCAAGCGAAGCACAAAGCCAAGGGCATCTATCAGATAAGACGATCAAGGGCGCAGTGGTCACTGCACTTCGGCTTCTCCGGGACGATCAAGGTATGGGAACGCCTCAGGAAAGAGAAACACTCGCGGGATTGCTACATTTTAACGGTGAGCCTCGAAATGATCTCCCCTTCCACGGACTGGAATACGAAGCGATCAAAGAAACTGTCGAACATAGCCTCCCGGTGTACCTTGAACGGTGGTCGCGGGCCATCGCAACGAACCAGCCCGCCCACGAACGGGCTTCTCGCGCTATCGCCTCACATTTGTTGGATATAGGGTTTCACTCCGATTATTTGCATCGCTGGTGGACTTGGCGCGCCAGAAACCCGCGCGATACTGAAACATCGCTTGCCGATGTAGTGGCGGAAGTGGCGGCACTGGCAAACCGGGAGGAGACCATGTTCTCGGTTCTCATCCCGTTTCCCACGCCACTTCAACCTCCTTCGGGCTTGCTGCCTCCGGAAAGTTGGATTGACGCCACGCGCGTGAGCGAATGGCTCAAAGAGAATGGCTCTGTCGATCCCGAAGGGCGGCGACAGCAAGGTGGATTACTGCTCGCCTTGCCTGCCCGAGAGCCCGAATCCGCCGTGCAGTTTGCCGCCGACCGGGTCGAAATGTTTGCGGCGCGGGTGCTCCTCAGTTTGCGCAAGAGCGTCCAGCCGTTTCCCGTCGCTTGGGTGAAAGGCAAAAGGCAGTCATATTCCATTGAGCGACGCCTGCGCGGCATCAAGATCGGAGCGATGCATCGTGAAAACCGCATATGGCTCGAATCCGAACCGGACCCCTATATCGATCCGGCGATCGAGCTCCTTGCTCCACTCCAGAGCGGAACTGCAACTGCTGCTATCGCGGGAGGCTGGGCGGCAATTGAATCGCTTTTGAGCGAACCGCTCTCCAAACGAGCCGACCCTGCGGAACGCTTGGCAACAATTGTTGCCTGCTCATTTCCTCGCGCGGAACTGACCGATCTGGCATACACGGTCATTGAACTCGGGGGCGAACTTGCAGACCGCCTGAAGGCGCTTGGAGCCAACAAGGAGAAGGCCGCACTCGTCGCAGAGTCGATTCTCGACGGCTCATTTCCTGTACTGCCGAATTGGTCCGATCGCGCCGCTGTGGACCGAATGCGTGAACTACTCGGTTCCCCTCGCGAATCAATGTTTGCTATTCGTGACTATATTCATGACACGTTTGCACGCCTATACCGGCAGAGGAATCTCATCCTACATGCCGGGAAGACCCAGGCTGTTGCGCTTCGATCTACGTTGCGCGCCGCATCTCCCCTTGTGGGAGCCGGGCTGGATAGAATCGCGCATGGCAGATTCGCCGGCAATTTGAAGCCGCTCCAACTGGCCGGGCGCGCCCGCACAGCTATCGAAAACTTGACCGCTGACGAACCGCTGCGTTGCGTTGACCTGCTAGGCGTCTGATTGAAGATGCACTTTACCTGTTCACCACGCGCAACAAGTTCATGGCTCCATTTAGGGAACGGGGCGTCTTTCCTTCACACTTAACATTCTCAACGCAGGCTTTTTCGGATTGATGCGATCGTTTAGCACACCCTCAACCTGCTCCGATTCAAAGAACAACGCGGCATTGGTGCCATGCTTCACTTTTGAACTCTCATAGAACACACCCGATACCGATTTCCCGGAAGAGGTGCGGAAGCGGTGACGCAGGAACTCTGATACGACCTGCGTCGGGGTGTATTCAACGTGGATCTTTTGGTCGGGCCTAATTGGCCGCGAAACGTCTCCCTTGAAATCGCGCAAAAAAATAATTGACTCACGAGGCTTGTCTTCAAAAATACTCGGAACCTGTGGAATGCGGCTCAAATCTACTACAAGGATGTCTTCCAGAAGTTCGAATTCTGCTACAGAATAGAACCTGAATTCTCCAGTTGCTTCAGTGAAAGCTGTATCTTCATCGAGCGCGCCATACATAACAACGATGCCAGGAGCATTCATTCGGCCAGCGGATACTGCATCCCGCCGGGGTGGCGGTCCGAGTTGTTCTGGAGTTGAATAACGTTTGCCCCTTTTGTGCCCCCGCACTCTGAATAGATGTGTGCCAGCCGGTATCCTGCGCACCAGTCTGCATTTACGAATAGCCCTGCCAAGTGCATCGAGCATCTCGTCTGGACGCACTTCAAAGGGCTCGCCCGATTCGTACGGATCGCGTTTAGATGTGAAAAAGAGGAAGCGTGTCACGTGCTTAACGGCCTCTGAGAACTTGCCCCAACCAGCCGCTAGAGCCTGCCCAGGCTTCAGAATTTGCCAATCACGCTCGCACCATACAACATCGTCTCTTAGGTGGTTATATAACCATTCCAACGTTTCAAATGGGCCGATATCGGGCAGTTCATCGAAAACAATCTCGTACATTGACCAAGTCGTGACAAGGAATCCGCCTTCCGCTGAGCAATATGGGGCGCTATCGTTAGCGTCCTCCCAATGCTGGCCGACCTTCTCCAAGAAGAACTCCGATACCCTATCGGCGGTCGCAGCTATCGGCTCTTCCGAAGTGCGCCCACATACTGAGCACGTTTCGCATTCGAGATTGTCTTCGATGAACGATTTGATCCCTGGATCATCAAAACATTCCGGGCAGACCGCATTATCATCTGATTTGTGATAGAGCCGCTCCTGCTCTTCCATCCACATCCGCTTTACGAGACCCACCGATCCACCCTCCCGCCCTTTATTTGTGGAATTTCATGCCTACAATCGCCGTTTTTCCTATTGTTCGTGACATGTGCCTTCGCAGAATGCAGGCCTAAGTACGTAGCTCCGCGAGAACGTTAGGCGCTGGCGCGCAGCGATGGCCACAAGGAAAGTTGGAGATCAGAGATGGACAAGGGTTCTTGCTTCACGGGTATCGCATCAATCCCAATGCTGGGGAATTCCTTGAGGGACATAATCCGCGCCTCAACATACTTGGTATACGCTGCGATATTGTCCTCCATTAATTGATCGAGGGGCTCTCCCTCCGGGGTTCTGTGTTTCTGCCATTTCCCGTTGACGAGCCTTCTTCGCATAAGCGTCCTGATGAAAGGGTTTGCGTCTATCACGGTAACAGCGGAAAGCTCAATCAACAGTGGCAAATGCCGCCTGCCGCCTGCCGCGATGAGTTGCAATCCCCGGCCAAGAGTCTGCTCAATGTTCCGCATCTGATACACATGCCACCGTGCGCGCTTTCCACTCGAGAGGCCCGTTTGAAACTCTTGGCAGACCATTGAGAGGTCGGGGTGGTCGCGAAGGAAATCCCGCCAGCAGTTCCAATCTCTTTGGTTGAAAGCATTTATGTGCGGAATGACACTCAAGCCGGCACCCGCGAGCCGCTCTGCTTCGTGGAGCGACCTGCTTCGATTTACGAGATGTTCGGGGCGCGGCTCGTTCAGGGCAAACGAAAAATTCGGGGCGGTTACGTGGGAGATTCCTAAAGCTGCGAGATATTGGGGCAGCCGTTGCGACTCGCTGTACCGCCAGTGGTGTTCGAGACGGTTATCCTTGGCAACGGAAAGCAGCAGTATTCGTGTATCGTCCGACAAACCGAAATACTGACGAAGATGGCTCGGGCTATCGAATCGTTCGTCCGCACTCGGAGCCGACACATCGAATGTCGTGAGGGCGACGAAGCTGGAAGACAGCGGGCCTGACCTGCAGGAACCGTGATGAATATGGGGGATGTATGCGGGGAGGCTTTCAAGCCGCTGTCCGATCGCATAGTGACCCTTCATTTTCATGCCTCCAGCGTCCTGTATTGTTGCACTGAATCCGTGAGCGCGTGGACAGGCTAGCGTGCAGGTTGATGGCTTCCCACAGCAACTCGCGTAGCAGTCAAAGTCGGTGGTTCCACCGCATATTTCAAGCAGTTCGCAGCGCTGGCAGCCCAAACCCATCGGCGCACCAAGCTCAGAACATGAAGTCGGACCGAGCGCTCGCAGAATCACTGAATAATCCTCCTCCCCTTCTTCTTGGGACCGACACGTTGCACGTAGAAAGGTTCCGTTGACTGATGGACATCGGAGATGCACACAGCGAGGCAATTCTGCATCTCAGGATGCGACCGAAAGAGTTCGTGAATATCGCGCGCGGCTTCGCCGCGAACCTCCGCTATGGCCTCGCTTCCTTCCATGACCGCGATGCGCGCCTTTTCGCCGCGCTGGAAGATCGTGAGTCGCGTCCCGACGGGGAAGGTACGATCCTCGTAAAGCCAATGGCACGGATACGTCACCGTAGCCTCACCGTCGGAATCGAAGAGCGGCGTCGGCTTCAGGTGCCGATGAGCCGCCTCCTGGAGTTGGTGCTTGTACCCTTCCTCACTTCTGCGAATCCAATCAACGCCCATGTTTCATTCTCCTAGCTCAATGCATGGAATTTGTATTCTCGCCCCACCCGTTCCTTTCTGATAAGCCGTAGGCGGTGCAAGTTCGACAGACGATTGATCCATCCTGTTTTGCCAATGACTGCTCCCCCATGCTTCCCCTGATGCAATTCAGTCGCCGATGCGCACACGAGCTTCTGTACCGCCTCAAGCGTTGTGACGTACGGCGACTCCAGTGTTCCTAGTACCAGCACATTTCGAATGTGTCCGCCCTTCCAGTCACCCAAGAGCACGACAAGTCCCAGAAATTCCAGAACCAGCTTCAATTCATCGAGGCACGTTTTATTGAGGTTCGTGACGATGAAATAGCGGTCTAACTCTCCTGCCATCGCCATCCGGAGGAGCGCAACGAGAGTTGCACCAAAATAGCTGGCAGTCGCGATTTCGATGCCATCCCAATCGAGGACGACAGTGTCTCCGGGAGGCGTCTGCTCGACTGTGTCGAGGAACTTCGGGAAGTCCCTCATGCCATCGGATTTTCCTGCAAGAATCTCCCGGCCCGTCACCGCGCGAACTGCGATGCGTGTCATAACCGCCCCCATCCCTTAACGACTTTCATCATGTTCACCAGTATCAGTGAAGATGGTGAGAATTGTCAAGAGCATCCTGGAAAAGAGGATTATTGGCGGAAGTGTGAGGGTGGATCGAGGGCACAGCGCACCGAAACATGTACACCCGGCAGTGGGGGGAGATAGACGCTCTCCTTTGATCGCTCTTCGCCGGTATGGTCGAGCATGAGCGCGGCCTCGCCGCTCCGAATTCGTGCGGTTCCCCAGAGGGAGGCCAGGGCATGAAAAAGCGATGGAAAGCCCATACCACCGCCGTTTTCGAAACGCGAAACGCCCGGCTCAACTGCTTTCCCAATCGCTTCCATTGAACTCGAAAGGTATCGGAGTGACGAGTTCTTCTTGAGGCTCGCGAGCATCCCTACCCCCGCATCGATCACGCTAAACGCGAGTTTCCGTCGACGAATCTGATAAGCGAGAAGCCCTGGATGGGGTGCTTCGCTATGGAGCCAAACGTTATCAACCATCTCAATGACTGCCCCGGTGAGGCTCCGCGCAAGGTGCGAAGGAAACCCGTTTGCGGTGAGATCGGCTAATAGCGTGCTGATGCGTTGTGTCCACCAAGGGTCATCGGCGGCGGTTGGAAGAACGAGAACTGTTGAGTCACCGTCCCGCAAGTTCGCGCATCCAGACCGCAATGGCCACCGGGACTCCTTCACAAGCGCCCATATCGAGTTTCTCGCAACTCGAATCTTTGCGTGAGGCTCACTGGGGTTGTCTCGCCGATGTGCAGCGATTAAGGCGAGTTCGACCGCTGCGGCCAACGAAATTCCACCTCCATTACTGGAGAACGAAATGGGGCATTCGGATTCTGAAAGTTGCCAATGGAAATGCTCAATATCGCGAATTTGGACAACGTTTTCGCCCATTCTCCTAGTGAAACACGTTGGTCGATTTGGTAGGTGTTCATTCTGAATATTTTGGGAATCAATCTCAGAGAATTGAGTCAGGGAATTCCATTGGAAAAACTCGGAGGAGGTGAAAGATACAGAATCGACTACATCAGCGTCGCGGAATCGAGCAGATGTGCGGCCAAGATCCCCAATATCGCTTTGAATATCTATCTGTGTTGGTCTGGGCGGAGGGATTCGAACCCTCGACCTCTGCTCCCAAGATCAGCTACTGACAGATTGCCTGCTCCCGATAGGGGGCTGATCCGGCATCAGCTTGCTCAAACTGTCTGCTTGCGAGTTGGGCAATGTCGTGAGTCTGCAACTGTGCAAACAGTGTGCTAACGAAGGAGTTCGAATCGAGCACACATATCGCACAGAAAACGCGGTCCCAGAGCGAATTTGCTCAGCGTTCTAGAGGAGCCGTCGTTGATCAGGCAAATCAGGGACACCGATAAACGAATCATCTGCGATCTGACGATTAACACGCAACGATCAGTTTGACTGCCTGGTTCGAGCATCACGGATTGCTGCCAAATGGATCCCGACCCGACGTTCGTTTTATCTCTCCTGGCGAGTGGACGGGACGAGTTCCATGAAAAGAACATTGCGAGGGGCAGGCTGCATAGCAGGCTACGTGACCAAGCAGATGGTTTGGGTGCATGGAATGATGATGAATTCGCGATCGCACTCGTCAATTCGGCGAACTCTTCCAGGGAGACGATGTTCGCGTAAATCTCTCGCGCGCCGGCGATCGCCGGACGGAAGTCTTCGAGTTCCTTTGCCTGGTAGTTGTCAATCAGGAAGCGGTGGAATCCGATCAGCAGAATCGCGAACCTGCTCTGCGACGACCGGGATTGCCCCGATGAAGATTGGACGAAATCGTTCCAGATCTCCTCATACAGATCGTCTGCTCCTTCCTTCCCAATCTCGGCTGGGTCGCCTTCCTCAAAAAGGGATACGACGTGCCGGAACAGAAGGTCCAAGTAGATATGGAGCGTCCCCGCATCCAACGTCTTGTTGCCGCGCGGCTCGGCCAGAAGGAGTCCAAACTCTGCGAGATATCTGCCAACAGGAGGAATATCCGATTGCGTCGACAGCCGAGTCAGCTCGGCCCGGATCGTACGCAGGTTTGTCCCACCAATGTTCTTGAAGAACTCGATCGCCCAGGTCGGCATGGCAACAAATTCCGGTCCCTCATCCGTCTCCGGCAGGGCCTTCGGCATGAATTTCTTAAGAGAGCTCGCAGGCTGCCTTCGATGGGCGCTGGGCGCCACCGTCAGCAACACGGTCGTTGGCTCGATGCGGGCGATTACTTCTGGCGATGTCGAAGCCGAGACAAACTTGCGAGCAAGGTATGAGATGATGCACCGCGGCAGGAATCGGTCTGCTGCGATTTCACATGTGGCGATCATATGCTGGATCGTCATATGTTTGTGAGTGGGAGTCGCCCGCACCAGGCAGCGATGGATGCGCTCTGTGAGTTCCCGCAGCAGGGCGTCGCGACTCTTCGCGTGACTTCCTCCAGCCCCCTCGGCGCTGTCCAGCAATCCTTTCGCCTCTGTGGGACTCACCCGCATCAGCATAAGCGCTGTGAAGTGATCGAGCACTACCACTCTTCCTTCCGCATTCGGCACTCCGTTGATTGGAAGGCTTTGCCACATTGCGATTTCGCTTTCAACGAGAAAGAAGGACTCTCGAGGGAAGGAGCATGCCTCGATGATCGAAAAAATGGAGTCAGGGTGGAGGCAGCGGAAATTTACGATCGCCGAGACTACTCCGAGTGCGAGGGGATCAGGGACACGGCAGGCGGCGCTCGAAGATGCAGCACGATTGGCTGCATATAACGCTTGACGCAAAAGCTTGTGCTCACGAAGTGCCGGAACCAGCCCGCCACGGCGGGGGTGCTTCGCCTGTTTTGTAGACCTGACCACGTCGGGAAGCGGAAGGTCGATTCCGTTCGAGTCCAGCCAGCGCTGAACAACTGCGCGAAGCAAACCGGCCAACAGGCTGGGCTTTTGACCGGACGAGAATTCTTCCATCAATGACTGAAGGAGTTCATCCATCTCTTCCGCCGTCCATGATCCGGTGAAGTCGGATAGAAGAGCAGAAGCGATCTTGCCCCCGTGGGTTTCAAGCCACGCGCGCAATTGTGTAAGCGCTTCTTTGTGCCTGCGCGGTGCTCGCTTTGGGAGCACGCGCCTCCACACCCAATCGAACTTTTCGGCATCAGTCATTGTGCTTCTCCGGTGACTTCAGGAAGGACACGAATCCAAGCTTTTCGAGGATTTTCGGAATGTTGAGTAAAAGTGCGTCTTCGATCGCCCTTAGGGGAAGATTGGAAAGTTCCGACCATGGCTCCTGCCCGGTGGTCCAGTGTCCGAGTATTCCGGCGCGAATGATTTCAGGGCTGCACTGCCGGCTCTCTTCGATTCCTGCGCGCGACTCAAGGATCCCCGCGCGAAGTCCCCGGATAAGTACCCGACGGTGCGAATTTGGCGGATATGCATATAGACCACCGCCAACTTCTGCGATCGACTTCGGAGAAATCGCCACGGCTTGGCCCTT